>DATCKZ010000034.1:0-136179 GCA_036564175.1 Natronosporangium sp.
GAACGGCGGCGGTTGCAGCGACGGCAGCGGCGAGGCGGGCGGGATCGGTCGGGTGGGCTGCTGCCACGGCTCGGTGAGCGTGGTACCCGGCTCGGTCGCGCCGGCCGGCTCGGTTGCGTTGGCCGGGTCGGTCGCGCTGGCACCGGCCGGCTCGGCCGCCGCGGCGCGCACCGGCTCGGTGACGGTGTCGCCGCCGCCGGTCGCGGCCGGCACCGCGTCGGCTGGCGGCCGGTCGGTCGGGGTGGCCGCCAGCCCGTCCGCCGGCACCGGGCCAGCCGGCGGCGCGTCGGCCGGTGGGGCGTCGGTCGGTGGCGGGGTCGGGCCGCCCGCCGGCGGGTCGCCGGGTGGCGGACCGGTCGGTGGCGGTTCGTTGCTCACCTTGTTGATCAAGAGCGCGATGGCGAGCACCACCGCCCCGCCGAGCACCAGGTACTGCGGTCGAGACAGGACGAAGATCAGCAACCCGGCGACGATCAACCCGAGCGCGCCGGTGAGCACCGGGGAGGTGTTCGACTGGCCCCGGCCGATCATCGCCTCGGCGGGCGAGGCGGTGTCGCCCTCCTCCGGGGTCAGCAACCAGGTCAGCAGGTAGATCAGTGCGCCGACGCCGCCGAAGCAGATCAGCACCGCCAGCCCCACCCGCCACAGCACCGGGTCGGTCCGGGTCGCCTTCGCCAGCGCCGCGCACACGCCCGCCACGTACCGACCCTGCAGCGGGCGCACCAACCCGTGCCGGGCGGCGAACGGCACGGAGTCCCGGGTCCGGTCCTCGCTCATGCTGCGATCCTCCCGCGCTCGCCACCCTAGTTACCTCAGGACTCGACCCTGACCAAACCCTGAGCTGTGGAGTCGTGGGAATGTCCGGGACGGGAGCGTGGCCAGCAACCGGCTCAGCGTGTGACGATCGAGCGGTAACGCAGGACCGACGGGTTGGAGTGGAGATCAAGACGGCAACGCCCACCGCCACGCAGGTCGTGACGCCGCGGCTGTACCGGCGGCGGCACGAGCGGCTGCTCGGCGGTGTCGCCGCCGGCATCGCCACCCACCTGGGGATCCGGGTGGTGGTGGTCCGGGCGGCGTTCGTCGTGCTGCTCGCGTTCAACGGGCTCGGCGCGCTGCTGTACGCGGTGTTCTGGGCGGTGCTGCCGGCCGCGCCCGAGCAGCGGTTGCCGGTCCGGGGCCGGTTTCTCCAGCTGATCGGGTACGCCGCGGTCGCGGTCGGGGTGCTGATCGTCCGCGAGCTGATCTTCGGCAACCAGCCGGCGACCGCTGCACTGGGCTGGCTGTTCGCGCTGATCGCGGTCGGTGCCGGGATCATCTGGCAGCTCACCGGCGGGCTCGGCCGGCGCGGTGGCGAGGCCGGTGGTACCGGCCCGGTGCCGGGCAGCCCGTGGCTGAGCGCGATGCTCACCGAGACCGGCCGCCGCGCGTACCTGCTGCGGTTCATCGGCGGCGGCGTCCTGATCACCGGCGGGACGATCGGGCTGGCCGCGCTGTACGCGCCGGTCGGCGGTGCCAGCCTGGCGGCGGTGATCAACGGGCTGCTGTTCGCGCTGCTGGCGCTCACCGGCGTGGGGCTGGTCGCGGCACCGGTGCTGTGGCGGATGTTCGGCGCGCTGCGGGAAGAGCGGGAGGCCCGGATCCGGGAGCAGGAGCGGGCGGAGTTCGCCGCGATGGTGCACGACCAGGTGCTGCACACGCTGGCGCTGATCCAGCGCAGCGTGGCCGCCGGGTCAACCGCCCACCGGCTGGCCCGGGCCCAGGAGCGGACCCTGCGCAACTGGCTCTACAAGCCGACCGGTTCGCCGACCGAGAAGCTCGCCGCGGCGCTGGAGGAGGTCGCCGGCGAGGTCGAGGACGCGTACGCGATCAACGTCGAGGTGGTGGTGGTCGGCGACGCCGACACCAGCGACCGGATCCGGGCACTGGTCGCGGCGGCCCGGGAGGCGCTGGTGAACGCGGCCCGACATGCCCAGGTCAGCACGGTCTCGCTCTACGCTGAGGTGGAGTCCGACCAGGTGAGCGTGTTCGTCCGGGACCGGGGGGTGGGGTTCGACCCGGGGACGGTGGAGCCGAGCCGGCACGGCGTGCGCGGGTCGATCATCGGCCGGATGGAGCGGCACGGCGGTCGGGCGGAGATCATCAGTACCCCCGGGGAGGGCACCGAGGTGCGGCTTACCATGCCGCTGGCGGTGGCGCGGAAGGCGGAGCGGAAGGATGGATCTGCATGACTGACGACGGTGCCCCGACCCCAGCTGGGCCGCCCCTGCGGGTGTTCCTGGTGGATGACCACGCGATGTTTCGCGCGGGGGTACGGGCGGAGCTGGCCGGACAGGTGACGTCGGGGGTGACCGAGACCGGGGAGCCCGGCCAGCCGCGCGGCGTCGAGGTGGTCGGCGAGGCGAGCACGGTGCCGGACGCGATCCGGCAGATCAAGACGCTCAAGCCGGATGTGGTGCTGCTCGACGTGCACATGCCGGAGGGCGGTGGCCGGGCGGTGCTGGAGGCGACCCGGCAGGAGCTCGGACCGGGCTCGCCGGTGCGGTTCCTGGCGCTGTCGGTCTCGGACGCGGCCGAGGACGTGATCGGGCTGATCCGCGCGGGTGCCCGGGGCTACGTCACCAAGAGCATCTCCTCGGCGGACCTGGCGTCGGCGATCCGCCGGGTCGCCGACGGCGACGCGGTGTTCAGCCCGAGGCTGGCCGGGTTCGTGCTGGACGCGTTCGCGGCCCGACCGGACGCGCCGGTGGCCGATCCGGAGCTGGACCAGCTCACCACCAGGGAACGCGAGGTGCTGCGGCTGCTCGCGCGCGGCTACGCCTACAAGGAGATCGCCAAGGAGCTGTTCATCTCCATCAAGACGGTGGAGACCCACGTCTCGAACGTGCTGCGCAAGCTGCAGATGTCCAACCGGTACGAGCTGTCCCGCTGGGCCGCCGACCGCCGGTTGATCTGAGTTCTGCCCGTTCGGCACGTTCTCGCCGCGATCATGGGATGCTTCGGCGGGTCGCCGCGAACATCCATGATCGACTCGGGCGGCCCTCGCGGCGGGGCTGGCGGCGGTCGGCCGGGGACCGACCGCTGGCGACGGTTAGAGCGGGCCGCGACCGGCGCGCAGGATCAGCAGCGCGAGCTGAGTGCCGATCGGCCCGAGTTCCCGGTGGAACCGGTCCAGGATCTCCCGTTCCCGGGCCAACGCGAGCCGGGTCCCGCCGGCCGCCACCCGGGCGGCGCCGACCTGCTGGGACAGCGATGCTCGCTCCTGCCACAGCGAGATCAGGGTCTGGTCGATCTCGTCGATCCGCTGGCGCAGGCGCGCGATCTCAACCTCGGCCGAGGCGGGTGCGCTCGGCTGGTCGGAGGTGGTGACTACGGTCATCGGGTGCTCCTTGGCGGTCGGGTCCCGCTGTTCCCGAGCCCGGAGCGCCGAAAGCCCCGGGCCGGGAGCCCGGGGCTTGGTAGGTCTGGTCGGATCAGGCGGGACCTACGGCTGCCGGACTCCCGGAGCCGTAAAAAAAGTAGAAGGTCGCGCTACCGATCACGGCGTCGAGTATGCCACACCCCCGCCGGGGCGCAAACCACCGCCTCACGATCTGGGACGGCCGCGCATCTGACCCCGCCTGCGTGGGGGCTCGGCGGTGTCGGTTGCGCGGCATAGACTCGCGGGCGATGCAGGCGATGACCGAAAACCCGCCAGACGCGCCCGAACCCGCCCCGGAGGCGGCCGAACCCGCGCCGGCGGCCACGGCTGGAACCACGCCGGAACCGGTCGAAACCACGCCGGACGCCGCTGAATCGGGGCCGGAGTCGCGGCGGCGGTCGAAGCCGGACCCGGAGGCGCTGCTGGCCGGGCTGAACGGGCCGCAGGCGGCAGCGGTCACCCACGTCGGGTCGCCGTTGCTGATCGTGGCGGGAGCCGGCTCCGGCAAGACCCGGGTGCTGACCCACCGGATCGCCTACCTGCTGGCGGCGCGCGACGTCCACCCCGGCCAGATCATCGCGATCACGTTCACCAACAAGGCGGCCGGCGAGATGAAAGAGCGGGTGGCGGCGCTGGTCGGCGGCCGGGTCCGGCCGATGTGGGTGTCCACCTTCCACTCCGCGTGCGTCCGGATCCTGCGAGCCGAGCACGAGCACGCCGGCCTCAAGTCATCGTTCTCGATCTACGACGCCGACGACTCCCGCCGGTTGATCCAGCTGGTCGCCCGCGAGCTCGACCTCGACCCGAAGCGCTACTCACCGCGGCAACTGGCGGCCGAGATCAGCAACCTGAAGAACGAGCTGATCGACCCGGACGACTTCGCGAACCTGGCGAAGGGCCCGCAGCAACGGGTGCTCGCCGAGGTCTATCCGCTCTACCAGCGGCGGCTGCGCGACGCGCAAGCGCTCGACTTCGACGACCTCATCATGACCACCGTCCACTTGCTACAGGCGAAGCCGGAGGTGGCGGAGAAGTACCGGCGCCGGTTCCGGCACGTGCTGGTGGACGAATACCAGGACACCAACCACGCGCAGTACGTGCTGGTGCGCGAGCTGGTCGGGCCGGCCGACGCGACCGATCCGCCACCGGCGGAGCTGTGTGTGGTCGGCGACGCCGACCAGTCGATCTACGCGTTCCGGGGCGCGACCATCCGCAACATCCTCGAGTTCGAGCGCGACTACCCGGATGCCCGGACGATCGTGCTGGAGCAGAACTACCGCTCCACCCAGACCATCCTCAACGCGGCGAACGCCGTCATCGACCGCAATAGTGGCCGCAAACCGAAGCGACTGTGGAGCGAGCACGGTCGCGGTGAGCCGATCGTCGGCTACGTGGCCGACACCGAGCACGCCGAGGCGGACTGGATCGCCCGCGAGATCAAGCGGCTCACCGATGCCGGCGAGGCCCGGTTCGGCGACGTGGCGGTGTTCTACCGGACCAACGCCCAGTCCCGGGTGTTCGAGGAAATCTTCATCCGGTTCGGCTTGCCGTACAAAGTGGTCGGTGGGGTCCGGTTCTACGAACGGCGAGAGGTGCGCGACGCCCTTGCGTACCTGCGCGCTGTGACCAACGTGGACGATACGGTGAGCGTACGGCGGATCCTGAACACGCCGCGGCGCGGGATCGGTGACCGAGGCGAGGCGTCGGTGGCGGCGCTCGCCCAGCGCGAACGGATCTCGTTCGGTGCGGCGCTGCGGCGCGCCGCCGAGGCTCCCGGCATCTCCACCCGCGCCGCCAACGCGTGCGCCGAGTTCGTGGCGCTGCTCGACGAGCTGGCCGAGCTGGCCACCACCGCCCGGCCCGAGGAGGTGCTGGAGGCGGTGCTGCACCGCACCGGCTACCTGGCGAGCCTGGAGGAGAGCACCGACCCGCAGGACGCCGGCCGGGTGGAGAACCTGCAGGAGCTGGTGAGCGTGGCCCGGGAGTACACCGAGCGGATCGAGGCGACCGAGGACGTCGAGCCGACCCTGACCGGGTTCCTGGAGCAGGTGTCGCTGGTCGCCGACGCCGACGAGGTGCCGGACCCGGCCGATCCCGACCAGGCCGGCGTGGTCACGCTGATGACCCTGCACACGGCCAAGGGGCTGGAGTTCCCGGTGGTCTTCCTGACCGGCCTGGAGGACGGGGTGTTCCCGCACCTCCGGTCGCTCGGCGACCAGCAGGAGCTGGAGGAGGAGCGGCGGCTGGCGTACGTCGGGGTCACCCGCGCGCAGCGGCGGCTGTACGTCACGCGGGCACTCACCCGGTCAGCCTGGGGACAGCCGCAGTACAACCCGCCGTCCCGGTTCCTGGGCGAGCTGCCGGAGGAGCTGATCCACTGGGAGCGGACGGCCGACGCGGCCACCTCCTGGGGCGGGGTCGGTGGCCGGCGCCGGGAGAGCTCCGGCGGGTCCGCCCGCGGTGCCGAGCTCGCCGCCAAGCTCGGGGTCGACGGCACCGGCCTGAAGACCGCGGCCGACCTGCCGTCGGTGCCGGCGTTCGCGGCCGGCGACCGGGTCAACCACCAGCGGTACGGGATGGGCCGGGTGCTCGCGGTGCAGGGCAACGGCGCGCGTGCCCAGGCGCAGATCGACTTCGGCGATCAGGTGCTGTGGATCGTGCTCCGGCACGCGCCGATCGAGAAGCTGTAGCCGCGGCTCCTCCACACGATCCTGGGCTGGCGGGACCCGGACGGGACGGGGCCCCACCAGCCCAAGATCGCTTTCCAGGGGGGTGAGTGGGATCAGCAGCCACCGATCGTGACGCCGCGGTCACGCATCCAGCTGGTCGGCTCGATCTGGTTCCACATCCCGTTGTGCACCTCGAAGTGCAGGTGCGGCCCGGTGGAGTCACCGGTCGAGCCCTCGAACCCGATGGTCTGCCCCGGCGAGACGCTGTCACCAGGCGACACCGCCGTGTCCGACATGTGGGCGTAGTGGGTGAAGACGCCGTTGTGGTGGTCGATCACCACGGAGATGCCGTAGCCGCTGAACACCCAGCCGGCGTCGGTCACGGTCCCGGCACCGGCCGCCTTGATCGGCGTACCGGCCGGTGCGGCGAGGTCGACGCCAGCGTGCAGGGCGCCCCACCGCTGGCCGTAGCAGGAGGTGGTCGATGCGCCCGGCATCGGGTGCACCCAGTCGGGCGTCTCCTCGGCGCTCGCCTCCTCGGCCTGTTCGGTCTCGGCCGGCTCCGGTTCCGGTTCCGGCTCCGGCTCGGCTTCCTCGGTCTCGGTCGGGCTCGGCTCCGGCGACTCCTGCGGCGCCTCCGCCTTCTGCTCCGCCTCGCGGGCCGGCTCGGAGCGCTCGCCCCGGTCGGTCCGCTCCGCCTCGGCCGCCCGCTCGTCCACGGGCGCTTCGGTGACTTCCGGGGCGGCTGCCACGTCAGTCGACGGCTCGTCGGTCACCGCCGCGTTCGCGGCGAGCGTGCCGAGCCCGAGCACCGCTGCCGCGGCACCGGCCGCGACGATGGCTCGACTACGCCCAGTAAGCGGCTGCAGACGGTCCACCCGGGACGCGACCCGGTGCCGGACGATGTTGACCCGGTCGGGGATCTCGGTGCGGTTCAGTTCCTCCAGGGTGCGATCCAGCGTGCGGTGGAACGCATCCAGCACTTTCTCCAGCACGGGGGACAACCTCCGGTGGGGGGTACACGGAAGCCTCAATAGTGAGGAGCCAGCCTGGGTGCGTTTCTGAGGGGCGGTGACAGAGGGTGACCAAGCCCGGTTTGTGGCCCGTTGATTCGCCCAGTTTTCCCAAGTTCCTACCGCAAAGTTCTCTTACTGTGGAGTGTCGACGGTCACAATGGCCGGTGTGAGCCAGATGACTTTGTTGTTGCAACAAGCAAGAACTATCCGGACAGCTGGCGCAGTTGGGTGATGGCGGAGCGGTTCATGGCTGGTGATAAATCGGGCCAAGCTCGGCAATTCAGTCGGCGGTGGGTGTCGAGCTTTGGGCGGTCACCGGCGCAGCCGAGCGGTTCGGGCGCGGTCCGGGGGTTGCGCGGGGTGGCTGGACCGCTCAGCCGGAGCCGGTCAGCCGGTGTAGAGCGGGTCGGTCCCGGCGACCAGGTCGACGCCGCGCTCGCGCAGCCACGGAATCGGGTCGATCGCCTCGCCGTTGATGTGGACCTCGAGGTGGATGTGCGGCCCGAACGAGTAACCCGTGTTCCCGGCCAGCGCGATCCGGTCGCCAGCGTCAACCTGCTGCCCTTCCGAGACCAGCAGGCTGGAGTTGTGGCCGTAGAGGGTCTGCTCGCCGTTGCCGTGATCGATGATCACCGCGTAGCCGTAGCCGCCGTGCCAGCGGGCGAGCACCACCGTGCCGGAGTTCATCGCGTACACCGGCGTGCCGAGCGGCACCGCCAGGTCGACCCCGCCGTGCAGCCGGCCCCACCGCTCACCGTACGGCGAGGAAACGTCGAACTCGGGGGTCGGCAGCAGCCAGGTTTCGGGCGCCTCCGCGATCGAGCTGTTGAGCCCCTCGCTCTGCCGCTCCGCCCGGTCGACGCGCTCGGCGGCCTCGGCCCGCTCGAGCAGCTCCTGGTCCAGCCCGGAGGCGGTGAGGGCGGGGTTGGCTTTGGCGTCGTCAAAGGCCGCGCCAGCACCAAGCGCGACCACTCCGGCACCCACGATCGCGGTCGTGACGACCGCTGCGTAGTGACTGCGTGGAGCGACGGGGACCCGCCGGCGCCCACGATAACGGCCCGGGGCTGACGATTGCTCGTCCAAGCTCACCCTCCGTAGTCGTCGGTCAAAGCTGGTGCGGTGTCCCGAGCCGCTGTGCCCGCCAGCCGCTGTCCACACAGAACGCCTGGCTGGGCACCCGGCACACCGTAACCACAGGGCCGGCTGGTACGCAAGGCACTCCTCAAGAAAAGTCGACCGGCGTGCGACTTCCAGGGGCTTTTGGCCCTAGCCCGTGACCTATTGTGGAAATTGTCGTTAATTACGCTCCGTGATCGCACGATAGTAGGTATCCCGCGTCGCCGGTCCGGCCGGGATCGAGTTACCGTTCGTTCAAACGTTGCGACGACCGGCCGATGGCGACCGGTAGGACGGAAGGCTGAAGGCAAGATGGGCGCACGGATCCGGGTGGTCATCGCCAAGCCCGGCCTGGACGGGCACGACCGCGGTGCGAAGGTGGTCGCCCGCGCACTGCGCGACGCCGGCATGGAGGTCATCTACACCGGCCTCCACCAGACTCCAGAGCAGATCGTCGAGACCGCGCTCCAGGAGGACGCCGACGCGATCGGGCTCTCCGTGCTCTCCGGCGCGCACATGACCCTGTTCCGCCGGGTGATCGAACTGCTCACCGAGCGCGAGGCCCGCGACATCGTGGTGTTCGGCGGCGGGATCATCCCCGACGCCGACATTCCCGAGCTGGAGCGGCTCGGGGTCGCCCGGATCTTCACCCCGGGTACTTCCACGGAGTCCATTGTCGAGTGGGTCCGCGCCAACGTCGGCACCGCCGTGGCGTAAGCGTCCCGCCGCCACGAACCAGTGGCGTGAGCCCGGCATCGCCACGAACCATAAGCACCACCAACGCGATGAGGGAGGGGCCGGACGCACCCCTCACACGCCCGGCCCCTCTATGCACGACGCCCCGCCGCCACCCCTCGACCGACAGGGCATCGGCCGTCTGTCGCGACGAGCGATCTCGTACGGCGACGTCCTACTCAACGACGGCTGCCGGGGGAGGTAACGACCCGATCCAGCATTTGTCCGACCGGGTCACTGCCGGCCGGTGGCTGGCCGACCCGGCTGCGGTCCGGTCGGCGGTGAGCGACTAGGCTCTCCGGACGTGGACCTGTACGAGTTCCAGGGGCGTGCCCTGTTCGAGAAGCACGGGTTGCCGGTGTTGCCCGGTGGCGTGGCGGCGACCCCGGAGGAGGCCCGCGAGCTGGCGGAGCGGCTCGGTGGCCGGGTGGTCGTCAAGGCCCAGGTGAAGGTCGGTGGCCGGGGCAAGGCCGGCGGGGTGAAGCTCGCCGAGAGCGTCGACGAGGCGGTCGCCCACGCCCGAGCCATCCTCGGCATGGACATCAAGGGCCATCGGGTCGAGCGGGTGATGCTGACCAACACCGCCGACATCGCCGAGGAGTACTACTTCTCCTACCTGCTCGACCGCGCCGAGCGAACCTTCCGGTGCATCGCCAGCGTCGCCGGCGGGATGGACATCGAGCAGGTCGCGGCCGAGACCCCGGAGCGGGTCGCGAAGATCGCGATCGATCCGGCGGTCGGTGTCGACCAGGCCAAGGCGCGCGAGATCGTCGCCACCGCCGGCTTCCCGGCCGAGGTGTCCGATCAGATCGCTGAGATCGCGGTCAAGCTGTGGGGCGCGTTCACCGCCGAGGACGCGACGCTGGTCGAGGTGAACCCGCTGGCCCGAACCCCCGACGGCCGGGTGCTCTGCCTGGACGCCAAGGTGACGCTGGACGACAACGCCGGTTTCCGGCACCCCGACCACGAGGCACTGGTCGACCGGTCGGCGGTCGACCCGCTGGAGCAGCGAGCCAAGGAGAAGGACCTCAACTACGTCAAGCTCGAAGGCGGCTCGGTCGGGATCATCGGTAACGGTGCCGGCCTGGTTATGTCCACACTAGATGTGGTGGCGTACGCCGGGGAGGGGCTCAACGGCGGCGTGAAGCCGGCCAACTTCCTCGACATCGGCGGCGGCGCGAACGCCACCGTGATGGCCAACGGCCTGGAGATCGTACTGTCCGATCCGGACGTCAAGTCGGTGTTCGTCAACGTGTTCGGCGGGATCACCGCCTGCGACGAAGTCGCCAACGGAATCGTGCAGGCGCTCGACCTGCTCAGCCAGCGCGGCGAGCAGGTGAACAAGCCACTGGTGGTGCGGCTGGACGGCAACAACGCCGAGGCCGGTCGGGCGATCCTGAACAACGCGAACAACCCGCTGGTCGAGCAAGTGGACACGATGGACGGTGCGGCGCGACGGGCGGCCGAGCTGGCGGCCAGGAGCTGAGGAAGCGGCGAGGGGCTGAAGAGAGATGGCGATCTGGCTGACCAAGGACTCCAAGGTCATCGTGCAGGGGATGACCGGGGCCGAGGGCTCCAAGCACACCCGGCGGATGCTCGCCGCCGGCACCAACATCGTCGGCGGCGTCACCCCGGGCAAGGCCGGCCAGCAGGTCGACTTCGACGGGGTGCAGCTGCCGGTGTTCGGCGATGTCCGCAGCGCGCTGGCCGCGACCGGGGCGGACGTGTCGGTGGTGTTCGTGCCGCCGAAGTTCGCCAAGGCCGCGGTGATCGAGGCGATCGATGCCGGGGTCGGGCTGGTGGTCGTGATCACCGAGGGGATCCCGGTGCACGACACCACCGCGTTCGTGGCGCACGCGCTGGCCAGCGGCACCACCCGGGTGATCGGCCCGAACTGCCCGGGGATCGCCTCGCCCGGCGCGTCGAACGCCGGCATCATCCCGGCCGACATCACCGGCCCGGGCCGGATCGGCCTGGTCAGCAAGTCCGGCACGCTGACCTACCAGATGATGTACGAGCTGCGCGACATCGGCTTCTCGACCTGCGTCGGGATCGGCGGTGACCCGGTGATCGGGACCACCCACATCGACGCGCTGGCGGCGTTCCAGGCCGACCCGGACACCGACGCGATCGTGATGATCGGCGAGATCGGTGGTGACGCCGAGGAGCGGGCGGCCGAGTTCATCAAGGCGAACGTCACCAAGCCGGTGGTCGGCTACATCGCCGGCTTCACCGCCCCGCCCGGCAAGACCATGGGCCACGCGGGCGCGATCATCTCCGGCTCCTCCGGCACCGCCGAGGCCAAGCGGGTGGCGCTGGAGGCGGCCGGGGTGCGGGTGGGCCGGACGCCGTCCGAGAGCGCCGCGCTCATGCGCGAGGTCATGAGCCGCTAGTCGGCCGCCCCGGCTCGACCGCGGCGTGGTCAGGTCCGGCCCGATCGCGCCCGGGCCCGATCGGCCGGATCGGGCCCGGGTTCGCGATCCGGCGGATCCGGCGGGATCAGCAGCAGGCTGGCGATTGCGCCGGCGGCGGCCGCGGCGCCGCCGGCCGCGAGCGCCAGCGGCAGCGCCCGGTCGGCGAGCCAACCGCCGAGCGCCGCCCCGACCGGTTCCCCGAACAGGTTCAGGCTGATCGAGACCGCGATCACCCGGCCGAGCATGGCCGGGTCGGTCCGGCGCTGCCGCAGCGTCAGCACGCCGACGTTCACCGCCGCCCCGAACGACCCGACCAGCAGCAGGCCGGCGACCAGCCCGACCGCCCCGCCGTGGCCGATCACCGGGTAGACCGCGAGCGCGGTCACCAGCACCCCGACCGCGATGAACCGGCGCTCCCGGCCGGCGGTGCGCAGCTTGCCGACCACCAGCGCGCCGAGCGCGCCGGTGATGCCGACCATCGCCCACGCCCCGCCCACCAGCGCGCCGTCCTCCCGCACCTGGCCGCCGGTGGCGGCCACCACCGCGATCGGCACCGACACCACCAGCACGCCCCAGGCGACCGAGTAGAGCGAGTACGAGACGGCGAGTCCACGCAGCACCGGATGGCGCACCGAGTACGAGATCGCGTCCAGCGCGGCGGTGAGCAACCGGGCCCGGCCACCGGCGCCCGGCACCCGCCTCGCGAGCACCGGCAGCAGCGCGAGCGCGGCTCCCGCGTACAGGCTAGCCACGATCAACAGCGTGACCCTGCCGCCGAGCAGCACGAACAGGCCACCGGCGAGCGCCGTGCCGGCGACCGTCGTGACGTCGTACAGGCCGATGTCGATGGCGTTCGCGCGGTCGCGGGCGGATTCGGGCACCAGCCGGGGCAGCAGGGTCCGGAACCCGGCGAGGCTGAGCGGCCGGGTGAGCGAGTAGCCGGCGGCGAGCCCGACCAGCAGCGCGGCGCCGCCGGTCCCGCCCGGCTCGACCAGCGCGATCGCGGCGACCAGGCAGGTGGCGGTGGCGACGTCGATGACCATCCCGCGAGCCGGACCGAACCGGTCCAGGATCGCGCCGGCGAGCGGGCTCACCACCAGGCCCGGCACCGCGCTGGCGGCGACCACCCAGCCGGCCAGCGGTGGTGAGTCGAACCGGTCGTAGACGTGCAGCACGATCGCCACCGTGAAGATCTCGCTCGCCAGCCGTGAGCACAGTGCCGAGCCGAGCAATGGCGAGACCGACCGCAGCCGGAGCACGCGCCAGTAGCTGAGATCGCTGGTGGCGGTCACTCGGTCATGATCCGGACCGGACGGCCGCCCGGCAACCGAGTTGTGTCCTAGTTGTTGGTGCTGAAGTCCCAGTCGGCGGTGGCGCCGACGATCCCGCCGACGATGATGTTCACCAGGCCGGCGGCGATCGCCACGATCCCGAGCACCTTGGTGTTGCCGTACTTGTTCGCGTCCAGCAGCGACAGCACGCCGAAGATGACGCCGAGTACGCCGCAGCAGATGAGGCCGATGATGACGCCGAGCCAGCCCCACAGCATGGTCCGGTCCTTGCCCTGTGGCGCCGCCCCGGCCGCCGGCGGTGGCCCCGCGGTTGGCGGTGGTGGTGGTGTCGTCACGAGCTGCCTCCTCCGTCCGATCTGGGTGGAGCGTCGTCCCGAGATTATCTAGATTCCGGGCAAACAAGGAGGTAAACCGGCAAATTGCCAAGTGCCATGTCATGCCCGGGATTGGCGGGGAACCGTGCGAAAGTAAGCGGGATGGCCACCCGCGATCACACCCCCCAACGGACTCACCAGCCCGACCCGCAAGAGGTGCTGGCGGCGGCTGAGGCGGCGCACCTCGCCGCGCGCCGCACCGTGCCGATCGCGCCCCGGCCGGAGCCGACTCAGCAGCCGGAGTCGGTCCAGCCCGACCGGCCGGCCGAGCCAGCGCCGGCGCCGCGCCGGCCGGCCGACGACCGGCGGCCGCGGCGGGCGCCGTTGCCGCTGGCCGCCGGGGTCGCCGCCGGCTGGGCGGCGGTGGTCACGTTCGTACCGGTGGCGGCGTTCGCGGTGCTGCTGCAGGCGGCCGAGGCCGGGCCGCTGGCGGTGGCCGGCCCGGTGCGGGTGGCGGCGGCGGGCTGGCTGCTCAGCCACGGGGTGCCGGTGCGCACCGCGGGCGGCTCGCTCAGCCTCGCGCCGCTCGCGCTCTCCGCGCTCGCGGCCTGGCGGGTGGCCCGGGCCGGGGTGCACGTCACCCGAGCGTTGGGCGCGCGCAACCGAGGGTCGGTACGGCAGGCGCTGCGCGCGGCCGGTGCGGTCGCGGTCGGCTACGCCGCGATCGGGGCGGTGCTCGCGGTCGCCGGCGGGCAGCCGGCCGGCGCGCTGCCGCGGGTGGTGCTGACGCTGGCCGGGTTCGGGTTCCTCGCCGCCTGGTACGGCTCGCTGCGGACCACCGGGGTGCTGGCCCGCTGGCTCGACCGGGTGCCGCCGGCGCTGTGGCTCGGGGCGAAGGCGGGCGTGATCGCGGCGATGCTGGTGCTCGCGACCGGCGCCGCGGTCGCCGGGGTGGCGATCGCCGGCAACGGTGGCCCGGCCGCGGACATCCTCGCCGCCTACGGCACCGATGTCGCCGGCCAGGCCGGGCTGACCGTACTGTGCGCGGCGTACGCGCCGAACCTCGCCGGCTGGGCGGCGGCCTATCTGGTCGGTCCGGGGTTCGCGGTCGGCACCGACACGGTGGTACGCAGTAGCGAGGTGACGGTCGGGCCGCTGCCCGCCCTGCCGGTGTTCGCCGGACTGCCGGAGAGCGCGCTGCCGACGGTCGGGGCGGTGTTGCTGGCGGTGCCGGTGGTGGCCGGCGCGATCGCCGGGTGGTTGGTGGGCCGCGGTGGCACCGGCTGGACGCGGCCGTTGCTCGGGGCGCTGGTGTCCGGTGTGGTCGCCGGCGCGGCGCTCGGGTTGGTCGCCGCCGCCTCGGGCGGCTCGGTGGCGGCCGGCCGGCTGGCCGAGTTCGGCCCGGATCCGGTGTTGGTGGCCGGGTTTTCGACGGCGACGGTGATGGCCGGCGCGCTGGCGAGCGCCGCCGCGACCGCGTTGCTCACCCGCCGCCGCGACCCCCGCTCGAGCTAACGGTCCCTAAGACGCGCGATGGCGGTGCCCGCCGGGCGGGCACCGCCATCGGTAGCTCGGTGCGGGGCCGCTACAGCACCTGCGTCGACACGTAGATGTTCACCAGGATGCCGAGCACGGAGACGATGACAGCCGCCCAACCGAGCGCCGGCGAGCTGCCGTGCTGCTTGGCCTGGTTGATGCTCAGGATCCCGAGCACGATGCCGGCCGGGCCGCAGCAGATCAGCCCGATGACGAGACCGAGAATGCCGAACAGCGTGGACTTGTCGTTACCGGCAGCAGCGGGTGCGCCAGGTGCGGTCATGGTTTTGTTCCTCCCATTTTGGTGCGACGACCCCCGCAGATCATGAGGGCTGCTCACCGAGCCCGTCAACCCCCCGATCGGTTAAGCACTCGGGTCCGGCGTGACTCCGGTGTGTACGTTCCGTGCTTCCGATGCTCCAAGGGGTAGTAGCAGTGGTCAGTCTGTACGACTCAGGCAGATTACCGGACGGAAGCAAGTTTCGGGCGGTTCGGGATGGTGTCCCCCGAAGTCTTAAGGTTCTTCTTGCGTCGGTAACGTGTGGTGAGTGACCGCGCGCCTCGTCGTTCTGCTCTCCGGATCCGGCACCAACCTGCAGGCACTGCTGGATGCCAGCGCCGACCCGACGTACGGCGCCCGGGTGGTGGCGGTCGGCTCCGACCGGCCCGGCGTCGCCGGCCTCGACCGGGCGGCCCGCGCCGGCGTCCCGACCTTCGTCGAGCGGGTCGCCGACCATCCGTCCCGGGCCGACTGGGACAAGGCGCTCACCGCGCGAGTCGCCGCGTTCGAGCCGGACCTGATCGTGCTTGCGGGGTTCCTCAAGCTGGTGGGGCCGCCGTTCCTGGACGCGTTCCAGGGGCGGGTCATCAACACCCACAACTCATTGCTGCCGGCGTTCCCCGGCATCCACGGACCGCGAGACGCGTTCGAGTATGGCGTGAAGGTCACCGGCGCCACGCTGTTCTTTGTCGACGAAGGGGTCGACGCCGGCCCGATCATCGCGCAGGTGGCCGTGCCGGTCCTGGACGATGACACAGTGGAGACACTGACCGAGCGGATCAAAGAAGCCGAGCGGCGGCAGTTGGTGACGTACGTCGGGCGGCTGGCTCGGGAAGGCTGGACGGTCACCGGAAGGAAGGTCACGATCCCATGACGCGGCGCGCGATCCGGCGGGCACTGGTGAGTGTGTACGACAAGACCGGGCTGGCGGAGCTCGCGAAGGCGCTGCACGACGCCGGCGTGCAGATCGTCTCCACCGGTTCCACCGCGGCCGCGATCGAAGCGGCCGGCGTGCCGGTCACCCGAGTGGAGGAACTCACCGGGTTCCCGGAGTGCCTGGACGGTCGGGTGAAGACGCTGCACCCGGCTGTGCATGCCGGGCTGCTCGCGGATGTCGGCCGGGAGTCGCATGCGGCCCAGCTCGCCGAGCTCGGGCTGGCACCGTTCGAGCTGTTGGTGTCCAATCTGTACCCGTTCGCTGAGACGGTCGCGGCCGGTGCGAGCGAGCCGGAGACGGTGGAGCAGATCGACATCGGTGGTCCGGCGATGGTGCGTGCCGCCGCGAAGAACTTCGCCAACGTCGCGGTGGTGACCTCGCCGGCCGGCTATCCCGAAGTCATCTCGGCACTCGCCGAGGGCGGCTTCACGCTCGCCCAGCGACGTGCGCTGGCGGCCCGCGCGTTCGCGATGATCGCCGAGTACGACCTGGCGGTGGCCGAGTGGTGCTCGGCGCAGCTGGCGCCGGACGAGTCCGGCTGGCCGGAGTTCGCCGGGCTGGCGCTGCGCCGGACCAACGTGCTGCGGTACGGCGAGAACCCGCACCAGGCGGCCGCGCTCTATGCCAACCGGGCCGCCCCGCCCGGCCTGGCACAGGCGAAGCAGCTGCACGGCAAGGAGATGTCCTACAACAACTATGTGGACGCCGAGGCGGCGTGGCGCGCCGTGCACGACTTCACCGACCCGTGCGTCGCGATCGTCAAGCACACCAACCCGTGCGGGATCGCGGTGGCCAGCGATGTGGCGCAGGCGCACCGGAACGCCCACGCCTGTGACCCGGTCTCCGCGTTCGGCGGGGTGATCGCGGTCAACCGGCCGGTGACCGTGGCGATGGCGGAGCAGGTCGCGGAGATCTTCACCGAGGTGATCATCGCGCCCTCCTATGAGGATGGGGCGGTGGAGATTCTGGCCGGCCGGAAGAACCTGCGGGTGCTCGCCGCGCCGCCGTGGCAGCCGCTGCCCGCCGAGTGGCGGCAGATCGGCGGGGGCGTGCTGGTGCAGCTCGCCGACCGGATCGACGCACCCGGCGACGACCCGGCCGCCTGGAAGCTGGTGGCCGGTCCGGCCGCGGACGAGCAGACGCTGGCGGATCTGGGGTTCGCATGGCGGGCGATCCGGTCGATTAAGTCCAACGCGATCCTGCTCGCCAACGGCGGCGCCACGGTCGGGATCGGGATGGGCCAGGTGAACCGGGTGGACGCCGCACGGCTGGCGGTCGCCCGGGCCGGCGCCGATCGGGCGCGCGGCGCGGTCGCCGCCTCGGACGCGTACTTCCCGTTCCCGGACGGGCTGCAGGTGCTCGCCGAAGCCGGGGTGCGGGCGGTGGTGCAACCCGGCGGGTCGGTCCGCGACCAGGAGGTGATCGCGGCGGCCGCGGCGGCCGGCCTCACCCTCTACCTCACCGGCGCCCGGCACTTCTTCCACTGATCCGGCCCACCTCCCGCGGCGCCGTAGCTGGTGTTTGGGCTGATTTTCTAAATCAGCTATAATCGGGGACAAATCGGCCATAACCACTCAAGTTGGCCGGGCCGGTGGCATGGGAGGATCGGACGGTGGTAGCGACGCTGCTAGATGGCAAAGCGACCGCCGCTGCGGTCAAAGAAGATCTACGGGTACGGATCAAGGCGCTGGCCGCCAAGGGGCGGACCCCCGGGCTCGGCACCATCCTGGTCGGGGATGACCCCGGCTCCCGGGCCTACGTCGCCGGCAAGCATCGGGACTGCGCCGAGGTCGGGATCGCCTCGATCCGCCGGGACCTGCCCGCCACCGCCAGCCAGGCCGAGGTCGAGGCGGCGGTGGCCGACCTCAACGCCGACCCGGCCTGCACCGGCTACCTCGTCCAGCTGCCGTTGCCGGCAGGGCTTGACGAGCAGCGGGTGCTGGAGCTGGTGGACCCGGCCAAGGACGCCGACGGGCTGCACCCGGTCAACCTCGGCCGGTTGGTGCTCGGCGTGCCGGCCCCGCTGCCGTGCACCCCGAGGGGCATCGTCGAGCTGCTCCGGGCGTACCAGGTGCCGATCGAAGGGGCCGAGGTGGTGGTGATCGGCCGCGGCGTGACGGTCGGCCGGCCGCTCGGGCTGCTGCTCACCCGGCGCACCGAGAACGCGACCGTGACCTTGTGCCACACCCGGACCCGGGACCTCGCCGCCCATACCCGCCGGGCCGACATCGTGGTGGCCGCGGCCGGCGTGCCGGGGCTGCTCAAGCCCGACATGATCCGGCCGGGCGCGACCGTGCTCGACGTCGGCATCACCCGGGTCACCACCGAGACGGGCAAGACCCAGCTGGTCGGTGACGTGGACCCGGCGGTCCGTGAGGTCGCCGGCTACCTGGCGCCGATGCCGGGCGGGGTCGGCCCGATGACCCGCGCGATGCTGCTGCGCAACGTGGTCGAGCTGGCGGAGCGGGGCTGAATGCGGCTGCTCGGGTTGCTCGCGGCGCTCCTGCTCGCCGTGCCGCAAACCTCGGCGCTGCCGGCAGCGGCGGCCCGGCAACCCGGCAGCCCGGATCCGCTGGTCGAGGCGGTGACCGCGGCGATGACCGCCGCCGTGCCGGCCCCGGACCGGCCCGATCTGGCCGGCGGCCAGGTGAGCGTGCTGCGCCGGGACCAGGCCGGCTGGGCGTTCGGCACCGCCGTCCAGCGCACCGGCGGTTATCCGTACGGATGGCTGTGGCTGGCCCGGCGGGAGGGCGAACGCTGGCGGGTGGCGCTGGAGGGATCGGCCGGCTTCGGGGCGCTGAGCCGGCAAGCGCCGGTGCTCCGGCCGGCCGAGCGGGCGGCGTTCGGCGAGCTCACTGAGAGCGTCGCCGCCGCGCCGGACTTCCGGACCGGGATGCGGCTGCCGTACGCGGTCGGCCAGGCCTGGCGGTTCACCGGTGGCCCGCACCCGATGTCCGGCCGGGCGAACAGCTCGATCGACCTCGCCGGCGGGGACGGCCGGGTGCTCGCCGTCCGGGCCGGCCTCGCGTACCGGCTGTGTCCGGGCTGGCTGCGGGTGGTGCACGACCGCGGGTTCGAGACCGACTACTACCACCTGCACGACCCGATCTCGGCGGACGGGCGGCGGGTCGCGACCGGTGACTACCTCGGACGGATCGGCACCGACGTCTCGTGCGGCGGCAGCGCCACCGGCCCGCACGTCCACTTCTCGCTCCGCCGCAACGGGGACTATGTGGACATCGCCCGGCACAACTTCGGCAAATGGGTGATCCGGGCCGGCGCCCAGCCGTACGAAGGGACCGCCTGGCACGGTTCCCGCCGGGTGGCGGTCGGCGGCACCCTGCACAACTACGGGGCGCTCGGGTTCAGTGAGGGCATCGTGGACACCGACGGCGGCGGGGTCCTGAACCGGCGGTCGGGGCCGGGGACCTCGCACCCGGTGATAGGCACGCTGGCGGACGGAGCGACCGTCCGGATCGAGTGCTCGGCGCGCGGCACCAGCCACACCGGACGCGGCGGCTACACCACCAACCTGTGGAACCGGCTCGCCGGCGGCGGCTGGGTCAGTGACGCCTATCTCTGGACCGGCACCGGTGACCCGGTGTCGGGGTGGTGCTGAGGCCGCACTAGGGTGCGGTCATGGGTACTGGCAAGAAGGCAACTGTCGTCGGGGCCGGCTTCTACGGGTCCACCACCGCCCAGCGGCTCGCCGAGTACGACATCTTCGACACGGTCGTGCTCACCGACATCGTCGAAGGGAAACCCGAAGGGCTGGCGCTGGACATCAACCAGTCCCGGCCGATCGAGGGCTTCGAGACCACCGTCGTCGGCGTCACCACCGGCCCGAACGGGGAGGGGTACGAGGCGATCGAGGGCTCGGACATCGTGGTGATCACGGCCGGGCTGCCGCGCAAGCCGGGGATGAGCCGGATGGATCTGCTGGAGGTCAACGCGAAGATCGTCCGGCAGGTGGCGGAGAACGTCGCGAAGTTCGCGCCGAACGCGGTGGTGATCGTTGTGACCAACCCGCTGGACGAGATGACCGCACTCGCGCAGCAGGCCACCCAGTTCCCGAAGCACCGGATCCTCGGCCAGGCCGGGATGCTCGACACCGCCCGGTTCACCAACAACGTGGCCGAGGCGCTGGCGGTGCCGGTCGGCTCGGTCAAGACGCTCACGCTCGGGTCGCACGGCGACACGATGGTGCCGGTGCCGTCCCGGTGCACGGTCAACGGGACCCCGCTGACCGACCTGCTCCCGGCCGAGAAGATCGAGGAGCTGGTGGTCAAGACCCGCAACGGCGGCGCGGAGGTGGTGGCGCTGCTGAAGACCGGCTCGGCCTACTTCGCCCCGTCCGCGGCGGCGGCCCGGATGGCCCGCGCGATCGCCGAGGACTCCGGCGTGGTGATGCCGGTCTGCGCCTGGGTCGACGGCGAGTACGGCATCTCCGGGGTCTACCTCGGGGTGGAGGCGGAGATCGGAGCGACCGGGGTCCGGCGGGTGGTCGAGACGCCGCTGACCGACTCCGAGCGCGCCGCGCTGCTGGAGGCGGCCGAGGCGGTCCGCGCCAAGCAGGCCGACGTCGCCAACCTCTGAGCAGCCGACCACGCGGAAGCCAGCGCCCAGCCGCCGGCACCTCAGCTCGGCCGCGCAAATATAAAAGTCGAGTTTTAAAAACTCGGGTTATAATTCCCGCGTGACCGAGCTGCCGAAGCCGGCGATCCTGCACGACCGAGCGCAGGAGTGGGCTGCGCTGTCGCGGTTCGCGACCGACGACCGGCCCGGCGCGACGCTCGGGATCGTCTACGGCCGCCGCCGGCAGGGCAAGACCCTGCTGCTCGACCTGCTGGCGAGGCAGACCGGTGGCTTCGTCTTCACCGCGTTGCCGCAGTCGTCGAAGCAGAACCTGGATCGCCTGTCGCGGGCGGTGGCGGCCTTCACCGACAGCGCCGACCTGGTCTTCCGGGAGTGGGAGGCGGCGGTCGACGCGCTGCTGCGAGTGGGTGAGCGAGGCGACCGGCCGGCACTGATCTTCATCGACGAGTTCTCGTACTTGGTCTACGCCGAGCCGGCGCTGCCCTCGTTCCTGCAGATCGCGCTCGGGCCGACCAGCCGGGCCGCGACCCGCAGCAAGGCCCGGCTGGTGCTGTGCGGGAGCGCGTTGAGCACGATGCGCGGACTGCTCGCCGGTCCGGCGCCGCTGCGCGGGCGGGCGGTCCTGGAAATGATGGTGCACCCGTTCCGGTTCCGGGACGCGGCCGCGTTCTGGGGGCTCGCCGACCAGCCCGATGTTGCCTTCCGGGTGCACGCGCTGGTCGGCGGGACCCCCGCGTACCGGGAGATGGCGCCGTGGCTGCCCACTTCGGACCGGGACTTCGACGACTGGGTGGTGGCCGGCCCGCTCGGCCCGGCCTCGGCGCTGTTCCGCGAGGGCGCCGTGCTGCTGCAGGAACAGCCGGAGCTGACCGACACCCGGCTCTACTACGCGGTGCTCAGCGCGGTGGTCCGCGGGTACACCCGCCGGAGTGAAATCGCGACCGCGCTAGGGCGGTCGGACCAGTCGCTCAGTCATCCGCTCGCGGTGCTCGAGAGCACCCAGCTGATCGAGCGGGTCGAGGACCCGTTGCGGAAGCGGCGGCCGTACTACCGGATCGCCGAGCCGATGCTGCGAACCCATCACCTGCTGGTCGGGCCGCACGAAGCGGATCTGGTCGGTGGCGCGGGTCGGCGGGTCTGGCAGGAGTGCGCCGACCTCGTCGCCAGCCGGATCTACGGCCCGCACCTGGAGGAGCTGGCGCGGCAATGGTGCCACTGGTACGCCGATCCGGCGACGCTCGGCGGGCGGGCGAGCACCGTGCGGCCCGCCACCATCGCCTGCCCGACCCACCGCCGCAGCCACGAGCTGGACGTGGTGGTGGTCGAACGGCGCCCGTACGAGTCCGATGTGGTGCGTGCGATCGGTGAGGTGAAGAGCACCACCGGCAAGGTCGATGGCGACCAGCTGGCCCGGCTGGAACATCTTCGGGAGCTGCTTCCCGCCGACCGGCTGGCGGGGCCGCCGCGGCTGCTGCTGTTCTCCCGCGGTGGCTTCACCAAGCCGCTGCAGCGGACCGCCGCCAGCCGCGACGACGTCGAGCTGGTGGACATGCGCCGGCTCTACCACGGCAGCTGAGTGCCGAGCGGGCCCGCTACGTGAGCGGCTGCTCGGCGATCGGCTTCATCGACGGTGGGTCGCTTTCGGTCATCGCCGCGGTCTCCAGCCGGAGCGTGACCTGCCGGCCGGCGAACTCGAGCGTGCCGATCGCGTTGGCGAAGTACGGTCCCCGCCGGATCGTCCAGCCGAATGGTGGCCGGCGCACGCCCGCCGCCCGGGCCAGCAACCTGCCCATCACGCCGGCGATCCCGAACGAGGCGACCACGTTGAGCAGCCGCCAGATCCGCTTCAGCGGATTGCGGATCGGCGAGCAGACAATCTGGTAGACCCGGCTGCTGGCCCGCCGCAGCCGGGCTCTGGCCAGATAGGAGTAGTGCACGTCGCCGGAGAGGAACAGCACGGTCGCCGGCGGGTCGCCACGCTGTCCACTTGCGATCTCGCGGATCCGGGTGGCGAGCGCGTCGAACGAGACCCGGAACGCGCCCCAGTGCTCCAGATCGACCGACTCCCGCAGCCGCTCGGCCACCTGCGCCGCCCGGCGCCCCCACACCCCATCGCAGACCGCCTCGTTCCACCGCTCCAGCTGGTGCAGTCCCTGCGGCAGCAGCACCGGCAGCGAGCTGCCGATCACCAGGTGGTCGACGTCGCCGGTGGCGTACCCCTCGAACCAGTCCCACTCCGCCGCGTCCAGCATCGCCCGGTCGCCGGGGGTGAGCACCCGGGCGCACCGCGAGTCGAGCAGGATGATCCGAGTCCGGCCGTAGTCGCGGGCGACGCTCCACCGGTACCGCTCCGGGTCGCTGTCCACCGCCCAGGCGAACTCGTCCAGCACCGCGCCACCGTCGCCGTCGGCCGCGCGCAGCTTCGCCAGCACCGGGTCCTCGTCCAGCTCGGCCGGGGACAGGTTGCCCAGGTGCTGGTAGACCCAGTACGCGCCGAGCCCGGCCACCACCCGCCGGCGCCACCAGGCCTGCGCCCGCATCCGCTCCCGCCAGGCGTGCGAGGTGTTCCAGTCGTCCCGCAGGTCGTGGTCGTCGAAGATCATCGCGCTCGGGACGGTCGACAGTAGCCACCGCAGCGCCGGGTCGGACCAGGCCAGCCGGTACAGCTCGGCGTACTCGACGAAGTCGGCGATCTCGTCGACCGGCTCCTGGTCGGTGCCGCGCCGCTGCCGGATCAGCTCCAGCATCTCCGGCGGCGGCTCATCCGCGTACACCTGGTCGCCGAGCATCAGCAGCAGCGACGGCCGCGCCGCCGCGCCGTCGGTGACCAGCCGATAGGCGTACGAACGGAGCACGTCCACGCCGTGCGTCAGGGTGTGGCTGAGATCGTGCGGCGCGGGTGGTCCGGCAGGAGCCGAACACCACCCGCAGCGGCTGCGCCGGGTCGATCGTGCGCAGCTCGCTGGCCGGGAACTCCTCGTCGACCGGCCACACCTGCTCACCGTCGAGCTCCACCGTGTACGGCCAGCTGCCGCCGGTCGGCAGCCCGACCAGCGGGACGATCGCGTAGTGATGACCGTGGACGGTGAAGGTGGGTCGGGACACCGCCGGGGTGGCCGGGCACCGCACAGTCACCGTGCCGGGCGCCTCGGTCTCCACCCAGACGGTCACGCTCGTCTCGTCCGCGAACCGCAACTGCGGACCGAGCACCAGGCCTGCCATCAACCCACGGTACCGGTCCGGGAGAATAATGCCGATGGACCTTTTGGCGCGGCTGCCCGAGGACTGGCGGGCGGCGATGAAGCCGCACCTGGACCCGGCCACCGTGGCGGCGCTCGATGCGTTCGTGACCGCCGAGTACCAGACCGAGACCGTCTACCCGCCGTTACCGGACCTGTTCACCGCGTTCCGGCTCTGCCCGCTCAGCGAGGCCCGGGTGCTGATCCTCGGCCAGGACCCGTACCACCGGCCGGGCCAGGCGCATGGGTTGAGCTTCAGCGTCCGGCCCGGCGTCCCGATCCCGCCGTCGCTGCGCAACATCTACAAGGAGCTGCGCGCCGATCTCGACGTACCGCCACCCGCCGACGGTGACCTCACCGGCTGGGCCCGGCAGGGGGTGCTGCTGCTCAACGCGGTCCTGACGGTCCGGGCCGGCCAACCCGGCTCGCACGCCCGCCGGGGCTGGGAGCACGTCACCGACGCCGCGATCCTGGCCCTCAACGACGAGCCGGCCCGGGTGGTGTTCGCGCTCTGGGGGGCGTACGCGCACAAGAAGGCGCCGCTGGTGACCGCGCCGCAGCACGTGGTGCTGAAGGCCGGTCACCCGAGCCCGGCGAACGTCCGCGGGTTCCTCGGCAGCCGGCCGTTCAGCGCCATCAACGCCGCCCTCACCGAGGCGGGACGGGCGCCCATCCGCTGGGCGTGAAGGCGAGGAACGGCTCGCCCAGATGCGCGGTCGCGAGCACCCCGCCGCGCGCGCTCAGCTCGGTCAGCTGCCGGGTGCGCGACTCCCGCGCCACCAGCGGGTCGGTCTCGATCGCGTACGCCAGCTCCGGGTCGACCAGCTGCACCGCGTGCACCAGCAGGTCGCCGGTGACCAGCACCGCGTCGTCGCCGGCGTCGATCAGCACCGACTGGTGCCCGGGCGTGTGGCCGGGGGTGGCGAGGGTCCGGACCGGCCCCGCGACGATGACGTCGCCGTCGACCAGCGACAGCTGGCCGGTGGACCGGAGCGGGTCGAGCAAACGCTCTCGCAGGCTCGGGTTCAGCCGGTCCACCGCCGCGTGTTCGGCGCGCTGCAGCAGGTAGCGGGCGTTCCGGAAGTACGGCCGGTGGTCGGTCACCGCCCAGCCGATGTGATCGGTGTGCAGGTGGGTGAGCACCACCTCGCGCACGTCGGCCGGGTCGATCCCGGCGGCGGCCAGCTCCGCCGGCAGCTGGCCGGGCACCGGCGCCCAGCTCGCGGCGGGGGAGTCGGCCGGCCCGATCCCGGCGTCGACCAGCACGACCCGGCCGTCGTCGAGCCGGATCGCGAAGCACCGGAACCGCAGCCACCATTCGCCGCCGGCGCTGACCGCGGCCGGGTCGAGCGCGTCGGCGCGCCGCCAGTGGTCGGCGGTGGCGTCCGGGAACGCCTCCTGCCGGGGTTTGAAGAACGGCCCGTCACCGTCCTCGAGCGCGATCAGCGTCGCCGTGCCAACGGTCCGGGTGACTGCCATGCTGGGCAGTGTACGGGCTGCTGGGCTGATGCAGTACGCTCGTACTGCTAAACACGTGCGTCAAGGGAGGAGCGCCCCGGTGGCGAAGATCAAGGTGACCAATCCGGTCGTCGAGCTCGACGGCGACGAGATGACCCGGATCATCTGGAAGCAGATCCGGGAGCAGCTGATCCTGCCGTACCTGGATATTCCGCTGGAGTACTACGACCTGTCGATCCAGCACCGGGATGCCACCGACGACCAGGTGACGATCGACGCCGCCGAGGCGATCAAGCGGCACGGGGTCGGCGTGAAGTGCGCGACCATCACGCCGGACGAGGCCCGGGTGGAAGAGTTCGGGCTGAAGAAGATGTGGCGCTCGCCGAACGGCACGATCCGGAACATCCTCGGCGGGGTGGTGTTCCGCGAGCCGATCATCATGCGCAACGTGCCGCGGCTGGTGCCGGGCTGGACGAAGCCGATCGTGATCGGCCGGCACGCGCACGGCGACCAGTACAAGGCCGCCGACTTCGTGGTGCCCGGGCCGGGCAAGGTGACGATCACCTACCAGCCGGCCGACGGCGGCGAGCCGATGGAGTTCGAGGTCGCCAACTTCCCCGGCGGCGGGGTGGCGCTCGGGATGTACAACTTCGACGACTCGATCCGCGACTTCGCCCGGGCCTCGTTCCGGTACGGGCTGGACCGCCGGTACCCGGTCTACCTGTCGACCAAGAACACCATCCTCAAGGCGTACGACGGGCGGTTCAAGGACCTGTTCCAGGAGGTCTACGAGAACGAGTTCAAGGCCGACTTCGAGGCGGCCGGGCTGACCTACGAGCACCGGCTGATCGACGACATGGTGGCGCAGGCGCTCAAGTGGGAGGGCGGCTTCGTCTGGGCCGCCAAGAACTACGACGGCGACGTGCAGTCGGACACGGTGGCGCAGGGGTTCGGGTCGCTCGGCCTGATGACCAGCGTGCTGATGACCCCGGACGGCCGGACGGTCGAGGCGGAGGCGGCGCACGGCACCGTGACCCGGCACTACCGGGCCTGGCAGCGCGGCGAGAAGACCTCCACCAACCCGATCGCGTCGATCTTCGCCTGGACCCGCGGGCTCGCCCACCGCGGCAAGCTCGACGACAACCAGGCCCTGATCAACTTCGCCGAGACGGTGGAGCGGGTCTGCGTGGCGACGGTCGAGGGCGGCCAGATGACCAAGGACCTGGCGCTGCTGGTCGGTGGCGACACCGGCTGGCTCACCACCGACGAGTTCATGACCGCACTCGCCGACCGGCTCGCCGCCGCGCTCAAGCAGGGCTGAGCTGGTTGGTGCCGGCCGCCTCGCTCCGGCAGTAGGCAATCGGGGCGATATCTATATCGCGACCAGATATCACCCGGGGTTGTCAAGCAGCCGGAGCAGGCGGCTCACCGCCAGCCGGTCTCGCGGCGTCCACTCCGGATAGTGCGGCAGCTGGTCGGCCTCGACCACCATGACCGGTACGCCGAGCAGCTCGATCGGCCGCCGTCGGAGTGGCCCGGCGCCCACCGTCACCGTGCCCGCGCCGATCCGTACCTGGTCACCCTCGTGGATGATCGGGCGGTCGTCCTCGTCGTACCGCGGCTGGACCGGCCGGAGGTCGAGCCGGCAGTCGGCGGTGGCCGTGCGCAGCCGGTCGAGATCGGCCGGGGCGCACCAGACTCGCTGGACGCTGTCGGCGACCGGCGCGCCGTGGACCCGGGCGGCGATCGGGCCATCCAGCACCAGCGGGGCGCCGGCGCTGACCAGCCGGACCAGGGTGATCAGCGCGTGCAGGCCGGCGCCGGTCAGCCGGCTGTCCGGCTTGCGCTCGCGCAGCCTGGCCATCGCCGCGTCGAGGTCAGCGTGGCGCGGTTCCAGCTCGAACCGCAACTGCAGGCCACAGGCGCTGACCAGCCGGCGCACCATCGCCAGCGACGGCACCCTGGCGCCGGTCTCGATCGCCGCGAGGTTGGGTTGCGAGACCCCGGTCGCCTCAGCGAGTTGTCGTTGACCCCAGCCCCGCTGCCGGCGGGCGGCCCGGATCACGTCTGGAATCGAGTACATGAGTGCCAGGATGCCGGATCGGGCAAGCGATCGGGGCGTTGTCCACAAGGGTCTGCCAGCCGTGGTAGGGAGTTGTCCACAGGTCTTGCGATCATGGGGTGATAGCTGCTCCCGATATAGATATCGGTCTGGTGTGGCACTGCCGGGGGACCTCGCGAGGCATGCGCCGACCGTGACCCGATCGGTAGACTGAGCACCTAGTCCTTCGTCTACCCCCGCGGAGGCGACCATGTCGCAGGGTCTGGCGCCGCCGTCGAGCGCGGAGCGGCTGGTGACCGGCCGGCCCCGCCATTTCCCGACCACGTTCGCCTGGCTCAGCGTCGGCTTTGGCCGAAACTGGCGGGGCGTGTTCGGCGCGCTGGTGGCCACCTGGTTCTACCTGCCGTTCGCGTTGTTCGTCGCGGTCGTGTCCGCGGTGGTGATGGGGCTGCTGTGGTTCTCCGAAGCGCTGGCGCCACTCCGGCGCGGCATCCCGGAAGCCCTTGATCTGCCGCTGGTGAGCCCGATCCTCGACTCGTTCCTGCTGCGCGACGGCGGGGTGCTCAGCGGGCTACTCGGCATCCTGCTCGGGCTGGTGCTCGGCTTCGTCGGCGCGTTGCTGTGGTTCTGGGCCGACCAGTTCACTGACGACCCGGTGGCCGGCCTCGGCTGGCTGCTCGGGGTGGTGGCGGCCGGCATGCTGCTCGGCGTGCTGTACACAGTGTTCAGAGTGGCGTGCGAGCGGATGCTGCTGCGGGCCGCCGGCGCCCGCCGGCTCAGTCGCCGGGAGCAGGCGCTGCTGCTGCCGATCGTGCTGGTCTGCGCGCGCCGGCTCGGACTGCCGAACCATCCACCGATCCTGATCAATGACAACCCCGAGCCGACCGCCATCGCGTACACCCGACACATCGTGCTCAGCCGCGGGCTGCTCACCGAGTTCGACTATGACCGAGAGGTGATCGCCGGCGTGGTCAGCCACGCGCTGGTGCACTGGCGGAACGGCGACGCGATCTCGGCGGCGTTCGTCCGCGGGGTGGCGCTCCCGCTCTACCTGATCTACGGCTTCGCCGGCTGGGTGATGCGGCAGTTGAAGCACCCGCTGATCGCCCTGCTGGTGTGGCTGCTGCTGTGGCCGGTGCTGCTGACCGTGCGCTACTTCATCATGCCGTTGCAGGCGGCCGACACCCGGCAGGCCGAGTTCCGGGCCGACCAGGGGGCGGTGCTCGCCGGCTACCGGGACGGGCTGCGACGGGTGATCGCCCGGCTGGGCAGCTCGTTCGAGACCACCGCGAATGGCTGGAGCCAGTCCGTGAGCGCCACGCACCCGGCGAGCGAGCTGCGACTGGAGCGGCTCGAGGACCCGGCCCGGCAGTACCCGCTCCCCGACCCCGATGCCCGATGACCGAGCCCGCCGTCGACCCGCGTACGGTCTTTGTGGAGTATCGGCCCGGGATCGGCCGGCGCAAGCTGCTCCTGATCGCGGTCCTACTGGCGGTGGTGCTGCTGCTGGTGGCCGCGGTCGCGGTGGTGCGGGGCACGGTGTCCGCACCGGAGTCCGCGGTGCGGGCGTTCTTCGGCGCGCTCGCCGACCGCGACGCCGCGGCGGCGCTGGCGGCGAGCGCGCCGGAGGTACGCGACCAACCGGGAGCCGAGCTGCTCACCGATGACGTGCTGGCGGCCGAGGGCTACCACCCGCCGGACGGGGTGTCGATCACCGACGTGAGCGTCGAGGACCGGAGCGCGGAGGTGACGGTCGAGTTCGGCATCGACGGCCGCGAGCACACCGCGACGCTGCGGCTGCGGCGCGCCGGTGGCCTGGTCGACTCGGTGTTCCACGAGTGGCTAGTGGTGGACGGGATCGGTTCGCTGATGCTCACCGACGTCGTCCCCGAGCAGATCACCGTCAACGGACTGCCGCTCGCGGCGCGGGACGAGCAGGGTCCGCGGCTCCTGCCGGCGTTGCCGGGCAGCTACGAGATCGGTGTTCCGGACGGCGATCCACTGTGGCGGCCCCAGTCGGTGTCGACGCAGGTGACGCCGCAGGCGGCTACCGAGGTGCGGGTGCCGCTCGAGGTCCGGCCGGAGGTTCGGGAGGAGATCGAGCGGCAGGTCTACGCGCGGCTCGACCAATGCGCGGCGAGCACCGAGTTGCTGCCGCCCAACTGTCCGTTCGGATACCAGGTGACGCTGAGCGCGGGCGATGTCCAGTGGCGGATCACGAAGTATCCGGCGCTGGCGATGACCCCGGGCGAGGAGTTCGGTCAAGTGGTGGTGGTCGTCAGCACCTCGGAGGTCGGGCTGGGGGAGGCGGTCGTCACCGGCACCCGGCGGTTCGTCGGCAGCTTCGAGCAACCGGTGCAGTTTCCGGTGACCGGCATCGTCACCGGCGACGGCGACTCGATCCGGTTCGAGCCCACCTGGTGAGGACGAGCTCCTACCGGTCGAGCAGGTCGCGGATCAGTCCGGCGAGTTCAGCGGGCTGCCAGAGGAGGTCGTTGCCCGGGGTCCCCAGCCGGACGATCCCGACCTCCGGCACCCGGCCGCGCAGTGAGGTCTCGAAATCAGCCCATGCATCAATCCGCCGATCGGCGGCGATGGCCACCGTGCACCGGCTGGGGACGGCTTCCAGCAGGGTCAGCCAGCTGGGCTGGTCCGGTGCCGCTTGCTCGTACCGCACCGGCACCGAGGCGGTCAGCTGCTCGGTCATCATCTGCCGCAGCAGGTCCAGCTGGGCCGGGTCAACCGGTTCGTCGGCGGTTGCGAAGGTGGCGTCGACCAGCGCCTGGATCCCCTCGGCGGAGAGCGTGCCATGCTCCGTGAACCCGTCGAGGTGCGGCTCGAGCCGCTCGAAGAACTGGTCCAGCCGCTCATCCGCTTCCGGCTCGGCCAGCTCACCCCACACCGTTGACTCGTCGACGACCGGCGCCCGATCGGGATTGATCAATAGGGCCGCGCCGGCGTGGCCGCTGGCGACCAACTCGACCGCGGCCTGCCCGGCGCCGCCGAGGCCGACCGCCAGATCGACCGCGGCGGGCAGCGCGGCTCGGGCGTGCTCGGCGATGTGCGCGGCCCACGCCCTCGCTCCGAGTACGTGCAGCGGCGGCGGCTGGACCGTCCGGACCTCCGCGAAGCTGGCCAGTTCCGGACGGAGCCTGCCCCAGATCCGGTCATCCTGCATCTGATCGTGCAGCAGGATCACCGACTTCCTCGAAGCCATCTCCTCACCGTATCGAGGCGAGGCCAGTCTTCGGCCGCGGTCAGCCGGCTTCGCGGAGCGCCGCGGCGGCGGCTTCCGGTGGTACGTCGTTGATGAACACGCCCATCGCCGACTCGGAACCGGCGAGATACTTCAGCTTTCCGGGCGCCCGGCGGATCGTGTAGAGCTGCAGGTGCAGGTAGCCGAGCTCCCGGCCCGCCCGCACCGGCGCCTGGTGCCAGGCAGATATGTACGGCGTCGGGTCGGGGATCCCGAACAACCCGTCGAACCGGCGGAGCAGGTCGAGGTAGATCGGGCCGAACGCGTCCCGCTCCTCGGCGGTGAGCGCGGGCAGGTCCGGCACCGCCCGGTTGGGGGCCAGATGCACCTCGTACGGCCAGCGCGCCGCCTCCGGCACGTACGCCGTCCAATGTGTGTTCTCAGCGACCACTCGCTCGCCGGCTGCTCGCTCCGCCGCCAGCAGGTCCGCGTAAAGGTTGCGACCGCCGGTCCGGGCGGCGTGCTCGCGCGCGGCGGCGAGCATCCGCTCGGTGCGGGGCGGCAGGAACGGGTACGCGTAGATCTGCCCGTGCGGATGGTGGAGCGTGACCCCGATCTCCACGCCCCGGTTCTCGAAACAGAACACCTGCGCGGTGGCCGGCTGCGCGGACAGCTCCGCGGTCCGGTCGGCGAGCGCGTCGATCACCGTCCGCACCCGGCTCGGCGGCAGGCTGGCGAACGACGCGGTGTGGTCGGAGGTGAAGCAGACCACCTCGCACCGACCGGTCTCGCCCGAGAACGCCGGGAACCGGTTCTCGAACACCACCACGTCATAGTCGCTCGCCGGGATCTCGGTGCGCCGGCCGGCCCGGGACGGGCAGAGTGGACATTCGTCGGACGGCGGCAGGAAGGTGCGGGTCTGCCGGTGCGCGGCGATCGCCACCCACTCGCCGACCAGCCGGTCGAACCGCAGCTGCGAGGCGGGTGGCCGGGACGGCAGTTGCCGGTGGTCGGTGAGCTCGCGGACCGCCGAGTCGTCCTCGTCGAAGTAGATGATCTCCCGGCCGTCGGCGAGCCGGGCGGTCGTGCGCTTCACAACCGCTCCCGCAGCACCATCACGCCACCGGCCGGCACGGTCACCGGCCCCGCGTGCTCCGCACCGGTGAGCAGGTCGGTGCCGGCCGCCTCGGCGGTGACCTCGGTGCTGCCGTGGTTGAGCAGGAACAGATAGGACCGCCCGTCCGGGTGCCGGCGGCGGACCGCGTCCAGCCCCGGCACCAGCGGGTGCGCGCCGAGCGAGCCGAGCAACCGGTCCAGGCCGGGTCGGGTGAGCCGGGTGCCGAGATACCAGGCGGTGCCGTCGCCGACCGGGTGGCGGGTCAGCGCCGGCCGGCCGGCCGGCGGACCGTCCACGTACGACGCGACCACGTCGGCACCGGTGGTGGTCGCCTGTTCGGCCCAGACCCGGCCGGTGGCGCCGTTGTCGAGCGCGACCGTCGTGCCGGCCGGCAACGGGCAGTACTGCTCCACCCGTACCCCCAACAGCTCCCGGAGCGCGCCCGGGTACCCGCCGAGCCGGACCCGGTCGAACTCGTCCACCACCCCGCTGTACGGCCCGACCAGCAGCGTCCCGCCGGCCCGGACGTACGCCGCCAGGTTCGCCACGGCCGGGTCGTCGAGCAGGTACAGCGCGGGCGCCAGCACCAGCCGGTAGCGGGACAGGTCGTGGCTGGGGTGGGCCAGGTTGGCGGTGACGCCCCGCCGCCACAGGGCGGCGTGCCACCGGCATACCTCGTCGAAGCTGACCATGTCCACACTGGGCTGTGCCGGACCCTCGGCCGCCCAGCCGCTCGGGTAGTCCAGCAGCACCGCCACCTCGGCGTCCACCACCGACCCGGCGATCTCGCCCAGCCGGCGCAGGTGCCCGCCGAGCGTGACCACCTCCCGCCAGACCGCGGTGTCGGTGCCGGCGTGCGGCACCATCGCCGAGTGCCACCGCTCGGCACCGGCCCGGCTGGCCCGCCACTGGAAGAACATCGCCCCCTCGGAGCCGCGCGCCACGTGCGCCAGGCTGTCCCGGATCAGCTGCCCGGGCGGCTTGACGAAGTTGCGGGGCTGCCAGTTGACCGCGCTGGTGGAGTGCTCCATCAGCAGCCAGCTGCCGCCGCCGGCGAGCGAGCGGGCGGTGTCGGCGGCGTACGCGATCTGCGCGCCCGGTGGCGTGGGGTCCTCGCCGATCAGGTAGTGGTCGGCGGAGACCAGCCGGTCCGGGCCGGTCAGTTCTTCCGCCCACTGCCAGTAGTCGAGCTGAGTGAAGCCGTTGCTGATGAGGTTGGTCGTGACCGGAATGCCGGGGGTGCGCGCGTGCAGCAGGTCCCGTTCCGCGACGAACAGCGCCCGCAGCGCGTCCGACGAGAACCGGTGGAAGTCCAGGGTCAGCCCGGGATTCGGGTAGCTGCCGGTGGTCCGCGGCGGCACGATCTGCTGCCAGTCGGTGAACCGCTGCGACCAGAACGCGGTGCCCCACCGGTCGTTGAGCGTGTCGAGGTCGTGGTAGCGGGCGCGCAGCCAGTCCCGGAACGCGGCCGCGGTGGTGTCGCAGTAGCAGCGGGCGTTGTGACAGCCGTACTCGTTGTGGACGTGCCACATCGCCAGTGCCGGGTGGTCGGCGTACCGGTCGGCGAGCCGGCTCACCAGCGCCAGCGCGGCTTCCCGGTAGGCCGGCGCGCTCGGGCAGAAGGTCTGCCGGCTGCCGTGGCTGAGCCGGTTGCCGTGGGCGTCGACCGGCAGCGCCTCCGGGTGGGCGACCGAGAACCACGGTGGCGGCGAGGCGGTGGCGGTGGCGAGGTCGACCGCAACCCCGGCGTCGTGCAGGATCTCCAGCACCCGGTCCAGCCAGCCGAACTCGTACTTGCCCGGCGCCGGCTCGAGCATCGACCAGCTGAACACACCGACGGTCACCAGCGTGACCCCGGCTTCCCGCATCAGCTGGGCGTCTTCCCGCCAGGTCTGTTCCGGCCACTGCTCGGGGTTGTAGTCGCCGCCGAAGCACAAGCCGGCCACCCGCGGCACGAGCGGCGAGGCGGTACGGGGGATGTCTCCTGTGGGCTGGGATCCGGCCACGCCGCCTAGCCTACGATTTGCGAATGGGGAATCACATCGAGGACGACCGCGGCCACTACCGTGGCCCGGCGAGCTTCGGCGAGCAGGGTGGGAAGCTCACCTACGGCACCTACCTCCGGCTCGCCGACATTCTCAACGCACAGGTGCCGATGGCGTCGCCGCCCGCGCACGACGAGCTGCTGTTCATCACGATCCATCAGGTCTACGAGCTCTGGTTCAAGTTGATCTTGGCGGAGCTGACCGACGCCCGGGACCGGATGCTCGTGGGCGAGACCTATCTGCCACGGGTACGGCTGGACCGGTGCCTGACCGTGCAACGGGTGCTGGTGGCGCAGCTGGATGTGATCGACACCATGACGCCACAGGACTTTCTGGAGTTCCGTACCAACCTGGCGCCGGCGTCGGGGTTCCAGTCGGTGCAGTTCCGGGAGATCGAGTTCCTGTCCGGGTTGAAGGACCCCGCGTTCCCGAAACGGTTCCGGGGCTTGACCGACGAAGAGCGGAAGCGGCTCGATGCCCGGCTGGCCGAGCCGTCCCTGTGGGACGGATTCCTCACGGTGCTCCGGCACGCGGGGTTCGAAGTCGGCGAATCCGAGCAGCGATTTGCCGCATATGAGACGATTGCTACGGACCGCGAGCGGTATGGCTCGCTGTGGGACCTCGCCGAGGCGCTGCTCGCCCATGACCAGGCCTGGGCGTTGTGGCGGGCCCGGCACGTGCTGATGGCGGAGCGCCAGATCGGCACCAAGCCGGGCACCGGTGGGTCGGCCGGCGGCGCCTATCTGCGGTCGCGGGTCGAGTTGCGCTTCTATCCGGAACTGTGGGAGCTCCGCAGCCGGCTCTGATCCGTCGGCTCGGATCCATCGGCGGTTACACCCTTGTCCGGTGCGGCCCCGACTGTCCGGTTGCGGCGGCGCGCTCGCGCGGGCCGGGGTTGCGTGCCCGCGGGTTGCGAGTCGCCTTCTGCTTCCCTTGGGTGCCCGGGTGTGCGGTTCGCTGCCGGATGCGCGGATCAGTGCCGCCGGGTTCGGGTGCCCGTGGCTCGGGAGCGTTCCTGCGGTCGGCCGGCCTCGGGAGCGCTCCCGATCCCGAAACCGTGCCCCCGGCGGGGATCCCCGCCGGGGGCACGTCGCTTGTGCTTCGAGCCGCCGCCGCGCCGGCCGCGGTTCGATCGGTGGATTTCGCTCCGCCGGTCCGCCGGATCCTATTCGCTGCGCGATCCCATCGGGACAGTCGGTGACAGACGGTTCATTGTAGAACTCCTCGTCCAGTGTGGCGCGGACTACTGTGGAGAACTTTCCCGGAAATAGTGGACAGCCCGCCGAAAACATGGCAGCGTGTACAGCATGGCTCAGACTGGAATTAACGCAACCGCGGCAGCCCTGCTGGGTCTGCTGCACGAAGGACAGATGACCGGCGGTCAGTTGATGGCCACCGCGGAGGAGCGGCTCGGCCGATACTGGTCGATGACTCGTAGCCAGGTTTACCGGGAGCTGCCGGCGCTCGCCGAGCTCGGGTACGTGAAGCTTGGCAAGCCTGGTCCTCGGTCGAGCCAGCCCTACTCGATCACACCCGCCGGCCGGCGGGCGTTCCTGCGGTGGCTGACCGAGGAGCCGAGCCGTGACGCGCTCCGCAACTCGGTGGCGCTGCGGGTTGCGTTCGGCGACAAGCAGTCCCCGACGCAGCTGCGCAAGCTCCAGGAGACCGCGACCGAGTACCACAACCAGGAGCTGGCTCGTGCCCGGGAACAGGCCAAGGAGGCCAAGAAGGAGGGCGACGACTACGGCGCGGCCGCGCTAGAGTTCGCCATCGCCTACCACAAGGCGGCGCTGGCGTGGCTCAAGACGATCCCCGCCAAGTCGTAGCCGGCGCCTAGCAGCTCGGGCCCTCGCGGCCCGGCCGGGTCGCAGGGTAGTAGCCCGTCGGCCGAGCGGGCGGTTGGCGTACTGTTGGTGGACGTGAACGTTGCCGACTACGCCGATCAGCTCCAGCGCCTCGACGCGACGTTGCGTGGCATCGAGGAGGTTCTCGATCTCGCCGAGCTGCGCCGGCAGCGTGCCTCGCTTGAGGAGGAAGCCGCCGCGCCGGACCTCTGGGAGGACCAGGCCCGCGCTCAGCAGGTGACCTCCAAGCTGTCGCAGGTGAACGGGGAGATCGCTCGGCTGGAGGCGTTGCGCCGCCAGCTCGACGATGCGCGGGTGCTGCATGAGCTCGCCGAGGCCGAAGGCGACGCCGGTTCGCTGGCGGAGGTCGGTGCGGAGATTACCGCCCTCACCAAAGCGATCGGTGAGCTCGAGACCCGGACGTTGCTCTCCGGCGAGTACGACTCCCGGGAAGCGCTGGTGGCGATCCGGGCCGGGGCCGGTGGTGTGGACGCCGCCGACTTCGCCGAGATGCTGCTGCGGATGTATCTGCGCTGGGCGGAGCGGCACGGCTACCCGACCGAGGTCTACGACACCTCGTACGCGGAGGAGGCCGGCATCAAGTCCGCGACGTTCGCGGTCAAGGCCCCCTACGCGTACGGGACGCTGAGCGTGGAGGCGGGCACCCACCGGCTGGTCCGGATCAGCCCGTTCGACAACCAGGCGCGCCGGCAAACCAGCTTCGCCGGGGTCGAGGTACTGCCGGTGGTGGAGCAGACCGACCACATCGAAATCCCGGAGAACGAGCTGCGGATCGACGTGTTCCGGTCCTCGGGGCCGGGCGGGCAGAGCGTGAACACCACCGACTCGGCGGTGCGGATCACCCACCTGCCGACCGGGATCGTGGTCACCTGCCAGAACGAGAAGTCGCAGCTGCAGAACCGGGCGGCCGCGATGCGGGTGCTGCAGGCCCGGCTGCTGGAGCGGAAGCGGGCCGAGGAGCAGGCGGCGATGAAGGAGCTGCGCACCGACGCCGCCGGCTCGTGGGGCGATCAGATGCGGTCGTACGTGCTCCATCCGTACCAGATGGTCAAGGACCTGCGGACCGACTATGAGGTCAGCAACCCGAACGCGGTCTTCGACGGCGATCTGGACGGCTTCATCGAGGCCGCGATCCGCTGGCGCCGCAGCCAGCAGCTGCAGCAACAGAAATAGCCCGCGTGCGGCGATCATGGAGGTTCGGCGTGTCGGCGGGGCGTCGAGAACCTCCATGATCGTCGTACCGACCCCGCGTGATCGTCGCGCCGGTCCCGCTTGATCGCCGCCGGGCCGCGGGACCGCCAGCGGACCGCGGTTCGGCGACGGATGGCCTGGTCAGCGGCCGCGGTAGAGACCACGGCCGTGGGTGCGTAGACTCAGCACCCGTGATTCGGCTCGAGCGTGTGACCAAGACCTATCCAAAGGCAGCTCGACCCTCGCTGGACAACGTCGACGTCTGGATCGAGAAGGGCGAGTTCGTGTTCTTCATCGGACCATCCGGCGCCGGCAAGTCCACGATCATCAAGCTGCTGCTGCGGGAGATCACCCCCACCAAGGGCCGGGTCGTGGTCAACAATCGCGACGTCGGCAACATGCCGTCCTGGCGGATCCCGACCTTCCGCCGCTCGATCGGCTGCGTCTTCCAGGACTTCCGGCTGCTGCCCAACCGCACCGCGTACGAGAACGTCGCGTTCGCGCTAGAAGTAATTGGCCGATCACAGGGTGTGGCGCGGCGGGTGGTACCCGAGGTGCTGGAGCTGGTCGGGCTCGGCGGCAAGGAGCACCGGTACCCGCACGAGCTTTCCGGTGGTGAACAGCAGCGGGTGGCGGTGGCCAGAGCGTTCGTCAACCGGCCGCTGGTGTTGCTCGCCGACGAGCCGACCGGCAACCTCGACCCGGACACGTCGATCGAGATCATGCGGCTGCTGGACCGGATCAACCGCACCGGCACGACGGTGGTGATGGTCACCCACGACTCCAACATCGTCAATCAGATGCGCCGGCGGGTGATCGAGATCGAGAACGGACGGGTCGTCCGTGACCAGCCACGAGGGGTGTACGGGTAATGCGCGCGAGGTATGTCCTGTCCGAGGCCGCCCTCGGGCTCTGGCGCAACGTCACGATGACCATCGCGATGATCATCACGATGGGGATGTCGCTGTGGTTCCTCGGCGGCAGCGGGTTGCTGTTCCTCCAGGTGGACAAGATCCGCGACCTCTACTACTCGCAGGTGGAGGTCTCGATCTTCCTCGCGCCGGACATCACCGACGAGCAGCGAGCGGCGATCGATCAGTCGCTCAGCACCGACCCGATGGTCGCCAGCTACTACTTCGAGAGCCGTGAGCAGGCGTACGAGCGGTTCCGCAGCCTGTTCGCCGACTCGCCGGAACTGGTCGCGGCGACCGACGCGGAGTCCCTGCCAGAGTCGTTCCGGGTCCGGCTGACCGACCCGGAGCGGTTTACGGAGATCAGCGATCGGTACCGGTCCGTGGAGGGGATCAGCGAGATCGTCGATCAGCAGGAGCTGGTCGGGGAGATCTTCTCGATCCTGAACGCGATCCAGATTGGGGCGCTGGCCTTCGCCATCATCATGGCTTGCGCAAGCGCGTTGCTGGTGATGAACGTGATCACGGTCGCGGCGTACAGCCGGCGCCGGGAGGTCGCGGTGATGAAGATGGTCGGCGCGCCGAACTGGTTCATCCAGATTCCGTTCGTGCTGGAAGCGGTGGTGGCCGGGCTGATCGGCACGTTGGTCGCGTTCGGGCTGCTCGCCGGCGGCAAGGTCTTTTTCATCGACGGGCCGCTGGCGCCGCTGTCGACCGTGCTGACGCCGGTACCTTGGCGCAATATCCTGCTGACCCTGCCGGCGCTGGCGCTGTTCGCAACCATCCTTTGCGCGACCACCGCATGGTTCACGCTGTTCCTCCGCCTTCCGAAGTAGGGGTGACGGTGGGGGTTGTCGTAATTCACCCGTTTTGAGGATTTAGGGAGCGCTTGCGGCATACGTCCCGTAACCTCCGTGGCAGGAGTGACGGGAGGTATGCATGGTACGCCGGACGGTAATCCTCGCCGTGGCGGCGCTGATCGCGCCGGTGAGCGCCGCGCCGCCCGCCAGCTCCGCGCCGCAGCTCGCGCTCGCGGTGGTCGCCGGGCTCGCCCAGCCGGCCCCGGACGAGGTCGAGCAGGCGGAGGCGCGCGCCGCCGAGGCCGCCTCGGTCCTGGAGTACGCCACCGATCGAGCGCAAGCAGCGGCCGCCGCCTATGCGGCGGCCGACGCGGCGCTGCCAGCGGCCGAGGTACGCGCGGACGAGGCTCGTGGCGAAGTGATCGCGGCCCGGGTCCGGGCCAAAAGCGCCGAGGCGGCGGCGGACCGCGCCGAGGCGGACCTGCGGGCCGCGAGCGACCGGTACGACGAATCAGTCCGTCTGGTCGACGCGGCGCGCGACGAGGTGGCGGAGTTCGCGGTCGCCGCGTACATGGGCGGCCGGCTCGCCGGCGTCAACCTGCTGCTGCGGGCCGACGGCCCGGCCGAGGCGGTGAGCCGGCTCGGCTACCTGGACCAGGTCGCCGAGGCCGAGCAGGCGGCGATCGACGAGCTGACGGTGGCGCAGCTCGCCGCCAAGCAAGCCGAGAACGAGGCGGCGCTGGCCCGCGACGAAGCCGAGGCGACCCGGCTGGCGACCGCCGAGGCGCTGGCCGCGGCCGAGGCCGCCCAGCAGGCGGCGGATCAGGCGCTGGCGGAGGCGGAGGCGCTGGCCGAGGCCAAGTCCGAGGCGCTCGAGGTCGCCGAGGCGGAGCGCGACGAGAGTCTGCGGCGCTACGAGGAGGCGGCGGCCGAGGCCGAGCGGTTGGCCGATGAGCTGCGGGCATGGGAGGCGAGCCAGGCCGAGCGGGAGGCGCCGCCGGCGGCCGCACCGGCCACGCCCGAGGGGTTCCTGCTGCCGGTGGCGGGTTGGCAGTCCAGTGCGTACGGCATGCGGTTCGACCCGTTCTATCAGGTCTGGCAGCTGCACGCCGGGGTGGACATCGCCGCCCCGGGCGGCACGCCGATCTACGCGGTCCGGGACGGCACGGTCATCACCGCCGGCTGGAACGGCGGGTACGGCAACTACACCTGCCTCAGCCACGGCCGGCACTACGGACAGTGGCTGTCCACTTGCTACGCTCACCAGTCCGAGATCCTGGTCCGGCCAGGGCAATCGGTACGCCGGGGCGAGGTGATCGGCCGGGTCGGGACCACCGGCGCCTCTACCGGGGACCACCTGCACTTCGAGGTCCGGTTGGACGGCACACCGACCGACCCGATCCCGTTCCTGCCATCGTTCTAATCTTGAGCGGTGAGCAAGCAGAAGCAGCAGCCGGGGCGGACGGTGGTCGCCAGCAACCGCAAGGCTCGCCACGACTACACCATCCTCGACACGTTCGAGGCCGGGCTGGCGTTGACCGGCACCGAGGTGAAGTCGTTGCGGGCCGGCCGGGCCTCGCTGGTGGACGCGTTCGCGCAGGAGTCCGGTGGCGAGCTGTGGCTGCACGGGATGCACATCCCGGAGTACGCGATGGGCACCTGGACCAACCACGCGCCCCGGCGGGTGCGTAAGCTGCTGCTGCATCGCCGCGAGATCGATCGGCTGATCGGGAAGCTGCGCGAGAGCGGGCTGACGCTGGTGCCGCTGTCGGTCTACTTCAACAACGGCTGGGCCAAGGTCGAGCTCGCGCTCGCGCGCGGGAAGCGGGCCTACGACAAGCGGCAGGATCTCGCCAAGCGGGATGCTGACCGAGAAATCAGCCGAGCGGTCGGGCGTCGGGTCAAAGGAATCGAGTAACCGCCACCCGAGCGGGGGACTCGGCGAGCCGGGTGGCGACCATATATTCGCCTCATGGCCGAGGTCCGCCTCGAAGTGGAGCTGCCGCACCCCCCGGAGCTGGTGTGGCGGGCGCTCACCGAGCCTCGGCTGCTGCGCGAGTGGTTCATGCCCACCGACCTGGTGGCCCGGGAGGGGGCCGAGTTCACGCTGGAGCCCGGCACGCTGCCCGGATTCCTCGGCCCGGTCTCGGCGGAGGTGACCGAGCTGGTGCCGCCGGAGCGGATCGTGATGCGCTGGCAGGGCGAGCGGCTGCACACCCGGGTCGCCTGGGAGATCACCCGGAGCTGGGCCAGCAGCAAGCTGCTGGTGCTGCAGACCGGGTTCATCGGGGCGCCGGCGACCCTGCGGCGCCGGGCACTGCGCGATACGTACGCCCGGCTGTTCGCAGAACAGTTGCCGGCGACCCTGGACCGGCTGGCCGCGCTGGCGGAGGAGGCTCGCGACGACGCCGCGGTGGCGGCGGGCCGGCCGGTGACCACCGCGGTGACGGTCCCGCGGCAGCGGCGGCCACCGGCGAACCTGCCGACCGGGGCCTGGCGCACCGGCCGCTCGCTGGCCACGTCGGCGAGCGCCGGCGCGGCGGCCGCGGCGATCCCGGGTCCTCGCAAGCCGGCCGATGACCGGGTCAGCGGTGAACCCGGCGGCGCGGCCGAGCCACCGGCGGGTGATCCGGCGGTCCGGCGGCCGGCGTGGCCGGGATGGCTCGCGGTCGCGCCGGGTTGGGCCCGGGCGCTGGTGGTCGGGGCGGCCGCGGCGGCGCTCGCGATGGTGGTGCTCGCCGCGATCGTCAACGTGCCCGGGGTACCGATGATCGGGGAGGGTGTCGACGCCGGCACCGGCCCGACCGTGGCCGGGGACGCGGGGACACAGCCCGGCGGCACCGAGCCGCCCGGCTCGCCGGCCGAGGAGTCCGGCGGCTCCGACGGGACGGACGACTCCGGTGGTGCCGACGGGTCCGCCGGCACCGGCGAGGACGGCGTGGACGCGGCGAGCGGCCCGGACCCGACCGCACCGCCGGCGCCGGAGGAAGCCGGTGGCCGGGGTACGGCGCCGGGGCCGGGCGCGCCCCGACCGCCCGACGCGTCCCCCACTCCGCCACCGCCGGTGCTGACCGCGCAGCTGACCGCCACCGACCGGCTGCTGCTCGGGCTGGGCGGATACGCGGTGACGGTCACCGTGACGAATCCTGGCCCCGGCACCGCCACCGGCTGGGAGGTCCGGGTGGACGTCGCCGGCCAGGACGTGACGAACGTGGTCGGGGCGGAGTACGCCGAAGACGGGACGGAGGCGCTGTTCACACCGGTCGACGCCGAGTTGGCGGCCGGCGCCTCGACGCAGTTCAGCTTCGACCTGCCGGGCCTGCTCGCCCAGCGCCCGGGCGGGTGCACGATCGACGGCAACCCGTGCGGCTGAGTCCCCGTTACGCCGCGCCGATCTAGGAGTTGTTCAGCCCGATTCGCCGGATTCTGGGCTGAACAACTCCTAGATCAACGCGGCGGGGGATACGGAATGACGGGTGGCGGGCCGGGCGTTACCCTTGAACGTGCGCGGCGAGGGTCGCCGCGTAGCCGAGGGGGTGAAAGGTCTCGACTTCGTGCGTTGCGGCAGGGGAAGCGAGCCGAGGAAGCCGACGTCGTCTCGATAATCGGTCGTCGGGAACCAACAAGCGCCGACGTTAAGACGCGCGCTGACCTCGCTCTCGCCGCCTAAGGCGAGCAGTTGGGTCTGTCGGTCTGGGAGTGCCTCCGGCCCAGTAACCGGCATCAGCGAGGAGGCTGGCCACCCGGCCCGGTCGCGGGGACCGGGTGGTGAGACCAGTCAGCGACTGGGCCCGTCACACCGACTCGCTCGCGTGATCGGTGGGGTCGAGTAGAGACCTAGCGAGCTGCGCTCGGAGAAGCCCTGTCAAGGCGGCGAAGGACCCGGGTTCGATTCCCGGCACCTCCACCATCGGTTCCTTACCTGCACAACGTGCCGTAATCGCGAGTTCGGCTAGCTCGGTAAGGGACAGTTCGCCTAGGTAACCCACCGGCGTTCGCGGATCGAGAAGCCGTTCGTATGTCCAAACCCGACCTACCGACGCGGCCGATCTGTCACCACCAACCCGCCCCGGGTCACCGGACCGAGCTACGGGCGTTCCCCGTGCAGGACCTCCATCGCGGGGCGGCGGGCGCCGATCCGGGCTGGCGTGGCGGTGAGCGCGGCGATGACGAGCACGCACCCCAGGAGGAGGGCGATCAGTTGCCAGACCGGCGGGATGGTTACCGCGTCATCGTCGAGGAACTCGGCGAGTCCGATTCCCCCCGCCAGCCCCAGTAGGGCGCCGGCGAGTGCGGGAAGCATCTGTGCCACGGAGAGCCCGACGCTCACCTGACCCGGGGTGGCGCCGAGCACGCGGGCCAGGGCCGAGGAGCGCTTGGCGTCGATGGTGGTCGCCCAGACGATGCAGATCGCGTTGACGGCCGCCTGGACCACCAGCATGACGGTGATCAACAGCAGCACTTCGCTCAGTTCGGTACGCGGATCGGCGCCCGGAGCCCGTTCGGCGGCGCGGTGAGCGTGGGCCGCCAACGCGGCGACGATTCCGGTGACCGTGATCGCGATTCCCACGATGCCCAGCAGGGTGCGGCGCGGCCGGCGGGCGGCGACCCGGACGGCGAGCAGCAGCGGAGTCGGCATGCGGGCCGACATCGCGATCAGCCACGCCATCCGGCGCGGTGGGCGGGCGGTGTCCGCCAGCGCGCTGGCGGTGGTGGTGCGGGCGGCGCGGAGGGCCGGAACGAGCGTCGCCAGCCCGGCGATCCCGAGTGCCACCGCCACCACCAACCCGATCGTGGCGAGGGTGAACGGCACCTCGCCGGCCCGGCCGAGCAGGCTGGCACCGGGCTCGGTGAGCAGCGGGGCGGTCACCCGTCCGACGGTCAGCCCCGCCGCTGCCGCCAGCAGGGCCACGGCCGCGTGCTCGGCGAGCAGCACGGCGGCGATCAGGCTCGGCGAGCCACCCACGGCCTTGAGGAGCCCGACCCGGCGGAGCCGGTCGGCCAGCCGTCCGCCGACGAGCACCACAATGCTGGCTACCGCCAGCCCGCTCAGCAGCCAACTGCCGACCAGCAGGGTGACTCGCTTCTGCTCGACGATCCGGTCATGCTCGCCCAAGATGCTGGTCCACGTGGCCAGCGTCGGTGCCGCCGGCTCGACCGCCGCCGCACCCTGCGGACCGTGCGCGTCGACGAACTCCGAGGCCCCGGCCGGGTCCGCCAGCGCCAGGTTCACCACGTAACCCAGCGAGTCCTGATCCGCGAACAGACCGCGGGCGTCCGCCTCGGTGAGCCACAGCAGGCCGCTCGGGCCGACAATGCCAGCGGCGCCGAGCGGGAAGGCCTCGCTGATCGGCGGGCCGACCGGTGGCTCCGCTGGCGAGGGCGCGGGCGGGCCCGACGTGCCCCCGGGGCCGCCCGGCAGGTCGGCCGGGTCGACCGGGAGATCCTCGGGTACATCCTCCAGGGTTTCGCCGGACCGGCAGGGGGCGAAGCACACCTTGGGGTACGGGTCCGCGGCGGCGGTGACCGCGACCCCGGCTACCCGGAACGATTCTCCATCCACAGTGATCTGGTCGCCGGCGCCGACCCCGAGCGCCGCCGCGAAGCCCGCTTCCAGCACCGCGCCTCCGTCGTGGACCCAGGTGCCATCGGTGAGCGCGGGCTGATCCACGCGTACGGGATCGGTGTCGCGGCCTTGTGTCCACGCGGTTGCGGTGACGCCGTTGGCCTCCACAATCGTCTGGCCGTACGGGTACGGGCCGCTGGCCGCGACGACGCCTGGTGCCTCCGCCAGGGCGCGCAGGCTGGCGACGTCGGCCGGCCGGCCGTCGCCCGCTGGCGCGACGCTGGCGACCACGTCCGGCCCGGCCGTCGCTTCCCGGGTGGCCTGGTAGGGCTCGCTGGTCACGCCGTGCAGGACGCTGCCCAGCGTCAGCGCGGTCGTGGCGGTGGTGATCGCGAGCAGCAGCAGCGCGGCTTCGGCCGGGCGCCGGCGCAGGTCTCGGACGGCGAGCCGGCAAACGAGCAGGATGCGACCCACGCGTCAGCCCTCCAGTCCCGCCAGCGCGGCGAGCTGGCCGTTGCCGCCTCGGGTGAGCCTGGTCTCCTCGACCAGGACGCCGTCGCGCATGGTGAGCAGCCGGTCGGCGGTGGCCCCAACCCGCGCGTCGTGGGTCACGATGACGAATGTCTGCCCCGCCGCCCGCAGGTGGTCGAGCAGCCGCAGCACCTCCACGGTGGCGGCGCTGTCGAGGTTGCCGGTGGGCTCGTCGGCGAGCACGACCAGCGGTTGGTTGCTGAGCGCGCGGGCGATCGCGACCCGCTGCCGTTGGCCGCCGGAGAGTTCCGACGGCAGGTGCCCGGCGCGGTCGGCGAGTCCGACCCGCTCCAGCAGTTCCACCGCCCGCCGCCGCGCGGTGCGCGGCGACTGTCCGGCCAACAGCGCCGGCAGTTCGACGTTCTCCGCGGCGGTGAGCTCCTCCAGCAGGTGGAAGGATTGGAAGACGAATCCGATGTGCTGCCGCCGCAACCGGCTCAGTGCCCGCTCACTCAACCCGTCGATCCGGCGGCCGCCCAGCCACACCTCTCCGGCCGACGGGCGGTCCAGGCCGCCCAGCAGGTGCAGCAGCGTCGACTTGCCGCTGCCGCTGGGCCCCATCACGGCCACCGTCTCACCGGGAGCGACCTGCAGGTCGACCCCGTCCAGCGCGCGTACCAGCCCCGTCCCCTGGCCGTATCGCATCTGCAATCCGCGCGTGCACAGGATCGGACCCATCCTCGTCATTGGCTCGCTGACCACCATCACAGTTCCCTTCTCGACGTCCAGTAGCGGGCGCAGGCTTCCAGCCACTGCAGGTCCGCCTGCAGCCTGAGCACCACCCCCTCCAACAGCAGGCCTGACAACGACTCACTCGGCTCGGCCAACCCTGCCCGCTGGGCGGCGGCCAGCCCAGCCAGCAATGCGTGGCGCTGCGCGTCCACGAGCCGCACCGGATCCGCCAGCCCGGCGGTCGCGGCGGCCACCAGCTTGAGATGAAACTCAGCCGGCGCCGGCTTGGGCCAGCTGACGTCGTCCAGCCAGGTCATGACCCGCTCGCGCCCGGCCGCCGTCAGCGCGTAGACCTTGCGCTCCTGGCCACTGGTCTGGCCGACCCGTTCCGCACTGACCAGCCCGGCCTTTTCGAGCCGGTTCAGGGTCACGTACACCTGGCTCTCCTTCAGCGCTTCGGCCAGTGGGCCGAGCGCGAGCTGGAGCCGCGCGTACAACTCGTAGCCGTGGGATGCCTCCTTGACCAGGAGAGCCAGCAACACCTCCTGCACGACGCGCAGCTGATAGCCGGAAGGCGCTTCCTTGCCGGGCTCACCCACAGACACTCAGACATCCCCTAACCGTTAGGGGATCAACCTAAACGGTTTAGTGTGACGTTGTCAAGCGGGTCCGGCCTTCAGGTGACCGAACTGGAGCTGACCCGAGTGACCGAACTCGGCAACGGGGTAGTGGTTCTGGCCTGTACCGCGAGCCGGTAGCCAGGCCGGGCCGATATCATCATCGGCGACGCCGACTTCGTCCGGCTCGAGCACGCCGTCGAGATGAAGCAATCGCTGCCGGACGCGCAGCTGGCGGTCTTGCCGGGCACGAAGCATATGCGAGTGATCCGGCCCGAGTTCGTGCTGCCGATGGTGAGCGCGTTCCTGCGGCGGTAACCGGCGGCAATCGGCGGTACGGCCGGCCGAATCAATGGTCGGCTGGCCGATCGCCAGGCCGCCGGGGTGAGCGCGTGGTTGGACGTGTTGCCTCGCGCCAGCCGGGCGACCAGCTTCGGTCGTACCGGCACCAGTGCGTCGAGCAGCGCCACCGGGCGGAGCCCGCGGAGGTCTCCCCGCGCCGGGGTGAGCTCTTCGGCGCTGCCACGGTACGGCCCAACGTGGAGGGTGGCGGCGCACAGCTCCCGCAGCCCGGCCAGCCGCCCCTGCCCGGCGGCGACCAGCAATGCCTGGGGCAGCTGATGGGTGGCCACACCAGACCGTCCAGCCGGGACGGGATCCGGCCGCTCATCCGACGGCTGCGGCCGCCGCCGGTTTCCGATAGCGTTACCGCACGGACATTCTCCCAGGGGGTTCACGTGACTGAGCAACCGGCGACGCCAGAGATCGACACGACCGTACCGCACTCCGCGCGGATCTGGAACTACTGGCTCGGTGGCAAAGACAATTACCAGGTCGATCGGGATGCTGGTGATCAATATCAACGCACCTTCCCGGGCGTGGTGGACGTGGCCCGCGCCTCCCGAGGCTTCTTGATCCGGTCGGTGCGGTACCTGGCCGGGCCGGCCGGGATCCGGCAGTTCCTGGACATCGGCACCGGCCTACCGACGAGCGACAACACCCACGAGGTCGCCCAACGAGTCGCGCCCGAAAGCCGGATCGTCTATGTGGACAATGACCCGCTGGTGTTGACCCACGCGCGAGCCCTGCTGGCCACGCATCCGCTTGGCGTCACCGCCTATCTCGATGCTGACCTGCGGGAACCCGACGTGATCCTGACCCAGGCGGCCAAGACGCTGGACTTCGAGCGGCCGGTGGGACTGATCCTGTCCGGGGTCATGGGGCACATCCCCGACACCGAACAGGCGTACGCGATCGTCCGCCACCTGCTCGGCGGGCTGGCCTCCGGTAGCTACCTGTCCCTGAACGACGGCACCAGCGTGGTCGCCGGTGCGGCGATCGAGCAGGCGCAGCAGGGCTACGACGACACCGGCGCGGTCCCGTACACGCTGCGCACCCCGGCGGAGATCGCCGGCTTCTTCGACGGCTTGGAGCTGGTGCCACCCGGAGTCGTGTCCTGTCCGCAGTGGCGCCCAGATCCGGACGCCACCGGTCCGGAACTGGTGGACGCATTCGGTGGGGTCGGCCGCAAGCCATGATCGACACCCGATCGGCTGATCGCGGTAAGGGACTGTCCTAAAGCGGCCATGCGACGCGGTTGCGTGTCCTAAAGCGGCCAACTCAGCTTCGGACCCGACGAATCTCGCTCGAGTCCTCTTCCGCTCATGCCGCATCGGTCTTAGCATGGCGAGCCGAATGCCGGTGCGACCGCGGCCGACCGGCATTCGGCTCGCAGCCCGAACCCCCGTGCCGAATCGACGTTGGTCGAGGAGGATCACCGTGTCGTCACCATCCCCACCGCCTGGCCGGCGATGGTTCGCCGCGCCGTTGCTGCTCGCGGCTGTGCTGGCGGCGCTGCCGGTGCTGGCCGCGCAGTGGGAGCGACGGCCGCAGCCGCCCGGCCCGGTGGAGGTCGTCGAACGCTTCTTCGCCGCGATCGCCGATCGGGATGTCGACCGGGCGCTTTCGTACGTCTCGACCGTGCCGTACGGTCCAGAGGCGGCATTGCTGCACCCCGATGCCATCGACGACGGCTGGCGGCTGGTCGCGGCTCGGCCGGCTCCCGAGGCCGGCGACAGCTACGAGACCTGGGTCGAGGTGACGGTCGACGACGGCGGCACCCAGGCGACCGGCTTCCTCGAGGTCACCGAGGCCGACGACGGCAGCGGCGGCTGGCTGCTCACCGACCCGCTGGTCGACATCGACGTCCGCTCGGTCGCGCCGCTGACCTACCTGCAGGTCAACGACTTGATCGTGCCGTATGCCGCCCTGTATCCCGCCGGCGCCGTCGGCGTTCCTGTCGGCCGATACCAGCTGCTGCCCGGCCGGTACCGGTTCTTCCACCAGCCGCCGGGGCTGCTCACCGACGCGCCGCCGCAGTGGCTGCTCACACCGGCGGTCGACCGTCACCCGGAGCCGGTGCCGGTGGCGGTGCCACCGCTGCGGATCCCCGAGCCGACGTTGGCGGCGGTGCAGCTACAGGTCAACGCCCTGCTGGACGAATGCGTCCAGTTCCGGGTACGGGAGCCGGCTGGCTGCCCGTTCGCCGCCGGTGTCGAAGTCGGCCCCACCGAACCGGACACGGTGCGGCTGCTGCGGGACATCCGTTGGCAGGTGATCGAGTATCCGACGGTTGAGGTGTCCGACCCGGGTGGTCGAGATCGGGAGCTGGGCCTGCCGATCGGTCTGGCCGATCCCGGCCGGATCCGGCTGACCGCCACCGGGGAGCGCGACTCCGGCGAGCTGGCGACCGTCAGCGTGGACTGCCACGTCAGCGCCGGCCTCGACCCGATGCGGGTGTGGTTCGACCAGGACGGGCAGCCGCTGGTGCAGCAGCCGCTGGTCGCCGGCGTCGGGCTGGTGTCGGTGTTCCCGGCGATCGTCGAGGACACCTGTCCGCCGGCCGCTGGTGGTGACCGGTGACCGCGCCGGCCGACGCCACGGCGACGCACCGGCTACGGCGGTGGCTCGGCGGGGCGGCAGGGTTGGTGGTGCTGGTGCTGCTGGCCGCCAGCGCGATCCAGCGACCGGCGGTCCCGCTGGCGCATGCGGAACCGGCTTCGCCATCGGCGGTGGTCTGGAACTACCTGGCGGCATTGCGAGCCGGCGACCCGGAGACCGCGCTCGGTTATGCCGACTCGATTTCGCTCCTCGGTGCGTCCCAGGATCTGCTGGTGCCGGCAGCGCTGTCGGACGACTGGACCGCCAGCAGGGTGGTGGCCCGTCAGCAGGACGACCAGACGGCCATCGTGGACGTCACCATCACCGCAACCGACGGTACCGCCCAGCAGGGCCGGTTCTGGCTGGCGGCCAGCGACGGTGGTTGGCGGATCCTGAACCCGCTGGTGCAGGTCAACTTCGGACGGCTGCCGATGGGGTTCGTGGAGCTGAACGGTGTGACCACCGAGGCGGAGCTGGTCTGGCTGTTCCCCGGCGCGTACCACGCATACGGCGCGTCGGACCTGCTCCGGGTCGGCGCACCCACCTATGTGGTCGCCCCGGCGGCGACCTTCGACCTCCAGCCGGACGTCCGGTATTACCTCCCGACGGTCGAGCTGACCGAGGCCGGTGTGGCTGCCTTGCACGATCAGCTGCGCGACTGGATCGACGGCTGTGCCGCCACCGGGGAACCGTTCCCGGCCGGCAATTGCCCGTTCGGCGCCGGCTCCGCCGAGGAGGGCACGATCTATGTGCTCGACGGCTGGTATGACGCCAACGGCGCCACCGTCTCCTGGCAGGTGGTGACCTACCCGCAGGTCCGGCTGGCGCAGGCCGACCACGCGTTCGCCGGCCAGCTGATGGTCCCCGGCGAGCTGCGGATCAGCGGTACCGCGCGGCCACTCTACGAGGACGGGCCGGAGCAGTTCGCCAGCCGATGCACGGTCTGGCTCCGCGACCTGTCGATCACCATGCCTGAGCCCGACCGGTTTCGGTTCGACGTCGACCTCGACCGGGCCGACACGGCGTGTGGGTCGGCCCAGTTCTGGCACTAGCGGTCGAACGTCCCGGCCGGGCGGGCCGGTTGCGACGACGCGCCCGACGGTCGTTCATCCGGCTGACAGTTGACGGTGCGAGCTACCTGTGAGTGAGGTAGCCGCCGAACCCGACCAACCACAGCACCACCGGGTACGCGATCCACCGCTCGATTCCGCCCTCACCCAGCTCCGCCACCGGACCCCAGTTCAGCAGGAACAGTCCCGCCCCGAGCGAGGCAAGGGAGACGATCCCGAGCGCGAGGCAGACGTATCGCAGCGGCACCGTCACGATCTGGTAGGAGACGGCGGCGGCGATGCCACCGGCGAGGAACGTGAACAGCGCGAACAGCGGATGCGGATCGGTATTCCCCGGGAACAAGCCGACGCCGAGTATGCCCGCCCCAAGCAGTCCAACCGGGACAGTTACCACCGGCCGCCGGACCGCGCGCTGCAGCAGGATTCCGCCAGCGACAATCAGTGGACCCGTGACGATCATGGTCGCGTTGAAGATGGTGGCGGAGGGCTGCCGGACGATCCGGAGCGGAGGTCGCATCCCACCGAGGTCGCTGATGGTGTTCCAATGCGTCCGGTAGCTGGCCGGGTACACCGCCTCGCCGGTGATGATGCCGAGCAGGATGAGGGCGCCGGCGATCAAGAACAGCAGCCCGGCAATCGTCCGCAAGCGTGCGCTTTCCATCGGTGCCTCCTCACTCCAGCATCGCGGACATAGCCCGACCGTCGAGTGGCGAAGGTCCGCGCCGGTCGGGACCTTCGCCCATGCCGGGCGGGCCGGTGCGCCGGCATGGTGAGCCGCGTGAGCAAACGTGCGAACGTACGGGCGGCCGCGCGGGCCCGCAGCCGGCAGCTGGCGGCGCAGCGGCGGCGCCGGCAGACCACCCGCTGGACCTCGGTGGTCGCCGCGACGGCGCTGTTGATCGCCGGCGTGATCGGAGTCCTGGCCTGGCAGGCGGACCAGCCCGACGACTCGGCGGCGCCAACCGTCACCACCGCCGACGGGCTGGGACTGCCGGTCGGTGACGGGCCGGTGCTGGTGGAGGTCTATCTGGACTTCCTGTGCCCGGCGTGCAAGCAGTTCCACGATGCGGCCCGGCCGGTCCTCGACTCCTATCTGGAGCAGGGCACGATCACCCTGGTCTATCGGCCGATCGCGATCCTGGATCGGCTGACCAGCACCGAGTTCTCGACCCGCGCCGCAGCCGCCGCCGGCTGCGCCGCCGGCCGTGGAGCGATCGATGAGTTCGTGGCAGCGATGCTGGCCAGCCAGCCTCCGGAGGGGTCGGCCGGGCTGTCCGATGCGGAGATCGTTCAGGTCGCCGCCGGTGCCGGCGTCACCCAGCCCGGCTTCGGCGAGTGCGTCCGGGCTGGCACCTACCGGGACTGGGTGGCTCGCGCCACCGACGCCGCGGCGGATCGCGGGGTCACTGGCACCCCGACCGTGTTCGTCAACGGTGAGCGGTGGCAGCTGTCCACTGTCGAGGACCTGGTGGCAGTGATTGAGGCGGGTCAGGGTTGAGCGTCATCCGCACTGAGCGCCGGGCGGGCGGCGAGCCAACCGTCCACCGACCAGCGGGTGCGTGGCCAGCTGACGAGCACGACCGCGGCGACCAGCAGCAGCCCGTCCCGAGCCAGGTCGAGCCAGTAGTTCGGCGACTCGCCCGCCCCGAGCTGGCCGCCACCGCCGAAGCAACCGCAGTCGATCCGCAACCCGCGGCTCCAGGCGGCGGCGATGCCGGCGACGAAGCCAGCCATCAGCACCGCCGAGGCCGCGGCGGCGAACCGGGTGGCGAGCCCCAGCAGCAACAGCAGCCCGAGTGCGAGCTCGACCATCGGCAGGGCGGCTCCCACCACCTCCGCCACCGGGTTCGGCAGCAGCTGGTAGGCCTTCACCGCCCGGGTTGCGGCCGCCAGGTCACTCACCTTGGTCGCGCCCGCGTAGAGCCATACGCCGGCGAGGAGCAGCCGGCAACCGGTGGCGAGACGGCGGATCACGGCAGTGACCGCAGCCGCAGCAGCCCGGGCCGCCACTTCGCGAGTTGGACGGTGGTGGGGGACTCACCGACCACCTCGTACCCGTTGCGCTGGAAGAAGCGATGGCGACGGCGCGCCCGGGCCGGCACCTCGGCCGTCCACAAACCACCCTGCCGGTGGGACGCCTCGAGCAGCGCCAGCGCCCGGCTGCCGACCCCGCGGCCCTGCTGCTCAGGCTCGACCCAGATCCGGACGATGTGGAAATGGTCCCAACCCGGCCGGGTCACGATCAGTCCGCCGACCTCGTGGCCCGCGAGTGTGATCCGGTAGTACAACCCCTCCGCGACCAGCTTGCGGTTCCACTCGCGGCCGTGGCCAGCCGCTCCGGACCAGGGCTGGTGATGGTGGAAGGTCCGGAGTTGGCTGGTGGTGAGGGCGTCGGTGTCGCGGCTGGTGGCGCGGTAAAGCCCGACGCCGCGGTTGAGTCCGACGCCGGGCAGGTTGGTTACCATGCCCGGTCACCAATGCTGGTCGGGGCGCGGTCGGCCGGTTGGTAGAGCACGCTCGCGAGCGGCCGGCGGGGTGACGGGGCGGCCGGCCGGCGAGGGTACCCGAGCCGGATCACCGCCTGCGCGGGCAGCCCGGAGTAGGGATCGGCGGCGAGCGGCCGCAGCTGCGGGAGTTCCAGCGGCTGCGTCATCAGCGTGCACGCCAACCCGTACACGGTGGCGGTGAGCAGCACCCGCTCCAGCGCCTGGCCGGCGCGCAACCAATGCTCCGGTCCATCCTGGGCGCAGAGCACGGCAATGGTCGGGGACCGCTCGAACACCTCCTCGGTGCGCCGGCCGGAGCTAAAGACCAGCCCCAGATCCCGCAGCGGCGGGCCGCCCGCGGCGACCCGTGGTCCGGCCGCCCCACCGGTCACCCCGTCCACCCGATTGGGCAGCTCGCGGGTCCACAAGCCGAGCTCGTGCCGGTACCACGGATCGCCACGCCACTGCTCATCCGCGATCTGCGCCAGCTCCAGCTGCCGCCGGCGAGCCCTGTGCGGCAGCACCCGCAGCAGCGCGCCCTCAGCCCGGGCGCTGGCGACCAGCGCCCGCTCGACCTCGTACGGGATGCCGACCGGCGCGAACGGCCACCGGTTGCTGCGGCGCCTCGCGATCGCGGCTGCCAGCGCCCGGACGGTATGGCGCACCGCGACTGGCGGGCCGACCTGGACCCGCGCCATCAGGTCCGGTTCGGACGGTCTAGGCAGCAGCAGCACGGCCGGCTGCCGGCCGTGGGCGAGGATCGCCACCCGCAGGTTGCACAGCGCCGCACCCAGACTCAGCGCCAGCTCCCGCCCGGCCGGGTCCATGATGGTGAGTTGCCGACGCCGGTCGGCGAACACGTTCACCCCGTCCGGGCGGGGCTGGAACAGCCAGGGCTGGGTGTTCATCACCGACGGTGCCAGGGTCGCGGCTCGCAGGCACTGCCGCAGTACCGGGCCGGGTTGCCCACCCGGTCCCAGCCACCAGGCCACGAACCGTCCGCGCTCAGGCATCGGCGGGAGCGTGCGGGATGACCCGGGCGTCCGGCCCCGGGTAGACCAGCGCCTCGTGGCCGTCCTCCCACCGGACCCGGTAGGGTGGCGAGCCGTCGTCGTGCCGGATCTCGGTGACGACGCCGATCCGCTCACTGTCGCCGACTCGGGTTCCGGCGACCACCAGCCGGTCGCCGACCTGCGCCTTCATCGCTCCTCCCGAGGTGTGCGGGATTTCCGTTCACCACCAACCATGTCGCTGGCTAGCTGGCCCCGGCAGGGTCCTTCCGACGCCGGCGCCGGGACCTTCGGCCCTCCGGAGACGACCCGGATAGGCGCGGCCGGCAGACCCCCGCCCAAGGTCGCCGGCCGCCGGGTGATGACCCGTCCTATTCGGCAACGGTGATCGGGATCTTCCGGCCGGCGCTGGCCGGCCTGGTCAGCGGCACGGTCACCGTCAGCACGCCCTTGTCGTAGGTGGCGGTGATGTGCTCAGCGTCGGCGCCGGCCGGCAGCCGCACCGACCGGCGCAGCATCCCGTACCGGAACTCGGAGTGATGTGGCTCCTGCTTGCGCTCGCGGCGCTCGGCCAGGATGGTCAGCACGTGCTCGTCCACCAGCACTTGGATGTCCTGGTCGGGGTCGACCCCCGGCAGCTCCGCGCGCACGATGTACTCGTGCTCCGTGCGCGCGTCCTCCACCCGGATCAGGTGACCGTCGTGCGGCCGGAACGGCCGAAGTGGAAAGTCGGTTTCAAACCAGTCGGTGAGTTCACCGAACAGGCGCGGTACCAGCGCGGTCATGGCGCGCTCCTCTCTGCGCGATCGCCTCTACCTCCATGCCATACCCGCCGGTGGCGGGCGGGCAGGGGCGGCTGGCCATGCCGGGCCGGGCCGAAGGTCCCACCGGCGGACCAGCTCACGCCGGCTTGCCGCCGGACTGGCTCACGCCGGCTTGCCGCCGGGCGGTTCCAGCAGCCGGTCGAGCTCACGGTGGAGCTGCCGGCGCAGCGCCCGCGGCGACGCGTCGAGGGTCAGCGCCGGCGGCGGCACCACCAGCACCGGGCAGCGCGCCCAGGCCAGGCAGTACCAGGCCACGTTGTCGCGCAGCCAGCGCCGCCAGAACCGGCGGCTGCCGGTCCCCACGACCAGCAGGTCGTCGGTCCGGTTGGCGTGCTCCACCAGCACCTCGCCGGGTATCCCGGGCTTGCCGATCAACTCGACCGGCAGGTCGGTCGGGACCCCGCCCATGGTCTCGACGAACGCCTCGGTGACCAGCTGGGAGGCGGCGGCCGCCTCGTGCTCCCGCTGCTCGGCCAGGCTCACGTACCAGCTGGTAGGCGCTGGCTTCCAGGCCCGGACGGCGTGCAGCGGCTGGCGTCGCGCCCGGGCTTCGGCTACCGCCCGCCGCAGCGCCTGCAGCCCCGACAGAGTGTGGTCAACCCCCACCACCACCCGTCCATCGGTCCCCATGGTCGGTCACCCCATCTCCTCTCGGTCAGGCGGCCGGAGCGTACGCACGGACCGCCGTGAGCAGGTCGGTGAGGGCCTGCTTGGCGTCGGCGAACAGCATCCCGGTCCGCGGGTTGTGGTAGAGCTCGTTGTCGATGCCGGCGTAGCCGGGGCTGAGCGAACGCTTGATGACCACGATCTGCTGGGCGCGGTCGACGTCGAGGATCGGCATCCCGGAGACCGGGTTGCCGGGCCGGCGGGCGGCCGGGTTGGTGACGTCGTTCGCGCCGACCACCAGCGCGACGTCGGCCCGGGGGAGCGCCTGGTTGGCCGACTCCAGGTCGAGCAGCTGCTGGTACGGGACGTTCGCCTCGGCCAGCAGCACGTCCATGTGCCCCGGCATCCGGCCGGCGACCGGGTGGATCGCGTATCCAACCTGGACCCCGTGCCGGACCAGCTGGTTGGCGAGCGCGGCCAGCTCGTGCTGTGCCTGCGCGGCTGCCAGGCCGTAGCCGGGCACGATCACCACCCGGTCGGCGTACGCGAGCTGCACGGCCACGTCGTCCACGGTGACCGTCCGGACGAGAGCGCCGGTGGCGGCCTCGGCCGCCTGGCCCGCGTCGACCCCGAACCCGCCGAGCAGGATCGCCGGGATCGAGCGGTTCATGGCGTCGGCCATCAGCTTGGTCAGGATGCTGCCGGAGGCGCCGACCAACCCGCCGCCGATGATCAGCACCGGTACGTCGAGCACGAACCCGGCCAGCGCGACCGCGATCCCGGTGGCGGCGTTCAGCAGCGAAATCACCACCGGCGCGTCGGCGCCGCCGATCGGCAGCCCCATCGCCACCGCGAACCCGAGCGCGGCCACGATCAGCAGCAGCATCCCGGGCAGGCCGGGCGCGGCGACCAGCCAGCCCGCCGCGGCGACCGCTACCAGTCCACTCAGGACCGAGACGAGCCGGACGCCCGGGAGCCCGACCGGCCGGCCGGGCACCCAGCCTTGCAGCTTCCCGGCCGCGATCAACGAGCCGGCGAATGCGACCGTCCCGATCGCGATGTCCAGTGCGCCCGGTACGGTGACCCGGGCGTCGAGCGTGCCCGGCGGTTCACCGGTGAGGTGGCCGGCCGCGAGCAACGCCGCCGCTCCGCCGCCGACCGCGTTGAACAGGCTGACCAGCTGCGGCATCGCGGTGATCTGGACGTTCCGGGCCGCGACCACCCCGACCGCCGATCCGAGCCCGGCAGCGAGCCCGATCACCAGCCATGCGGCGCCGCTGGTGGTCCCCCGGGCGAGCAGCAGCACCACGGTGCCGGCGGCGGCGACCGCCATCGCGCCGGCCGAGATCAGGTTGCCGCGGCGGGCGGTCGCCGGCGTGTTCATCAGGTGCAGGCCGAGCACGAAGCACGCGGCGGCACCGAGGTAGAGGTACTGGACGGTGGTCTCGAGCGCGGTCACGGTCACTCCTTCGACGCCACTCGCCGGTGCGGCCGGAACATGTGCAGCATCCGGTCGGTCACGACGTAGCCGCCGACCACATTGGCCGCACCGAACGCGACTGCGGCGAACCCGATCGCGTACTCGGCCGGCTCGTCGGCGGTAGCGGCCAGCAGGATCGCGCCGATCACGACGATCCCGTGGATCGCGTTCGCACCGGACATCAGCGGGGTGTGCAGGGTGGCCGGGACCTTGCTGATGACCTCGAACCCGGCCAGCAGGCTCAGCATCAGGATGGTGACCGCGACGAGCAGATCCATGCTCATCGGACCCCTCCGGTCGGGACCTGGTCCAGCCGGGCGGCGACCGCAGGGTGGACCACCGCGCCGTCGTGGGTCACCACCACGCCGGCCAGGATCTCGTCGTCGAAGTCGATGCGTGGCTCGCCGTCCCGCACCAGCTGGAGCAGCAGCGCGGTCAGGTTCCGGGCGTAGGCGATGGAGGCGCCGACCGGCATGCCGGCCGGCAGGTTCCCACCGCCGATCAGGGTCACCCCGTCTCCGCGTACCACTGTCTGATCTGGAATGACCCCGGCGACGTTGCCGCCGTGCTCGCCAGCCGCCAGGTCCACCACCACGCTGCCGGGCCGCATCGTCGCCAACCCGGCCTCGGTGATCAGGAGCGGCGGTGGCCGGCCCGGCACCTGCGCGGAGGTGATGACGACGTCGAATCGCGTGACCTGGCGGTCGAGCTGGCCGCGCAGCGCGGCCTGCTCGGCGTCGGTGAGCGCCCGGGCGTACCCGCCGGCGCCCTCCGACGGCTCGACCGCGGTCAGGCTCAGGAACTTCGCGCCCAGTGACTCCACTTCGCCCCGGGCCGCCGGCCGCAGGTCGTAGCCGGTGACCTGGGCGCCGAGCCGCCGGGCGGTGCCGATCGCCGCCAGCCCGGCCACCCCGGTGCCGAGCACCAGCACGCTCGCCGGGACGGTGGTGCCGGCCGGGGTGGTGAGCATCGGGAAGTACCGGCCGTAGTGGGTGGCGGCGAGCAGCACCGCGCGGTAGCCGGCGATCGCGGCCTGCGAGCTCAGCGCGTCCATCGCCTGCGCCCGGGGCAGCGTCCGGGGGAGCAGGTCCAGGCTGATCGCAGTGGCCTTCTGCGCCGCCCAGGCCGCCGCCCGCTCCGGATGCCGCAGCGGGTCCAGCAACCCGACCAGCAGCTGGCCGGCCCGGAGCGGCCACTCCGGCGGCCGGAGGCAGGCCACGATGTCGGCCCGGTCCCGCAGTTCGGCAGCGGTGACGACCTCGGCGCCGGCGCGCCGGTAGGCGTCGTCCGGGAACCAGCCGGCCGCCCCCGCCCCGGTCTCGACCAGGACGGCCAGGCCGGCCGACCGGAGCCGGTCGACCACCTCCGGGACGATCGCCACCCGCCGCTCGCCGGGAGCGCGTTCGCGGACCGCAGCCACCGTGGTCATGAACTCAGCCCTCCTCTGGAACCATCTCGATGGCGCCGGCCGGGCACTCCGCCGCGCAGATGCCACAGCCCTTGCAGTAGTCGAGGTCGATCGCGAACCGCCGGCCCGGACCGAGCTTCACGACCGCGTTGTCCGGGCACATGCCGTAGCAGTTGTCGCACTCGAAGCAGTTGCCGCAGGACAGGCACCGGCCGGCCTCGTACCGGGCGGCCGGCTCGGCCAGCCCGCCCACCACTTCGTCAAACGTGGACACCCGCAGTTCGGGTGCGATCCGGGGCCGCCGGGTGGCCGGCGCGTCCGGGTAGTACCAGGTGTTCAGCACCTCGAAGCCGGCGAGCCCGGGCCGGGGCGGCGGGTGGTAGGCGGTACCCCGCAGGTACGCGTCGATCTGCCGGGCGGCCCGCTTGCCGTGCCCGATCGCGGTGGTGACGGTCCGGTCGCCGGGAACCATGTCGCCGCCGGCGAACACCCCGGGCGCGCCGGTGGCCAGGTCAGGTCCTACCTGGACGACGCCGTCGGCGACCTCGATGCCGGCGACGGTGGCCAGCAGCGACCGGTCCACGTCCTGCCCGATCGCGAGCACCACCGCGTCCGCGGGCAGCTGTTCGGTCTCACCGGTCGGCCGCGGGAAGCCGGTCTCGTCCAGCTCCATCCGCTCGACGGTGATCGAGCCGGCGCCGGCGTAAGCGATCGAGGACAGCCACCGGAACCGTATCCCTTCCTCGATCGCCTCGGCGACCTCGACGTCGTGGGCCGGCATCCGGTCGCGGGTCCGGCGGTAGACCACCAGCGCGTCGGTGGCGCCGAGCCGTCGGGCGGTGCGGGCGGCGTCCATCGCGGTGTTGCCGCCGCCGTAGACCACCACTCGCCGGCCCAGCAGCGGCGGGTTGTCCGAGGCGACCCCCCGCAGCAGCCGCAGCGCGTCCAGCACCCGAGCGGCGTCACCGGCCGGCAGGTAGGCGTTCCGGCTCAGCTGGGCGCCGATCCCCAGGAACACCGCGTCGAAGCCCTCCGCGGAGACCACTCCGGCCAGGTCGGTGACCGGGTGGCGTAGCTCCAGCTTGATCCCGAGCGTGGCGATCCGGTCGATCTCGGCGTCGAGCACGTCCCGCGGCAGCCGGTAGGCCGGAATCCCGTACCGCAGCATCCCGCCGGGACGGTCACCGGCATCGCAGACCACCACGTCGTGGCCGAACCGCCGGAGCTGGTAGGCGGCCGACAGGCCGGCTGGACCGGCGCCGACCACCAGCACCCGCTTGCCCGACCGGGCCGTCGGCCCCGGCACCGTCCAACCATGACGGATCGCCTCGTCGCCGAGGAACCGCTCGACCGCGCTGATCTCGACTTCCTGGTCCAGCTTCGCCCGGTTGCAGGCGGTCTGGCACGGGTGGTAGCAGACCCGGCCCATCACCGCCGGGAACGGGTTGTCCACCAGCAACTGCCGCCACGCCTGCTCGTACCGGCCGTGCTTGGCGTGCTGCAGCCAGGCCTGCGCGTTCTCGCCGGCCGGGCAGGCGTCGTTGCACGGCGGCAGCAGGTCCCGGTACACCGGCCGCTCGCTGCGCCAGGCGCCGGTCCGGTTGGCCAGGCTGGAGCCGGGTGCCAAGGTGATCGCGAACGGCGTACCCATCATGCCTCCTTCAACCGGTACCGGCGGATGTTCTGGTCGGCGATCGCCTGGATCGCGCGGATCGTGTCACTGCCGGCGCCGGGCCGGAACAGGTGCTGGAACCGTTGCTGCGGCCGCAGGTACGCCTCGACCGGCGCCGGCTCGCCGCGGATCGGCGTGCTGCCAACGATTTCCCCATGGGCGGCTTCGTAGAGCGGGAACAGTCCGGTCTGGACCGCCAGCCGAGCGAGCCGGATCGTGTCCGCCGGCTCCGCGCCCCAACCGAGTGGGCAGGGGGAGAGCACGTGCAGGTAGCGGGCACCGCGGACGGCCATCGCCCGGGTCACCTTCCGCTCCAGGTCGTGTGGGTCGGCCACGGTGGCGGTGGCGACGTACGGGATACCGTGCGCGACCGCGATCCGGGGTGCGTCCTTGCCCTGGCCGAACCGGTTGCCCAGCGGCGGCGGGGTGGTGCTGGTCCGGGCGCCCGGCGGGGTGGCGCCGGAGCGCTGCACCCCGGTGTTCATGTAGGCCTGGTTGTCGTAGCAGACGAACAGCACGTCGTCGTTGCGCTCGAACATTCCGGACAGGGTCCCGAACCCGATGTCGACGGTGCCGCCGTCGCCACCTTGCCCGAGCACCCGGATGTCGGTGCGGTCGAGCGCCCGGAGCGCGGCCGCCACGCCGCTGGCTACCGCGGGCGCGTTGCCGAACAACGAATGCAGCCACGGCAGCCGCCAGGCGGACTCCGGGTACGGGGTGGAGAAGACTTCCAGGCAACCGGTGGCGGTGACCGCGATCAGCTGGCCACGAGCCGCCCGCCAGGCCGCGTCGACCACCCACCGAGCCGCCAACGCTTCGCCGCAGCCGCGGCAGGCACGGTGCCCGGAGGTGAGCGTGTTCGGGCGGGCCCGGTCGGCCTGCACCGTGCCGGTGATGGTCAGGCTGGTCATCCCACCACCTCCAGTGGTTCCGGCTTGAGGTCCACAAAGGTCAGCTGGTCGAGCCGGTCGGCGTGGGCGGCGGTGAGCAGCTGCCGCAGCCCGTCCCGGGTCACCGGCCGGCCGCCGAGCCCGGCCACCGCCTGGTAGCGGTGCAGCGGCAGGCCGCTGGTGGCCAGCGCCAGGTCGGCGGCGGCGATCCCGCCGGCCCCGGCCGCGACCGCCCGCTCCAGCACCACCACCCGGCGGGCGTTGGTCAGCGCCGCCCGTACCGCCGAGCCGGGGAACGGCCGGAACATGGTCAGCCCGAGCGCGCCCACTGGCAGCCCGTCGTCGCGCAGACCGTCTACTGTGTCCTTGATGGTCCCGAGCACTGAGCCGAGCGCCACCACCACCGTCTCGGCGTCGGCCACCCGGTACCGGCTGATTGGCGCCTCGCACCGGCGACCCAGGTCGGCCGCCAGCTCATCCAGCAGCATCGGCAGCCGGTCCAGCGCCTTCTGGTGGGCCCGGTGGGCGAGGTAGCGAACCTCGGTGAACGCCTCCGGCCCGACCAGCGCCCCGATCGTGAGCGGTTCGGCCGGGTCCAGCCGTTGCCGGGGCCGCAGCGGCGGCAGGTACCGGTCGACCACTTCCGGCTCGGGTACGTCGATCGGCTCGACCGCGTGGGTGAGCGTGAACCCGTCCACGCACACCATCACCGGCAACGACCGCTCCTCGGCCAACCGGAACGCCAGCAGGTGCAGATCCACCGCGTGCTGGTTGTCCTGGGCGTACAGCTGCACCCAGCCGGAGTCCCGTTGCGACATGGTGTCGCTGTGATCGTTCCAGATGTTGATCGGGGCACCGATCGCCCGGTTCGCAACCGTCATCACGATCGGCAGCCCGAGGCCGGCGGCGTTGTAGAGCGCCTCGGCCATGAACAGCAGCCCCTGGCTGGACGTCGCGGTGTAGGCGCGGGCACCGGTGGCGGAGGCGCCGATCGCCACTGACAGCGCCGCGAACTCGCTCTCGACGTTCACGAACTCGCAGCCGCTGAGCTCACCGGTGCTGACCAGCTCGGCGAGCGCCTCGACGATGTGGGTCTGCGGCGAGATCGGGTAGGCGCAGACCACCTGCGGCCGGCATCGGGCCACCGTCTCGGCGATTGCTCGCGATCCTTCCAGCTGGTTACGCATGAGCCGGCTCCGTCACCCGTTGGTAGGCGGCGCGGGCGGCGGCCACGTTCGGCTCGGCCAGGTGCGGCCCGAACCGGCGCCGGATCGCGGTGATCAGCGCCTCCAGGCTGATTTGCCCGGTGGCGCCGGCGAACGCGCCGAGCAGCGCGGTCCCCGGCAGCGGCCGGCCGATGTGCTGCATGGCCAGGTCGGTCGCGGGCACGATCACGGTCCGGTCGAAGCAGAGCCGCTCGCCATACCGGGACAGCCCCAGGGCATCCCAGCACCGCACCGAATTGATCACCAGCCAGCCGCCCGGCGCCAGGCCGGCCAGGATGTTCACGTGCCGACGCAGCGCCGCGTCCTGCAGGATCACCGCGTCCGGGTTGCGGACCGGCTCCCGCAGCCGGATCGGATGGGCCGCGATCCGGCAGTACGCCTCCACCGGCGCGCCGGTACGTTCGGCGCCGAACGACGGGAATGCCTGGGCGTGCCGCCCATCGGCGAACGCTGCCATCGCGAGCAGTTCGGCGGTGGTGACCACGCCCTGCCCACCGCGACCATGGATCCGTACCTGGTACATGCTGCGTTTCCTCGCTTTCATTGGGTCGCCGGGCCTTCATTGGGTCGGCCGGACGATCGCCACCGGCCGGGTGGCGTGCTGGATCAGCGTGCGGGCAATCGGTCCGAGCAGCTGGCTGCTGAGCCGGGGATGCTGGTGGGCGCCGATCACCACCAACCCGGCGAGCGTGCTGGCGTCCAGCAGGGTGCGGCCGGGGTTGGCGTCGTAGAGCGGCATCCGGTCCACCGTCACCTCTGGGTACTTCTCGACCCAGCCGGTCAGCTTGTCGGCGACCATCCGATCGGCCGCCGACTGTGCACGGTGGACGTCGTACGCGAACGGGCTGACCGCACCGACCGCGGCGGCCGGGATGCCGGCCCAGACGTGCACCGCCAGCAGCGGCACCCGGCGCAGCGCCGCCTCCTCGAACGCGAACCCGGTAGCGGCGTCGTCTTCCGGGGTCATCCCCAGGCCCAGCAGCACCGGCGCATCGGTCAAGTCAGGCGCGTCCTTGGGCACGACGATGGTGGGGCAGTGCGCATGGGCCGCGACCTGGGCGCTGACCGAGCGGGGCCCGGGCGGGGTTGGCACTGCCCGGCGGCCGATCACCAGCAGAGCCGCGGTCCGGGCGGCCGCCAGCAGCAGCTCCGCCGGATCTCCGGCCACCGTCCGGGCGGTCACCGCCAGGCCGGGCCATTCGGCGCAGATCCGCCGGAGGGTCTCGCCGAGGACCGGTTGTGGGTTGCTGTCGGGGGTGACGGCCAGCAGCCGGAGCGGCAGCCGCCGCCGGTGCGCTTCACCGGCTGCGAAGTCGAGCGCGGCGAGCGATCCGGCGGTTCCGTCCAACCCGACCACAATGGGCTGTGCCATGGTCCTCACCTCTTCGCCTCCAGCGTGCGCCGGGCTGGCGCCGGGGACGCAGGGCCGAACCTCCGGTTCAGCCGGGCCATAGGTCCCAGGGGTCGGGGCGGCGAGCAGCTCAGCCGGCGGTGGGCAGGCCGGTGACCGTGGCCGCGAGCTGTTCACCCCAGCGGCGGGCCCGGTCGGTCTCGCCCGGGCACAGCGGGCCGGTGGTTCCCTGCACGTAGAAGCTCGCCGGCTTGGCGACCATCCGCAGGCCGCGCCGCCGCAACCGGCGCTCGGCCGCTCGGGCCGCCGAGCCGGCCAGCCGGGGCCTGGTGACCCGGGTGTCGAAGGTGGCCGCCGCCACCGTCCCGGACACCCGGCCGACCCACTCGCGCAACCCGTCCCCGATGGAGATCACCGGGCCATCGGCTTGCTTGATCGCGTCCGCCCGGGTCTGCGGCCGGCTCATGCTGAACGCGTGCGTCGGCCCGCCGACCACCAGCAGGTCGAGATCGTCGGCGAGCTGGGTCGGTGCGGCGCCGACCTCGATTACCTCGACCGCCATGGTCGAGGCCAGCCCGCCCCCGATCGCTTCCGCGATCGCCTGCGTGTTCCCGAACATCGACTCGTACACCACCAGCGCGCGCATGGCGCTCACCCCTCTCAGGCGGCGACGTCGAGGTAGATCCGGCCCGGTAGCTCACCGACCCGGTAGCCGACCACGTCGTCCAGTCCGATTCCGATCGATACGTGCCCCTCGAAGTCGCCGGCGAGCGCGAAGCCGCGCATCATCGGGTAGTCGAGCGTCTTCCGGCCCGGGGAGATCAGTGAGGTGCCGTCGTCGGTGTGCGCCTGCGCGGGGGTGAAGACCACCAGCAGGAACCGCCGGCCGGGCAGGTCGACCGGCAGGTCGGACGGGTCCTGCCGGACCTCGTCGACGTACCGGATCTGGTAGCCGGGCAACGGTCCGGTGAAGTCGAACACGATCCGGTCGTACCCGGCATCGGGGTGAGCGGCCGAGCGGATCCGCACCAGCTGCGGCATCGGCGGCACGGTCAGGTTCCGGGTCACGGTGGTCGGCCCGGAGGTCCAGTCCGAGGTCCAGTGCTCAGGCCCGTGGGTCCGGCGCGGGTGGTGAGGCGGGCCGGGCGGCGGCGCGCCACCACCCATGCCATCCGCCGGCGGCGAGCTGACCGTGGGCCCAGTAGGCGCCGGCGCCGGCTCGGTGCCCTCGCCGTTGCCATCGCCACCGGCGCAGCCGGCCAGCATCAGCAGGCCGGCGAGCGCGGTCACGAGGAGTCCTGACTGCTTCATGACCCACGTCCTTCTGCCTGGGGTCGGGCGAACTCCCGGTCCTCCGGATCCCACGCTGCGCGCCGGCGCGCCGGAGCCACAGGGCCGAACGGCCCGCCCGCGCGGGTACGTCGGCCGGGCCACACCGGCAGCTCAGGGGTGGGCCGCCGGTCGTACCGGACCACGGTTGGCGCGGCGCCGCCACGGCCGGACGGCCCCGGCGGCCTGGGACCACTGGCCTGGCAGGTGATGCCGCTCGCCCCTGTCGGGCGGCGGCGGTGGCGCGGTGTGCTGGTGGTGGCCAACGAGGTCGGAGCAACGAGAGGACGTGGAGACAATGACCGCACTCACCGATCGCCGCGGTGCCGCAGCGGTTCCGGGCGAGGGCACCGAGCCCCGCCGGGACGCCGCCGTCCGGTACCTGATGGCGGGGCTGCGGATCGCCCTGGGCTGGATCTTCCTGTGGGCCTTCCTGGACAAGATGTTCGGCTGGGGGTTCGCCACCGAGACGGAGAACGCGGTCGTGAACGGCGGCAGCCCCACCGAGGGATTCCTGAGCTTCGCCACCAAGGGCCCGTTCGCCGACTTCTACCAGAGCATCGCCGGCGCCACCTGGGCCGACGTGCTGTTCATGGCCGGCCTGCTGGGGATCGGGGTGGCACTGATCGCCGGGATCGGGATCCGGATCGCCGCAGCCGCCGGTGCGCTGCTGCTGGTGATGATGTGGACCGCGGTCCTTCCGCCCGAGAACAACCCGTTCATGGACGACCACCTGATCTACGCCGGGGTGCTGGCCCTGCTCGCGCTGGCCAACGCCGGTGACACGTGGGGGCTCGGCAAGGTCTGGGCGGCAACCCCGCTGGTGCGCCGGCTCCCGTGGCTCAAGTAGCTCGCTCCCAAACCCGCTGAAGGGTGGCCGCTGCCGCGGCCATCCTTCCTGTCTGTGCCCCGGCAGCTGGCCTGGCCGCCCGGGACCATCGCCCCTGGCCGGCGGCTGGCTTCACCGGCAGGGTTGGGGGCAAAGGGGGCGGAAATCATGCCCGAGCTGATGCGTAAGGCGGCGGCGTTCGGCGCGTCCGCCTGGCTTACCGGCCGGTTGCTATTGCGTGGACAGTTGTCGCTGCCAGCGACCTACCTGGGATGGTGGCTCGAATTCCACGATGGCAGCCGGTTGCGGGTCTACCGGGAGACGGTCCGGACCGGGGCGCCGACCGACCGGCCGGCCCTGCTGGTGGTGCGGTTCCGGCTCCGCCTGCTCGGGCGTGGCCGGCTGTGGCACGCCCTGTTCCGGGCCGAGTCGCTGCTGAACACGCCGCTGTTCGCGGGCTTCCCGGGATTCCGGTCGAAGCTGTGGGCCACCAATCCGGACACCGGCGCCTATCGCGGCGTGTACCAATGGGACGGTGCGGACCGGGCTGAGGCCTACGCCACCACGCTGCTGGCGCTGCTGCGACCACTCTGCCGGCTCGGCTCGCTGACCTTCCACGTTGAACCCGGAGTCTGGCTGGGCGACCTGCTGCGAGCGCCCGCGATGGCTGCCGGGGACGAAGACCGATGGTGGCGGCTGCGGTTGACCACCCGGGCACCGGAGGCCGCGCGATGACCACCGGACCGGCGCCGGTGCTGATCGTGGGTGCCGGCCCCACCGGCCTCACCCTCGCCGCGCAGATCCACGCCCACGGCGGCCGGGTCCGGATCGTCGAGCGCCGGCTGGCCTACCGGCGGTCCCGGGCGTTCGTCGTCCATCCCCGGACCCTGGAGCTGCTGGCGCCGTTGGGAGTGGTGCCGGCGTTGCTCGCCCGGGGCGATCCCAGCGCCCGGGCCAGCCTGCGGGCTGGCGGCCGGTCGGCGTCGGTCCGGCTCGCCCACCCGGGCATCCGCGACACCGCCTACCCGTTCCTGCTGGCGATCGCGCAGGTGGCGGTCGAGCAGGTGCTGGAAGCGCACCTGCGGAAGGTCGGGGTGCGGGTGGAGCGCGGGGTCGAGCTGGTCACGCTGGCGCAGCGTCCGGACATAGTGGAGTTCTGGTTGCGCCACCGCGGCGGGCACCGCGAGCGGGGCGAGGCCCGGTACGTGGTCGGCTGCGACGGCGCCGGCAGCACGGTACGCCGGGCGGCCGGAATCGGGTTTCCCGGGCGTGACTACCGGACCACACTGCTGATGGCGAACCTGGACGCCGACGGCGACCTACAAAAGTCCACAATCAACGGTTACGTCGGCGCCGACGGGCTGCTGTTCCTGTTCCCGTCGCCGGACATCGCCCCGTGGCGGCTGCTGGTCGCTGGCGGACCGGAGCCGGGCGCCGGCGCTGAGCCGGACCTGGCCACCCTGCAGGCCGTCGCCGACCGGTTCACCGGCGGCACCGTCCGGCTGCGCGACCTGGCCTGGTCGACCACGGTCCGGCTGCGCCGTGGCCGGGCGGTGCAGTACCGGCGCGGCCGGGTGCTGCTGGCCGGCGACGCCGCGCACCTGAACAGCCCGGCCGGCGGGCAGGGGATGAACACCGGGATCCAGGACGCGTGCAACCTCGGCTGGAAGCTGGCGCTGGTGACCACCGGCGCGGCCGCCGACCGGCTGCTCGCGACCTACCACCCGGAACGCTCGCCGGTGGCCCGGCGGGTCCGGCAGCTCACCGACCTGGCGTTCCTGGTGGAGACCGGCGGCGCCGCGCCGCTGCGCTGGCTGCGCCGGTACGGGGCGCCGTTGGCATTGCCGCTGATCGACGGCCGGACGGTTCCGGGGTGGGCGTTCCGGCTGCTGGCCGGCTTGACGATCGGTTACCGGCGCAGCCCGGCGGTAGCCCAGCCGTCGGCGGCACCGCGCCGGGCGCTGCGCGCCGGCGACCGGCTGACCGACGCGGTGGTGATCGCCGATGGCCAGGCTCGCTGGCTGCTCGAGCTGCTCCGGCCGCCGGGCTTCCACGTGCTGCTGTCCGATCCGGCCGGTGATGTTGACGATTGGACCGGGGAGCTGGCCCGGTTCGGGGTGCCGGTGCACCGGATCGGCCGGATCGCCCGGCCGGGCGTGATCGCCAACCCCGGCGGCAGCCTGCTGCGCCGGTTGGGCGGCGGCACCGCGGTCTACCTGATCCGGCCGGATGGATACATCGGCTACCGGTCGAACGGGCCGGAGCTGACCGGTGCCGTCCGGTACCTGCGCGACCTGCTGGGCCCGGAGCCGCGGGAAGTCCCGGCCCGCCGCTAGCGACCACTGTCGACTTCCCGACAGCTTGCGGGCAAATCCGGCCGGTATGGGGCAGGCTGCTACCGAACGCCCGCCGATGGCTACGAACGGATGGCGCCATGGCCACAGCGGAACCGCCGCACCGCGGTCGCCTCGCCGGTTGGCTACGCGACCGGCTCCGGATCCCGCGCGGCCCGGGGTACTGGGCCGTCACCCTGGTCGTCGGGTCGTTCGCCGCGCTCGCCGGTTGGGCGGTCGCCGGCGCGATCGCGGTCGGGACGCTACCCCCGCCGCCGGACGAGCGGCAGGCGATCGCCGTGGCCGAGCTGGCGTTCGGGCAGCCGCCCCGGAACCTCCCCGGGCCGATCGTCCGGTGCCGGGACTACTGCCTCAACACCTGGGAACGGGGCGGCGATGAGGTGATGGTCTTCGACGACCCGCGGTACCGGAACGGCGGGGTCGACCACACCACGGTGGTGTCCTGGGATCCCGACCTCGCCACCGCCGCCGCGGTCGAGCAGGCGCGGCACCGGCTGGCCGGCGACGGCTGGCGGATCGCCTCGCAGCCGTACCCCCGGGGTGCGATCAGTTCCGGCCCGTTCGGCCCACCGGTGCAGGGCTTCACCGCCTACCGGGACGACTTTGCCGTCCACGTCCACCGGTACTCCGGCGGCGGCCTGCCGCCGCTGGCGCTCACGCTGGAACCGAACCGGCCGGCTGAGGTGCTCACCGCCGCGGCCGTCGCCGGCGCCGGCGCCGGCCTGCTCGCCGGCTGGCTGACCATCAGCTGGCTGCTGCGGCGCTATCGCCACCACAACCAACTGGTCAAGACCGCGATCGGGCTGTTCGCCCTGCCGATCCTGGTCGTCATGGTGCTGCTGCAGCTGTTCACCGGCCAGCTGTTCGCGCAAGCGGTCGACTCGACCACGCCATTGGCGCTGGTCCCTACGATCGTCATGCACCTGCTCGGCGTCCTCTGGATCCCGCAGGCGATGGCGATCGCGATCGGACTCGCCATCGTGGTCGCCGGCCAGCGGGTCGCCCCCCGGCAGCCGGATCCGGCGCCGATCCGGTAGCGGCCGCCAGGCGGCGACCGCGCCACCGGTACCATGAACGGTCCGGCCGCGACGCCGGGTCGGCCGTCGGAGCGGTAGGGGGTGCGATGACCGATACCTCCTGGCTGGGACCAGCCATTGACGTCCGGCCGGTGCTCGCCGAGCAGCAGGCCGCGTTCATCGACCTGCTCCAGCAGCTGGCGCCGGCCGAGTGGGCAGGCCCGACTGTCTGTCCTGGTTGGAGTGTCAAGGATGTCGCCGCGCATGTGCTCGGTGATTACGTCGGGCGGTTGTCGATCCACCGCGACCGGTACCAGGTGCTGCGGCCCCGCGCCGGCGAGCCGTTCCCCGGCTTCCTCGATCGGATCAACGAAGAGTGGGTGGTGGCCGCCCGCCGGCTCAGCCCGCCGTTGCTGATCGAGCTGCTCTCGGCCACCGGCGACCAGGTGGTGCGGTTCTGGCAGACCCAGGACCTCGACGCGATCGGTGGCTCGGTGTACTGGGCCGGCCCGGAACGGCATCCGTACTGGCTGGACGCCGCTCGGGAGTACACCGAGTACTGGACCCACCAGCAGCAGATCCGCGACGCGACCGGGCGGGCCGGGTTCACCGAGCCACGCTACCTCGGCCCGGTCATCGACACCTTTCTGCGGGCGCTGCCGCACACCCTGCGCGAGGTGGCCGTGCCGCCGGACACCACGTTCCAGGTCACGGTGACCGGACCGGGCGGCGGCGACTGGACCTGCACCCGCGGCTCCGACCGCTGGTGGCTGCGCCGGCAACCGCACCCGGCCCCGACCGCGACCCTCGAACTGGACACCGACACCGCCTGGCGGCTGTGCACTCGCGGCATCACCCCCGAGCAGGCGGCGAGCCGCGCCCGGATCCACGGCGATCGGCGGCTCACCACCGCAGCGCTCGACATCGTATCGATCATCTGGGCCCCGCCCGCCGCCGCCAACTCCTAGATCGACGGGAGTTTGGCCCCAGCGATCAGGTCCACCCTCGCCGGTTGGCCTCCACACCGAGCTGGAACCGGCTCCGCACGCCGAGCCGCGCCATGATCCGCTGGACCTGGCGCTGTACCGTCCGCTCGCTGCGGCCGAGCCGATCGGCCGCTACCCGATCGGTGACACCGAGAGCCAATGTGGACAGCAGCGTCAGCTCATCGTCGGACAGGTCGGGATCGGTCGCAGCGGCGGCGGCCGGCGCACCCGACCGGATCGGCGAGCCCCGGCTCCAGGCGGTCTCGAACAACGCGATCAGCGCGTCCAACAGCGGGGAGGGGTAGACGATGTAGGCCGCGTCCACGGCGGGGTCGCGGGCGCGCAGCAGCGGTACGATCGCCTGCCGCGCGTCGGAGATGACGAGCTTCATCGGTAGTCCGCTGGTCATCCGGGCCTGCTCACCGTTCGCCACCGAGCTGCGGATGTGATCGAACCAGCCGGGGTAGTCCATGACCGAGTGGTCGTACAGCACCCGGTACGTTACGCCACGGGCGAGCAGGCTGAGCTCGGTGTCATTCGGGCCGGCGTACGGGGTGGTGGAGTTGTACGGTGGCCGGTCGAAGGCGCGTACCTGTTCGCGCGACTGGCGCTGCAGTTGCAGCCAGCGCTCGCGGACGGTCTCCCGACCGGAGACTACCTCGATGGAGCGTTCCGGGTCGGCGAACCGGGCGCCTGCCTGGTAATCGTCCATCAGCTCGCGGGCGCGGGCCCGGATTGCCCGGATGGCGTCCTCCTGCTCGCGGAGGATCGCGTCGATGGCCGAGTCCGGCGCGACCGCCATGTAGACGGTCGGGCGCGACCCGGCGCGCATCGCCAACCGCATTGCCACCAGCGTCCGCAGTGTACGGTCAGCGGTGTGGCGGGAGACGCCGCACTCGGTGGCGAGCTCGGCAGCGGTCGCCTGGTTCCGGCGGACCAGCGCGGTGTAGAGCGCCTCCTCCTGTGCGCTCAGGCCGATCGTCGCCAGCTCATTACCGGTAGTCAACGCGCTTCCCCTCGGTGGCGGGTTCCCGCCAGGTGGCTGGAAGTCGCCTCGTCTTGATCTTGCCCGCGCGTTCGCCGCCGGTCAAGGATCAACTGCAGCGGCCGCTCGCGGTGAACGGAACCGCCGGGCGGACTCGCGGTGAACGGAGGATCCCGATGCGCCGACGTGCCAGCCTTGCCAACCGACCCTGGTGGTCACCGGCCGGAGCCAGCCGCCGCGGCAGATGGTCGCGGATCCGGTACGGCATGGCCTGGCTGCTCGGCGCCGGGTTGGTGGTCGCGATGGCGCCGCCGGCGGTGGCGCAGCCGGACGCCGATCCGCAGTGGCACAAGGTCGACCAGCGGGTCCGTGCCGAGCTGGCGCCGGCCGCGGCCGCCGGACGGCCGGTGGAGGTGCTGGTGCTGCTGGAACCGGCGCCGGTGCGAGCCGCCGGGGCAGCCACCGACGAGGTGCTGGCGGGGCTGCGGCGCCACGCCGGATCGACCCAGCGGCCGGTGGTCGCCGCGATCGAGGCTGGCGGCGGTACGGTCGCCGGCACGTTCTGGCTGAAGAACATGGTGCTCGCCCGGGTGGGGGAGCAGACACTCGGGGAACTGACCACGCTGGCCGAGGTGGATCGGATCATCCCGAACCTGCGGCTGTCGGTCCCGGTTCCGCCGCGGGTCGCCGAGCAGCCCGACGGGTCGCCGCAGGAGCAGGCCGATCCGTACACCTGGGGGCTGGCGAAGATCGGCGTGGATCGGGTGCACGGCGAGCTGGGCCTGCGCGGCGACGGGGTGCGGGTGGCGGTGCTCGACACCGGCGTCGACATCACCCATCCCGACCTGGCCGGGAAGCTGGTCAGCACCGACCCGGCCGACCCGCGGTTCCCGGGGGGCTGGATGGAGTTCTCCGGCACCGGGGCGCCGGTCGCCTCCGAGCCGCACGACAGCCAGACCCATGGCACCCACGTGGCCGGCACCGTGGTGGGCGGTGCCGCCTCGGGCACCCAGATCGGAGTCGCGCCGGCAGCCGAGCTGATGGCCGGCCTCGTGCTGCCCGGCGGCGAGGGCACGCTCGCGCAGGTCATCGCCGGCATGCAGTGGGCAGCCGAACCATTCGATGTGGACGGTAATCCGGTGGGTGAGCCGGCCGACGTGGTCAACATGTCGCTGGGCGCGGTCGGGCTCCACGACGAGCTGATCGAGCCGACCCGCAACCTCTACCAGGCCGGAATCTTTCCGTCTTTCTCGATCGGTAACAACTGCTTCGGGGGCTCGTCCGGACCCGGCAACGTCTACGAGGCGGTCGGGGTGGGCGCCACCGACGCCAACGACGACGTGCCCGCATTCTCCTGTGGCCAGCTGATCCAGCGGTCGAGCTGGGACGACCCACCGGCCGACTGGCCGGCCACCTACGTGGTGCCGGACCTGGCGGCGCCGGGGGTGTCGGTGATGTCGGCGTACCCCGGCGGCCAGTGGCGCTCGGCCAGCGGCACGTCGATGGCCGCGCCGCACGTCGCCGGCACGGTGGCGTTGATGATTGAGGCGGCCGGCGGTGACCTGCCGGTCCCGGCCGCCCTCCAGCTCCTGCAGGATACGTCCTACTTCGACGAACGGCACGGCGCCGAGCGGCCCAACCCGCGGCTGGGCTACGGCCGGATCGACGCCTACCGGGCGGTGACCGAGGTCGCCTTCGACTCCGGCGTGACCGGCACGGTGACCGACGCCGCGACCGGCGCCCCGGTGCCCGGCGCCACCATCACCCGCACCGACAACGGGTTCGCGGTCACCACCGATCAGGCCGGCCGGTACCGGCTGACCACCCCGCCGGGCACCTACCGGCTCCGGATCGACCGGTTCGGGTACGAGTCGCGGGAGCTCTCCGGTGTCACCGTGACCGACGGCCAGCTCACCACTGTGGACCTGGAGCTGACCGCCCGGCCGCGGGGCAACGTCGCCGGCCGGGTCACCATGGCGGGCAGGGGTGCGACCGTGCCCGGCGCCACCGTCCGGGTGCTGGACGTGCCCGAGCCGCTGGCGGCGACCACCGGCACCAGCGGGACGTTCAGCATCGCCGGGGTACCGGTCGGCTCGTCGTACCGGATCGCCGCCTACCTGCCGGGCCTGCCGCCATCGCCGGCGGTCACCGTCGAGCTGACCGAGACCCGGATCGGCGGCGTCGAGCTGACCATCCCGCTGCCCGGCGCGACCGAGCTGGTGACGCTCGGGCACGATGGGACCGGCGCGAACAACTACTCGATCGTCCCGACGGTCAGCCGGGATGGCCGGTTCGTCGCGTTCCGCAGCATGGCTTCCAACCTGGTGCCCGGCGACACCAACGGCTCCTCCGATGTGTTCGTCCGGGACCGGGTCACCGGCCACACCGAGCGGATCTCGGTCGCCACCGACGGCACCGAGAGCCAGGGCGGGGGAGCGTTCCTGCTCTATCCGATGATGAGTGATGACGCCCGGTTCGTGGTCTGGGACGACGATGCGTACAACCTCGTCGATGGCGACGACAACCAGACCTACGACGTGTTCGTGCACGACCGCCGGCTCCGGACGACCGAGCTGGTGTCGGTCGCGAGCGACGGCAGCCACGCTGACGACGCGTCGCTGGACCCGGACATCAGCGGTGACGGCCGGTTTGTCGCGTTCCGCAGCCACGCGACCAACCTGGGCGCCGACCCGCGCGGGGTCGGGCAGGTGTGGGTCCACGACCGGCAGACCGGCACCACCGAACTGATCTCGGTCGGGGTGGACGGCCTGGCCGGGGACGGTACGTCGACCCGGCCGTCGCTGAGCGCCGACGGTCGGTACGTCGCCTTCGCCAGCACCGCCAGCAACCTCGTGCCGGGCGACACCAACGGCCGTTCGGACATCTTCGTCGCCGACCGGGTCGAGGGGACGATCGAGCTGATCTCGGCCGGCATCGACGGGGTACCGGCGGACGGCAACGCCAGCTACCCGGTCATCACCGACGACGGGCGGCTGGTCACCTTCCACAGTGCCGCTACCAACCTGGTGCCCGGGGACACCAACGCCCGGCAGGACGTGTTCGTCCACGACCGGCAGACCGGCACCACCACCCGGGTGTCGGTGGCCAACGACGGGTCGCAGGGCAACGGCCCGTCGCACTACCCGTCGATCAGCCCGGACGGTGGGTACGTCACCTTCTACAGCACCGCCACGAACCTGGTGCCGGACGACACCAACGGCGAGTCGGACGTGTTCGTCTACGACCTGGCCGCGGGCACGCTGGAGCGGGTGTCGGTCGCGGCGGATGGCGGTGAGGGCATTGGGTACGCACAGGGCGCCAGCCTCAGCAACGGTGGCGAAGCCGCCGCCTTCCACAGCGCCGCCCCGAACCTGGTCTGGCACGACGACAACGACCTCACCGATGCCTTCCTCCGGCTGCGGGAGCCACCGGCGCCGGTGGCCCGGTTCGCGGTCTGGGATCTGACGGTGCGGTCGGGTCCGGTGCGGCCGGGGGATACCGTGCTGGTCACCGCGCAGGTGAAGAACATCGGCGAGGCGGTCGGTGCGTACCCGGCGGTGCTGCGGGTCGACGGCGTGGTAGCCGCCGAGTCTACGGTGGAGCTGCGCCCGGGCGCGCCGCGGGCATTGGTGTTCCGGATCCGGCTCGACCAGCCGGGTGACCACGAACTGCGGCTCGGGGCGGTCACCACCACGGTGCACGTCGGTTGACGCCGCCTCCGGCCGGATGTCGGTGGGGGCGCCTAGGGTGGGGCCATGAAATACGGCTTCGTGCTCCCGCGCGGTGATGCCCGGACCGCGTCCGAGCTGGCGGCCGAGGCGGAGGCGGCCGGCTGGGACGGGTTCTTCGTCTGGGAGCCGGTGTGGGGGGTGGACGCGTGGGTGGCGCTCGCCGCCGCTGCGATGACCACCGAGCGGATCCGGCTCGGCACCATGCTCACCCCGTTGCCGCGCCGGCGGCCGTGGGACCTGGCCGGCCAGACCGCCACCCTGGACAACCTCTCGAACGGCCGGGTGATCCTGTCGGTCGGGCTCGGCGCCGTCCACGATGGCTGGACCGCGTTCGAGCCGGATCCGGGCCGCAAGACCCGGGCGGAGCTGCTGGACGAGGGGCTCGCCGTGCTCACCGGGTTGTGGGCCGGCCAGCCGTTCGCCTATGACGGGAAGCACTACACCGTCCGGCCGACCGACTTCATGGTGCCGCCGCCACCGGTGCAGCAGCCGCGGATCCCGATCTGGGTGGTTGGTGCCTGGCCCCGGCGCCGGTCGATGCGCCGGTCCGCCCGGTGGGACGGCTGGCTGCCGAACTACCTGCCCCCGGACGGTGGGGAACCGGCCGCCCTCACCCCGGCGATCATGCGGGAGGCGGTGGCCTGGCTCCGCGCCGAGCGCGCCGCCAACGGCCTCGACATGACCGGGTACGACGTGGTCTACGAGGGCGCCACCCCGGCCGACGACCGGCCGGCGGCCGCCGCGACCGTGGCCGAGTGGGCCGACGCCGGCGCTACCTGGTGGCTGGAAGCGGATTGGGGGCTGGCGGGCGACGCGGTGGCGGTCGCCGAGGCCTGCCGCCGGCGGCTGCGAGCCGGCCCGCCCCACCCCTGACCGCCGGCCGCGGCCTCGGCGCGGGCAGCGGCCTGCGGTCAGGGCAGGCGGATCGCTTCGCCGGCGATCTCGATCCGGACCTCCCGCCCGACCAGCACCCCGCCGTTGTCGAGCGGGACGTTCCAGACCAGCCCGAAGTCCTCGCGGTTGATGCTCGCGGTCGCGCTGAACCCGAAGATGTCCCGGCCGTACGGGTCGCGCCGGGCTCCTCCGTACGTCACCTCGAGGTCGACCTGCCGAGTGACGTTCTTGATCGTCAGCTCGCCGGTGAGCAGGAACCGGCCGCTCGCCCGGCTGGCCGGCGGCACCGGCAGGTCGCCGGCTCCGGGGCGATCCGTGCGGTGCTGCCGCAACCTGGCCCAGAAGAAGATCGGGTTGCTCTCCTCCTGCCACTTGATGCCGGTGCTGCGGTACTCGAGGGTCGGGTAGTTGGCGACATCGAGGAAGTCGGGGCTGCTCAGGTGCGCGTCCCGGTCGGGGTTGCCGGTGGTGATGCTGGCGCTCACGATGGTCGCGCTCACCGACGAGTACAGCGGGTCCTCGGCCACCAGGATCTGCGCGCTCGCCTCGGCGAACTCGCCGCGCACCGGACTCACCATCATGTGCCGGGCCACGAAGCCGATCCGCTTGTGCGCCGGATCGAGCAGGTAGGTTCCGGCCGCCGGGATGGTCAGGCCGTTCCACAGTCGCGTGGCGGCACCAGCGGTCATCGCGTACCCCCGTACATGCTCCGGCCGGTCCGTGCCCCGCGGTCCGCCGGAGCGCCACGGTGGCGCGGACAGGCCGTTCCCCCTCGGCCAGGGTAAGAACCCTGCGGATCGGGTCGGGCGGGCGGCCGTACCCCGCGTGATCATGCTCACGGGCCGGCGGGATGTCATGGCAGTCTCTATGATTATCACCAACGCTCATTGGCGTTATTCCCCGGTACGGCCGACAGGAGGTCCTCCCATGAACCCCCGGATCCCTCGCCCCTGGTTCGCCGCGGTAGCCGCGGCGATCGTCGCCACCCTGCTCGTACTGCCCGGTCAACCAGCCACCGCCCACCAGGACCGCGACGGCGGCCGTGGTGGCGGCCCGATCACCCCGAAGGAACTCGAGTTCCGCAATGACATGCGGATGCTCTGGGAGGACCACATCGTCTGGACCCGGATGGCGATCGTCAGCTTCGCCGCCGACCTGCCCGACTTCCCGGCCACCGCCGAGCGGCTGCTCCGCAACCAGGACGACATCGGTGCCGCGTTCGCGGCGTTCTACGGCCGCCGGGCCGGCGACGAGCTGACCGGGCTGCTCCGCGAGCACATCCTGATCGCGGTAGACGTGCTGACCGCCGCCAAGGCCGGTGACCAGCCGGCGCTGGACGACGCGCTGGCCCGCTGGGACGGCAACGCGGTGGCGATCGCGACCTCCTTCAACTCGGTCAACCCGCGGCACTGGAAGCTCGCCGAAATGACCGCGATGATGCGGGACCACCTCGCGCTCACCACCGAGGAGGCGGTCGCGCGGCTGACCGGTGACACCGCCGCCGACATCGCGGCCTACGACGCCGTACACGAGCAGGCGATGGCGATGGCCGACATGCTCAGCACCGGGATCATCGCCCAGTTCCCGCACCGGTTCCGCGGTCATCATCACCACCACCACCGCTGAACCAGCGCCGCGCCGCTGGCGTGCCGGGAGGGACACCCGGCACGCCAGTCCGGCCGCGCCCCCTAACCTTGCTGTTCATGGAGCCCGTTGCCACCGGCGAGTCGGCCGACTGGGCGCCGGCGTTCGAAGCGATCGCCGAGCGCGAGGTGGCCGCCCGGCGGTTCGCCGGTGCGGTGCTGGTCGCCCGCGGCACCGAGCCGGTCTTCGCCGCCGCGTACGGCCTGGCCGACCGGGAGCGGCGGATCCCGAACCGGCTGTCCACCCGGTTCCGCCACGGCTCGATGTCCAAGATGCTCACCGGGGTGGCGGTCGGCCAGCTGATCCAGCTCGGTCAGCTCGACCCGGCCGCGCCGGTCGGTACCTACCTGCCCGACTATCCCAACCGGGAGGTCGCCACCAAGGTGACCGTCCACCACCTGCTGACCCACACCGGCGGCACCGGGGAAATCTTCGAACCGGAATACCTCGTTCGCCGCGAGCAGGTCCGCACGATCGCCGATTACCTCGCGCTGTTCGGCGACCGGGGACCCCGGTTCGAACCGGGCACCCGGCTGGCCTACAGCAACTACGGGTACCTCCTGCTCGGCGCGATCATCGAGGCGGTGACCGGGGAGAGCTACTACGACTACATCGACCAGCGCGTGCTCGCGCCGGCCGGGATGACCCGGACCGGCTCGCTACCGGAGGCGGCGGCGGTGCCGGAGCTCGCCGTCGGCTACACCGCCGGCGGGGTGGTGAACGGCCGGTACCGGTACTCCGGCGGGGAGCAGGACCGGCGGAACGACGACACGCTGCCGTACCGCGGCACCCCGGCCGGAGGTGGTTACTCCACCGTGGAGGATTGGTGGCGGTTCGCGACCGCGTTGACCGGCCACCGGCTGCTTGACCCGGTCCACACCGCGCTGGTGACCAGCGGGCAGGCGCGGGTCGGGTGGACCGGCGACGAGATCGGCTACGGCTTCTTCATCCGGACCATCTACGGGGTCCGCTCGTTCGGCCACGCCGGCGGCGCGCCGGGGATGAGCGGCGCGCTCGCGATCTACCCTGACACCGGTCACGTCGTCGCCGTGCTGGCCAACTGCGACCCGCCCGCGGCCGAGGACGCCGCCCGGTTCATCTGGAGCCGGCTGCCGGTCTGCCGGCGCTGACCGCTGTGCGACCATCGGGCCATGGCTGTCATTGAGGTGGTGCAGGGCGACATCACCAAGGAGCGGGTGGACGCGATCGTCAACGCCGCCAACCGCTCGCTGCGCGGCGGCGGCGGGGTCGATGGCGCCATCCATCGCGCCGCCGGGCCGCGGCTGGCCGAAGCCGGTGCCGCGCTCGCCCCGTGCGAACCGGGCGACGCGAAGGCGACGCCAGCGTTCAACCTCGACCCGCCGGTCAAGCACGTGATCCACACGGTCGGCCCGGTCTGGCACGGCGGCGACCGGGGCGAGCCCGAGACCCTGGCCAGCTGCTACCGCCGCAGCCTGGAGGTCGCCGACCAGTTGGGGGTACGCAGCATCGCGTTCCCGGCGATCTCGACCGGCATCTATGGCTACCCGCCCGACCAGGCGGCCCGGATCGCGGTCGAGACGATCCGGTCGACGCCGACCAGCGTCGGGACGATCCGGCTGGTCGCCTTCGACCGGAGCACGTACGAGCTGCTGCGGGCCGCGCTCGGTCAGTGACCGGTGGTGCCGGCGCGGCCGCGCAGCAGCGGTAGGTAGACCTCGTCGACGATCTCGACGATCACGTTGTCCGGCACGTTCGTCGTGCCCCGCGCCACGTACTCGTTCCGGAGCAGCGCGATCGCGACGGTGGCGACCCGCGGGTGGAGCGCCTCCGGCGGCACCTCGCCACGGGCCACCGCCCGCGCGAGCACGGTCAGCCACCGGCTGGACTGGGCGTCGATCGCGCTGTCGCGAAGCTGCGCGGCCAGCTCCGGGTCGGTTGCGGCGGCGGCGAGCAGGCCGCGCAGCACCCCGCCGGTGGTGGGCGAGGCGAGGTGGCGGTTCGCCCCCCGCAGCAGCGCCAGCACGTCGCCGCGCAGCTCCCCGGTGTCGGGCAGCTCGGTGTCGGTGTTGACGAGCTCCCGGTAGGCGGCGAGGCCGAGCGCGGCCCGGTTCGGCCAGCGCCGGTAGATCGCGTTCTTGTTGGTGCCGGCCCGGGCGGCGACCCGGTCCATGGTCAGCCCCTGGTAGCCGGACTCGGTGAGGATCTCGACGGCCGCCTGCAGGATCGCCGTCTCCAGCGCTGCCCCGCGCCGCCGCGGCCGTCCCGTCATGTGACCCTCCTCTCGAAACGAAGCGTACCCTGTCACTCTCCCTTTCTGCTCGCTAGTGTGGCGCCACAGGGTACGGAACGTACCTTAAGACAGAGCAGGAAGGATTGGCGATGCGCGGGAAAGGGATCAGCTACGACACCGGGTTCGTGCGCAACGGTGTCAACTCGTGGCCGGACTTCGATCCGGCGGTGGCCGAGCGGGACCTGCGGGTGATCCGGGACGAGCTGCACTGCACCGCGGTACGGGTGATCGGCGGTGACCCGGAGCGGCTGGAGCTGGTCGCGAGCAAGGCCGCCGAGCTGGGGCTGGAGGTCTGGTTCTCGCCCTATCCGCTGGAGCTCACCACCGACCAGATGCTGGAGCTGTTCGCCGACTGCGCCGAGCGGGCGGAGCGGATCCGCCGGCAGGGAGCCGAGGTCGTGTTCGTCGCCGGCGCCGAGCACTGCCTGATGAACCCGGGCTTCGTGCCTGGCGGCCAGTTCGAGGAACGGGTCCAGGTCCTGATGGACCGGGACCGGGCGGTTCGGCTGATCCCGGAGGTGGTCGCGCGGGTCAACGAGTTCCTGGCGGACGCGGTAAAGGTGATCCGGGAGCGGTTCGGCGGGAAGGTGACCTACGCCGCCGTGCCGCTGGAGCGGCCCGACTGGACGCTGTTCGACTTCATCTCGGTCGACTTCTACCGGTCCGCCGAGATCGCCGATCAGTTCGTCGACGGGGTCCGGGCCCTGGTGGCGCAGGGCAAGCCGGTAGCGATCACCGAGGTCGGCTGCGCCACCTACCGCGGCGCACCCGACCTCGGCGGGCGTGCCCTGGAGGCGGCCGAGTTCGACCCGCACTCCGGTCTACCGATCCGGCTGAAGGATGCGCATGAGCGCGACGAGCCGGGGCAGGCCGAGTATCTCCGGGAGGTGCTGGCGGTCTTCGACGCCGAAGGCGTGGACAGCACGTTCGTGTTCGCGTTCGCGCTGCACGGCTTTCCGCACCGGCCGGACGGCGATCCCCGCGACGACCTGGACCTCGTCAGCTACGGCATCGTCAAGCTGGCCGAGGACGGCAGCTGGCAACCGAAGGCCGCGTTCGCCGCGCTCGCCGACAGCTATCGCTGACCGGGATCCAGGGTGGCCGGTCGCGGCGGCGGACCGCCGCGACCGGCCACCACCGGTCAGCAGATGCCGGCGTTGCGCCAGGCGGAGATGGTGGAGGTTCCCCATGGGGTATAGCCGGCCTCGCAGCACTGGTAGCGGTAGCAGGTCCCGTGCGGGGCGGTGTGCCGGCACGACCAGATCCACTTGTCGCTCTTGCTGTTGCAGGTGCTCCAGCTCGACGGCGGCAACGCCAGGTTGCAGCAGCCGACGGTGTACGCCTGGGCGGCGCGCTGGGTACCGAACACGACCGCGGAGGTCGCCAGGGCGCTCGCGCCGATCCCTTTCAGGAAGCCGCGCCGGCCGGTTCGCCGGATCGGCCGACTGTTGTCAGTGGACACTCGGTTGCTCCTCTCACTCGGGGTGGTGGTCGGGTTGGCTCGGGTGGGCCAGGGTGATCGGGTTGGGCTTGCGGTTCGGCCGCACCCCGAACATCACCGCGCCGCAGTCGCCTTCGTACTGGTAGAAGCCGCACGAGGTCTCGATCCCGAACCGGGACGGTAGCCGGGTCGCCGCCACGTGCGGGCCGACCTCGCCCAGGTCGTAAAGGGCGGCCGGGTCGGTCCAGAGCGAGACGCTGCGGACAATCCGCCGCCGCCAGTCGATGAACAGGCGGACATCCAGGAAACCCTTCACCCGCTGGATCGCCGGCTTGATCCGGTAGTGCAGCCACCAGACCAGCAGGACGTTCCGCCGGGTGCGGCAGTTGAACATCGTGATCACGACCGCCCCGCCGTCGCCGGGCCGGTCGCGGAGCGGGAACGCGGTCACGGCAACGTCACCACCAACGACGCGGCGAGGCCCAGGCCGGCGAGGCCGGCGAACCGGCGGACGGCGCGGGTCCAGCCGCTCATCCGGGCCAGCCGGTCCGGTTCGTCGAGCAGCCGGTCCCCGGTCAGCACCAGCACCGCCGTGCCGAGCCAGTACGGGACGGCCAGCGCCACCAGCGTCAGCAGGACGGTCGCCGGGTCGCCGAGCAGGACCGCGCCGGCCAGCGCGATCCACAGCAGCGAAGTGGTCTTCTGGGTGGTCACCAGCAGCCCGAGATCGATCGCCCAGATCAGCCCGAGCCGACCCGGCTGCTGGCCGAGTTCGCGGGCGAACCGCTGCGGGACCTGCCGCCACACGTGCGGCGTACGGTCGCGCAGGTCGGCGATCGCGAGCGCCACCACCGCGACCGCCAGCACACCGATCCGTACCGGCTCGGGGATCGGCCGGACCGCGGCGGAGAGCAGCAGCAGCGGGCCGGCGAGGATCGCGGTGGACACGAGGAACCCGGCGCCGAACCCGGCGATGAACCGCCAACCGGCCCGCCGGTCGCGCCGCATGATCGGATTGGACACGCCAACCATCGACAGCCCTCAAGGGCTGAGCAGCTGCAGCACGCCGCCGATCCCCGCCACCACCAACCAGACGATCATCGCTAACCGGTCGCTTTCGCGGCGGGCTCGGCAGCGGCCGGGAGCTGGGTCAACGTCGAGGCGGCGGTGAAGGTGTGGGCCGACAGCAGCTGGCCGTTGCCGAACACGAGCACGCTCGGGCTGATCGAGATCTCGAAGTTGCTGCTCAACCAGCTGCCGCCGACGTCGACCAGGTGCGGGTAGTTGGTGATCATCGGGTGGCTCTCGAGGAACGCGGTGGCCGCCGCCGCCCGCGGGGTGGAGACCACGATCGCCATCGGCGATGGCAGGTCGAGCGGACCGGTCTCGCCGCTGGCGATCCGCGCGCAGGTGGTGCAGGTCGTGCTGAACACGAGCACGTGCGCCCGCTCGGCGTCGCGTATCGCCGCCAGCTCCGCCGGCCATTTGGCCGGCGCGGCGCCGATCCTCGCCTCCGGGACGGGATGGAGGTGGTCCGGCGCCGCGGCCTGATCCAGCCGGGCCGGTTGGGCCGCACCGGCGACCTGGGACGACAGCTCGCCCATCATGGCGAACAACCCGACCACCGCGATCGCCAGCACGAACACGGCTATGCCGAGCACGATCTCAACCATCAGGACACCTCCGGTCCGGCCGGGAACCCCTCGAAATGGCGCCGGAACGGGGCCAGCAACCGGGCCCGGTCCCGCACCATCACCGCCACCAGCGCGATCAGCGCGGTCAGCGGCAGCAGCAGCGCCGGCTCGGCGGTGCCGGCGCCGGGCAGCACCAGCAAGCCGACCGCCCCGGCCAACAGGGCCGCGCCGGCGAGCAAGTTCCGGACCCCGATCGGCCGGCCGCTGGACTCGCCGAAACAGCCGCACGGGGCGGTCGCACCGCGCCGCATCGCGATCACTGTGAACCCGGCGATCCCGGCGCCGACCAGGCCGGTCACGGTCAGCCCGGCGGCGACCAGCCAGCCGCCGGCGAGCAGGAACGCGGCGGTGAGCTCGAGCGCCGCGACGGCGCGAGCCGCGGCGACCCCGGCCGGCCGCGCCCATCCGTACACCTGGTGCAGGAGGGTGGCGAGCGGGCGCGGGCTGAGCAGCTTGGCGGCCCCGCCGAGCAGCAGGATCACGGCGAGGGCCACCCGGCCGGCGTCGTGCGCGTACGCCAACATGGCTACCTCCCGCCATGGCAACCGAAACCCATCGACCGAACTTCCGGAAGTTTTCCGGAAGGTATCGGGGTCTTGCCGGCACGTTACCGGCTGATGACCATACCGGTCAATGGGTGAATCGGGTACGGATGGCGCGGGCGGGCCGCGGCCGGTCGGGGTCGGCGCGGTCGGCCGGGGCCGGCCGGCTCCGCAGACCCAGCCGCCATCCGGGCGGTCCGGCTAGCTGCCGGCGCGGGCGGGTTCGCCCTCGTACGCGTCGGCCTCGTCGACCGTGGCGAGGATCTGCTTCGCCAGCTCCCTGGCCGACTCCCGGCTCAGCTCCACCGCCACCCTTGTGGACGATCCTTCGTCGAGGAAGTCGATGCTGACCGCGTGCTCGAACGGCGCCCGGAACGGGTGGTCGTAGCCGACGTTCACATGGTGCAGATCAAACCACCCTTGTGGACCCTTGCCGCAGCCGGTGACGGTGGTCCGGTGGGAAATCGTGGTGCACATGGTTGGGCTCCTGTCGTCTAGGCGAGGTGGCGGCCGAGGAAGTCCCAGACCTTCTGCCAGCCGTCCACGGCCGGCCCGGCCCGGTAGACGGCCGGCTTGTCGTAGTAGAAGAACCCGTGGCCGGCGTCCGGGTACATGTGGAACTCGTACTGCTTGCCGTGCTTGCGCAGCTCCTGCTCGTGCTGCGCCACCTCGGCCGGCGACGGCGAGCGGTCCTGCTCGCCGAACAGCCCGAGCAGCGGGCAGGTCAGGTCGGCGGTGAGGTCGATCGGCGCGACCGGGTACTTGTCGTTCAGGTCCTCGGGGGCCATCACCACCCGGCCGCCCCAGCAGTCGACCACCGCGTCCACATTGCTGGTTCGGCAGGCGGTGAGGTACGCGTGCCGGCCGCCGGAGCAGGTGCCGAACAGACCCACCTTGCCGTTGAGGTTTGGCTGTGCCCGCAGGAACTCGATGCTGCCGATCCCGTCGGCGACCACCTGGTCGTCGGGCACGTCACCGGCTTCCCGGACCCGGGCCGCCACGTCGTCGGCGGTGCCGGTGCCGTACCGGTGGTAGAGGTTCGGGCAGATCGTCAGGTAACCGTGGTACGCGAACCGGTGGGTCGCCTCCCGGTACCACTCGTCCCAACCGGGCCGGTGGTGGAACAGCACCATCCCCGGGAACGGGCCCGGCCCGAGTGGACGTCCATAGTAGGCGTTGATGTAATCCCCGTGGGTACTGCGGATCGCCACGGTCTCGGCGACAACTCCTTCGTAGGCACCTGTGTCCCTCATACGCGGCAGCCTAACGGATGTTCGGGGATCGCCGAGCCGGTCGGCGGTACGATGCGGGCATGATCATCACGGTCCTGGGCGAGGTCGCGCCGGATACCCTCGGCCCGACCGACTGCCACGAGCACCTGCTGATCCGCGGCGGCCTGCCGATCGTGCTGGAGCCCGACTTCCGGCTCGACTCGGTGGACATCGCGGTCGCCGAGGTCACCGAGTTCGGCGCGGCCGGCGGGGCAGCGATCGTCGACTGCATGCCGCTCGGGGTGGGCAGGGACGCGCGCGGGCTGGTCGAGATCGCCGAGCGCACCGGCGTCACGATCATCGCCACCACCGGGTTCCACAAGGACCGCTACTACGCCGCCGACCACTGGGTCCGTGACTACGACGTCGACCTGATCGCGGACCTGCTGGTGGCGGAGTACACCGACGGGATGGAGGTGTCCGGGTACGGCGGGCCGCGGGTGCGGCGGATCCCGGCCCGGCCCGGCGCGATCAAGGTGGCAACGAGCGCCCCGGAGCCGACCCCGACCGAACGGAAGCTGGTCGCCGCGGCCGGCCAGGCGCACCTGCGGACCGGCCTGCCGGTGCTCACCCACACCGACGACGCCCGCTCGGCCGAGTACCAGCTGGCGATCCTGACCGAGCTGGGGGTCGAGCCGTCGGCGGTGGTGTTCGGCCACATGGACCGGCACGCCGGGGTCGCCGAGCTGGCCGCCGTGTGCCGGACCGGCGCCACGGTCTGCCTGGACTGGCTCGGCCGCCCCGACCGGCGCCCGGACGCGTACGTCGCCGACCTGGTGGCGGGGGTCGCCGGTGAGGGGCTGCTGGACCGGGTGGTGCTCGGCCAAGACCTGGCGCGCCGGCACTACTGGCGGGCGTACGGCGGCGGGCCGGGGCTGGCCAACCTGGTCGACGCGTTCCCGAGGCTGCTCCGCGCCGCCGGCCTCACCGACGCGGACGTGCACCGGGTGCTGGTCGACAATCCGCGCCGGGTGCTCACCCGCCGTCGGCCGGCCGTCTAGCCGCGCCGATCCAGGAGTTGCCGCCGAGGCCGGACGCAGCTGGTAGTACCCGGGATGCGGCTAGTCGTCGTGGCGGTGGCCGGGTCCGCCGCCGTGGCCGGGTCCGCCGGGGCCGGGCCCGCGATCATCCGGCCCACCGCCGTGACCCGGGCCGCCCCGATCGTCCGGGCCACCATCGTGGCCAGGCCCGCTGTGATCGTCCGGCGCGGCGGCGGGGCCGTCGTCCGGCCGGCTGGCCGGGCCGTCGCCGGCGTGCCCCGGTGCCGGCTGCTCCAGCGCCACCGTCAGCAGGTGCGGGCACTCGGTGCCGTTGAGCCGGAACCCGGTCGGGAGCGGGTTCTCGCCGCGATAGCTGCCTTCGAAGTCCACGCTCACCGACTCGCCGGCGCCGAGCGTACTGGCGAACCCGCCGTCGACGGTCACCGACTGTCCAGATTGCTGCCAGCCGGCCGCAGACGAGGCGGCCACCCGCTGGTCGGCCGGGAACTCGAAATCCAGCCGCCAATCGGCGACCGGTGCCGCGCCCGTGTTGATGATCGTGAGCCCGGCGGCGAACTCGCTCCCGTCGTCCTCGCGCACGTCGTACCGCACTTGGCAGGCGACCGGGGGAGCCGCGCCGGCGGCCGCCTCGGCACCCGGCCCGGCCGGTGCTCCGCCGCCGTCGACCGTCCTGCTCGCGTCGAGCGTACGGAATCCAAACAGGACGCCCGCGACCACCAGCATGCCGGCGGCGAGCGCGACCGCCCGCGGCCGGCGGTCGGCCGGCCGCGGCTGCGAGTCCGCCCGCGCCGCCGCGGTGGGAGCGGTTTCGTGACCGACCGCCGCCCGCCACGGCCGGGTCGGCGCCGGCTCCGGCGGGACCGGGCCGGACCACTGCGGCAGGGTGGTGCCGGCGCAGGCGGCGAGCACCCGGGCCGCCTCCGCGCTGCTCGGCCGCTGCTCCGGTCGCGGCGCGAGGCAGCGCAGGCCAAGCGCTGCCACCTCGGCCGGCAGGCCCGGGATCGGCGGCAGTGGGGCGGGCGCGTCGCGCCGGCGGGCCGCGATCAGCTCGGCCACCCCACCTTGCGCCTCCCGCCACGGCAGCCGGCCGGTCAGTGCCTTGTAGAGCACCAGCCCGAGCCCGTAGACGTCACAGGCGGCCCGGACCGGCCCGGCGGTCAGCCGCTCCGGGGCGAGATAGGCCGGCGTGCACAGCAGCTCGCCGTCCGGGCCGGCGTCGACTTCGCCGATCGTGGCCGAGATCCCGAAGTCCACCAGCTTCGCCCCGCCGCCGGTGAGCATCACGTTCTCCGGCTTCACGTCCCGATGCACGATCCCGTGTGCGTGCGCGGCGGCGAGTCCGGCGGCCACCTCGGCGCAGACCCGGACCGCCTTCCGCCACGGCAGCGGGCCGTCGCCGAGTATGTCCGAAAGGGACTGGCCGGCGACCAGCTCCAGCACCGCGTACGGCATCGGCGGCCGATCCGGCAGCGTCGCGTCGCCGACGTCGTACACCGTCACCACGTGCGGGTGGTGCAACCGGGCGGCGGCTCGCGCCTCGTCGCGCAGCCGGCGCGCCAGCTCATCATCCCCGGCGAGCCGGTCGTCGAGTAGCTTGACCGCGACCTCCCGGCCGAGCAGCTCGTCCCGTGCCCGCCACACGACCGCGGTGCCGCCGTGCCCGAGCGGGGCGGCAAGCCGGTAACGGCCTCCTAATACCTCGCCGGACTCCATGCGTGGTTTCATGCCCCAGTTCGGGTTGAATTACACCCTGAACTGGCCCTGGGTATGGACATCCGGCTGGCGCAGGCGCACCATCGAGTGTGAGGCACCCCACATCCGGGCGACTCGGGAGGTGCGTCATGGCGATCCAACCGTCCACGGCCAGACCGCCAACCGATGCGGCATGGCATCACCGGGCACTGGTGCAAGCGGCCCGGAGCTTCGAGGCGGCGGTCGCCGCACCGGTCCGGGACCGGGACTGGTGGGACCGGGTGGGGCAGCGGCTCGCCGACCTGCGAGCCGAGTTCACCGAACACGTGGCGACCACCGAGGGCCCGGACGGGCGGTACGCCGCACTACTCGCCGACGCACCCCGGCTCAGCCGGCAGGTGGCCGCGCTCGCCGCCGACCATGACCGATTACAGGTACGCATGGACGCGCTGGCCCGCCGGGTCGGCCGGCCCGGCACCGGGGTGAGGTCGGTCCGGGACGCGGCCGGCGACCTGCTCGCGCACCTGGCCCGGCACCGGCAGCGCGGCGCCGACCTGGTCTACGAGGCGTACGCGACCGACATCGGCGGCGAGACCTGAGCGCAGCACCTCACCGGCGCGGCCGCCGGGGTGGCGGCGGGGGCGGGACCCGCTTGGCGGCGACCACGCTCGCCCGGTCGATCGTGAGCGGGCCGGAGCGCTCGGTGTCGACGGTCAGCTGCTGGTCGGTGAGGGCGGTGAGGATCCCGAGCACGTCGGTCATCAGCGGCCGGCCGTCCCGGCGGCCGATCACCCGGCGCACCACCACTCGATGGCCGATGTCGTGCGGGCCGAGCACTGTCGACCACCTCCAGACCGGGATACTAGGCTGGTAGTCTGCCGCGGGCGATCGCGGTGAGGCACGTCTGAAAGGACGACCAGTGACCTACATCATCGCCGAGCCGTGCGTTGATCTGCTCGACCGGGCGTGTGTTGAGGAGTGCCCTGTCGACTGCATCTACGAGGGCAACCGGATGCTCTACATCCACCCGGATGAGTGCGTGGACTGCGGGGCGTGTGAGCCGGTCTGCCCGGTCGAAGCGATCTTCTACGAAGACGACGTGCCCGAGCAGTGGAAGGACTACACGGCCGCGAACTACGAGTTCTTCGACGACCTCGGTTCGCCCGGCGGGGCCGCCAAGATCGGCAAGATCGACAAGGACCACCCGTTCGTCGCGGCCCAGCCGCCGCGGGAGACCGAGCACTGAGGCCGGGGGAGACCGACCACTGAACCGGCAGCTGCCCGACTTTCCCTGGGATCTCCTGGAGCCGGCGAAGGCGCGGGCGGCGGAGCACCCCCACGGCCTGGTCGACCTGTCCATCGGTACCCCGGTCGATCCGGTGCCGGAGCCGATCCGGCAGGCGCTCGCGGCCGCCGCCGACGCCCCCGGCTATCCCCGCACCGCCGGCACCCCGCAGCTGCGGTCGGCGATCGTCGACTGGCTGGTCGCCGCCACCGGCGCCGACCCGACCCGGCTCGGCGTCCTGCCGACGATCGGGTCCAAGGAGCTGATCGCGGCGCTGCCCAGCCAGCTCGGTCTCGGCGCCGGCGACACGGTGGTGATCCCGACCGTCTGCTACCCGACCTACGAGGTGGGGGCGCGGATCGCCGGGGCCGAGGTGGTCCGCACCGACGATCCGGCGCGGGTGCCGGACCGGACCCGGCTGATCTGGGTCAACTCGCCCGGCAACCCGACCGGGGCGGTGCTGCCGGCGGCCACCCTGCGGGCCTGGGTGACCCGAGCCCGAGCGGTCGGCGCGGTGCTCGCCAGCGACGAGTGCTACCTGCCGCTGGGCTGGGAAACCGAGCCGGTGTCGGTGCTGTCGGCCTGCGCCGGTGCGTACGACCGCGTGCTCGCGGTGCACTCGCTGTCCAAACGCTCCAACCTCGCCGGCTACCGGGCCGGCTTTCTCGCCGGTGACCCGGCGCTCGTGGCCGACCTGCTGGAGCTGCGCAAGCACGTCGGCCTGATCGTGCCGGCGCCGGTGCAGGCGGCGATGGTCACCGCGCTGCGCGACGAGTCGCATGTGGTCGAGCAGCGGCAGCGGTACGGCAAGCGGCGCGAACAGCTGCGGGCGGCGCTGACCGGCGCCGGGTTCGCGGTGTCCGCCTCGGAGGCCGGTCTGTACCTCTGGATCACCCGGGACGAGCCGTGCTGGTCCACGGTGGAGTGGTTCGCCGAGCGCGGGATCCTGGTCTCGCCCGGCGCGTTCTACGGTCCGGCCGGCGACCGCCACGTCCGGGTGGCGCTGACCGCCACCGACGAGCGGGTCGCCGCCGCGGTCGCCCGCCTGGCATGAGCCCCGACGGCGGCCCGGCTGGCATGAGCCGCGACAGTCGCCCGCCTGGCATGACCCGCCGCGGCGGCGGCCCGGCTCGGATGCGGATCGACGAGGCCGACCTGGCGCCGCTGGTCGAGCGGGCCCGGCGGCTGGCGGAAGCCGGCGGGCGCAGGCTGCTCGGGCTGACCGGGCCGCCGGCGGCCGGCAAGTCGACGGTCGCCGAACGGATCGTGGCGGCGCTGGCGCCGGCGGCGGTGCTGGTGCCGATGGACGGGTTCCACCTCGCCGAGGCCGAGCTGCACCGGCTCGGCCGGCACGAGCGCAAGGGCGCGCCGGACACCTTCGACGCCGCCGGCTACGTGACCCTGCTGCGGCGGCTGCGGCAGCAGCCGGCCGGCGAGACCGTCTACGCGCCCCGGTTCGACCGGTCGATCGAGGAGTCGATCGCCGGCGCGATCCCGGTCGAGCCGGGCGTGCCGCTGGTGGTGACCGAGGGCAACTACCTGCTGGTCGACACCGGACCGTGGGCGGCGATCCGGGAACTGCTCGACGAGATCTGGTACCTGGAGCTGCCCGAGCCGGTCCGGCTGGACCGGCTGATCGCCCGGCACATCGCCTACGGCCGGCCGCCGGTGGTGGCCGAAGCCCGGGCCCGCGGCACCGACCAGCGCAACGCCGACCTGATCGCCACCACCCGGCACCGGGCCGACCTGCTGGTCGAGCTCAGTTGTGCTGGTGCAGCGCGGGATTGAGCTCGACTCGGCCGCCGGTCCGCGACCGCGCCTCCAGCGCCCCGGTCACCGAGTTGCGCCAGAGCAACAGGTTCGACGACCCGGACAGTTCCCGGGCCCGGACCACCGACCCGTCCGGCAGGGTGAGCTTGGCGCCGGCGGTGACGTAGCAGCCGGCCTCCACCACGCAGTCGTCGCCGAGCGAGATCCCGATCCCGGCGTTCGCCCCGATCAGGCAGCGCTCACCGATGCTGATCACCTCGGTGCCGCCACCGGAGAGCGTGCCCATGATCGAGGCGCCGCCGCCGATGTCCGAGCCGTCGCCGACCACCACCCCGGCCGAGATCCGTCCCTCCACCATGGAGCTTCCGAGCGTGCCGGCGTTGAAGTTGACGAACCCCTCATGCATCACGGTGGTGCCGGCGGCGAGGTGGGCGCCGAGCCGGACCCGGTCGGCGTCGGCGATCCGGACCCCGTCCGGCACCACGTAGTCCACCATCCGGGGGAACTTGTCCACTCCGTACACGGTCAGCCGCCGCCCCGCGGTCCGCTCGCGCAGCTGCAGCTGCCCCACCCGGTCCACCGGGCACGGGCCGGCCGAGGTCCACGCCACCGTCGCCAGCAGCGCGAAGATGCCGTCCAGGTTGGCCTGGTGCGGTCGGATCAGCCGGTGCGATAGCAGGTGCAGCCGCAGGTACGCATCGGCGGCGTCCTTCGGTGGGTCGGCGAGCGAGCCGATGCTCACCCGGACCGGCTCCACCCGCAGCTCCGGCAGCGCGGCCGAGCCGGCCGCGGCCGGCGGGGCGGCGTCGGCCGGCGGCTCGCCCAGCCCGAGCGAACCCGGCGGATACCACGCGTCCAGCAGCTGATCACCGTCGATGGTGGCGAGTCCGACCCCCCAGGCCGGCGTGGTGGCGAACGTCATGGGACCTAACGGTAGCCTTGCCCACCATGGCGAACCCGCTGACCCCGGCGCTTGCCGACCCGGTGGCGCTGACCCGCGCGCTGGTGGATATCGAGTCCGTCTCGGGTAACGAGCGGCGGCTCGCGGACTGCGTGGCCGACGTGCTCGCCGCCGCCTCGCACCTGCGCACCGACCGGTACCGGAACACCGTGATGGCCCGCACCGAGCTGGGCCGCGACCAGCGGGTGATCCTCGCCGGCCACCTGGACACCGTGCCGGTCGCCGGCAACCTACCATCCCGAGTGGACGGTGACCTGATCTACGGCTGCGGCACCTCGGACATGAAGTCGGGGGTGGCGCTGGCGCTGCACTTGGCGGTGAGCCGGCCGGCCCCCCGGTACGACGTGACCTACCTGTTCTACGAGGCGGAGGAGGTCGAGTCCGACCGGAACGGGCTGCACCTGCTGGCGCGGGCGCAGCCGGAGTGGCTCGCCGGCGACCTGGCGCTGCTGCTGGAGCCGACCTACGGGGTGGTCGAGGCCGGCTGCCAGGGGACGCTCCGGGTGGTGGTCCGGACCACCGGGGTACGGGCGCACTCGGCCCGCTCGTGGCGCGGGGTCAACGCGATCCACGCCGCCGCGCCGCTGCTGGACCGGCTGGCCAGATACCGGGCCCGCCGGGTGACCATCGACGGCTGCGAGTATCGGGAGGGGCTCAACGCGGTCGGCATCCAGGGCGGGGTGGCGGGCAACGTGATCCCGGACGAGTGCGAGCTGACCGTGAACTACCGGTTCGCGCCGGACCGGTCGGTGGAGGCGGCGTTCGCGCACGTGCGCGAGGTGTTCGAGGGGTACGACGTGCGGCTGGTCGACTCGGCACCGGGGGCGCTGCCGGGGTTGACCGCGGCCCCGGCGAAGGAGTTCCTCGCGGCGATCGGGTCCCCGCCGGCGGCGAAACTCGGGTGGACCGACGTCGCCAGATTCGCCGCGCTCGGCGTACCGGCGCTCAACTATGGGCCCGGTGACCCCAACCTGGCGCATGCCCGCGACGAGCGGGTCGAGATCGGAAAGATCCGGGAGGGCGCGTCAGTCCTCCGGCGCTGGCTCGGCTGAGCTCCCGCCCGACCGCTCGGCCCGGTAGCTGTGCGCGGGCGCCTCGACCCGCCGCTGCGCCAGCACTACCCGGATCCGCCGCTGCATCTGCCGCCGGATCCGGACGAGTTCGTTGCTGGTCAACATCGCGCACCTCCCCGCAGGGCCACCTGTATACCAAGTATGCGTCTGATCATTAAGACGCGCCAACTGGCTTTTTGGTTGCCTCGGGCGGGGTGGGAGAGTGGTGGCATGACGGAAGGCAAAGATCTCCCCGGCGGCCCCGCCGGTGTCGGCAGCGGCGAGTGGCGGGGTCGTCGCAGTCAGTTGGCAGCCAAGCGGGGCGGGAAGCCGCGCTCGACCGCCGATCAACGGCTGCTCGATTCCCGAGCCCGGCACGAGTGGAAGACCAAGGACGCCTGGCGGGCGCTGCGGATCCTGTCCGAGTTCGTGGAGGGCTTCGACACGCTGGCCGAGCTGCCGCCGGCGGTGAGTGTGTTCGGCTCCGCGCGCAGCAAACCGGACAGCCCGGAGTGCGAGCTGGCCGAGCGGCTGGGGGCGGCGCTCGCCACCGCCGGCTACGCGGTGATCACCGGTGGCGGGCCGGGCGTGATGGAGGCGGCCAACCGCGGCGCCACCGAGGCGGGCGGCCTGTCGGTCGGGCTCAACATCGAGCTGCCGTTCGAGCAGCAGCTCAACGACTGGTGCGAGATCGGCATCGACTTCCGGTATTTCTTCGCCCGCAAGACCATGTTCGTCAAGTACGCGCAGGCGTTCGTGGTCCTGCCCGGCGGGTTCGGCACGCTGGACGAGCTGTTCGAGGCGTTGACGCTGGTGCAGACCCGCAAGGTCACCCAGTTCCCGGTGGTGCTGATGGGCGAGGCCTACTGGCGCGGGCTGCTCGACTGGCTCCGCAACACGGTCCGGGGCGACGGCAAGATCGGCCCGGCCGACCTGGAGCTGGTCTATGTCACCGACGACGTCGACGCGGCGGTCCGCCACATCGTCGCCGCCGACCAGCAGTCCGCCGACTAGCCGCGGCTGGCCGCCGGACCGGCCAGCCGGATCGGACATATTTGCGGATCGGGGCGCGCCGCGCGAGCAAGCGGATCGTCGTACGTATGTGGTGTCATAGCGGGCGTGACCGCGAAGACTCCGTACCGGCTGGTCCGGCGGCCGGCTCCGGCGCAACGGCCGCCGGCGCTCGATCGGGACCAGCGGGCGGTGGTGGCACACACCGACGGTCCGTTGCTGGTGATCGGCGGTCCCGGCACCGGCAAGACCACCACCCTGGTGGAGGCGGTGGCGGCCCGGGTGGCCGGGGGCGCCGATCCGGAGCGGGTGCTGGTGCTGACGTTCGGCCGGCGGGGCGCGGCGGCGCTGCGGGAGCGGGTGGAGCGCCGGGTCGCCGGTTCCGGCGCGGTCCACCAGCCGTTGGTGCGCACCTTCCATGCGTACGCGTTCGGGCTGCTCCGCCGGGCCGCGGCGGAGCGCGGTGAGCCGCCGCCCCGGCTGCTGACCGGCCCCGAGCAGGATGTGGTGATCCGGGAGCTGCTGGCCGGCGACCCGGACCGGTGGCCGGACCGGCTGCGGGCCGCGCTGCCCACCCGCGAGTTCGCGCGGCAGCTGCGCGACCTGCTGTTGCGGGCGGCCGAGCGCGGGATCGACGCCGCCCAGCTGGACGCCTACGGCGCGAAGCTGGGCCGGGAGGACTGGCGGGTGGCGGCCGAGTTCCGGAAGGAATACGAAGCGGTGCTGGCGCTGCGCGACCGGACCAGCCACAGCGGCGCCGGCTACGACTACGCCGAGCTGGTCCGGGCGGCGGTCGGGCTGCTCACCGGCGATCCGGCGCGGCTGGCCGCGGAGCGGCGCCGGTTGGCCGCGATCTATGTGGACGAATACGCGGACACCGACCCGGCCCAGCGGGAGCTGCTGGAGCTGGTCGCCGGGCACGGCGCGCCGCTGGTGGTGTTCGCCGACCCGGACGCCTCGATCTACGGCTTCCGGGGCGGCGACCCGGGCGGGGTGCGGGAGTTCCCTGACCGGTTCCGGACGGTCGCCGGGGAGCCGGCGCCGGTGCTTACGCTGACCCGCTCCTACCGGGCCGGGCCGGCGGTGGTCGCGGCGGCCGGCCGGGTCGGCCGGCGGCTGCGCGGGCCGGCGCGGCACCGGGCACTGACCGCTGCCCGGCCACCGAGCGGGGATCGCGCCGGCGAGGTGCTGGTCCGGACCTTCCGGACGCCGGTCAGCGAGCACGCCTGGCTGGCCCACACCCTCCGCGAGATCCATCTGCGGCAGGGCGTGCCGTGGTCCCGGATGGCGGTGCTGGTCCGGGCCGGTGCGCAGCTGGCCCGGGTGCAGCGGGCGCTGCACGCGATCGGGGTGCCGTCGGTGATCCACGCCGAGGACCTGCCGCTGGCCGCGCAGCCGGCGGTGGCGCCGCTGCTGCGGCTGCTGCGCTGCGCGCTCGAGCCCGACCGGCTGGACGAGGAGGCGGCGGTCGCGCTGCTGCACTCGCCGCTGGGCGGCGCCGACCCGTTCACCGAGCGGCAGCTCCGGCAGGGGTTGCGGGCGCTTGCCCGCTCCGCCGGTGACCCGCGGCCCTCCGGCGAGCTGCTGGTGAGCGCGTTGCGCGACCCGGCCGAGCTGGCGATGGTGGAGCGCCGGTGGGCGGCGCCGGCGAAGGCGGTGGCCGAGCTGCTGCGGACCGCCCGGGAGGTGGCGGAGGCGCCGGGCGCGACCGCCGAGGACGTGCTCTGGGCGGTGTGGCGGGACAGCCGGCTGGCGCAGCGGTGGGGGACCGGCACCGAGGCCGCCGACCGGGACCTGGACGCGGTGGTGGCGCTGTTCGACACCGCCGCCCGGTTCACCGACCGGCTGCCCGGCGCCGGGGTGCCGGTGTTTCTGGACTACCTGGAGGGTCAGGAGCTGCCGGCCGACCGGCTCGCCCCGACCGCCGACCGCGGCGACGCGGTCCGGCTGCTCACCGCCCACGCGGCCAAGGGGCTGGAGTGGGACGTGGTGGCGATCCCCGGTGTCCAGGAGGGAGTCTGGCCGGACCTGCGGCTGCGCGGCAGCCTGCTCGGCTCCGAGCAGCTGGTCGACCTGCACGCCGGCCGGGAGCTGGACGCGGTCGGGCGGACCTCGGCGCTGCTCGACGAGGAGCGCCGGCTGTTCTACGTGGCGCTCACCCGCGCCCGCGACACGGTGCTGGTGAGCGCGGTCGCCGCCGAGTCGGTCGGCGAGGCGGAGCAGGCCGAGCAGCCCAGCCGGTTCCTGCGGGAGCTGGCCGGATCCGATCCGGAGACCGAGCCGGAGCCGCCGGCCGGCCGGGTGCCGCGCGGGCTGACCCTGCCGGCGATCGTCGCCGAGCTGCGGACCGCGGTCGCCGACCCGAACGCGCCGGCGGGGCGGCGCCGGGCCGCCGCGGTGCAGCTCGCCCGGCTAGCCCAGGCCGGCGTGCCGGGCGCGCATCCGGACCAGTGGTGGGGGTTGGCGCCGCTGTCCGACGACCGGCCGCTGGCCACCGCCGACGAGCCGGTACGGGTGACCCCGTCGGCGATCGAGTCGGCGCTGCGCTGCGCCCTGCGCTGGCTGCTGGAGCGGCACGGCGGGTCGGCCCCGGCGACCGCGGCGCAGGGGGTCGGCAACCTGGTGCACGCCGCCGCGATGCTGGTCGACCGGGCCACCGCCGACCGGCAGGCGCTGCTCGACTGGCTGGACGCCCGGTTCGACGCGATCGAGCACGCGGCCCGGTGGCTGGCCGGGCCCGAGCGGGAGCGGGCCGAGGCGATGGTGGACAAGCTGGTCCGGTGGGTGAGCGCCAATCCGCGCCGGCTGGTCGCGATCGAGCGGGACTTCGCGGTCTCGCTCGGCGACGTCGAGCTGCGCGGCCGGGTCGACCGGCTGGAGCTGGACGAGGCCGGCCGGCCGGTGGTGATCGACCTAAAGACCGGCAAGTCGTCCCCGACCAGCGCCGAGATCGCCGAGCACCCGCAGCTCGGGGCCTACCAGGCGGCGATCGAGGCGGGCGCGTTCCCGGAGCTCGGCACCGAGCCGGGCGGGGCGGCGCTGGTGCAGCTCGGCACGCCCGGCAAGGAGGCGAAGGAGCAGGTGCAGCCGCCGCTGTCGGTGGCCGGCGACCCGGGCTGGGCGCGGGCGCTGGTGCGCCGTACCGGCGAGGTGATGGCGGCGTCCACGTTCGCGGCGGTCCGTAACGACCGGTGCCGGGTCTGTCCGGTGCGGACCAGCTGCCCGGTCACCGGCCAGGGCCGGCAGGTGGTGGAGCCGTGACCGTCACCTTCCAGGCCGGGCCCCGGTTCACCCCGGACGAGCTGGCGAAGCTGCTCGGGCTGCCGCCGCCCACCAAGGAGCAGGCGGCGATCATCTCGGCGCCGGTGGAGCCGCTGCTGGTGGTGGCCGGCGCCGGCTCCGGCAAGACCGAGACCATGGCCGGCCGGGTGGTGTGGCTGGTCGCCAACGACTACGTGCGGCCGGAGCAGGTGCTCGGGCTGACCTTCACCCGGAAGGCCGCCGGCGAGCTGGCGCACCGGATCCGGCGCCGGCTCGGGCAGCTGCGCCGCCGGATCGGTCTGGAGGATGTCGGCGAGCCGACCGTCGCCACCTACCACTCGTTCGCCGCCCGGGTGCTCGCCGAGCACGGGGTGCGGGCCGGCTACGAGCCGACCGCCCGGCTGCTCACCGAGGCGGCCCGCTGGCAGCTGGTCGACGCGCTGGTCCGGAGCTACGACGGCGACATGTCCGGGGTGACGTTCGCCCCGGCCACCGTCACCGACCAGGTGCTCGCGCTCGCCGGCGAGCTGGCCGAGCATCTGTCCGATCCGGACGAGGTGGCCCGCTGGACCGGCCGGTTCGTCTCCGAGGTGACCGCGCTGCCGGGCCGGGTCTACGCGCCGGTGCGGGCGATGCTCGACCGGCAGCAGATGCGGCTGCGGCTGCTGCCGCTGGTCCGGGCGTTCGAGCAACGCAAGTACGACGAGGAGGCGCTGGACTTCGGCGACCAGCTGGCCCGGGCGGCCCGGGTGGCCCGCGACCACCCGGAGGTGGGGGAGGTCGAGCGGCAGCGGTTCCGGGTGGTGCTGCTGGACGAATACCAGGACACCAGCCACGCCCAGGTGGTGCTGATCCGGTCGCTGTTCGGCGGCGGGCACCCGGTGACCGCGGTCGGCGACCCGTGCCAGTCGATCTACGGCTGGCGCGGTGCCAGCACCGGCACCCTGGACCGGTTTCCGGAGCTGTTCCCGACCACCGGCGGCGAGCCGGCCCGGGTCCGGGAGCTCACCACCAGCTGGCGCAACCGGCCGGAGATCCTGCGGGTGGCGAACCGGCTCGCCGGCCCGCTGCGGGCCGCCGGTGCCCGGGTCGCCACGCTCACCGCCGCCCCCCGGCCGGCCGCGCCGGTCGGCCAGGCCACCGTGGTCTGCACGCTCCGGCAGACCTACCTGGACGAGGCGGAGTGGCTCGCCGACCGGATCCAGCAGGCCTGGCAGTCCACCGAGGAGCCGCCGACCACCGCGGTGCTGATCCGGCGGCGCGACCAGATCCCGGCGATCGAGTCGGCGCTGCGCGCCCGTGGCCTGCCGGTCGAGGTGGTCGGGCTGGGCGGGCTGCTGGACACGCCCGAGGTCCGGGACGTGGTCTGCACGCTGCGGGTGCTCGCCGACCCGACCGACGGCGCGTCGCTGGTCCGGTTGCTCACCGGCGCCCGGTGGCGGATCGGCCCGCGCGACCTGGTGGCGCTGCACCGGCAGGCCCGCCGGCTGGCCGCGGAGCGGGCCGGCACCACCGACGAGCCGGAGATCATGCCGGACCGGCTGGATCAGGCCACGCTCAGCGAGGCACTGGACGACCTCGGGGACCCGGCGGGCTATTCGCGCGCCGGGTACCAGCGGCTGCGCGCGTACGCCCGGGAGTTGGCGGCGCTGCGGCGCCGGCTGGACCAGCCGCTGCCGGAGCTGGTCGCCGACGTGGAGCGGACGATGGGGCTGGACGTGGAGGTGGCGGTGCGGGCCGGCACCCTCGCCGGCGACGCCGGCCTCGCCCGCGGCCACCTGGACGCGTTCGGCGAGGTGGCGGCCAGGTTCGCGGCCGAAGTGCCGGGCGCGACCCTGTCGGCGTTCCTCGCCTACCTCGCCGCCGCCGAGGAGGAGGAGCGGGGGCTCACCCCGGGCGAGGTGGAGGTGGTCGAGGGCGCGGTGCAGATCCTCACCGCCCACGCGGCCAAGGGGCTGGAATGGGACGTGGTCGCGGTGGCCGGGCTGACCAAGCAGGTGTGGCCGGCGCCGGCCAAGAGCTCCGACCACTACCTGATGGGGGTCGGCGTGCTGCCGTTCCCGCTGCGCGGCGACGCCGACGGGCTGCCGTCGCTGCCGCTGTCCGCGGCGAGCAACCAGCAGGGGGTGGAGCACGCCCGGCGGGCGTTCGAGGAGGCGTGGAAGGAGCACGACGAGCGGGAGGAGCGCCGGCTGGCGTACGTCGCGGTCACCCGGGCCCGGCGGCTGGTGCTGTGCAGCGGCTACTGGTGGGGGGAGGCGGTCCGCAAGCCGCGCGGCCCGTCGCCGTTCCTGGAAGAGGTACGGGAGCAGTGCCTGGCCGGCGCCGGCGAGGTCGACGGCTGGGCTGAGCCGCCGGCCGACGGTGCGGAGAACCCGACCGACGCGCTGGTGGCGAGCGCGGTCTGGCCGAGCGACTCGCTCGGCGACCGCCGGCCGGCGCTGACCGAGGCGGCGAACCTGGTCCGGGCCGCGCTCGCCGACGCCACCGCGGCTGAGCCGGTGCTGCCCGGCCTGGCGGTGGCCGACGCCGCCGCCGACGACGAGCAGACCCGGCAATGGGCGGAGGACGTGACGCTGCTGCTCGCCGAGCGGGAGCGGCTGGCGGCGCAGGCGGCGGAGCTGGTGGTGCCGCTACCGGAGCACCTGTCGGTCTCGCAGCTGGTGGCGTTGCGGGAGGATCCGGTCGGGCTGGCGAAGTCGCTGCGCCGGCCGATGCCGACCCGCCCCGACCCGTACGCCCGCCGCGGCACCGCCTTCCACGCCTGGCTGGAGCAGCGGTGGGGGACCGACCGGCTGCTCGATCTCGACGAGCTGCCCGGTGCCGAAGACCAGGACGCCGCGCCGGACGAGGCGCTGGCCCGGCTGCAGCGCCGGTTCCTGGCCAGCGAGTGGGCCGACCGGGTGCCGGTCGAGGTGGAGGTGCCGTTCGCCACCAAGGTCGGCGGGGTGGTGGTCCGGGGCCGGATGGACGCGGTGTTCCGCAACGACGACGGCAGCTACGACGTGATCGACTGGAAGACCGGCCACCGGCCCAGCGACGCCGCGCTGGCGGCGGCGGCCGTGCAGCTCGCCACCTACCGGCTGGCCTGGGCGGAGCTGGCGGGGGTGCCGGTGGAACGGGTGCGGGCCGGATTCTTCTACGTCGCCGACGGGGTGACGGTCCGCCCGTCGGACCTGCTGGACGCCGACGGCCTCGCCGCGCTCATCACCGGTCTTCCCGAGGCAGCCGGCGTCGGGTGACAAATTCTGCGCGAACGTGCATGGAATGATGTCAAGCCTCGCCCTAGGGCGAGGCGTCGTGGATGTTGGCGTTCGAGGACGGTTGCCAGGCGATGGGCCGATACCCGGCCGACAAGTATGCGGTGCCAGCCGAGCAGGTGTGTACGGCGCTGGCGCGGCTGACGCGGGCACCGTTGGTAGCCGCCCGGGAGCTCCTTCGTCAGCTCGCGTTCGCCTATCTGAGCGGCAACGGGGATGCTCACGCCAAGAACCTCGCGGTGGTCCACGAGGCCGGGGAGTGGCGGGTGTCACCGGCCTTTGACGTGCCGCGCACATACCTGTACGGCGATACCACCGTTGCCTTGCCGCTTGGCGGACGTGGTGGAGCCGAGGTGCCACGGCAGGCATTCATAGCGTTCGGGAAGCAACTCCAGTTGCCCGAACGCGCGGTGACGCAGGCGTTGGACGAGCTATGCGAACGGGTTGACCTATGGCTACCAGACCTCGACCGGCTGCCGTTCGGCCGAAGCCGGCTGGCGAAGCTGCGCCGGACCATCGAGTATCGCCGCCAGCTCGTCCGCGGGTTGCCGGTGTGACCAGTGGGACCAGCCGGAAGGTGTTATCGCACCGTGATCTGGGTGACTGCCACCTGGTATGGGCGTCCGCATAGGCTGACCGGATTATGGAGCAACACATGGCCGGAGCGGCGGCGGCCGACGCCGAACCGCTGATCGTCCTCAACAAGGTCAACAAGTGGTTCGGCGACCTGCACGTGCTCCGGGACGTCGACCTGTCTGTGGATCGCGGCGAAGTCGTGGTGGTGATCGGGCCCTCCGGTTCCGGGAAGTCCACCCTGTGCCGGGCGATCAACCGGTTGGAGCCGATCGACTCCGGCGAGATCCGGTTCGACGGCCAACCGCTGCCGGCCGAGGGCCGGGCGCTGGCCCGACTGCGCAGCGACGTCGGCATGGTGTTCCAGGCGTTCAACCTGTTCGCCCACAAGACCGTGCTCGCCAACGTCACGCTCGGCCCGATCAAGGTCCGGCGCGAGAAGCCGGCGGTCGCCCACGAGCGGGCGATGGCGCTCCTGGAGCGGGTGGGCATCGCCGACCAGGCCCACAAGTACCCCGCCCAGCTCTCCGGCGGCCAGCAGCAGCGGGCGGCGATCGCCCGGGCGCTGGCGATGCAGCCCAAGGCGATGCTGTTCGACGAGCCGACCAGCGCGCTCGACCCGGAGATGGTCGGGGAGGTGCTGGACGTGATGACCTCGCTGGCCCGCGACGGCATGACCATGGTGGTGGTCACCCACGAGATGGGGTTCGCCCGGCACGCCGCCAACCGGGTCATCTTCATGGCCGACGGCGAGCTGGTGGAGGAGGCCCCACCGGCGGAGTTCTTCGCCAATCCCCGCAGCGAACGCCTCAAAGACTTCCTGTCCAAGGTCCTGACCCACTGAACAGTTCAACGGTGAGATAGGAGAATGATGATGCGAAGCAGCAGGCTTGTGGCGTTGGCCGCGGTCGCCGCGTTGGCATTGGCCGCGTGCGGGACCGACGAGGACGGCGGCGACGGCGGCAACACCGAAACGCCGGAGTTCCCGGAGGGCTCGACGATGGCTGAGATCGCCGACCGCGGCACGCTCCGGGTCGGGACCAAGTTCGACCAGCCGCTGTTCGGGCAGGCGGACCTGGAGGGGAACCCGCAGGGGTTCGACGTCGAGATCGCGAAGATCATCGCCGGCGAGCTCGGGATCTCCGAGGACAACATCGAGTGGACCGAGGCCCAGTCGGCGGTCCGGGAAGAGCTGATCGAGCGCGGCGAGGTGGACATCGTGGTGGCCACCTACACCATCAACGATGATCGCAAGGAGCGGGTCGACTTCGCCGGGCCGTACTACATCGCCGGCCAGCACATCATGGTGCGGGCCGACGAGACCGAGATCACCGGGCCGGAGTCGTTCTCGGACGCCTCCAAGACGGTGTGCTCGGTGCAGGGCTCGACCCCGTCGGAGAACATCCGGGAGTACCTCGCCAACGAGGACGAGCAGCTGGTGCTGTTCGGTGGCTACGAGGAGTGTGTCGACGCGCTGGAGGCCGGTGACGTGGACGCGGTGACCACCGACAACGTGATCCTGCTCGGGTACATCGCCGAGAGCCCGGACGCGTTCAAGCTGGTCGAGAGCGGCACCTTCACCGAGGAGCCGTACGGGATCGGGCTGGCCAAGGGTGACGACGAGTTCCGTAACTGGATCAACGACGTGCTGGAGGAGATCTTCGCCGACGGGCGGTACGAGCAGGCCTGGCAGGCGACCGCCGGGCAGACCGGCGAGCCGGTCAGCATTCCGCAGGTCGACCGGTACTGATCCGTACGCATGAACTGGAGGGTGAGCGGGAGCCGGAGGTAGTTGCGTGAGCGTCATCATCGACAACCTCGACTTGTTCGTCAGCGGGTTCTTGCTCACCCTCCAGTTGTGCATCCTGTCCACGGTCGGGTCGCTGCTGCTGGGCACGGTGCTGGCGGTGATGCGGATCTCGCCGCTGCCGCCGCTGCGCTGGGTCGGCACCAGCTACGTCAACCTGTTCCGCAACACGCCACTGACGGTGGTCTTCTTCATGGTGGTGTTCGCGTTCCCGACCATCGGGATCCGGGCCGATTTCCTGAGGATTCCCGGGCTCGACCTGGTGTTCACCCGGCTCGGGATCGACCTGCCCTACTTCCGGATGGCGATCCTGGCGCTGTCGCTCTACACCGGCGCGTTCGTCTGTGAGGCGTTGCGAAGCGGGGTGAACGCGGTGCCGCCGGGCCAGGCGGAGGCGGCCCGGGCGATCGGCCTGACCTTCGGCCAGAACCTGCGCTACGTGGTGCTGCCGCAGGCGTGGAAGGCCGCGGTGGTGCCGCTCGGCTCGGTCATCATCGCCATGATCAAGAACTCGGCGCTCGCCGGGTTCTTCGGCCTCAGCGGTGACCTGTCCGCCACCTTCCAGCGGTTGGTCAGCGCCGGTGGCCAGGCCGCGGTCCCAGTGTTCCTGGCGGTGGCGGCCGGGTTCCTGGTGCTGACCGTCCCACTCGGACTGTTGCTGGACCAGGTCGAGAAGCGGCGGGCGGCGGCGCGATGACCGGCATGACCAGCGACCACGGCACCGTCCTCTACGACGCCCCCGGACCGCGGACCCGGCGGATCACCACCATCGTCAGCGTGGTGGTCGGGATCGTGCTGGTGTTCGTCGGCTACTGGTTCGTCTACCGGCCGCTCGCCGAGAACGGCGAGTTCACAATGGAGAAATGGGGTCCGCTGATCGACCCCAACGACGAGAACATGCCGATCGTCTGGCGGCGGCTCGGCGAGGGGCTGCGCGCCACCCTGCTCGCCGCCGCGTTCGCGATCGTCGCCTCGCTGCTGTTCGGCACCTTCCTGGCGGTCCTGCGGGTGCAGCTGACCCACCTGCGCGCGCGCCGGTTCACCGGGCTGGCGACCCCGCTGGCCTGGCTGGCCCGCGGGCTGAGCTGGGTACTGACCGCGATCAGCCGGCTGTTCGTGGAGGTGTTCCGGGGCGCCCCGGTGGTCATCACGATCTTCTTCGTGTGGCGGGTGCTGCCCGAGTTCGGGCTGCGGCCGCCGGACGTGTCCCTGCCCGGGCTGCCGATGCCCTCGGAGATGTGGTCGCTGGCGATCGGCCTGACCCTCTACAACGGCGTGGTGATCGGCGAGATCCTGCGCTCCGGCATGCAGGGGCTGCCGCGCGGCCAGACCGAGGCGGCGTACGCGATCGGGCTCACGACCATGCAGACCACCACCCGGATCCTGCTGCCGCAGTCCTACCGGATCATGCTGCCGGCGCTGATCAGCCAGCTGGTGGTGGTGCTCAAGGACACCGCGCTCGGGTTCATCATCACCTACCAGGAGCTGATGCGGACCGCCCGGCTGATCGCGGACCGCCTGGACAACCCGCTGCAGATGTTCGCGGTCGCGGGCGCCATCTTCATCGTGCTCAACTACGCCCTGAGCAAGCTCGCTGGATACGCGGAGCGCCGGGTCGCCCGCGGTCGCCGGACCGCCGCGCCACCGGTGGCGATGACCCAGGAACCCGGGGAGACGATGGGCGCGATGCCAGCCGTCGACCAGGCGGGTACCCGGTAACGGCCAAGCCCGAGCCTTCGAGCTGACGCGGTAGCCTGTCGCGCGTGCGCACCGCCGGAGGACTCTCGTTTGTCGCTGCCGCCCTGGTCGGAGTCGCGGTCACCGCGTACCCGCCACCGGCCCGGGCCGACGAGGTCCGTGACGGACAGTGGCATTTGGAGCAACTAGCCGTCACCGAGGCGCACCGGTCCAGTGTGGGCGAAGGCGTCACGGTGGCGGTGCTCGACACCGGGGTGGACGGGAGCCACCCGGACCTCCGCGGGAATGTCCAACCAGGAGTCGACCTGACCGGCCGCGGTTCCGACGGGCGGGATGACCCGGCCGGTACCGGCACCGCGCTCGCCGGGCTGATCGCCGGCCACGGCCACGGCGCCGCCGGCGGCGACGGCGTACTCGGGTTGGCGCCGCGCGCCGGGATCCTGCCGGTGGTGGTCGCCGCTCCGGGTGCGGCCGCCGACGCCGCCACGGTCGCCGCCGGGATCGCCGCGGCGGTGCAGCGCGGCGCCGACGTGATCTGCCTCGGCCGGCCGGTGCCGGACGACCCGGCGGTCACCCGGGCCGCCGGTGCGGCGGTCGCCGCCGGCGCGGTGGTGGTGATCCCGGCCGAGCCGGCCGGTGACCTGCTGGCCCGGTACGGCGGGCTCGGGGTGCTCGGCGCCACCCCGACCGGCCCGGCCGAACCGACCCCGACCGCCGGGCCCGCCGAGCCGAGCCCGGCCGGCGTGCTCGCGGTCCCCGGCGAGCAGGTGCTCTCCACCGGCGGTCAGGGCGGTTACTTCGTACACGCCCGCACCAGTGACGCGGCCGCGGCCGCGCTGCTCGCCGGCGCGGCGGCGCTGGTCAAGGCCGCCCACCCGCAGCTGGCCGCCCACGCGGTGACCGATCGGCTGGTGGCGACCGCCACCGGCGGGGCGCTCGACCTGCCGGCGGCGATCGCCACCCGGGTCGACCCGCCGACCGCCGCGCCACCGGTGCCGCCGCCCACCGGTGAGCCGGCGCCCGGCTCCCCGGAACCGACCCCGGCGCCGGGCCGGCCGACCGCGCCGGAGCAGCCCGAAACCGCCACCGAGCACGTGGCCGCGTTCGACTCCGGCGACTGGCGGCGGTGGCTGGTCGCCGCCCCGCTGGTCGGGTTCCTGATCGTGCTCGCGACTGCCAGCGTCACCGGCGTCCGGCGCGCCCGGCGAGCGCGCCGGTAAGCCCGTCGGGCCCGGTTACGGAGCCGGTGACACCAGGCCCGGCGGATGCCCCGGTCAAACCTGCTAACGTCGGCCCGTGTCGGCTTCCATGACAACCAAGACGCTGCGCACCAGCTACCCGGTCGAGCGGCTGACGCTGGCCAACGGACTGCGGGTAGTGCTGGCGCCCGACCGCAGCGCCCCGGTGGTGGGGGTAGCGGTCGTGTACGACGTGGGCATCCGCTCCGAGCCGCCGGGCCGCACCGGCTTCGCGCACCTGTTTGAGCACCTGATGTTCCAGGGCTCGGCCAACCTCGAGAAGCTGGCACACTTCCGGTACGTCCAGGGCTCCGGTGGCACCTTCAACGGTTCGACCCACCTCGACTACACCGACTACTTCGAGACCCTGCCGGCCGGTGCGCTGGAGCGGGCACTGTTCCTGGAGGCCGACCGGATGCGCGGGCCGGCGCTGACCGAGGCCAACCTGCGCAACCAGGTGGACGTGGTCAAGGAGGAGATCCGGGTCAACGTGCTGAACCGGCCGTACGGCGGGTTCCCGTGGCTGAAGCTGCCGCCGGTCATGTTCGACACGTTCCCGAACGCCCACGACGGCTACGGCTCGTTCGAGGACCTGGAGTCGGCGACGGTCGCGGAGGCGGCCGAGTTCTTCGAGACCTACTACGCGGCCGGCAACGCAGTGCTGTCGATCGCCGGTGACTTCGACCCGGACCGGGCCGCGGTGCTGGTGGAGCGGCACTTCGGGGACGTACCGGCCCGGCCCGCCCCGGCCCGCCCCGACTTCGACGAGCCCGACCTGACCGAGCAGCGCCGCACCGCGTACGAGGATCGGCTGGCGCCGCTGCCGGCGGTGGCCACGGCCTGGCGGGTGCCGGACCCGATCACCGACTTCGGCAACTACCTGCCGTACGTGGTGCTGGCCGAGGTGCTCACCGACGGCGACGCGTCCCGGCTGGTGGAGCGGCTGGTGCTCACCGACCGGTCGGTGACCAGTGTGGGCGGCTACCTTGGCTTCATGGGGGAGCCATTCGCGGTGCGCGGGCCGACCGCGCTGGTGCTGCAGGCCCACCTCCCGCCCGGCGGGTCGGTGGACGCCGTGCTCCACACCATCGACCAGGAGCTGGACCGGCTCGCCACCGACGGGCTGGCCGACGGCGAGCTCGAGCGCACCCAAGCCCGGATGGCCACCCACCTGCTGCGGGACAACGACGCGGTGCTCGGGCGCGGGCTGACCATGGCGGTGCTGGAGTTGCAGCGCGGCGATCCGGAGCTCGCCAACCAGCTGCCGCGGCTGATCGGTGAGGTCACCGCCGAGCAGCTGGTCGCGGCCGCGGCGAGGTTGCGCGCCGACCGCCGGGCCGCGGTCGAGGTGATCCCGGGCGCCGGAGGAGGTACGGAGTGACCCGCGCACTGCCCGATCTGGAGCCGCTCGGCGAACTACGACTGCCGGAGACGGCCGAGCGACAGCTGCCCTCCGGCCTGACCGTGATCGCGGTCCGCCGCGCCACCGTCCCGCTGGTCGAGGTCCGGCTGCGGGTGCCGTTCGGGCGGGCCGAGCTGGCCAGCGCCTCGGTGCTCGCGCAGACCCTGCTGTCGGGCACCGAGACCATGTCGAACATCCAGATCGCCGCCGAGCTGCAGGCGATGGGCGGGGCGCTGTCGGTCTCGGTCGACCCGGACCGGCTGCTGGTCTCCGGCAACGGGCTGGCGACCGGCTTGGAGCGGATCCTGGACATCCTGGCGCAGGTGCTCACCGGCGCCACCTACCCGGGCCAGGAGGTGCTCACCGAGCGGGAGCGGCTGGCCGACCGGATCCGGGTCGCCCGCACCCAGCCGTCGCACCTGGCCCGGGTGGCGCTGCTGAAGCGGATGTACGGCAACCATCCGTACGCGGTGCAGACCCCGGAGCCGGAGCAGGTACGGGCGGTCGACACCGACGCGTTGCGACAGTTGCACGCGGCCCGGCTGCACCCGGCCGGCTCGGTGCTGGTGCTGGTCGGCGACTTCGACCCGGAGGCGGTGCTGGAGACCGCCGGCAAGGTGCTCGGCGGCTGGGACAGCCGGGGCGAGCAGGTGACGCTGGAGCCGACCCCGCCGCTGGAGCCCGGCCCGCTGGTGCTGGCCGACCGGCCGGACGCGGTCCAGTCGTCGCTGCGGCTGGCGTTGCCGGCGGTCACCCGTACCCATCCGGACCATGCCGCGCTGCAGCTGGCGAACCTCATCTTCGGCGGCTACTTCTCCTCCCGGTGGGTGGAGAACATCCGCGAGGACAAGGGATACACGTACGGTCCACACTCGATCGTGGAGCATTCGATCGCCGGCTCGGCGGTGGTGGTCTCGGCCGAGGTGGCCACCGAGGTGACCGCGCCGGCGGTGCTGGAGACCAGCTACGAGCTGGGCCGGCTCGCCACCATCCCGCCCAGCCAGGCGGAGCTGGACCAGGCCCGGCAGTACGCGCTCGGCACGCTCCAGCTGGGGATGTCGACCCAGGCCGGGCTGGCCGGGCTCGCCACCACCTACGCCGGGTTCGGGCTGCGGCTGGACTACCTGGCGCGGCACGCCGCGGCGATCGACACCGCCACCGTCGAGCAGGTCGGCGAGGTGGCCGCCCGCTACCTGGCGCCGGCGAAGGCGGTGACGGTGGTGCTCGGTGATGCGGCCAAAGTGGAGGGCGGACTCGCCGCGCTCGGCCCGGTGACCCGCGAGGCACTGTGAACGATCCGGTGCCGAGCCTGGGTGGTCCGCCGCTGGCGCGGACCGGGATCGACCGCGCCGCGCTGCGCCGCACCGACCGGCAGTGGCTGGCCGCCGCCTGGGAACGCGCTCGGGTGCTGGTGATCCAGCCGGACGGCCGGCTGCTGTGCACGCCCGAGCCGGCGCTGGTGTTCGTCGACCCGGACCCGTCCGTCCCGGCCGACGACCGGCTGTTCCTGGGCATCGACCCGGACGGCACCCCGTACTTCGCGGTGGTCGGCGAGCTGCCGGAGCGGCCCGGCGCCCGGCCGGTGACGCTGCGGGAGGTCGGCGCCAAGCTGTCGGACCGGGACGCCGGCTTGTTCACCACCGCCGCCGCGTTGGCGAACTGGCACGCCGCCCACCGGTACTCGCCGGTGACCGGCGAGGAGACGGTGGTCGCCGATGGCGGCTGGCTGCGCCTCGATCCGACCGGCCGGCAGCTGTTCCCGCGTACCGATCCGGCGATCATCGTGCTGGTGCACGACGGCGTCTCCGGCATGAACGGCCGGTGCCTGCTGGGGAACAACGCCTCCTGGCCGACCCGGCCGGGCGGTCGCCGGTTCTTCTCGACGCTGGCCGGGTTCGTCGAGCCGGGGGAGTCGGCCGAGGCGGCGGTCGCCCGGGAGGTGTACGAGGAGGTCGGGGTCACCGTCTCGGACCTGCGGTACCGGGGCAGTCAGGCGTGGCCGTTCCCGGGCTCGCTGATGCTGGGGTACACCGCGTACGCCGACCCGGAGCAGCCGCTGCGGCCGGATCCGTCCGAGATCGCCGACGCGCGCTGGTTCACGCGCACCGAGATCGGCAAGCTCTTCTCCGACCAGCCGGACCCGTGGCGGGCCGACGCGCCGGCGACCCCGGAGGGCACGGTCACGCTGCCCGGCCCGGCCTCGATCGCGCACTACCTGATCCAGCTCTGGCTCACCGAGGCCTGACCCGCCGATCTAGGAGTTGTTCAGGTCAGATTCAGGACAAACCGGGCTGAACAACTCCCAGATCGCGGGGAAGTCGGCGTGGTCTGGGTCGAAATACCTCTTGCGAAGGGGTTCCTTCGAAGCTTATGCTGCGAAAGATTCCTTTAGAAAGAGGTGTTGTGATGATCCAGGCGATCGACGTTCAGCTCGCCATCGACCACCAACGGGAGCGGCTCGGCCAGGCCCGGGCGTACCGGCTGGCCAGGCTCGCCCGGCAGCGCGCCGTGGCCGACCTCGTACCGTGCCTGGAGGCCCGATGAAACTCATCTCTCGAAAGCTATCCTTTGACCATGTCTGGGAAGCCGGAGTCGACAGCGACCGAGGTCGCGCAACCGGGCGGCGTGCCGTATCGGGAGCTGACCGACCCGAGCACGCTGCGGGCGCTGTCGCACCCGGTGCGACTGCGGATTCTGGACGAGCTGGCCACCACCGGCCCGGCGACCGCGACCCAGCTGGCCGAGCGGCTCGGCGAGTCGGCGGCCAACTGCTCCTGGCACCTGCGCCAGCTGGCCCGGCACGGGTTCATCGAGGAGGCGGGCGGCGGCACCGGCCGGGAGCGGCCGTGGCGGGTAGTGGTGCAGGCCTCCAGCATCTCCGACATCGACCGGTCCCGGCCGGAGGCGGCCCGCGCCCTGGATGGGTTGCTCGACGTGCTCGCCGGCTGGGAGCTGGAAGCCTTGCGGGCGTGGCGGGCCCGCAAGGACAGCGAGCCGGAGGAGTGGCGGAACGCCGCCCTGGAAACCAGCCGGAACCAGATGTGGCTCACCGCCGACGAGCTCACCGCGCTCAAGCAGGAGCTGTGCGAGGTGCTGGACCGGCGGTTGACCCCGGTGCTGGAGCGGCTCGACCCGGCCAACCGGCCGGCCGGCACCCGGCCGGTCCGGATCGTCGCCTGGGGCATCCCGGCCGGCCCGCCGTACTCGCCGCCGGACTGAGCCTGGTCCGGCAGCGTGGCGAGGAGGGCTCGCCATGCTGCTAGAGATCACCGACCTGACCAAGGTCTACCGGCGCGGCGTACGGGCCAACGACGGCATCTCGATGGCGGTTGACGCCGGCCAGGTGCTCGGCCTGCTCGGGCACAACGGCGCCGGCAAGACCACCCTGCTCAACCAGGTGGTCGGGCTGTTGAAGCCGACCTCCGGAACGATCCGGATCGACGGCGCCGACCCGGTCGCCGACCCGGCGATGGCGCGGCGGGTCTGCTCGCTGCAACCGCAGGCGCAGGCGCCGCTGGACGGCGTGACCCCGCGGCAGGCGATCGAGCTGATGGCACGGATCCGGGGCGCCAGCCGGCGCCGGGCCCGGCAGCGGGCCGAGGAGCTGCTCGCCGCGCTGGAGCTGGAGCAGTGGGCGGACACGATCGGCGAGCGGCTCTCCGGTGGGGTACGGCGGCTGACCGCGTTCTGCATGGCGGCGGCCGAACCGGGCCGGCTGGTGATGCTGGACGAGCCGACCAACGACGTCGACCCGGTCCGGCGGGCGCTGCTGTGGCAGCAGGTGCGGGCGCTCGCCGACGGCGGCTGCGCGGTGGTGCTGGTGACCCACAACGTGCTGGAAGCGGAGCGGGCGGTGCAGCAACTGGTGGTGCTCGACCACGGCCGGGTAGTGGCGCAGGGGACCCCTGCCGAGCTGCGCGGCGCGCAGGCGGCCCGGCTCCGGCTGGAGCTGGTCGCTGCAGACCCGCGGATCGCGGCCGAGCTGGCCGGCGAGTTCCCCGGCATCGAGCCGGCGGTGGTCACCGGTCGCCGGGTGGTGGTGCCGATCGAGCCGGCGGCCGCCAGCAACGCGCTCGACCGGGCGCAGCGGGCGCGGGAAGCCGGCCGGGTCGACGAGTTCTCGGTCACCCCGGTCAGCCTGGAGGACGTCTACATCAGACTGGTCGCACCCGAGAACGGGAACGGCGACCGGACGGAGGAGGTGGCGGCCGATGCGGCACTGGCTGCGTAGCTACGGGTTGCTGCTGCGGTGGACGCTGCTGCGGCAGCGGATGCTGCTGCCGCTGATGGTGGTGGTGCAGACCCTGATCGGCTGCGGGGTGGTGGTCGGCTTCTCGTTCCTGGCCCCGGAGATCGACCGGGCCACCGCCCTCTACCTCGCCACCGGCGCCCCGACCGTGGTGATGATCGTGATGGGGATGGTGGCGGCGCCGCAGGAGGTGGCCGGCCAGAAGCGGCAGGGGATCTTCGACTACTACCGGGCGATGCCGGTGCCGCGGCTGGCGATGCTCGCCGCCGACGCGACCGTCTGGGTGGTGCTGGCGATCCCCGGCATCCTGCTGGCGCTGGCGTTCGCGGCCTGGCGGTTCGACCTGGACCTGACCGTCAGTCCGCTGGTGGTGCCGGCGTTCCTGCTGGTGGCGGTGGCCGGGGTGGCGGTCGGCTACGGGATCGCGTACGCCTGCCGGCCGCAGGTCACCCAGCTGATCAGCCAGGTGGTGGTGTTCATCGCGTTGATGTTCGCGCCGGTGAACTTCCCGGCCGACCGGCTGCCGGACTGGCTCGCCACGGTGCACGAGTGGCTGCCGTTCCAGTACATGGCGCAGGCGGTCCGGGAGACCCTGGACGTCCCGGCCGGCGGCGTGTCCGTACTGCCGTTCGCGGTGCTGGCCGCGTGGGGGATCGCTGGCCTCGCCGTCACCTACCGGATCATGGCCCGCCGGGCCTAGCGGCCCGGGTCCGCGCGGGTTCGGGGCCTGCCGTGGGCCGGCGGCGGGCCCCGGCGGGGCCGGTGGGCCCCGAACAGGTCAGGCGGAGATGGCGGCGAGCCGCTGCTTGACCTGCGCGATGGTCGGGTTGGTCAGCGCGGTCCCGTCCGGGAACCGGACGGTCGGCACGGTCCGGTTGCCGCCGTTGACGCTCATCACGTACTCCGCCGCGGCGAGGTCGGCCTCGATGTCGACGGTCGTGTAGTTGATGCCTTCCCGGTCCAGCTGGGCGGCCAGCCGGTGGCAGTAACCACACCAGGGGGTGGAGTACATCGTGAGCATCGCGGGGGGACCTCCGTGCCGTACGTTTGACCAAGGGGTTACCAGTACCAACGTCGTACCGGGCTGCAATGATTCCGGACTATGGTCGACGACGCGGCACAGCGGGTCCTGGCGGGGCTCGACCCGGACCAGCGGCGCGCGGTGACCGCACCGGCCGGGCCGGTCTGCATCCTGGCCGGCGCCGGCACCGGCAAGACCAGGGCGATCACCCACCGGATCGCCTACCGGGTGGTCTCCGGTGAGATTTCGCCCAAGCACGTGCTGGCGGTGACGTTCACCGCCCGGGCCGCCGGCCAGCTCCGGGAGCGGCTCGCCCAGCTCGGCGCCGCCGGCGTGCAGGCCCGCACCTTCCACGCCGCCGCGCTGCGGCAGCTGCGCTACTTCGCGCCCCGGCTGCTCGACGGCCGGCAGCTGCCGGAGCTGGTGGAGAGCAAGGCCCGGCTGGTCACGCTCGCCGCCGCCCGGGCCGGGCTGCGCGCGGACCGGACCGACGCCCGGGACCTCGCCAGCGAGATCGAGTGGGCGAAGTCGAACCTGGTCGAGCCGGCCGACTATCCGGCCGCCGCGAGCAAGGCGATGCGCGAGCCACCGTACGAGGCGGCGAAGGTGGCGGAGGTCTTTCAGGCGTACGAGGAAGTCAAGCGCAACGCCAGCGTGATCGACTTCGAGGATCTGCTCCGGGCGACGGTCTGGGGGATCGAGGAGCACCCGGACGTCGCCGAGCAGATCCGGGCCCAGTACCGGCACTTCGTCGTGGACGAATACCAGGACGTCAACCCACTGCAGCAGCGGCTGTTGGAGGCGTGGCTCGGCGGCCGGGACGACCTGACCGTGGTCGGCGACGCCAGCCAGACCATCTACTCGTTCACCGGCGCCACCTCCGCCTACCTGATCGAGTTCCCGACCCGGTACCGGCACGCGGTGGTGGTCCGGCTGGTCCGCGACTACCGCTCCACCCCGCAGGTGGTGAGCCTCGCCAACGCGGTGATCCGGCAGGCCCGCGGCGGCGAGGCGAAGCTGCGGCTGGCGCTGCAGGGGCAGCGGCCGCCCGGCCCGGAGCCGGACCTGCGGATCTTCCCGGACGAGCCGGCCGAGGCGGCGGCGGTGGCGAAGCGCTGCCAGGAGCTGATCGCCGGCGGCACCCCGGCCAAGGAGATCGCGGTGCTGTTCCGGACCAACGCGCAGTCCGAGGCGTACGAGGAGGCGCTCGCCGAGGCCGGCGTCCCCGCGGTGGTGACCGGCGCGGCGCGGTTCTTCGAGCGGCCGGAGGTCCGGCAGGCGATGGTCGCGCTGCGGGCGGCCACCCGGACCAGCTCCGACGCGCCGCTGCCCGAGCAGGTCGCCGAGGCGCTCGCCGCCACCGGCTGGCAGCGCGGGAGCCCGCCGCCCGGCGGCGCCGCCCGGGAGCGCTGGGAGGCACTGGCGGCGCTGGTCACGCTCGCCGAGGAGCTGAAGCTGCCGACGCTGGCCGAGTTCGTCGACGAGCTGCACCGGCGGGCCGCGATCCAGCACACCCCGACCGTCGACGGGGTGACCCTGGCTAGCCTCCACTCGGCGAAGGGGCTGGAGTGGGACGCGGTGTTCGTGGTCGGGCTCGCCGAGGGCACGCTGCCGACCACCTACGCGAAGACCGACGACGCGATCGAGGAGGAGCGGCGGCTGCTCTACGTGGGGGTCACCCGGGCGCGGCAATGGCTGTGGCTGTCGTACGGGCAGGCGCGTGCCCCGGGTGGTCGGGCCCGCCGGCCGTGCCGGTTCCTGCCACAGCTGGCCGGCTCGACCAGCTCGGCCGGCGCCGCCGCCCGGGCCGGGGTTGCCCGCGGTCGTCGGAGTCAACTCGTCTCCTGCCGGATCTGCGGCGCGACCCTGCTGTCCGGTGCCGACCGGAAGCTCGGCCGGTGTGCCACCTGTCCGTCCGATCGCGACGAAGAACTCTACGAGCGGCTGCGGGAGTGGCGCCGGCTGACCGCGACCGAGCAGCAGGTCCCCGCGTATGTGGTCTTCACCGACGCGACGCTGGCCGCGCTCGCCGAGCGGAAGCCGACCACCGAGGCGGAATTGGCCGCGATCGGGGGCATCGGTCCGCGTAAGCTGTCCCAGTATGGGGCGGCGGTGCTGGCACTGGTGCACGGTGCGGACGTGTCCCAGGTAACAGTTTCGTCGCCAACCCGATAATTCGTTTGCGCCGGCCGGTATGGCGGGCGTAGCGTGACGAGCGACCCAACTGATACCGCATTGGCGGCTTCGGCCGCCCGCGGGACGAGCAGCAAGGAGGTGACGACGGTGGTGGTTCTGAAGCCCAACCAGCGACCGTCGACGCTGTCCGCTGCTCGCGTCCCGGGAGCCCACGAGCCTGTCGTGGGCCGTCGCGCTGTCTGGACTCTGCCGGTGCAACAGGTGCCGGGGCGGCTCCTCGCAGCGGGCGGTTACCAGCACGACGGGACCAGTGTGCCCACCACCAGGATCGCTGGTGCCGGCTCCGCTGTGAACGCCCGGTTCGCGGCGGATGTGCGCGGTGTTCCACCTCGAGGTAAACCGGTCTAGAAGACCCGACCGGCTCACCTCGAGGCCGCGGAACCCGCAAACCGGGATCCGCGGCCTTTGTTATTGCCCACCGAGTTGTTGTCCGAGCAGATCCACGAGATCGCACGATCGAACAGAGAGGTGACCGGGAGATGAGCCTGGTTCTGGCGCCTCCAATGCGGCCCGAAAGCCGGGTCGGGGCGGACGCGCTGCCCTGCCGGAACTTCGACGCCGACCTTTGGTTCTCCGACTCGCCGGCAGACCTGGAGCTGGCGAAGTCACTCTGCGGCGGCTGCCCGCTGCGGATGGAGTGCCTGGCCGGGGCGGTCGAGCGTCAGGAGCCTTGGGGTGTCTGGGGTGGCGAGATCTTCGAGCACGGTCAGGTCGTGGCCCGCAAGCGGCCGCGCGGCCGGCCGCGCAAGGAGGACCTCGCCCGCGACGTCGCCCTGCGCAACGAAGCGGCGGCTCGGGTCGCGGAAGCGATCAGCGCCGTGGAGTCCCGCAACGCCCTGCGGCTCGCCGCCTAACCCAATCCCGAACCATCGAGAAAGGACAGACCCATGATGAACGTACCTGAGATGTATATCCTCCCCGAACTGCTGTCCCGGGCCCGAATGCGTAGGCAGCCGTCGGGTCTCCGGCCAGCGAAGGAGATCAGCCGCACGGCGCGGCGCCATCGCCGGTAGTCCGGCGCCTAGCCGGTAGCTCCGGTAGCCCGCCGTCGGTGACTCCGTTCGCGGAGCCGCACGGTGACTCCGGTTCGCGGAGCCCTTTCGCACTGATCGAGGGCGATCCGGGTGGTTGGCTCAGCCAGCCGCCGGGGTCGCCCTCGGCGCTGCTTCGGCCGTGTCTGCTGGTTAGTTCTGCTTCGGCCGTGCCTGCTGGTTGGTCAGTCCGTTGGCGCCGGTTCGTTCGTTGGCGCCGCGAACCCCGGCAGCCAGCGCTCCAGGATCGCCCGGTAGCGCGCCTTCGCCTCCAGCTGGCACAGCACCCCGATCGAGCCGAGCGTCACCCGGTGGATCAGCAGGTACGACGGCGGCAGGCTCAGCTGCCGGCCGAGCGCGTACGCCGGGCTGCGCGGGCTGGCGACCCGGGCCGCCTCGGTGCGCAGCCAGGCCCGGGTGAACTGGAACTCCTCGGCGGTGATCGGTTCCAGCATCGGCAGCAGGTAGTCGAGCACTTCGGCCGGATCGATGTCCAGGTCCGGCTTGATGAACCCCTCGTCGCGGAGGCCGTTGAAGACCGCGTCCGCGTCGCCGGCGAGCGCCAGCCGGACCAGCCGGCCGATCGGCTCCGGGTGGCCACCCGGCAGCCGGGCCACCGCACCGAAGTCGACCACCCCGAGCCGCCCGTCATCGAGCATCCGGAAGTTGCCCGGATGCGGATCGGCGTGCAGCAGGCCCACCCGCTGCGGCGCCGAGAAGTGCAGCGTGGCCAGCAGCAGCCCGGCCCGGTTGCGCTGTTCCGGGGACCCCTCGGCGATGATCGCCGACAACGGCGTACCGTCCAACCACTCGGTCACCAGCACCTTGTCGGCGGCGGCCACCACCGGCGGGATGAAAATCTCCGCGTCGCCGGCGTACGCCTCGGCGAATGCCCGCTGCGACTCCGCCTCCAGCCGGTAGTCCAGTTCCTCGGTGATCCGCTCCCGCAGCTCGGCGACCAGCGGCTTGACGGCGATCCCCGGCTGCAGGATCCGGAACAGCCCGGCCAGCCGGGACAGCTGGCTGAGGTCGGAGAGCAGCGCGTCGCCGGCGCCCGGGTACTGCACCTTCACCGCCACCGCCCGGCCGTCGTGCCAGACCCCGCGGTGGACCTGGCCGATGCTCGCCGCCGCGGCCGGAGTGTCGTCGAACTCGACCAGCGACTCCCGCCAGTCCTCGCCGAGCTGCTCGGTGAGCACCCGGTGGACGGTGGCCGCCGGCATCGGCGGCGCCGAGTCCTGCAGCCGGGTGAGCGCCGCCCGGTACGGCCCGGCGAGTTCGGCCGGCAGCGCCGCCTCGAAGATGCTCATCGCCTGGCCGAGCTTCATCGCACCGCCCTTGAGCTCGCCGAGCACCCGGAACAGGTGCTCGGCGGTGCGCTGCTGCAGCTCCGGGGTGATCACCTCGGAGGCGAAGCCGGTGACCCGCTTGCCCAGCCCGAGCGCGGCCCGACCGGCGAAGCCGAGTGGCAAGCCGGCCAGCCGGGCGGTCCGGCTCGCCGCTCGGCGAGGGATATCGCTCATCCGATCATTCTCCCGGTTCGGCGGGCGGACGCCCGTGCGCAGTCGCAGCGGGGGTGCGGCGGCCAGCTGCGGCGGCGGAGCTGACCAGGCGCGGCCAGCTCGACCAACGCACCGAGGGTAGCCGGCTCACCGCCGTCCAACCAGCTCAGCACTTCCGCGGCGGCGAGTCCGGCGGCGGCCAGCCGGGTCGTGGTGGCGCACGGCTCGTCCCCGGCCGCGGCCAGCTCGGCGGCGAGCCGCGGCCAGGCCGGGTCGCGATCCCGGCGGTGCAGGTCGAGACAGTTGAGGCACGGCTGGCCGCGCGGCGGCACCAGTGGGCCGATCAGCGCGGTCCCGTCCCGGATCGCCACCAGCAGGTGTGGCACCCGGTAGCGGGCGTAGCCGGCGGCGATCAGGTTGGCCGGCCCGAGCGCACCGACGTGTACGGCGAACGTGGTCTCGCTGCGCCGCAGCGGCGCGGTCGCCGTACCGGGTGCGGCGCGCCGGATCGCCTCGGCCGCCGCCTCGGTGGCCGGCGCGACGTGGCCGACTCCGGACTCGGCGAGCGCGACCGCGACCGGCGTGAGCAGCCGGCCGTCACCGGCGACCACCACCTTCGCCGCGGCCCGGCGGCGGAGGATCTGCGCCGGCGTTCCCGGCGCGTCAGCGCCGCGTAGCGCCAGCGCCGCCGCCTCGTCGGCGAGCCGGCGGCGGATCGGCTCCGGCAGGTTGTGGGGGAGCAGGCTCTGCGCGCCGAGGACCAGTCCGGCTTGGCGGAGGGCGGCCAGCAGGGATCGGGTGGTCGGTTCCGGTACGCCGAGCCGCTCGGCCTCGGTGATCACGGTCCGCTCGGAGCGGGTGCCGTCGAGCAGGTCGAGCACCTGGGCGGCGCGGGGATCGGGCAGTTCCAGTACGACCGCCCGGGCCGGATCGACCCCGAGCTGCAGACTGCACCGGCCACGCCAGATCCGGCGGAGCCCGGGGACCAGGGTGGGCCGCGGCAGTGGCCCGGGTGGGGTGGGTGTGGAAGGAAAGTCACGCGTCATGACGTGACAGGCTGTCACCGCGCTGCGGACGCCCTGGTTCGTTGTCCACAGCGCGACACGCCCGGGACCCGCCTTATCCACAGAATTTCGCGAGTTTTCCACAGGTTCGGGGCTGGGCGGGTCAGCCTCCCGACATTACTGTCCGTGTCAGAATTGCGACACTGGTTCACCTTGTGGGCGACGGCCCCGAGCCGCTCGACGCGCTTGGCAGCTGGCTACGGCACTCGCTCGGAAGGGGACAGGAGCGCGGACTCAAGGTCGTTAAGGAGCGCGTGCACCGGCGCCCAGCACATCCGTACGGTGTCTAGGTCTGGCGCCAGTCCGTACTCGATCTGGTGCCGTGGGTGCACAAAGTTGCGATACTCCCGCACCTTCTCCATGAAGTCTTTGGCATCGGTCTGGATCCATTGCTTGCCGTGGGCATAGGCGAGTAGGTGGCTGAGGCCGGCGCGGTCAGCCCGAATGCGCCGGCCCTTCGAGTCGACGATCCCGTTGTTTCGGACATCGTCGTCCCGCTCCGTGATGACACCGTGCAGCAGTCCTTCCACGAAGCTCCCGAGCCCGATAATCGCGAGTGCGAACGCACCGCCCCGTTGGCAGATCGACGCCTCCTCTGCTCGGTCGATGAGGACAGAAACCACCTCTTTGTCCGCAATCAGCCGGTCGAGTCGTGCCGCAAGGTCGGGAGGCTGCTCGAACTGCGGTACCTCGTCGTCCTGCGCGACATGTCCAAGCACCGGACGACCGCTTACGTAGCTGACCGCTAGCTGTTCAGGTGCGAGAATCCTATTCAGCTCGTCGGCCACAGGCTTGGCTGCCGAGAGATCGGCGTTGAACTCGAGCGGATCACAGATTCGGCAGATAAGCCGATCGACCGCGGCAGCGTCATCGGCGTGAGCACGGAGTACATCTATCAACCATGGAACGCGGGGGGATCCGTCGTACCGTGGAAGGCCAGGCCAGCGAGCTCGCTGCAGGAACCGTTGGATCTCGACGCCGCGTCGCTCGTACGGCCCGTCGATGTCGCAAATTAACTGGGCCACCCGCTCGATGGTGAGCGGATCCAAACGCGGCATCACAGCACCTCCCGGTCGATCAGGCGTTGGGCGCTTTCAAGTGCCCTAGTCAGCCGTTCGACGATGACACGCCCCCGCTTTTGGAAGCCGAGCTCGGACATAGCTTCCTGGATACGATCCTCTCGGTCGCGTTGGAGGTGATCGCTGAGCAGCCAGTGGCATAGCTGAACCAGCTGGTCCTGCGAATACTCGGTTATCCGTAGCCCGGCCGGAATCGGCGGACGGGGACGCCGGCGTGACACAGGTCGTGGCGATGGCACGGCTGACCGCCGTGGTTGGACTGCTAATGAAGCGTTGACCTCGCCGCGGTCGGCTCGCTCTACCGATTGTCGCCAGTGGGCGACCAGCCGCGCAGTCTCGCCTTCCGGATCCGAGTACCAATCCGTCGACCAGATCCGATGGAACTCCCACCCGAGGCGCTCTAGATGTTCTTGCCGCAGCCGATCGCGGTCCCGGGCACTGCGCGTCTGATGGTACAGATGGCCATCGGTCTCCACGGCGAGCACCATTCGACCAGGTTGCTTCGGGTGCGCAAGCGCCAGATCGATCCGGTACCCGGACACGCCCCACTGTGGGACCGCGTTGATGCCCTGCGCCTGTACGGCAGCCAGCACGCTGCGCTCGAGGCCGTTCAGCTCAACCTGGGTGTGCTGTCGCGGCCCGAGCTGGTCACCACCGAGCGCAGCGAACTCGAGGTAGCGGCGCAGAAGCTCAGGTCCTTGGTTCCTTGCGCCAGCGGTCTGGTTCGGGTTCATGTCGAGGTGCGTGAATGCGCTCACCACCGTCATCCGCTTGCGCGCCCGGGTCACCGCCACATTCAGCCGCCGCTCACCGCCGGCCTGGTTCAGCGGCCCGAACCGCATCGGAAGCTTCCCATCGCGCGTCTTTGCGTAGCCGATGCTGAGGATGATGGCATCGCGCTCGTCGCCCTGGACGTTCTCAAGGTTCTTGATGAAGAAACGTTGACTGGCTGGCCGGTCCTGTGAGAAAAAGTCGGCGATGTGCGGGTACTCGCGAAGCCGCCGGCGCAGTTCGCTTTCGACCCGCGTGGCGTGCCGCTGCCCCATGGCGATAACCCCGAGGCTCTCCTGTGGCCGGTGCTGCGCATGCTCGAGGATGAGTTCCACCACGCGGTGGACCTCCTCCGGTGATGATCCGCTCTGTCCGGGCACCGCCCTGCCGTCGACTGTCTCGAGCCGCAGCAGGCTATCTACCTGGACGCCGGGGAAGGTCACCAGTGAGCGATCGTATATTTCGACGTTGGAGAAAGCGATCAGTCGCTCGTCGCGACTCCGGTAATGCCAGCTGAGCCGGTAGCGTTGCGAAATCAAGCCGCTAAGCACGTCGAGGATTGACTCGTAACTTTCCAGATCCTCGTACGCGGTGTCGTCATCGACCACGTCGACAGGTTGGAGGAGCCGCCGGAAGAACGGCGTGGGCGGAAGCTGCTTCGAGTCACCGGCGACGACCAGCTGCTTGCCGCGCATAATGGACGCGACCGCATCCGGAGGCTCGACCTGGCTGGCCTCGTCGAAGATTACAACGTCGAACAGGCGCTTGGCAGGGAGGAGCCGGCTGACAACAAGCGGCGACATGGCCCAGCAGGGAAACGCCGCGAGGAGGACGTCCGGAGTGGCCTCCAGTAGCTTGCGCAGCGTCAGATGGCGAGTCTTCTTTGCGGCTTCCCTCCGTACAACTTCGTTCTGGTCGGGATGGCTGTCGCGGACCCGGCGCAGATTCACCGCTACGTTTCGTCGAATGCGGGCAGCGGTAAACTCGATATGCTTCTTGTCGGCTGTCTGGAAATCCGCAACGACCGCAGAATGCTGTTGGCCCACGAACTGCCCGAAGTAGGGCACCCGCAGCCGCATCTCGTCGAACACGACCTGCAGCCACGCATACATCAGCACGTTGGATGCCTCGTCGCTGGTAACGTTACGGGCAGCCAGGTCGTCGAGCATGGGGCCCAAGCCCAGCGACCGGAAATACTCTTGTTGCCGGCTCAGGCTCGGCATCCGGAAAAGGGTCTCCCGGTCACTTCGCAACCTCGTCACAGCGTCATGTGCAGCGCCGAGAGATCCCCGCTCGAGCCCATCGATGCGGGCGGTGGCGGCGACCGCGGCGAGTCGATCACGTACTTGCCTGAAGGAGGACATCGACTCTTCGAGGCCGGCTACCGCCATCGGCCCGGTATGCCGCCGACTGAGCTGTCGCCACCGCTCGCGCTGGCCCACCGCTGCGATCAGGTCCGAGTAGAGCTGGGGCTTGCCCCGCGGCGCATGCGGACAGTTCCGCCGCAACCGGCGGCGCGTCTTCACTCTGGCAATCAACCCGAGCGGATCCGGGCGGCGTGGCCGGAGCCGCCGAGGGGCTACAGCGTAGACGAAGTCGTCGAGGTCGGCGAAGACTTGCTCGCCGTAGCCGGCGATGGTGCGTTCAACATCGGTGAGCAGGTCGAGGAGCTCGTTCCACGCGGCGAGGTCGTCGGCCACGTGCAGCCCGACTTGGTCGACGAGCTCCTGTACCCGCTGCTGAGCGTCGCGCAACGCACCGGCAGCAAGTGCATCGAGATGGGCGAGGACGCTTTTCACGTCACCCTCGCTGTGGACCCGCGCCTTAGACCAAGGTGAGTCCCCTCGCCAGACTCGAAGTCCCCCGCGGTTCACAAACTCCCGCAGCTCGTCCTGCACATTCTCGACCGTCTCGAGATCCAGCTGAGGGAGCTGAGAGGCCTGCAGGTTGTAGCGGCCCACGTCGAAACTGGGTAGGGCGAGCAGCCGCTCGATGACGGCGAACGCGCTCAAGCCCCAGGGCTGCCGGATCTTGTGCAGCTCGGCCGGGTGCCGCTGCACGGCGTTGCGCCGGTCGACCAGCCGGCGATGGAGGCTGCCCACCTGTACTGGTGGCTCAAGCTCGGCTTGGCTGAGCACCTCGGCTATTTGTTGCGCTACCCGCCGCCGTGTGAGCTTCCGATCGTGGAGGTCGAAGACCAGCCGGTCGAGTCCAACGTCACCGAGCCGGTTCATTACGGCCTCGATTGCAGCCCGCTTCTCGGAGACAAACAGTACGGTGCGGCCGGTGGCGGCCATATGTCCGATAATGTTGGCGATCGTCTGGCTCTTGCCGGTACCAGGCGGCCCCTCGATCACGACGTGGTGGCCGGACAGCACCGCATCGATGGCCTGCTGCTGAGATGAGTCCGCGTCATGGACCAAGAACTCTTTGGCAGGGTCGACGTGGTGAGCGCCGGTACTCGATTCCGATTGCGCCTCAGCGCGCAACCGCTGCTTGGCGTCCTCTACGCCGGCCATCGCGCTGATGACGGGATGCGAGGCTAGCAGCTTGTCCGAGCCGCGGAGGTCCTTGACCATAGGGAGTTTGTCGAAACTGAAGACTCCAGCGACTAGCGCTGGCTCTAGTTGCATTGACAGCCCACTCTTCGCAACCGCGTCGGCGATTGCGCGGTAGGCCGCGCGCAACTGTTCCTCCGGGTCGGCTGCCTCGCTCAGACTGATGTTGAGCTTCTCATCTAGGGTGCGCAGGTCGGCGTCCACGCCGTACTGCCGTTCGAGCGCATAGAGCAACACGGGGTTCAACTCTGGTGGTTCGGGAAGCTCGATCGTGAAGTCGCTCTCGGTCGCCGTCCGGCTCTCCAATATCAATTGGTGCATTACGAGTGGTGCTCGCAGCGGGGGCGTCTGGAGCGAGCCACGGGTGTCTTGCTGATCCGTGCAGACGAGCCCTCGGGCGACCCAGCCGGCTCGGATGCCTTGCTCCTCCTCGAGTTCCAGGAGCTTGCGGCGCAGACCGCGGGCCACCGCGCAGGCTTCCTCATGGCTGGTCCGGTCGGGGAACAGCTCTCGCAAGCGCAGCTTATGGCCGGCGAGCAAGGCGCCGACCCGGTCTTCTGGTGCGTTGTTAAGGTCTAACGTGGTGGAGTGCCGGCCCCTAAAGAAGAGCAGTGTGTTCCGATAACTGAAGTCGATGAGCTGATCAGCCCATCTGTTGGCTGCTTGCCTGACAAGGTTGATCGCTGCGGGATCGGTCGCGAGCATTTGGTCTCCATGGCGGTCGGTGTCCAGTGGCAAGCCTCCCGGTGCGAGCCGGAAAGCCTTTCAGGATATTCCACTGACCGCCAGTTGGGGGTGTCTGATTTCTGACACTCAATGACCTGGGCATGGGCAAGAACAAGGCTTGGCGATTGATCACCGATAACTGGATCATCCGCCCGGACTCAGCGCGGTGGACCAGCGTCTCGCCTGGACCGAAACGTGGCTGGACTTGCCCGTGCCTTGTGTCGGCGCTCTGGCCGGACCAGCCAGCTATGGGTCGATGGCGTGGGACGGCGGAGCACCCCGACGGTCTTGCCGTACCGCCTGCGATGGGCGACTACGGGTTGTCGAACGGATTCTCCCGGTACACCTCGCACAGCATCTCCGGCGAGGCGCCGAATCCGTCGTCGGCCGCGCGTTCCCGCTCAAGGCAAGCCTGGTACTGCTCCTCGGATGATGGCTCGTCCGGCTGGCTCGGCTCCGACGCCGGCTGCGACGCGAATCCGCACGCCATGATCGCGACGACGATGCCAGTCGTGAGTGACACGCTGCCGTAGACCCGAAATGCCGCCTCGCTCGGCTCATTGGCGTCGGGGTTGCGATATTGCCAAGCACCGAGCACCCGCCACACTGACCTCGGCCGGAGCAGCAACCACAGCCCGGTCGCCACCAGTAGGAATGCCAAGATCCAAACAAATGCCAAATACTCGCGCATTCACGTTCCTCCCCGGCGCATAGGGTAGCGTCGGGGCCCAAGTGCACGGTGGACGAAACCGGACTCTTGCTTGCGACGTCCTGTTCAGACTCGTGCGAGCTCGTGCAGACGTTGACGTGCGCGCGGCCGGGTAGCTAGCCCGGACAGCCGGGCAAGGATCATTTAGTTACCGGAGCGCTCGGCGCGTGAGTCTGGCGGAAGTGCCGCGGACCGAGAGTGAGCGGCGAGCGGCGTGGGCGGTTGGTGGGCACCGCCGCGCAGTTGGATATGCCGTGCAGTTAGATATGTTGCAAAATTTCCCTGATCGTACAGCTCATCGCCCGCCGTCCGGTTCCTCGGAATCCAGGACGACGGGCGACGACCCGCGCTTGATCAGGGCAGCAGCCAGCGCCACCGAAACGACCACGGCGAGTTGATGATCAGTCAGATTTCAGTAGACCGGACGCCTGGTCAGGCCTTGCCGAGAATCCGGTTGACGGTGGTTCCGCAGACCGGACACTGCCCCTTAGCCATCCTCATACCGGTCTTTGACACTGCGACCGTGCCTTCGAAGTCGCGCTTCTCCTTGCACTTCACGCAGTAGCCGTTGTACATCTGGGCCGTCTGGGCCACGGTTTCCCACCCCTTCTCGTGTCGGCGGTGTGCACTGCACACACCGTGCAGTGTGCCTGGCTCGACATGTCGGACAAGTCAGGCTGACCAGGACACGCCGGGAAGTATCACATATGTATCTCTTCCACCATACAACCCTGGCGCGCGCGGCGTCCGCCAGTTAGCGTGCGCTTATGCACACCACCGCAGCGGCGGTCGCTCGTCGCGGATGACCGAACGGCCCTCCGCGCCGGCCCGGTCCAGCACGGCCCGGGCCCACGCGGACGTCGCAGTCGAGGTACGGCGCAGCCGGCGCCGTCGCCGCACCGTGTCCGCCTACCGGGACGGGGAGCGGGTGGTGGTGCTCATCCCGGACCAGTTCACCCGGGCCGAGGAGAACGAATGGGTCGACCGGATGCTGGCCCGGCTGGCCGCCCGGCACGCCCGGACCCGCCAGTCCGACGCTGAGCTCAGCGCCCGGGCCCGCCGGCTCGCCGACCGCTATTTGAACGAGTTCTCGCTTTCGCCGGCCAGCGTCCGCTGGGTCTCTAACCAGCACAGCCGGTGGGGTTCCTGCACCCCGGAGGACGGCACGATCCGGATCTCCGACCGGGTCCGGGCGATGCCCGACTGGGTGCTCGACTACGTGGTGCTCCACGAGCTGGTGCACCTGGTGGTGCCGAGCCACGGCACTCGGTTCTGGAAGCTGGTCGGCCGCTACCCGAAGGCCGAACGGGCCCGCGGCTACCTCGAAGGCGTCGCCGCCGCGACCTCCTGACCAGCCGCAACCGCGACCTCCTGACCAGCCCCAGCCGCGACCTACTGACCAGCCGCGACCGACCCGAAAAGCCGCGAACCGGGCTACGACAGCTGGTCCGGGAAGTCGAGGTCTGGCGGATTCTTCGCAAATCGCTCAGGATCGGCGAAATCGTCCTCGGTCGGCAGCAGGTCGGGGTGCTGCCAGACCGCGTCCCGCCCATCCGAGCCGCGGTGACTGGTCAGCGCGGCCCAGATCGCGGCCGCTTCGCGCAGCCGCCGGGGCCGCAGCTCCAGCCCGACCAGCGCCGCGAACGTCTGCTCTGCCGGGCCGCCGGCCGCCCGCCGGCGCCGGAACGCCTCGGAAAGCCGGACCGCCTCCGGCAGCCGGCCCGCCGCCGCGGTGTCCACCAGATGGCACACCCACCCCTCGACCAGCGCGAGCACGGTCTCGAGCCGGTTCAGCGCGGCGGTCTGCGCCGGGCTGGACTCCGGCGAGAAGATCCCCTCCACCTGGAGCTGGCGCATCGACTCCGGGTCGGCCGGGTCGAACTTGCTCATCGCCTCCTCGACCGCTTCCCGGTCCACCCGGATCCCGTTCGCGTAGGTCTCGACCGCAGTCAGCACATGCCCGCGCAGCCACGGCACGTGGCCGAACAACCGTTGGTGCGCCGCCTCGCGCAGCGCCACGTACAGCCGTACCTGCTCGGCGTCGATCTCCAGGCCCTCGCCGTACGCCGCGATGTTCGCCGGCACCAACGCGGCGGTGCCGGCTGGCCCCAGCGGCAGCCCGATGTCGCCGGCGGAGAGCACCTCGGCGGCGAGCGACCCGAGTGCCTGGCCGAGCTGCCCGCCGAACAGCGCGCCGCCGAGCGCGGCGACCATCGTCTGCATCGGCCCCATGCTGCTCTGCGCCTCCGGCGGCACCAGGTCGTTCATGGCGCCGACCATCCGGGAGGCGACCGGATCGCACAGCTTCTTCCAGACGTCCAGGGTGTGGTAGACCCACTCGTTCCGGTTCCACGCGGCGGTGGTCTGCACGCCGGACGGCAGCGCGCTGAGCGGGTCGAGCCAAAGATCGGCCAGCCGGAGCGCCTCACCGACCGCGTTCCGGTCGGCCGGTCCCACCGGCGGGTCGCCACCGGACTTGAGCTGGTTCGCCGCCACCTGGCGAGCCAGCTCCCAGTTCACCGGGCCGGTGGCGCCGGGCGCTGCGAGCAGTTGCTGCAGCTGCGCCAGCAACCGCTGCATCTGCTGCGGGTCGGACGGGTCGGGCGGCTGGTCGCCGGGCATGGCGAAGCCGAATGGATTGCTAGGCACACTTCAACCGTACGCTCTCGGGGGCGACCGCTCCGGTTAGGCTTGCGGGCGTGCAGCGGCGAGGGGTCACCGTGCTGATCGGTGCGGTCATGGTCATGGTGCTCACGCTCGGGGTGATGGTGGCGCCGGTGCCCTACGTGGTGCTGCAGCCCGGCCCGACCTGGGACACCCTGGGCGAGGGCTCGAACGGCGGACCGCTGATCGACGTCGAGGGCGACGTCGAGGTCTCGGAGGCCGCCGGCGAGCTGCACCTCACCACGGTCTCGGTGCAACCGGACGTCAGCCTGGTCGACGCGCTCTACGCCTGGTTCAGCGACGACGACGCGGTGGTCCCGCGCGAGCTGGTCTACCCGCCGGAGCAGAGCGAGGAAGAGATCGAGCAGCGCAACGCCGAGCAGTTCACCACTTCGCAGACGAACGCGGAGGTGGCGGCGCTGACCTACCTGGGCTACCGCAGCGTGGTGGAGATCGCCCGGGTGGTGGAGGGCGCGCCCGCCGATGGCGTGCTGCAGCCCGGCGACGTGATCACCGCCGTGGACGGTACGGAGGTAACCAAGGCCTCGGAGCTGCAGCAGCAGATCACCGCCCGGCCGGTCGGCAGCACCCTCCGGTTCGAGTACCTGCGCAACGGCCAGCCGGGCACCGCCGAGATCACCACCGCGGCGGTCGGCGACGGCGACGACACCCCCCGGATCGGGGTGGAGGTCACGCAATCGATCGATGCCCCGTTCGAGCTGCACATCGAGCTGGATCGGATCGGCGGTCCGAGCGCCGGGCTGATGTTCGCGCTCGGCATAATCGACAAGCTCGAGCCCGAGGACCTCACCGGCGGCATGATCATTGCCGGCACCGGGACGATCGACGCCGCCGGCAACGTCGGGCCGATCGGCGGCATCCCGCAGAAGCTGGTCGCCGCCCGGGAGCTGGGCGCGGAGGCCTTTCTGGTCCCGACGGCAAACTGCGCCGAGGCGCGCGCCAACGCCCAGCCGGACCTTACGCTGGTCAAAGTCGACACCCTGACCGACGCCCTGGACGGGCTGGCGGACCTCCGCGAGGGCCGGAACCCGGAGACCTGCTGACCTCGGTACGCTGGGCCAGTGGTTGTACGTGAAGGTCGTCCCATGCCCGGGTTGAGTCGCCGAGCCAAGGTCACCACCGGCGTGGTGATCGGCGTCATCGTGCTGTTCATGCTGCTCGGCACGGTGGTCGACGTCTGGACCGACGTGCTGTGGTACGACGAGGTTGGCTACACCCAGGTCTACACCCGGATGCTGTTCACCAGGTTCGGGCTGTTCTTCGCGGCCGGCCTGGGGATGGCCCTGATCGTCGCGGTCAACCTCGTCCTCGCGTACCGGATGCGACCGCTGCTTCGACCACACTCGCCCGAGCAGGCCTCGCTCGAGCGCTACCGGATGCTGCTGACGCCTCGGATCGGCCTGTGGATCGCCCTGCTGTCCGGGCTGGTCGGGCTGTTCGCCGGGCTCACCGCCCAGGGTCGCTGGGAAGACTGGATGATGTTCCGGAACGCCGGCGAGTTCGGCTGGCGGGATCCGGAGCTGAACATTGACGCCGGCTTCTACGTCTTCCAGTACCCGTTCCTCCGGTTCCTGCTCGGGGTCGGCTTCGCCGCGGTGGTGCTGTCGCTGCTCGGCGCCCTCGCGATGTACTACCTGTACGGTGCGGTCCGTCTACAGGGGATCGGGGACCGGGTCACCACCGCTGCCCGCGCCCACCTGTCCGTCCTGGTTGCCCTGTTCGTGCTGCTGAAGGCGGCCGCCTACTGGCTGGACCGGCGGGCGCTGATGCTGGAGTACAACGAGCCGATCGGGCTCTACGGCGCCGGCGCGACCGGGGTCAACGCGCTGCTGCCGGCCAAGGCGATGCTGATCTGGATCTCGATCATGGTGGCGATCGCGATCCTGGTCTTCGCCAACGCGATCTTCCGCAATCTCGCCTACCCGGGGATGGCGCTCGGGCTGCTGGCGCTCGCCGCGATCGTGATCGGCGGGATCTACCCGTGGGGGGTCCAGAACTTCGACGTCCGACCGACGCTGCGGGACAAGGAAGAGGAGTACATCGAGCGCAGCATCCAGGCCACCCGGTACGCGTTCGACCTCGCGGACACCGAGATGCGGCCCTACCCGGGCACGAACGACACACCGCCGGAGGACATGCCCGAGGACGAGTCGCTCATCTCCAGCGTCCGGCTGCTCGACCCGGAGATCCTGCCGCAGACCTACACCCAGCTCCAGCAGGTCCGGGGGTTCTACGGGTTCGGCGAGAAGCTCGACGTGGTCCGGTACTACAACGCCGACGGCGAGCCCGAGGACTACGTGGTCGGCCTGCGCCAGATCTCCGACGCCGACCTCACCGAGCAGCAGCGGCAGTGGCAGAACCGGCACAGCTACTACAGCCACGGGTACGGCCTGGTGGCCGCGCCCGCCGACGACGTCGTCTGCAACGGTCGGCCGTTCTTCGTCTCCGGGTTCCTCGGCACGCCAGAGGAGGACCCGGGGGAGGAGGAGGTCGGCGGTGAACAGTGCCGGACCGCGGCCGACATCCCGGAGCTGCGGGCCGATCAACCGCGGGTCTACTACGGCGACCAGATGACCCAGTACGTGGTGGTCGGCGGGCGCGACGAGTTCGACCGGCCCACCGCGTCCGGCGACGACACCTACCGGTACACCGGCGAGGGCGGAGTGGAGGTCGGCTCGTTCGGCCGCCGGCTGCTCTACGCGATCAAGTTCCGGGAGACCAACTTCGTCCTCTCCGAGGTGCTCAACCCCGACTCCCGGGTGCTGTACGACCGGGACCCGCGGACCCGGGTGGAGAAAGTGGCGCCGTTCCTGACCGTCGACGGCGACCCGTACCCGGCGGTGGTGCCGGACCCGGAGACCGGCGAGCGCCGGATCGTCTGGATCGTGGACGCCTACACCACCGCCGCCAACTTCCCGTACGCGCAGCGGGTGAACCTGCAGCGCGAGACCGAGGACGCGCAGGTCGGTGAGGGGACGGTCGCGCAGCTGGCGCAGGAGGACGTCAGTTACATTCGCAACTCGGTGAAGGCCACCGTTGACGCGTACGACGGCACGGTCAAGCTCTACCAGTTCGATGCCGAGGACCCGGTGCTACAGGCGTGGAACCAGGCGTTCGGCGGCGACCTGGTGGTGCCGAAGGACGAGATCCCGGAGGAGCTGATCCCGCACTTCCGGTACCCGCAGGACATGTTCAAGGTGCAGCGCAACCTGCTCCAGCGGTTCTATGTGGAGAATCCGGGTGAGTTCTTCGCCGGCACCGACTTCTGGGAGACCCCGAACACGCCGTCCAACCCGGACGTGGCGCTGCGGCAGCCGCCGTACTACCTGCTCGCCCAGTTCCCGGGGCAGGACGAGCCGACCTTCCAGCTCACCTCGGCGGTGAGCCCGGTCGACCGGTTCAACCTCGCCGCGCTGATTTCCGGCGCCTATGTGGACGGTGAGCTGAAGCTGCAGGCGTGGCAGCTGCCGGAGGAGACCCGGATACCGGGCCCGGTCCAGGTGCACCAGGAGATGAGCAACGCCTCGGCGATCCCGCGGGGCGGCGGCCGGCCGGTCCGGGAGGAGCTGAACCTGTTGCAGCAGGCCGGAAGCTCCCAGGTGGACTACGGCAACCTGCTGTCGCTGCCATACCGGGACGGCATGCTCTACGTCGAGCCGGTCTACGTCCGCACCACCGCGCAGGACGCCTATCCGCTGATGCAGAAGGTGCTGATGAGCTACGGCCAGTATGTGACGCTGGCGGACTCGCTCGAGGAGGGCTTGCAGGACCTGGCCGAGCGGGGGCAGACCGGGGCCCCGGACCTGCCACCGTCGGACGGCAGCACGCCACCGGACGAGACACCACCGGAGAGTCCGTCGCCGAGTCCGCAATCGCCGTCGCCATCGCCGAGCGAGGAACCACCACCGGACCTCGCCGCGGCACAGGCCCGGATGCAAGCGGCGGAGGATGAGCTGGCGGCCGCGTACGAGTCTGGCGACTTCCCGCGGATCGCCGCCGCCCTGGAGGAGTGGGCCCAGGCGAAGCGGGAGCTGGACGCGGCCGAGGCCGCGGCCGGCGGCGGCTGAGCTGCTGCCTAGCCGTGCTAGACTCGACCCCGCCGACGCGGGGTGGAGCAGCTCGGTAGCTCGTCGGGCTCATAACCCGAAGGTCGCAGGTTCAAATCCTGCCCCCGCTACCAGATCGGAGCCGTGGTCCCAGAGGCCACGGCTCCGACGTTTTGTCGGCGCGGAGTTGGGCGAGCCTCGATCGTGTGCGGGTGCCGCCCCGGGCGGCGCCTGCCAGCCAGGTCCAGCCACGTACGGTCATGGCGACTCCTCGATCATCTTGATGAGCTCTGCCCGGGTGTAGCCGGCTTGCCGGGTTGAATAGGGCGACGCCGATAGTTCAATGCGGTGCATTACCGTTGGCCCCACCGTGTCGCGGCGCCGGCTGCGCTCGACAAGGCGCTCGCGGATGTCTTCGGTGAGCCGGCGCTCCGCACCCGCAAGCTCGAGCTGGAGATCGACCAGGAGTACTGGGAGATGATCTGTCACGACCAGTGGGCTGGCAACATCTACCGGTACAGCTTCTGACCCGGTTCGGTCACGGTCCGGTCATGCCGAGCCGGCTCGCGCGGGCCTCCAGGTAGCGCCGTTCCGGGATGCTCAGCGTGCGGCGGGCGGCCAGCTCGTAAGCCTCCCGGGCGGCCGACCGGTCGCCGGCCAGGTCGAGCAGATGAGCCCGGACCGCGTGGAGCCGGTGGTGATCCGCGAGCGCCGGGTCGGCCGCGGCGGCCGTCAACTGGTCCAGGCCGGCCCGTGGGCCGTGCACCATCGCGACCACCACCACCCGGCCGAGCGTGACCATCGGCGAGGGCGCGAGCCGGTGCAGGTGGTCGTAGAGTGCGAGGATCTGCGGCCAGTCGGTGTCCTCGGCCCGGGCCGCCTCGTCGTGGACCGCGGCGATCGCCGCCTGTAACTGGTAGGGACCGACCGGCGCGGTCGCCAGCGCGCTCGTGACCAGCGCCGTGCCTTCGGCGATCGCGGCTTGGTTCCACTTGCTACGGTCCTGTTCGGCCAGTGGGATCAGGGCGCCGTCCGGGCCGGTCCGGGCCGGGCGGCGGGCATCGGTGAGCAGCATCAGCGCGAGCAGGCCGGCAACCTCGCCGTCGTCGGGCAGCAGCCGGTGCAGCTGCCGGGCCAGCCGGATCGCCTCGGCGGTCAGCTCCACCCGGTGCAGCCGGCCGCCGGAGCTGGCCGTATACCCCTCGTTGAAGATCAGGTAGAGCACTTGCCGTACCGCCACCAACCGGTCGGGTAGCTCGGCGGCCGGCGGCGGCTCGAACCTGGCGCCGCTGGCCTTGATCCGCTGCTTGGCGCGGCTGATCCGCTGGCCGACGGTCGCCTCTGGCACCAGCAGCGCCCGGGCGATCTCGGCGGTGGTCAGCCCGCCCACCCCCCGCAGGGTCAGCGCCACCTGCGAGACCCTGGTGAGCACCGGATGGCAGCAGAGCAGGAACAGGGTCAGCGTGTCGTCGACCGCCGGCAACGGTTCCGGCGCCGGTGGCGCCAGCGCGGCGGCGGTGACCTCCCGGCGCCGCCGGGCGGCGTCGCTGCGCACCATCTCCAGTCGGCGGCGGGACGCGACGGTGATGAGCCAGCCGGTCGGGTTGCTCGGGACCCCCTCCGCCGGCCATTGTCCGGTCGCCGCCAGCAACGCCTCCTGCACCGCGTCCTCGCAGGTCTCGAAGTCCCCGTGCCGGCGGGTCAGCACGCCGAGGACCTGCGGCGCGAGCTGGCGCAGCAGCCGTTCGGTCCCGGTCGGCTCGGTCACATGCCCGCGGCGCTCAGGTCCAGCACCGGGCGCACCTCGATCAGCCCGAACGCGGCCTCCGGCATCTTGGCGGCGATCTCGACCGCCCGCTCGCTGCTCTCACAGTCGACCAGGTAGAAGCCGGCCAGCTGCTCCTTCACCTCGGCGAACGGGCCGTCGCTGGTGATCGTCTCGCCGTCGCGCACGGTCACCCGTTTCGTGTGCGAGGCGTCGGCGAGCGCCTCGGAGACGATCAGCTCGCCGGAGTCGACCAGCTGCTCGGTCAGGCCGGCGTAGTAGGCGTACCCCTCGGCCTGCTCGGCTTCGGAGAAACCTTCCCAGATCTCCCGCGATGCCGGGTTGCTGTAGATCAAGATCAGGTATTTCATAGCCCGATTCTCCGCCTGCCATGTCGAAACGGCGGCACCGGCTTCTACATCCCTATGACGGCGCCCACCGGGGGCGCCCGAGTGAGGGAGTTCGACATGACCACGCCACACACACTGCTCACCGGGCTCGCGATGGGCGAGTCCCCGCGCTGGTACGACGGCCGGCTCTGGTTCTCCGACATGGGCGCCGGCGAACTGGGCGCCGTGGATTTGGCCGGCAAGCACGAGGTGATCGCCAAGGTCCCGGGCATGCCGATGGGGATCGGCGCAGTGCCCGACGGCCGGCTGCTGGTGGTCTCGTCCGGGGACGGGAAGCTGCTGCGCCGTGAACCGGACGGGTCGCTGGTCACCCACGCCGACCTGGCCCACCTCGCCACGTTCCCGTGGAGCGACATGGTGGTCGACGGCCGCGGCAACGCGTACGTCGGCAACCTTGGCTTCGATTTCGACGGCGGCGAGTTCGCGCCGGGGACGCTGGCGCTGGTCTCGCCGGACGGGGTCGCCCGGCAGGTGGCGGACGGGATCGCGTTCGCCAACGGGATGGCGGTGACGCCGGACAACGCCACCCTGATCCTCGCCGAGACCTACGGCCACCGGCTCACCGCGTTCGACATCGAGCCCGACGGCACGCTGACCAACCGCCGGGTCTGGGCGGACCTGCCGGACTGCTACCCGGACGGGATCTGCCTCGACGCCGAGGGCGCGGTCTGGTACGCCGACGTGCCGAACCAGCGGTGCGTGCGAGTCCGCGAGGGCGGGGTGGTGCTGCAGACGGTCGACCTCGACCGCGGCTGCTTCGCGTGCGCGCTCGGCGGCCCGGACCGGCGGACGCTGTTCATCATGGCGGCGAGCTGGTCCGGCCCGGAGAGCGCGATGAGCGAGGAGCGCACCGGTCAGGTGGTCACCGTGGCGGTGGCTGTGCCGGGCGCCGGCTGGCCGTGACCGGCACCGCTCAGATTCGCCGGCGGGGTGCGGGTCCCCGGCTGGCCGGCTCAGATTTCACCGGCCAGGCCGCGGTAGGTGCACGCGAACTCGCCAGCCCACGGGCTGGGGTGGAACGTGAACTCACCGGTCGGACCCAGCGTGACCCGCAGACCGGGTAACCACACGCCGCAGTCCCCTTCGAACGGCTCCGGCTGGTCGCCGCCCAGGGGGACCGCGGTGCCGCTGAGGTGGAGCCGGCCCGGCCGTACCACCTGGACGGTGAAGGCGGCGTTGGCCTGCTGGAGCCGGACTTGCGGGGACTCGACCACCTCCCAGGTGACGGTGGTGTCCTCGTCGGCCGAGTAGTCGTCCCGGCCGACCGAGATTTCCCGCTTCCCCGGGTTGCCGGCGGCGAACGGGCAGCCGGCCGGGTAGGGCTCGGCCCGCGCGGCGCAGTCCTTGATCCAGGCGTCGAGCTGCCGATGCAGCTCGTCGTGGAACCGATCGGTCAGGCCGAGCCTGGGCAGGTACGCCTGTGTCCGCATGCCGTCGTCGGAACGGGCGTCCGGCCGGGGCAGCGCCACGTAAGTGGGGACGTCCAGGCCGACCAGCCCGGACGCGCCGAGGTAGGGCCGATAGGTTCCGGGGAACAGCCATACCGCTGCGGCGTCGCTGACCACACCGTTGAAGTCCGTGTAGGTCAGTGGCAGCCAGGACCGGTCCACCCTGACCACCGGGTTCTGGATCGTCCACGAACGACCGTCGCGGAGCAGCTGGAACCGGCCCTGCCCGGCGGTGCCGTCGGCGGCGGTGAGGGTGACGTCCACGATGGCCGGATCGTCGGACTCGTGGTACCGGCGGACCACCTGGGTAACCCGCCAGTCGCCGGTCATCGCCTCCGCCACCAGCAGGTCGTCCGACGCACCGGCGAGGTCCGGGACCACCGCCAGGTACGCCCGTGCCGCCTCGGCGTCCCTGGCCCGCAACAGCTCGAGATACCGCGTGACGACCTGCTCGGGCGGGGGTGGGCGGCGGACCACCGCCGCCACCGCCCCGGCGCTCGCGACCAGGGCGACCGCCACCGCTCCGGCGACCCACAGCCACCGGCGAGTCATGCGTCGCCGCCTTCGCAGGTGTTGCCGGGCGGGTGCTCGAACACCGCGCTGAATCCGGTCTCGATGAGCCCCACCACCGCGACCTCCGGGGTGCCGTCCGGCCCCAGTGTGGCGCGCAGGTACTCCCCGGTGATCTCACAGTCGACGTCGACCTCGACCAGCGCACCGCGTTCGTCGAGGCCGGTGGCGGCGAACCGGATCACGCCCGGGTCGGCCACCTCGACCAGCAGCCCGGGCCCCCGCTCCGCCCCGCCGGGGTCGATCAGCCGTACCTCCGGATACCGCACCACCCGCCAGCTGATGTCGTGGAACGAGTCCACCCAACCGCCGTCGTACTCGAGGCTCGACGCCGCGGCGAACGGGCAGCCGGGCGGCTCCCGGACCGCGAATGTGGTGCAGTCGTCGAGCAGCTCGTTGAGCCGCCGCTGCGCCGCCGCCTGGGTCGGTTCGGGGAACCGCAGCGGCGGGACCGTCACCGGCACCGCGTCCTCGGTGCCCAGCCGCGGTGCCGGAGTCGGCAGCAGCAGCTGGGCCGGCCCCGGCTCGGTGGCCGAGCCGGCCAGCTCCCCGAAGAACCGGTACCGCCCGGGCAGCAGCTGGTAGTGGACGGGCCGGCGGTCGATCAGCTGGGGATCGGAGCGCTGCTGGTCGGTCAGCACCCGGTCGTTGACCTGCAGGTAGCTGAACGGGTTGGGCCCGAACCCGACGGTGACGAACGGGCTCACGAGTTTCCACTCCCCGCCGGAGTCGCTGACCTCGATGAATCCCTCGGCGTGCCCCCGCTCGTCCTCGATGCTCACCCGCATCCGGAGATCGCCGGCGAGGTTGGTGCCGCCGGCCCGAACCTCGCGCAGCCACCACCCGTCGGCGATCGCGTCCGGATGCAGGAACGCCGCCGCCTCGCCGTAGGGCACGCCGGATCCGCGCCGCCCGACATAGCTCAGCGCTCGCTCGACGTCGCGGGCCCGGATGGCGGCGAAGAACTCCTCGACCACCTCCACCGGCCCGGGGCCCCGCCGCGCCAGCACGATCCCGACCGCGGCCACCAAGGCGACCGCGAGTGCCGCGGCGAGCAGCAGTCGCCGCCGTCGCGGGGAGGTCGATGGTGCCGGCTCGGCGGCGTCCGCAGCCCCCTGGGCGACCAATCCAGCTTCCTCCCTCACTCGCACGCGATCGCTGCCAGTGGATGGAAGCTTGGCAACCGCCGCTGTCATTTCGCTGTCACCGCACTGTCCAAGCCGGTACGCACCGGCGGCTGGTCGGGTCTTGTCGGCGGAACCCGACCAGCCGCCGGTGCGAGTCAGCCCGGGATCACGGGATGAGCTGGCGCCAGTCCTGCTCGGCGGCCCAGCTTTCCAAGGTGTGCCAAGCCACCTCCGGGTACGCCGAGCGCAGCCCGTCGATATCGACGTGGTACCCGTGCTTGCGCAGGTACTCCACCATCGCCCGCATGTCATCGTCGGCGCCGTCCAGCGGCAGCTCGAACGCCTGCACCTCGCGGCCGAGCCAGCGGCTCAGCCCGCGGGCGAGCTCGTCGGCGGTCACCGCCACCGACGCCAGCTCGATCCGCTGCCCGGCGAACCGGCCCGGCTGGGCCACGACCAGCGCCGCGAACTCGGCGAGGTCGGCGATCGCGACGTACTGCAGCGGCGTGTCCAGCGGCAGGATCGAGCCGTACCGGCCCTCGGTCAGCCCGGCCACGGACCAGGGCGCGAGCACGTTCTCCAGGAACGCCACCGGTGCCAGCACCGTGGCCGGTGTGGCCAGCGTCGCCAGGTGCTGCTCGACCTTGGCCTTGCTCTCGAAGTGCGGAATGCCGGTGTGGTCCAGCGCGCTGGCGACCGAGCTGTAGATGATGTGGCCGGTGCCGGCCTGGTGGGCGGCGTCGACCAGCGCGATGCCCTGCCGGGTCTCCACGTCGGTGCCGGCCGCGAACGTGCCCATCGCGTACACCACCGAGGTGCCTTCCGCCGCGCGGCGCAGGCTCGCCGGGTCGTCGAAGTCGCCCGCCACCACCTCGGCGCCGAGCTCGGCGAGCAGCTTGGCAGGTGGCCGGTTCGGGTCCCGGGTGAGCGCGCGGACGCGGTAGCCGCGCTTGAGCAGGGTACGGGCGACCGCGCCGCCCTGGGTGCCGGTGGCGCCGGTGACGAGTACGGGGTCGGACATGGTTCCTCCAGAGCGTGCATTTCAGGATTGCGTGCACAACGATTGTATACACAATCGTTGTGTCGGCAACCCTTGCCCGATCAAGCCCTTGGTAGACTCGTCCGGTGAACCGAGGGGGCGCCCGTGAGCTGGCCTGGCTCGAGCTGCACCAGGTCAGCCGGCTGCTGTCCGGCGAGCTGAGTCGCCGGCTCGAAGCCGAGGCGGAGATGTCCCTGATCGAGCACGACATGCTCTGGTATCTCGCGAACGTGCCGGATCGACGCGTGATCATGTCCGCGCTCGCCGACCGGCTGATGATCAGCCGCAGCGGTGCCACCCGGCTGATCGACCGGATGGTCCGGCGCGGCTGGGTCAGCCGGGAGGCGGATCCGAACAACCGGCGGCTGACCTACGCGGTGCTCACCCCGGCCGGCGCGAAGGCGGTCCGGCGCAGCGTCCAGGTGGTGTGGCGGGTGCGGCCGGGGCTGTTCGACGAGCGGCTCACCGACGCCGACGTCGCCGACCTGCGCCGGGTGCTGGGCAAGCTGCTGCGCCGGCTCGACGTGGTGGACTGACCCGCCGCCACCATCTGCATCACCCGATCGTGCCTACCTGAGGGCTTGCCGGGCCATGCTGCTCTCTATATAATCCATCAAACTAGTAG
>DATCKZ010000035.1:0-1625 GCA_036564175.1 Natronosporangium sp.
GACATGGCGCGGGTGATGGAAGCGACCACGCTGCCCACCGTGCTGCTCGGCGGGGACCCGGCCGGCGACCCCGCGGACACGTACCAGGCCTGGGCGAAGGCGCTCGAGCTGCCCCAGGTGTACGGGCTCACGGTCGGCCGGGCCGTGCTCTACCCGCCGGACGACGACGTGGCCGCCGCGGTCGACGCCGCGGCCGCCCTGCTGTGAGGGACCACAGTGGACTACACCGACCTGCGCGTGTTGACGCTACCGCCCGGCGGGCGCGAGGAGTTCGCCACCGGTGGCCTGGAGATGCTGGTCGTCCCGCTGTCCGGGTCGTGCGTGGTCAACGATGTCGAGTTGACCGGCCGGGACAGCGTGTTCACCGGACTGACCGACTTCTGCTACCTGCCCCGCGACTCGGTGGCGACCGTGACCAGCGCCGCTGGCGGGCGCTTCGCGCTGGCCGGTGCGCCGGCCCGGCGCCGGCTGCCGGCCCGCTACGGCCCGGCCGAGGCGATACCCGTGGAGCTGCGCGGCGCCGGCTCGTGCAGCCGCCAGGTCAACAACATCGCCACGGCCGAGAGCTTCGAGTGCGACCGGCTCATGGTGGTGGAGGTGCTCACGCCGGCCGGGAACTGGTCCAGCTACCCGCCGCACAAGCACGACGAGCAGAGCGAGCACGAGTCGCAGCTGGAGGAGATCTACTACTTCGAGGTGGCCCGCGGCGGCATGGGCTACCAGCGGGTGTACGCCAGCTCGCCGGACCGCCCGATCGACGTGTTCGCCGAGGTACGCACCGGCGACGTCATCGCGGTCCCGTTCGGCTGGCACGGACCGTCGATGGCGGCACCCGGCTACGACCTGTACTACCTGAACGTCATGGCCGGACCCGGGCCGGAGCGGGCCTGGCGGTTCCGGGACGACCCGGCGCACGCCTGGATCCGCGACACCTGGACCGACCAGCCGATCGATCCCCGGCTGCCGATGTATGGGAGGCCCTCATGACCCGGCTCACGGTGGCGCAGGCGCTGGTGAAGTTCCTGGCCCACCAGTACACCGAGCGCGACGGTGTGCGCCGGCGCCTGATCGCCGGCTGCTTCGGCATCTTCGGCCACGGCAACCTGGCCGGCATCGGCCAGGCTCTGCGGCAGTACGCGGACGAGATGCCCTACCACCAGAGCCGCAACGAGCAGGCGATGGTGCACACCGCGGCCGCGTACGCCCGGATGACCGACCGACTGTCCACTTTCGCCTGTACCAGCTCGATCGGGCCGGGCGCGACCAACATGGTGACCGGGGCGGCGGGAGCCACCATCAACCGGCTGCCGGTTCTGCTGCTTCCCGGCGACGTGTTCGCCACCCGGGCGGCCGATCCGGTGCTGCAGCAACTGGAGACACCGTGGGCGGGCGACCTGTCGGTCAACGACTGCCTGCGGCCGGTGTCCCGGTTCTTCGACCGGATCACCCGCCCGGAGCAGCTGCCGGCCGCCGCGCTCAACGCCATGCGCGTGCTCACCGACCCGGCGGAGACCGGCGCGGTCACCCTGGCCCTGCCGCAGGACGTGCAGGCAGAGGCGTACGACTGGCCGGACGAGCTGTTCGCCGACCGGGTGTGGCGGATCCGGCGGCCGGTGCCGGAACCG
>DATCKZ010000036.1:0-34835 GCA_036564175.1 Natronosporangium sp.
AGTACCTGGGCGGGCTCACCGTAGTGGACGTCCCGGACGAGGCGACCGCCCGGATCTGGGCTGGCAAAGTCGCGGAGGCGTGCGGCTGGCCGCAGCTGGTCCGCCGGTTCCAGCCACTCCCCGAGGTCTCGTAACCGCCGGCGCGGCGGCCGTGGTCAGCGCGGTCCGGGCCGCGCTGGACCACTGGCTCGACCCCGACGCCGGCACCGCCCAGCTGCTCGGCCGGCTGGCCGGCAGCGTCATGACCAGATCGCCTGGCCGAGCGCGACCCCGGCGAACGCCGCGCCGAGCGCGGCGGCCACGCTGGCGACGGCGTTGGTGACCGCGTAGCCATAGGATCGCTCCTCGGCGAGCCGGAGGGTTTCGTAGCTGAACGTGGAGTAGGTGGTCAGCGCGCCGCAGAAGCCGACGCCGACCAGCAGCCGCAGCGGATGGGCGGCGCCGGTGCCGAGCAGCGCCCCGGTGAGCAGTCCAAGCACGACACTGCCGGCGGTGTTGACGATGAAGGTCCCCCAGGGAAACCCCGGGTCGAACCGCGCCCGGACCAGCTGGTCGGTCAGGTAACGCAGCGGCGCCCCGATCGCGGCACCGAGCATGACCAGCAGCAGGTTCACCACGCGACCAGCTCCGGTTGGCAGGCTCCGGTCAATCGCATCGCACGTGCCTCCCGACGGCGGCGCGGGTCAGCACCGCGGTGACCCACACCGCCGCGATGGCGGCGAGCGGGGTGGCAACCAGGTAGAGCAGGCCGGTACGGGGGGCGCCGGCGGCGACGAGCCGCTCGATGTCGATGGCGTAGCTGGAGAAGGTGGTGTACCCGCCGAGGATGCCGGTACCCGCGAACGGACGGATCAGCGGGTGCGCGTCGATGAGCTCGAGCACCCCCATCAGCACGCCGATCAGGGCACAACCGGTGACGTTGACCGTGAACGTCGCCCACGGGAACGAATCCGGCGGGGCGGGCCAGGCCAGCCCGACGCCGTACCGGGCGGCCGCCCCGAGCACGCCGCCGAGGGCGACCGCGCCGAACGCGTCCCAGCGCAGGTTGCGCGGCGGGCCGGGCCGCCGTGGTCGCGGCTCGTTCGGCGCTGGGTCTCCGGGCACGTTGCGCTGTTCCCCCCGGTCCACGGGCTATCGGAGGGCGCGCAGCGCCGCCGCCGTCTCGGCGACACAGCTGGCGAAGTCGGGCGGCTCCGCCGCCGAGACCCACCGCTCGAACGCGAGCTGGAAGACGGTCACCGCGCTGTGCGCCGCCAGCCGGGCGGTCGGCTCGTCGACCCCGCGCTCGTGCAACGCCTTCGCGATCGTGTCCACCATCGCCGCGAGCTTGAGCAGCTCGCGCTCCTGCAGGCTGGGGGTGGCCGCGATGATCCGGGACCGGCGCACCGCGTGGTCCCGGCGACCCTCCAGGATGCCGCCGGCCGCGACGATCCCGGCCAGCGCGGCTTCCAGCGGTGGCGCTTCGGCCGGGGCGGCCAGGATCGCGTCGTGCGCTGCCTGCACCAGCTCCGGCGAGCCGTCGAAGAGGACCTCCCGCTTGTCGGCGAAGTAGCGAAAGAACGTGCGCTCGGTCACACCGGCCCGCTCGGCGATGTCGCCGGCGGTGGTCTGCTCGAAGCCGCGCTCGGCGAACAGCTCCATCGCGGCGCGGATCATCCGCCCCCGCGCGTCCGGCTCCCAGCGACCCATGCCAGAAGTGTAGTGATGGCAGTCCCTGACATCACGCGCTACCGTGTATGTCGGTCACTGACATAACCTATGGAAGGACCCGCAATGCGCGTCTTCATCGCCGGCGCCACCGGCTGGATCGGCTCGGCCGTCACCGACGAGCTGCTCAGCCACGGCTACGAGGTGGTCGGCCTCGCCCGCTCCGAGCAGGCAGCCGCGAAGCTCAAGGCCAAGGGCGCCATCGTCTACCGAGGCGATCTCGATGACCTCGACAGCCTGGCGACCGGCGCGGCAGCCACCGACGCGGTGATCCACCTCGCGTTCAAGCACGACTTCACCGACTACGCGGCCGCCGGGCGCACCGAGCACGCCGCGGTCGACCGGATGCTCCGTACCCTCGCCGACAGCGGCCGGCCGTTCCTGCTCGCCGCCGGGATGGCGATCGGCGTCAGCGGGCGGCCGCTGGCCGAGCAGGACGCCTCGCCGCACCACGGTCCGGACTCGCTGCGCGGCGGCAGTGAGAACCTCGCGCTCGCGTACGCCGACCACGGCGTCAACTCGGTGGTGCTGCGGTTCCCGCCGAGCGTGCACGGGATCGGCGACCCCGGCTTCGTCGCCGCCCTGACGAAGATCGCGAAGGACCGCGGTGCCGCTGGCTACATCGGCGACGGCACCAACCGGTGGGCGGCCGTCCACCGCTCCGACGCCGCCCGGCTGGTCCGGCTCGCGCTGGAGAAGGCGCCGGCCGGCACGCGGGTGCACGCGGTCGCCGAGGAGGGCCTGCCCACGCGGGAGCTCGCTGCCGCGATCGGCGCCTACCACGAGCTGCCGGTACGGTCGGTGCCGCCGGCCGACGCCGAAACCCACTTCGGCTGGATGGCCCGGTTCTTCGGCGCCGACATCGCCGCCACCAGTGCGACCACGAGGGAACTGCTGGGCTGGACGCCGACCGGCCCGACCCTGTTCGAGGACATCGCCGCCGGCGGCTACCCGCTGCCGGCCTGACCGCGCGCTGCCACGGTGGCCAGCAGCTCAGTCAGGGCTGCTGGCCACGGTGCTCGGCGAGGCTCCGCAGCTGTCCTTCGTGGATGTCACTCACCCATTCCCAGCCCGGCTTGGCGGACGCGATCCGCGGATCGGCCGAGCCGGTGCCGTCCCGCAAGGCATGGACGTACGCCCGATCCAGCGCGATCCGCTCGCGGATCTGCTCGGCCCGGGCGGCGACCGATCCGTGCCCCGGGACGGCGGCGTCGGCGCCATCGGCGGCAACCTCCAGCGACCGCAACCCGACCAGGTACTCCTCGATCGGGTCGTTGTCGGCGCGGAAGTTGTCGAGCATCGGAATGAACACATCGGACAGCATGTCGCCGGCGATGAGCACCCGGCTGGCTTCGACCAGCAGCGCGGCGTGGCCCGGAGAGTGCGCCGGATGCTCGATGATCCGGACTTCCGGACCATCCCATGGCAGCCGTGCGGTCCCGGCGGGCAGCTCGGTGATGATGCCGAATTGGTCCACCGGCACGTCATCGATGATCTCCGGCGGCAGCAGCTCGGTGACCCGGGCTTGCCAGCCCTCGGTCGACCGCAACGCGCGCATGTCCGCGGCGCAGCGGGCGGTGCCGTAGCGGGGCGGGTCGCCGAGCCGGGCGTCCCAGAGCACGTGGTCCCAGTCGGGATGGGTGGAGAACCCGGCGACCACCGGCTGGCCCAGCTCGCGAAGGTCGTTCGCGAGACAGCCCAGTTCCGCCCCGGTGATCCCGGCGTCGACCAGCAGCACGCCGGCCCGGCCCTGCACGACCACGGTGTTGTTGGCGAGCAGCTCGCTCTGGTGGACCAGCACACCCTCTGCGACCTGTTGCAGCATGGGAGGTCCTTCCGTTGGTAGGTGGTTGACGTTACTGGCTGACCGGCCGGTACCGCACGCTGATCGCGGCGGTCGGGTCGTCCGCGCCGACCCGGTGGAGGTAGATCGGGTTCCCGCCGAGGTACTCGTAGAGCCGGACGCCCTGCCCGAGCAGCACCGGCGCGATGTGCAAGTCGATCTCGTCAATCAGCCCCAGCTGCAACAGCTGGCGGCCGATATCCGCCGACAGCACCTCCACGTTCTTGCCGCCGGCGGCCGCCCGCGCGATCCGCACCGCCTCGGCCAGCTCGCAGTCGAGGAACCTGACCCGCTCGGCCGGCTCGGCGTCCTCCGGGTGGTGGGTCATCACGAACACCGTCCCGGTGAACGCGCCGCCGTAGACGTTGTCCGCGCTGGGATACGCGTCCCAGCCGCGCCGGCCGCCGAGGATCGCACCGGTGGTGGTCGCGTACTGCTCCTCCAGGCCGGGCTGCTCCGAAACCCCGGTCGCGAGCCAGCTCAGGTCGTGGTCGGGCCCGGCCACGAACCCGTCCAGCGACATGGTGAAGTGCCACAGGACCTTCCCGCCGGCCGTCTGCGGTGTGAACTCGCTCATCCCATCCCCCTCGTGGTAACCGCTGCTGTTGTACGTATGACGGCGGCCGGCCCGGAAACTCATCGGTCGTCGTGGTACGGGATGTCGTAGAGGTGGTGCTCGGCCGCCTGCAGCGCCTCGGTCACCAGCCGGCGCACGTGCCCGCCGACCGCGGCGTAGACCGCCCGGCGGCCCTCCCGGCGGACGGTCACCAGTCCGGCCAGTCGCAGCTTGCCCAGGTGCTGCGAGACGGCTGGGCGGGCCACCCCGACCGCCCCGGTCAGCGCGGTCACGTCGTACTCGGCCTGCGACAGCAGCCACATCAGCCGCAGCCGGGTTGGGTCGGCGAGCATCCGCAGCATCACCGTCGCGGTCTCGATCTCGGCGTCGCTGGGGCGCCGCTGTTGCCGGGAGCTGGCAGCTGCAACGTTGTCGCGTGCGCGCATGAGCACATATTATGCGATCGAAGCCGGCGACGACTTCCTGGAGCAGCACCGTGACCGCCGAACCTCCGCACACCGACCATCACCACCACCATCACGGCCGGCACCGCTGGTGGCATCGGCTACGGCACCGGCTCACCCCGCACTCGCACGCCCCTGCGGACAAGGTGGACACCGCGCTGGCGAGCTCCCGGGCCGGGCTGCGGGCGCTGTGGCTGTCGCTGGTCGGGCTGGGGATCACCGCCGGTCTGCAGGCGGTGGTGGTGGCCTGGTCGGGTTCGGTGGCGCTGCTCGGTGACACCCTGCACAACCTGGCCGACGCGCTCACCGCGCTGCCGCTGGCGGTCGCGTTCCTGCTCGGCCGGCGGGCCGCCACCCGCCGCTACACCTACGGGTTCGGCCGGGCCGAGGACCTGGCCGGGATCGTCATCGTGGCGGTGATCGCGGCATCGGCGGTAGCGGCCGGCTGGACCGCGATCGACCGGCTGCTGGATCCGGCGCCGATGACCCACATCCCGTACGTGGCCGCCGCCGGGGTGATCGGGTTCGCCGGCAACGAACTGGTGGCGCGGTACCGGATCCGGGTCGGGCGGCGGATCGGGTCGGCGGCGCTGGTCGCCGACGGGCTGCACGCCCGCACCGACGGGCTCACCTCGCTGGCGGTGGTCGCCGCCGCCGGCGGCGCCGCGCTCGGCTGGGACTGGGCCGATCCGGTGGTCGGGTTGGTCATCACGGTCGCGATCCTGGTCGTGCTCAAGGACGCCGCTACGGAGATCTACCGGCGGCTGATGGACGCGGTCGACCCGGCGCTGGTCGACCAGGCCGAGCGGACGCTCCGCAACGTCCCCGGGGTCCGGGACATCACCGCGATCCGGCTCCGGTGGATCGGCCACCGGCTGCACGCCGAGACCGACCTGGTGGTGGACGCAGAGCTGAGCCTGGTGCAGGCGCACCAGCTCGCCGCCGACGCCGAACACCAGCTCAGCCACGCCATCCCCTGGCTGGCCCGGGCCACCGTCCACACCGATCCGGCCTGCCACCCCGGCGGCCACCACCACGCCGAGCTGTCCCACCAGCGCCGGCAGGTCACTGGAACCGCTTCATGACCCCGTCGGCGAGCGCGTCGGCAGCGTTGGCGAGGCTGTTGCCGGCCAGGTCCAGCCGGCTGAGCAACAGCGCCGCTTTCACGGTGTCCACTGCGAACGGCCGGTCGAACAGCTCGGCGACCGCCTGCTGATACTGCGGGCGGACCCCTTGTTTCCGGGCCGCGAGCGCGCTCCGCACCGCATCCTGCGAGTGGGTCGGCAGGCACCGCACCGCCTCGGTCAGGTGCTCCAGGCCGGCCGCCAGGGCGTCCAGCAGCGGCCGGTAGAGCTCGGCCGGCTCGGCAGCGAACAGGTCGAACTCGCGGACGAAGTCCCGCAACGAGTCCAGCACGTCATCGACCGACCTCGACAGCCGGAACAGATCCTCCCGGTCGATCGGCGAGGTCAGGCTGCGCCGCAACCGCTGCACCAGCGCCGCCCGGCTGGCGTCCCCCTGGTGCTCCACCTCGGCCATCCGCTGCCGGGCCTCGGCGATGTCCAACTCGCCGGCGGCGGCGGCCCGGGCCAGCGCCAGGCCGGCCGCGGTCGCCGTGAGCTGCTCCACCACCAGGCCGGCGAGCGCCCGGTCGGTGCGGCCGGTGAGATCGCGCACCACATTGGCGAGTCCGGTGCGGGCCAGCCCGGTGCCGGTCAGGAGGCGGCGGCCAGCGCGGCGGATCCGGCGGCGCCAACGGCGAACGCCGCGGGGAGAGTCAGCAACCACGCCCGTCCCAGCCGGACCACGCCTCGCCATTTCACCCTCCTCCTTCCGCCGGACAGGTTCGCGCCGACCAGCGCCCCGGACAGCGACTGGGTCATGCTCACCGGGGCACCCACCGACGCGGTCCCGAGCACCACCGCCGCCCCGGACAGCTCGGTCACCACCACCGACTGCGGGTTGGTGGTCGCCAGGCCGGCGCCGAACCCGCGCGCCAGCCGCCGGCCGCCGAGCAGCGCGCCGATCAGGAAGCAGCCGGCCAGTGGCAGCAACACCGCCGGGGTGCGGGCGTACGCCGCCGGTTCGCTCGCGGTGACCGCCGCGTAGACCGCCAGGATCTTCTGGCCGTCGTTCGCGCCGTAGGCCAGGCAGCTGGCCAGGAACGCGCCGATGTGGAGCCGCCGGAGCCGGCGGCCGGCGCCCTTGGGGGCGGGAAGGGCGCCGACCAGCCGGCATGCCGCGAGCGCGGCCACCGCCCCGATCACCGGGGCAGCCGCGGCCGCGGCCAGCACCGCCACCACCACGAGCCAGTCGACGTGGGCGCCGGCGCCGGCGCCGGCACCGGCGATCCCGCCCACCAGCGCGAGCGTGAGGCTGGTGGGCAGCCGCCGGCCGGCCAGCCCGATCGTCACCGCGACCGCCGCCGCGACTCCGATCAGCAGGTACGGTCGGCCGTCGCCGTCCGGGAACCGGACCAGCCGGCCGTCCAGTGTGGTCGCCACCGCGGTGCCGATCAGAACCGGAGCCGCGACCACCGAGCCGGTGAGCACCGCCAGCGCGGTGCTCAGCCCCAGGCCCTGTGCCCGGAGCCCGACGCTGATCATCGCGCCGGCGTCGTTGAACCCGGTGAACAGCGCGAACAGCGACGCCGACGCGATTACCAACCAACTCGCCACCGCCTCCGTCAGATGAGCCCGCCCGGATCGGTGGTCGAGTCGACACCGGCATCGCTGACTGCCCCGCTCGGGCCGGCGTCGCGCAGGTCGTTGCCCGTGTACCAGGTGCCGTGGCAGTCCTCGGCGATGGCGATGCCGTACGCCGCCTCGTTGCCGCTGCCCCGGCGCCGGACCAGGTTACCGACCAGGCTGGTCCGGTCGGCGTGGTTGCTCACCCGCAGCCCGGCCTCGGTCCCGGCGACCGTGCCCGCGCCGAGCACGTTGTTGTCCCGGACCACCACGTCGCTGATGTTGTCGGTGACCGCCACCCCGGACGTCCCGGAATCCTGGACCAGGTTGCCGCGGACCAGACTCCCGTTGCTGCCGGTCTCCACGATGATGCCCTCGCCACCGGTGCCGGTGACGTGGTTGCCGGAGACCACCGCCCGCGGCGAGTCCGTCACCCGGACCCCGACCCCGTCGCAGCCGGCGATCGCGTTGTCCGACACGATCACGCCGTCGGTGCGGTAGGTGGAGATGCCCTCCATCATCACGTCGGTGATGACGTTGCCGCTGATGATGACCCGGCTGGTCCGCTGATTGTTGAGCCGGCCTACGCAGATCGCCGCGTCCGGCGGCCGGCCGTCCGCCTCCTTCACGCCGGACAGGTTGCGGATCGTGTTGCCCCGGACGACGATGTGCCCGCCGGACTGGACACCGGCCGGTCCGATCTGGATCCCGCCGCCGCCACCGACGATCTGGTTCCCCTCGACCACGCCGTCCAGCCAGTCGTAGAGCCGGATCGCCCACTCGGTGCAGCCGTCGGCGTAGTTGCTGACCACTCGCAACCCCGTGTGCTGGTGGCCGTCCGGGCCACCGTGCGAGCCGACCAGCCGCGGGAACGACGGCAGCGACTCCCACGGGCCGGCGTAGCAGCCCTGCACCAGGATGTCCTGCGAGCCGTAGAAGTCCGGGGCGCCGAAGAACGGGAAATGACCGGTCCCGCCGGCGTAGTCCATCGCCACCGCTTCGGAGTAGTAGCGGGTGTCGTCCGGGTCGGAGAAGCCCTCGAACCGGCAGTTGATGACCCGGGCGTTCTTGACCGCGTTCAGCTCCATCGCGTGCCAGCCGGGGACGTTCCGGACCTGCACGTCGCGGACCTGGATGTCCTCGCCGTGGCTGAACCCGAACCCGTTCGACCGGGCAGGTACCTCGACCCCGTTGACGTCCCAGATCCCGCCGATGATGGTGATGTGCGACTCGCCGTTGTACGCCGTGGCCGAGAAGTCACCCAGCACGCCGTTGCCGAGCATGCAGGAGTCGCCGTCGATCCGCTTGACGGTGGTGGTCGCGGTGCTGAGCACGGTGGTGCCGGAGTAGACGGTCAGCATGGTCGAGATTGGATAGACGCCGGGCGGCAGGAAGACGGTCTGGCCCCGGCCGGCGTCCAGCGCGGCCTGCAGGGCGGCGGTGTCGTCGCCGGTGCCATCGCCGACCGCGCCGTAGTCCTTCACGTTGAAGACCAGGGTGTCCTTCCGTACGAACGGCGGCCCACCCTGGGTGGTCGGCTCCGCCGCCCAGGCGGGTGAGGCGACCGCCGCGACGCCCGCCGCGGAGGCCGCGCCGACCCCGGCGAGCTGCAGGATGTCCCGGCGCGCGAGCGGGCGCGCCAGTCGAGAGCGTGACATGGGCTTCTCCTAAGTGGGGGATGAGGGTACGGATGCCGGCCGGCCAGCGAATGCCCGCCGGCCGTTCGGTGCCTCGGGTACACCGAACCAGGCGATGAAGTTGCGGTCGGCCGGGCTGCCGGCCCGGCGCCGGCCGGCCCGCCAGCACTCGTTCGCGGCGAGCTGGCGGTGCAGCGAGGCCAGCCAACCGACGCCATCGGGTTCCCCGGTGGGGTTGACCGGGGCCGCGTGATCGACCATGGTGCTGGTCACCCGCAGCGCGCCATCCTCGGTCACCGCGAGCTCGATCAGCCGGGCCTGGCTCGGCCAGTCCATGATGGCGGCGGTGGTCACCTCGAGCAGGCCGCCGCCGGTGGGCCGGCGGTGGCCGAGCACCCGGTGCTCGTGCCGATGGCCGTTCAGCCAGAGCACCACGTTTGGCCAGCGCAGCGCCAGCGCCAGCAGCTCATCGGCGTGCGCCCGCTCGCCGGGCGCTTCGCCCCGGTGGTTGTCGAAGGTGCCGGTGCCGTGGTGGGAGGCCAGGATCACCAGCGGCCCGCCCGGCCGGCCCGCCGCGGCCAGCTGGTCGGCCAGCCACGCCAGCTGCCGGCGGTCTACACTGCCGTCCCAGTGCCCGTACGGATGGTTCGTGTCGAGCACGATCACCCGCACCTGCTCGGTGGCATCGTAGGCGTAGTACGCCGTGCCGTCGCGCCGGTTCTGCTCGGTGAAGCCGTGCCCGGCCGGCCGTGCCGGGAGGTAGTGGTGGGCCGCGACGAACTCGCCGGTGTCGATGAATCGCCGGCCCGGGTGGGGCTGGACCGGCCGGGTCGGGCCCGCGAACAGCTCCTGCGGCCGGGTCACCAGGGTTTCCAGTGGATCGGTGAGCTGGTCGGGCAACCGGGTCGGTTTGCGCCCGGCGAGCGCCAGCGGTTGCAGCGCGGCGCGGGCGGCGGTGGTGCCGACCACCAGCAGGTCGTGGTTGCCGGCGCAGGCGAGCCACGGGTGGCCGACCCCGCGGCTGGTGAACGGACGCGCCGCCGCCGCCAGCAGGCCCGGGATGGTGGGATAGCCCCAGCGCCGGGTGTAGCGGTTGTCGGCGGCTTCCGGTTGCCAGTACCAGTCGTCGCCCCAGGCCGCGCTCTGGGTGCCGGCGTACCGGCCGTCCGGGCACAGGCCGACCTGGCCACCGTCGAGCACGGCGAGGTACGCGGCCAGCTCGTTCGCCTGCGCGTTGTCGAGGTTGTCGCCGGTCACCACGCACAGGTCCACCGGCAGCCGGGTGATCGTCTCCGCCATGCTGGCGGCGGCGTGCGCGGCCAGCAGCTCCTGCGGCCGGAAGGCGGCGTCGACCGCGCCACCCCAGGCCGGGTCACCGGCGCCGACCCGCATCGCGAAGTCCAGCCGTACCGGCGATTGGGGATCGGCGACGTGCAGGTCGGTGACGTGCGCCAGCCGCAGCAGCACTCGGCCGCCGGCCGGATGGGGCCGGGCCGGCGCCAGCTCGGTGCGGATCCGGTGCGGCTCGCCCGGGGCGGCGCGCAGCAGGCGGTAGCCGCCATCGGTGCCGGTGCCGGCGAGCTCGCCGGCGACCAGCGTCCGGTCGGCGGTGGTGGGTGGGGCGTCGCCGCGACTCACTTGATCGCTCCGGCGGTCAGGCCACGGATGATCTGGCGCTGGAAGGTGTAGATCAGGAACACCATCGGGACGATGACCAGCACCACGCCGGCGAAGATCAGGCTAGGGTGGCGGGCCTCCACCGAGTGCAGCGACTTCAGCCCGATCTGGACGGTCTGCATCTCCGGGGTGCTGGTGACCAGCAGCGGCCAGAAGTAGAAGTTGTAGGTGCTGATGAACGAGTAGATCGCGAGCGTGCCGATCGCCGGCCGGGACAGCGGGACCAGGATCCGGGTGATGAACCACAGGTGTCCGCTCCCCTCCACCTTGGCGGCCTCGTAGATCTCGCGGGGGAAGGTGAGGAAGAACTGTCTCATCAGGAACGTCCCGAACCCGGTGGCGAGGAACGGCACGATCAGCGCCGGGAACGTGTTGACCAGTCCGAGGTTGGCCATGGTCAGGTAGTTGGGGATGATGGTCGACTCCGCCGGCACCATCATGGTGGACAGGAACAGCGCGAACATCAGCCGCTTGAACGGGAAGTCCAGGAACGCGAAGACGTACCCGGCCAGCACCGAGGTGCACAGCACCCCGGCCACGATGCTGAGCGACACGAAGACACTGTTGGCGTACTGCCGCAGCAGCGGGACCGCGTCGAGCACCTCCCGGTAGCTGGCGAGGTTCAGCCCGTCCGGGAACAGCGGCGGCGGGAACCTGGTCAGCTCCTGGTCGGTCATCAACGACCCGACCACCGCGTAGTAGAGCGGGAAGATGATGGTCGCGGCCAGCAGGGTCAGGCCGGCGTACGCGACGACTCCACGCAGCGGCCTCATGAGTAGAACACCTTCCGTTGCAGCACCGTGAACTGGACCGCGGTCACGCCCATCACCAGGAACAGCAGGATCACCGCCTGGGCCGAGGCCAGGCCGTAGTCGCTGACGCCGAACGCGAACGCGGACTGGTAGAGGTTGTAGACCAGCGTGGTGGTCGCGCCGTCCGGCCCGCCACCGGTGAGGATGTTGATTTCCCCGAACGTCTGCAGCGACCCGATCGTGCCCACCACCAGCAGGAAGAACATGGTCGGGGTGAGCAACGGCAGGATGATCTTCCGCAGCAGGGTCAGGTAGCCGGCACCGTCGATCCGGGCCGCCTCGAACAGCTGGTCCGGAATGGACTGCAGGCCGGCCGAGCAGACCAGCATGGCGTAGCCGATGTCGCGCCAGATGATGACCAGCGCCAGGCTCGGCAGCGCCACCGACGGCGAGGTGAGCCAGTCCACCTGCGGTATCCCGAGGTTGTGCAGGATGCCGTTGAACACGCCGACACTGGGGCTGTAGAAGGCGTCGAAGACCACCGCCGCGGACGCGGCCGAGAACGCGAACGGGGTCGCCATCACGGTGCGGAACACCCCGATCCCCCGGACCCGGGTCTGCAGGACCAGCGCCAGGAACAGGCCGATCAGCAACGTCGGCAGCACGGTCAGGATCGCGAACAGGGCCGTGGTCAGCAGTACCCGCCGCAGCTCCGGCTCCTCGAAGAACTTGGTGTACTGGTCCAGGCCGACGAACCGGACCGGCCGGCCGAGCAGGTCGTTGGCGTGGAAGCTGAGCCAGACCGACCGGACCAGCGGGTAGAACGTGAACACCCCGAACACCGCCAGGGCGGGAAGCAGGAAGCCGGCCGAAGCGCCGATCTCCCGCCAGCGGTACCGGTGACGCCGCCGGTTCACTCGCTCACCCACACGTGCCAGAGCTCCTCAACCAGCGCCGGTGCCGCCACCAGCAGCCCGGCCAGCGGGGTGTCCGGGCTCGGTCCATCGTGGTCATACACGGCGGCGCCGGCCTCCCGGGCGATCAGCACCCCGGCCATCACATCCCAGGCGTTGTAGTGCCCGGGCAGCAGCGCCCCGGCGGCCCGGCCGGCCGCGACCGTGGCCAGCGCGAGCGCGCAGGAACCCATGATCCGGGTGGCGACGGACCGGTCGGCCAGCCGGCTGAAACACCGGTACATCGCCGGCCATGGCTTCTCCCGGGACCACTCGGTCAGCACCACCCCGCCGGCGAGGCTGACCGACCCCGGGTACCTGATCGGCTCCCCGTTCCGGAACGAGCCACCGCCCCGGATGGCGCTGAACACCTCGCCCCGGTGGACGTCGGCCACCACCCCGACCACCGCGCCGCGCTCATCCGCCGCGGCCAGGCTGAACGCGACCCACGGCACGCCGTGTACGTAGTTGGTGGTGCCGTCGATCGGGTCGAGGTACCAGGTGACCGCCGGCGCTCCTCCGGCCGGTCGCGCGGTCGCCCCGTACTCCTCGCCCACCACCTGGTGGTCGGGAAACCGGGCGACCAGCTCCTGCCGGACGTGCCGCTCCACCGCCTGGTCGACCGACGTCACCCAGTCGACCGGGTGCGCCTTGGTGGTGGCGTTGGCCGGATCGCGGTCACCGGTGGCGGCGGTCTTCACCGCCCAGTGGGCCAGCTCCACCGCGGCCTCGTGCCAGCGCAGCGCGGACTCGCTCATGCTCATGCCCCGCGACCCGCGGTGCTCGCCGCAGCCCGGACGGTCCGCAGGTCGTTGGTGATGACCGCCTCGAACCCGAGCCGCTGTGCCCGGCGCAGCTCGTCCTCGGTGTCCACGGTGTACGTCCACAAGGCGAACCCGAGCGCCTGGAACCGCTGCGCGGTCTGGTCGGCGAGGCCGGCCCATTTCAGGTTGAGCGCCGCCGGCCGGACCCGGTCCAGCAGCTCCTTGGGCGGTGGTTCGGCGCCGGCCCAGGAGAGGACGATCTCGACCTCGGGCAGGCTGGTCCGCACCTCGACGAGCACCTCCGGCTCGCCGATGAACCGAGTGCGGGCCAGCTGCCCTCGGCCGCGTAGCAGCCGCACGATCTCCGGCACCAGCGCCGGCACCTTGCAGTCGACCACCAGCTGCAGGCTCACCGCCTCGATCACCTCGGCCAGCGTCGGCACGAGCTCACCGGCCGGGCCCCGCAACTCCCGTACCTCGGCCAGGGTCAGCTCGGCGACCGGCCGGTCGCATCCCCACAGCCGCGCCAGCGTCCGGTCGTGCAACAGCACGGCGGCACCATCCTTGGTGGCACGGACGTCGAACTCGACCGCGTCCGCGCCCAGGTGCTGGGCGGCTCGCAGCGATGCGAGCGTGTTCTCGGTGGCGAGGGTGGGTGCCCCGCGGTGGCCGACGAAGATCGTCACGCTGCTCACTCCCCTACCGCTAGGACACGGACTGGTTGTAGGTTTCGATGACCCGGCCCATCGACTCGGTCGCGGCCGCCAGCGCGTCGGCCGGCGTCGCGTTGCCGAGCAGCACCCGCTCGATCGCGGTGTTCATCTGGTCCCGAGCCTCCGGCATGGTCCCCATCAGACAGCCGCGGCTGGCGACCGTGATTTCGGACTCGAGCAGCTGCTCGCCGGGCTTGGCGAAGTCCGGGTACTCCGCCAGCACGTCCTGGAACACCGGGTGGTCCCGGGCGGCGAGGCTGACCGGGATGTAGCCGGTCGCGGCCGCCCAGGTGGCCTGCGCTTCGGGGGACGCGACGTACTTGAGGAACTCGAACGCCGCCTCCTGCTCACTCTCCGGGTGGCCGGCCATGGTCCAGATCGACCCACCGCCGTTGAACACGCCACCGCCGGTGCCCGGTTCCGCCTTCGGGTAGTACGCCACGCCCACCTCGAAGTCCGAGCCGGTGATGATGTCGCGCATGTTCGCCGCGGTGAACGGCAGGATCGCCGCGCGGCCGGACTGGAAGGCAGCGGACGCGTCGTTGTTGTTGCGGCCGACGTTCAGCGCGATCCCGCGCTCGACCAGGTCCCGCCACCAGCCGAGCATGTTCTCGACGGTCGGGTTGGTCCAGTTGACGGCGGTCGGCCGGCCTTCCCGGCCGTTGCCCTGGTCGCAGTACGGCAGGTCGGTGTTGGCCATCATCTGCTCGATCAGCCAGCCGTCGATGGCCGCGACGTAGCCGTACCGTTCGGTCTGGCCGCCCCGCCGGATGGTCAGCCGCTCGGCCGCCTCCGCCACCTCCTCCAGGGTCTGCGGCGGCTGCTCCGGGTCCAGCCCGACCTCCTCGAAGGCGGTCTTGTTGTAGTAGAGCATCGGCGCCGAGGCGTTGAACGGCAGCGAGTACAGCGTGCCGTCCACCGTGTAGTAGTCGACCAGTCTCGGCTGCAGGTCATCGAGCGAGTAGCCGGCCTCCTCGGCCATCTCTCCGAACGGGACCGACGACTGCAGGTCGATCATCAATTGCGTACCGATCTCGAAGACCTGCACCAGGTTCGGCGTCTGCCCGCTTTGGATCGCCGCCTTGAGCTTGTTCAGTGTGTCGTAGTAGTTGCCTTGGTAGACGGCCTCGACCCTGATCTCTCCTTCGTGCTGCTGGTTGAAGGTGTCCACCATGGCCTGGATGGCCTCGCCGTTGCGGCCCGCCATCGCGTACCAGAACGTAATCGTGCCGTCATCGCCTCCGGCGTCGGAGCCGCCGCCACACGCGGCGAGCAGGGTCGCGGCGATGGCCGCGATCGCCGGAGCGATCCTTGGACGGAACATGTCTCCTCCGGGTTGGTCATAACACACCCAGGCGTTGTGTTAGGCGCTAGTTAACATCGCATGAAGCACCGTGTCAAGATCCGAGTGTGATGATTGCCGGTGGCAAGCCCTCGTGACCAACCTGCAATCTCCCCGCATGCAGCCAGGAGATACCGGTCGTCAGGCTAGGTACCTCACGAAACTCAGGGGTTCGACTTCCCACAGCCGTTGTGTTAAATTCACGTCCAGCTTGATAGTTAGTACCGCTACGGACACGGAGGCGAGGTCCGGATTGCCCACGAACCCGTCCCGCCCACCCGACCTCTGGGGTGGCGTCGATGTCGGTACCCAGAGCGTGCGGGTGGTGCTCGTTGACGACCACGGTGCGCTGGCGGGCCGCGGCTTCGGCACGCTCGACAGCACCCGCGACGGCCGGGTGCACGAGCAGGACCCGCGGCAGTGGTGGCGGGTGTTCGGCGCGGCCTGCCGGCAGGCGATCGGCGAGCTGGATCCACACCGGATCCGCGGGCTGGCGATCTGCAGCACGTCCGGGACCTTCCTGCTGGCCGACCGGTTGGGCCGGCCGCGGACCGCCGCCCTGATGTACGGCGACGCCCGGGCCGGCGCCGAGGCGGAGGAGGTCGCGGCCGCCGGGGCCGGGCTCTGGACCTCGCTCGGGTACGCGATGCAGCGCTCCTGGGCGCTGCCGAAGCTGGTGTGGTTGCTGCGACACGGCGAGCCGGCGCTGCGGACCGACGCGGACCGGGGCCGGCTGGAGCTGTTGCACTGCGCCGACTACCTGGCCCGCCAGCTGACCGGCGGCAGGGTCGCCACCGACTGGAGCCACGCCCTGAAGACCGGCTACGACCTGGACGCCGGCCGGTGGCCGACCGAGGTGATGGACAAGCTCGGGATCCCCGCCGGCCTGCTGCCCGAGGTGGTCCGGCCGGGCACCGAGATCGGCCGGGTCGGGCGGGCCGGGTCCGACCACACCGGCCTGCCGGTGGGTACCCCGGTGCACGCCGGCATGACCGACGGCTGCGGGGCGCTGATCGCGGCCGGTTCGCTCACCCCCGGCAGCTGGAACTCCGTGCTGGGCACGACGCTGGTGCTCAAGGGGGTCACCGCCACCCGGATCTCCGACCCGGGTGGGGCGATCTACTCGCACCGGCACCCGGACGGCGGCTGGCTGCCCGGTGGTGCGTCCAATGTGGGGGCTGAATTCCTCCGGAGCTGGTTTCCGGACGCCGACCCGCACCAGCTCGATCGCGCGGCGGCCCGGTACGAGCCGTCCAACGGGCTGGTCTATCCGCTGGTCGCCCGCGGTGAGCGGTTCCCGTTCGTGGAGCCGGCCGCCGAGCCGTTCCAGCTCGGCAGCTTCGTCGACGATGGTGACCGGTACGCCGCCGTGCTGCAGGGCGTCGCGTTCGTCGAGCGGCTCTCGTTCGCGTACCTGCGAGGGCTCGGCGCCCCGGTCGACGGCAAGCTGTCCGCGACCGGTGGCGGCACGAACAGCCGGTACTGGTGCCAGCTACGGGCCGACGTGCTCGGTCGCGAGATCACGCTGCCCCGGGTGCCCGAGCCGGCGTTCGGCATGGCGGTGCTCGCCGCCGCCGGCGAGGGCCGGGTCAGCGCCGCCGCCGAGCGGATGGTCCAGGTCGCCGACGTGCTCGCGCCCCGCCCGGACGCCGCGGCCAGGTTCGGCGATGCGTACCGGCGGTTCGTGACCGCGCTGGTGGCGCGCGGGTACGTGGATGCCGACCTGGCTCGGCTCGCGACCGCGGACGCGGAGGCCGGGTGACCGCCATGCCCGACACCACCGTCCTGCTCTGCCGGCACGGCCAGACCGCCTGGCACCGACCGAACCGGTACACCGGCGCCAGCGACCTCCCGCTGGATGCGACCGGCCGGGCGCAGGCCGAGGCGCTCGCCCGGCGCGCGGGCGCAATCCGGCCGACCAGCCTCGCCTGCTCGCCGCTGGTCCGGGCCACCGAGACCATCGCGCCGGTCGCCGACGCGACCGGGCTGCCGGTCCGGGTCGATGCCCGGCTGCGGGAGTTGGACTTCGGGATCGCCGAGGGCCGGACCCTGGACCAGCTCCACGCGGAGCGGCCGGACGTGGTGGAGCGGTTCCTGGCTGACCCGGTCGCGCATCATTTCCCGGGTGGCGAACCACCCGCCGAGGCGGTCGCCCGCGCCGAGGCGGCGTTGCGGGACCTGGTGGCGGCGGATCCGGCCGGAACGGTGTTGGTGGTCGCGCACAGCACGCTGATCCGGTTGCTGGTCTGCGCGACGCTGGGCGTGCCGCTGCGCGACTACCGGCGCCGGCTGCCCCGGCTCGATCCGGTCGCGGTGACCCGACTGAGCTTTCCGGACGGCAACGGGCAACCAGCGCTGCTAACCTACAACGCGCCCATTCTTGGAGGATGAGGACGATGCGCGCATCCGACCACACCGGCTCCAGCCGGCCCGCCCAGCGGCAGGCTGAGATCGCCGAATACGTCCTGCAGCACGGCTCGGTCTCCGCCAACGAGCTGGCAGAGGTGTTCCAGGTCAGCCTGATGACCATCCACCGGGACCTGGACGAGCTGGAGCGGCAGGGCGTGGTCCGGAAGTATCGGGGCGGCGCGAGCGCGCAACCGTCCAGTGTGTTCGAAAGCAACGTCTCCTACCGCAAGCGGGCGGCCCGGGAAGAGAAGCTCGCGCTCGCCCGCCGCGCCCGGGAGATGATCGAGCCCGGGATGGCGGTGATCCTGGACGACTCGACCACCACGCTGGAGCTGGCCCGGCTGATCGTCGACATCAACCCGCTCACCGTCATCACCAACTTCCTGGAAACCATCAAGCTGCTCGCCAACGCCCCCGGGATCCGGTTGATGGCGCTCGGCGGCGAATACCACCCCAGCCACGACTCGTTCCTGGGCGTGCCGTGCATCGAGGCGATCGAGGCGCTCCGGTCGGACCTGCTGTTCGCGTCCACATCGGCGATCGTCGGCGCCCACGCGTACCACCAGGAACAGGAGATCGTGCTGGTCAAGCGGGCGATGATCCGGGCCGCGCAGCGGTCGGTGCTGATGGTCGACCACACCAAGTTCGGCCGGGTGGCGCTGCACCGGCTCGCCCCGCTGCGCGACTTCGACCTGGTGCTGGTCGACTCGAAGGCGCCCGAGTCGGCACTGATGGAGCTGCGCGAGCACGGCGTCCCGTACGAGCTCGCGTGAGGCGGCGGCGCGATGACCATCGTGATCGGAGTGGACATCGGCACCACTGTCACCAAGGCGGTCGCATTTGGACCCACCGGTGGACCCCTGGCGCGCGCCGCCCGGCCCAGCCGGCTGGACCGGGTCGCGGACGGCTGGTACGAACAGGACCCGGACCAGGTGGTGGGCTCGGTGCTCGAGGTGCTCGCCGAGGTGGCCGGCCAGGCCGGCGGCCCGGTGGCGGCGGTCGGCCTCACCGGCCAGGGCGACGGCATGTGGCTGGTCGACCGGGACGGCCGGCCGGTCCGGCCGGCGATCTCCTGGTTGGACGCTCGGGCCACCGATATCCTCGCCGGCTGGTCGGCCGACGGAGTGGTGACCACCATCTACCGGCGCAACGGCAACGCGCTGTTCCCCGGCTCGCCCGCCCCGCTGCTGGCCTGGCTCGACCGGCACGAACCGGCGGCGCTCGCCGAGGCCGCGACCGCCGGCTACTGCAAGGACGTGGTGATGCAGCGGCTCACCGGCGTCCGGGCCACCGACGTCTCCGACGCGTCGGCGCCGTTCCTCGACCCGGCGCGCCGCGACTACGCAGGGGACTTGATCGCCGCCTGCGGGCTGGCGCACCGGCGGGAGCTGCTCGCGCCGGTGGCGGAGGCACCGGTCGGTGAGCTCACCGCGAGCGCCGCCGCGGCCACCGGGTTGCCGGCCGGCACGCCGGTGGTGGCCAGCCCGTACGACCTGCCCGCCGCCGCGCTCGGCGCCGGCGTGACCGCAACCGGGGCCGGCCTGCTCATCGTCGGCACCACCCTGGCCTGCCAGGTGATGGTTGACCGGGTGGCCGGCACCGGCGAGCCGTGCGGCCTCACGCTCGCCACCGGCCGCACCGACCGCTGGCTGCGGGCGCTGCCCGCGATGGTCGGCACCGCCGCGGTCGACTGGGTGCTGCGGCTGGTCGGCGCCACCACCGCGGACCTGCCGGAGCTGCTGGCCCGGGGCCGGTCCGATGGGCTGACCGTGTTGCCGTTCCTGTCCGAAGCCGGCGAGCGGGCGCCGTTCGTGGCTCCGCAGGCGCGGGCCCGAGTGGACGGACTGCACCTGGGCGTCGGCCCGGCCGACCTGGTCCGAGCCACCTGCGAGGCGGTGGCCTACAGCGCCCGGCACTGCCTCACCGCCGCCGGGCTGGCCGGCCCGCTGGCCGCCGGGGGCGGCGGAGTCAGCTCCGCCGAGTGGGCCCAGATCTTCGCCGACGTGCTCGACCGTCCGATCCGGACCCTGGCCGGGGCGGAGATCGGCGCCCGGGGCGCCGCGCTCGCCGCCCGCCGCGCGCTCGGCATCGACGGCGCCGAGCCGCCCGAGCCGTGGCACCTCGCCGGCCGGACCTACTACCCGGACCCGGCCACCCGGGACCGGTACGACGCCGGGTACGCCCGCTATCTCGAGAGCATCGACCACGCGCGTCCGATGTGGAACAAAAAGGAGGATGGCGAGTCGTGACCCCGACCCGCGTGCTGATCGCCGGCGACCACTTCGTGACCCCGGAGCTGGTCCGGGACGCCCTGGCCGCCCGGGTCGGCACCGACCTCGCCGTCACCACGCTGACCCTGCCCTGGCCGTACACACCGTTCGGGCCGGTGGCGGAGGTCGACGAGGCGTCCGGGGACGAACAGACGCTGATCGACGCGCTGCCCGGGATCGAGGTCGCGGTGACCCAGATGGCGCCGTTCACCGAGCGGGTGTTCGACGCCGCGAAGGCGCTGCGGTTGGTGGTGGTCTGCCGGGGCGGTCCGGTGAACGTCAACCTCGCCGCCGCCGAGCGGCACGGGGTGGCAGTCCGCACCACCCCCGGCCGGAACGCGGTCGCCGCCGCCGAGCACACGGTGGCGCTGCTGCTGGCGGCGCTGCGACAACTGCCCGATGTGCACGCCGAGCTGCGGGCCGGGGCGTGGCGCAGCGACCGGTACGCGCTCAGCCAGGCTGGCACCGAGCTCGCCGGCGCCACGGTCGGGCTGGTCGGCTACGGCGCGATCGGCCGCCGGGTGGGCCGGATCCTGCGGGCGTTCGGCGCCGAGATCCTGGTTTACGACCCGTACGCGGATCCGGCCACACTGGATGGCGCGGAACCGGTCGAGTTGCCGGAGCTGCTGGCCCGCTCGACGGTGGTGAGCCTGCATGCCCGGCTGACCGAGCAGACCCGCGGGATGATCGGCGCCGCCGAGCTGGCCCGGCTGCCGGCCGGCGCGGTGCTGGTCAACACCGCCCGGGGCGGGCTGCTGGACTACGACGCGGTCGCGGACGCGCTGCAGGCGGGACAGCTTGGGGCGGCGGCGTTCGACGTGTTCGACACCGAGCCGCTCCCGCCCGGCTCGCGGCTACTGGCGGCGCCCCGGGTCGTGCTCACCCCGCACCTGGCCGGCGCGACCCGGCAGACCGCGCAGCGGGCGGCCAGCCTCGCCGCCGAGGAAGTAGCACGCCACCTGGCCCGGGTCGGCTGACCGCGGCGGGCTACTCCGCCGATGCGTACAGCTGGATCTGCCGGCGCATGATCTCGCGCATCGGCGTGCCCCGCGGCACACCATAGACGGTGCCCGGGAAATCGAGCGTCTGCTGGACCGCCCACAGCTCCTCGTGCCGGTCCGGCGAGAACAGCTCGGCCGGGTCGCCGGCGGCGATCCAGCCGATCGGGATGTACGCCGATGCCTTGTCCACGTTTCCGCAGCTCAAGGCCAACATTTGGTCGGGGTGGCGGGATTTGAACCCACGGCCCCTCGCTCCCAAAGCGAGTGCGCTACCAAGCTGCGCCACACCCCGGCGCCGTGAAGTCTACTTGTTAAGCTGAAGCGCAGCGCCGACAGGTGCCGCGCGGGTGTAGCTCAATGGTAGAGCCCCAGCCTTCCAAGCTGGCGGTGCGGGTTCGATTCCCGTCACCCGCTCCAGTCGCAAAGCCGCAGCTCAGGCGGACGACCCACATCAAGATCAACTAGTCGAGGTTGCTGCCGCGCGCCTGCGGGTCGGTCGAGCTGCGCGCGCTCCGTATCCTGTGCCCGTGGCCGCGGCGCTGGAGTTGTACCTCGACGGGGCAGCGTCCCGGCGGGTCCGGGCGCTGTGGGATGCGCTGGAGGCCGCCGGCGTGCCGACCCTTCGGGAGCTCACCCACCGCCGGCACAAACCGCACATCTCGCTTGCGGTGGCGCAGCGGCTCGACCCCGCCAAGGTCGAGGCGGCTTTGACCGGCGTCCCGATGTGCCCGCCGCTCCCGGTGCGGCTGGACTACGCCGGTCAGTTCGTGGGTCGGGTGCTGTGGCTCGGTCCCACCCCCACCGCTGAGCTGCTCGCGTACCACGCCACGGTGCACCACCGGCTCGCCGCCGCCGGCGTCGAGGTCGACCCGCTCTACCACCCCGGCGTCTGGGTCCCGCACTGCACGGTGTCGATGCGGGTCCCTCGGCCGCTGATCGCCGAGGCGGTGCGGCTCTGCCTGGAGGTGCTCCCGATCCCGGCGACCCTGACCGGAGCGGCGGTCGCCGACCACAACCGGGGCGAGTACCATCCACTGCCCGCTGGCAGCTGATCCGTCACACGCCGCCTCGGGAACCACAGACCCGAACGAGGTGTAGTCGGCCCGCACGCCTACCCGGCCACCACGTTAAGCTTCCCCATATCGATTTGAAAGTCGGTCACCTCGAGGCCGACCGAAATGCCGCGAGCATCGAGCGCCCACATCGGATACCGCTCGGCGTCGACCGATACCTCCAGCGCCACCGGCGTCAAGTCAATGTTCACCTCGCTACCGATGGTCGGGGTCTCCCCCGGGCACAGATCGTAGACTAGGCAACAACTGGCCGCCCGTGACGCAGTCGGCATCTTGCGCCGTCCTGCTCCCGCAGCTCCACTCAAGCTCGAGCTCCGCGAACGCCAGCAGGTCAGTACGGGTGGAGCACAAACACGCTGCAAATAGACAGTGTCGACGTCCCCGGCAACGAGCAGCGCACATACCTGCCCATCGGTCCGCCCATACACCGGCTCTGATATTCCTTCGCTTCGCCAACCCGCCGCATGGAGATTGTCGATGTGGAACCTCAGGCTCATTGGGGAGAATAGTGCCACCCGTCAACGGATCGGCACCGCCAACCGCGGATCCGATCCTATGACCAGTTCCGGCCACCTGCCGGGGCGTACGGCCTTCCCGAGCGACGCGAGCTTTTCAGCGCTGGTCGCGAAGGGGCGCGTCAAGGTCGTTCGCCGATGGGCAGCCTTGCTAGCCTGCAGTATAGGGCGCCCTGGACTGCAGGCCGCCGCGACGGCGGTGGCCTGTTTCGAGACGAGGTCATTGCACAGTTGGTCACCGGTTACCTGATTCGGCCGGTTGAGGCCCGTGACGAGCAAGCGGTACTCGCATTGGTCAACGCCGACCGAGTGCCAGGCCAGCCACTGGCAACGTCCGCGATGCTGGCTGAGGCATTGGCCGGTCGGTCAAGCGTGGACAGCGGCTGGTGGGCGGAACTCGCCGACCTAACGACCGAGGTCGCCACGACCCGCGACGGCGAGATAGTAGGCGTTGTCTCCTACGCTACGCGGCCGCGCGACGGCGTAGGAATAGTCTTGTGGTTGCACGGCCGCGAGGACCGCGGAGTGATCGACACCCTGCTCGATCACACTCTGTCTCGGCTGGAAGGACGGACGATCGAGGCGTTTTCGTTCGCGACCGCGCTCAGTCTCGGCATGGAGGCGCTGCCCGTCCGACACCGGCCGGCGACCGCGGCCGCGCTGACCGATCACGGATTCCTCGGTAGCGACCTGTGGCGCTACATGCGCGTTGACTTGCCAGTCCCGGGGCTGCCACGGACTCCGTACACCGTCAGCAGCGATGAAGATCGGCGGACGCTGACCGTCCGTGATGGCACGACCCTGCTCGGCGAGGCCACGATTGGGCTACCGGTCCAGGGCATCGGGGTTCTGTGGTGGATCAGTGTCGAGCCAACGGCCCGGGGCCGCGGTCTGGGAAAGGCATTACTGGGTTCGGCGTTGGATCTGCTGCATCAGCTCGGTGCCCAGCAGGTCATCCTGTACGTCGATGACGATGAGCCCGGGGGGGAAAGGGACCGAACAGCGGCGAATCGGTTGTACGAGCAGGCGGGGTTCGTAGAGGTCGATCGGCTGCTGTCTTACAAGCGCCCAGCCGGCTAACGATTCCAGTTGCGCCCCAACTACTACGTTCCGCACGTAGCTCGCTTGCAGCTAAATGGCTTCATTCTGACTAGCGCTGCCGACATCAGCTCCGGCCGCGACCGCTCCCGATAACCACGCCTCCACGGCCGCCGTCGTCATTTTCGTCGCCACACACTCGGTAGCCGCGACCGCGGTGGGGTCAAGCAGCCCGACCGCGGCAGCGGTAGGAGCGGCGGCAGGCCCAGCGTAGGCGCGGGCCAAAGCTCCTGTGTAATAGCGTTTCGCAACCGGTAGCTTAGCCCGCACATCGGGCGGGAACAGCGCCGCGACCATTCCCTTGACCCGCAGGTACGGTGACCGCCCGACCGGGTCGTACCGCTCGCCCAGCGGCTTCGCGCACACCGCTGCAACGAAGTCGCGGTCGCAGAAGGGTGACCCCTCCGCGACCGGGCCAGCTGGTGGCAAATACGCCCGCGGCCACCAACAGTCCCGCGCAAACGCCATGGCCCAAGTGCGTTGGGCTATTGTATGTCCATCGAGGACGTCGGCGACCCACTGCCGGGCCCAGGTCAGCGCATCATCGCGCCATCTGGGAGCCACGACAGGCGAGACCAGCGGCGCACACCACTCTGGCCAGGTCACCGCTGCGTAGGCCCGCGTTCGGAGATCGCCAGGAAGGAACCGCATTGCTAGGGCCGCGTACTCACCGGTGCGTCCGTGACCCGCACCGGCGATGTCCGAGACATACTGCCGCGCCGCCCGCCGTCCATGCAGAGCTGCTACCTCGGCGACGGCATACCTGGGCGCAGACATCAGCTCATCGGCGCCGCTGCCCGACAGCATTACGTTCGCACCAACCTGTGCGGCAAGGCGGGCGATCGTCGCGTTCACCGCGGGCAGCGCGTCCAGCCGCGGCCCGTACGGCGACCAGGCCGGCGTTGCCAAGCACCGGTCTGGCTCAACGATGTGCAGCGTCACCCGGTTGGACAAACCCAAGTCGTCGAGTAGACGAGCGACGACCGCAGCCGCTGAAGCACGGGTGTCATCAACAAGGTTCGCGGTAAACGCGTGGACCTGCCGGACGGCGTCGAGGGCGAGAACATGCCAAAGCACGGCCAAGCTATCGATACCGCCGGAGAGCAAGACGGCTACCTGGTCGGCGTCACCTACCGAGCGGGCGACCGCCGCGGCGAACGCTTCTACCAGGTCGCCGCCATCGCTGCTAGCTGGCTGCGGGTGCGGCCAAACCAACTCCACGCCCCGCCAGTAGGACGAAGGCGCGAACTCACCAAGTAACACTGGTGTGGCGAACAGCCGAGCCAAACCCGCCAGATCCACTATGGCGGTCGGACCTGTGGCCGCGAGCGGATGTGCTACGAGGCGGCCATCGGGCCCGACAAACATCGGTCGTAGCAACTGCCTATTCGCGCCGTAGCTGCCTCAGCCCTCGCACCAGGTCGCGCAGAAAGGCGAGCGGCCCAGTGACACCGCCATCGATCTTGCCCCCCTTGACGCCCCTGCCATGGACACCGTCACCCGGGGTGCTCTTCGTCGACACAGGCACCTCCTTAAGTTGATCGATAGAAACGACTCGGAAGCCATCAGCTACCGTCCGCCAAATCCATATTACGCACGGCATTGGTACCCGGGCACTTGTGTGATCGTACGGGGTCTCCGGTGGTGGGGGCACCGTTTGGCATCTGGGCGACACCGCTCTAGGTTGATTAGGCGGGCTTGACTCACGCCACCCGCACAGAAGGATCAGTGGCTCGTCGTACCGTCTGTCGACATCGCCCACATCCATGACCCTGTTCCCACGGGCCGCAGGCGGCCCGGGGGCTTATCGAACCCTCGAGGAGTTGTGCGCCGAGGGAGTGATCCGCGCCGTCTCGGTCGGGATGAACCAGACCACGATGCTGACCTGGTTCGTCCGCGAGCGCCGGCTCGACTTCGTCCTGGTCGCCGGCAGCTACGGCCTGTTGGACAGTTCGCCGACAACGAGCTCCTGCCGGCGGTGCCGACCGAGGGGTTGGCCCGCTCGCCGGCCGAGGTGGACGCGGCGGTCAGTACGTTCGAGTACGAGATCCCGACTACCCTGTGGCGCAGGCCGGCAGACACCGGCCTGTTGAGGAGGACCGGATGAAGCTGATGCGGATCGGCGACCCGGGTGCCGAGCGCCCGGTACTGCGCGCCGATGACGGCCGGCACTTCGACCTGACCGGCATCACCCGCGACATCGACGGGGAGTTCCTGGCGAGCGAGCACACGTTGGCGGAGGTTCGCCGGGCACATCAGGCCGGCGAGCTGCCGGAGATCGACGTCACCGGGGAACGGATCGGCCCGCCGGTGGCCCGACCAGGTGCGGTGGTCTGCCTCGGGCTCAACTACGCCGCCCACGCCGCCGAGTCCGGCGTCCCGACACCAGCTGAGCCGGTCATCTTCTACAAGGCGCCGAACACGGTGGTCGGCCCGTACGACGACCTCCGGATCCCGCCCGGCTCCACCCGTACCGACTGGGAGGTGGAGCTGGCGGTGGTGATCGGCCGGCGGGCGCGCTACCTGCGTTCCCCCGCCGACGGCCTGGCCTGCGTGGCCGGCTACGCCACCAGCAACGACGTCTCAGAGCGGGAGCTGCAGCTGGAACGCTCCGGCGGCCAGTGGTCGAAGGGCAAGTCCTGCGAGACCTTCAACCCGCTGGGCCCGTGGCTGGTCACCGCCGACGAGCTTCCCGACCCGCAGGACCTGGTGCTGCGCTCCTGGGTCAACGGCGAGCCGCGCCAGGATTCGTCCACCAAGGACATGATCTTCGCGGTCGGGTGGACGATCTGGCACCTGTCCCAGGTGATGGTGCTGGAGCCGGGCGACCTGGTGAACACCGGTACACCGCAAGGGGTGGCGATGTCCGGGCGGTTCGACTACCTGCGCCCCGGTGACGTGGTCGAGGTCGAGGTGGTCGGCCTCGGCAAGCAGCGCACGCCGTGTGTCGAGGGGGCGATCGATGGCTGACTTCGATGGACGGGTGGCGGTTGTCACCGGTGGTGGCTCCGGGATCGGCGCCGCCACGGTCCGGGCGTTGCGCGCCGGCGGGGCCCGGGTGGGCATCCTCGACCTCTCCCCCGGTGACCCGGCGGACGACCAGATCAAGGCGATCGCCTGCGACGTCGCCGACTCGGCCGCGGTGCAGGCCGGCATCGACGCGATCGCCGCGGCGTTCGGCGGCATCGACATTCTGGTGAACAACGCCGGGATCAGCGCGGTCGGGCCGGTTGAGGCGAACCCGGACGACGAGTGGACCCGGGTGCTCGACGTCAACGTCATCTCGATCGCCCGGGTCACCCGGGCGGCCCTGCCGTACCTGCGCCGCAGCGACCAGGCCGCGATCGTCAACCTCTCCTCGATCGTCGCCTGGGCGGGCCTACCGAACCGGGTGCTCTACTCGGCCTCCAAGGGCGCGGTGCACGCGCTCACGCTCGCGATGGCGGCGGATCTGGTCGGCGACGGGATCCGGGTCAACTGCGTCTGCCCCGCGACGGTCGATACCCCATGGGTGGCGCGGCTGCTGGCGAACGCGCCCGACCCGGCCGCCGAGAAGGAGCGGCTGCGGGCCCGGCAGCCGATGGGGCGGTTGGTCTCGGCGGAGGAGGTGGCGGAGGCGATCTGCTTCCTCGCCGGGCCGCGCTCCGGGGCAACCACCGGCACCGCGCTCGCCGTCGACGGCGGCATGTACGGGTTGCGCCTGCCGGCCCGCTGAGCCGGCCGCGGGACGTTCCCCGCCCGGCTCAGAGCTGCAGCAGGCTGGTGAGCTGGTCCCAGCCGTCCCCGAGCCAGCTCATCGAGTCGCGGATCCAGATCGTCTGCTGCAGGAACGTGATCCCGGCGGCGGTGAAGAACAGGCAGACCGTCAGGTGGGAGGGCCAGGCGCTGTCCCGCTCCCGACCCAGCGCCCGCTCCAGCACCGCCCGGCCGAGCCACCGGGCGAGCACGAACAGCAACAGCCCGGTCAGCAGCACCAGCACCAGCCCGATCACCGGGCCCACCAGCTCGGTGCCGCGCACCGAAAGCACCCAGATCCCCCAGCAGGTCAGCAGGATGCACAAACCGGTCCAGGTCCAGCCGGCCCCGCTGCGCAGCTGCCGCCACCGGCGGCGGACCACCATCCCGCGCGGTGCCACCGCCAGCCGGTCCCGGCCAGGCGACTTGTCGTCGTACAGGGTGGGCGTGAGCGGCTCTACCGGCAGGTCGGCGGTGTCGTTGCTGGCCCGGCGCTGCGGTTGCGGCACCGCGGCGACCCCCCGGTAGTACTGCTGCTCTCGCGGCGTATCGGCCACAATCCGAGCGTAGCGACTCCGGGAAAGCACTCGCCGCCCCGGCACCAAGTCGGTAGACATGGCACATGGACCTCGCCCTCCGACCTGGCACCCCGGCCGACTGGCCGGGCATCGCCCAGCTCATGCAGATGACGTTCCACGCTTCCTGGGATGATGAGCTCGATCAGGTCAAACACGGGATATTCGAGCCGGACCGGGCACTGGTAGCCACCGACGGCGACGAGGTGGTGGGGCACGCGGTCGCGCTCACCCGCCGGCTGACCGTTCCCGGTGCTACCGTTCCCGCCGCACACGTCTCGATGGTCGGCGTGGCGCCGACCCACCGCCGGCGCGGGCTGCTGACCCAGTTGATGCATCGCCAGCTCGCCGAGGTCCCCGAGCCGGTAGCGGTGCTGTGGGCGACCGAGAGCCAGATCTACCCCCGGTTCGGCTACGGCCTGGCCAGCTGGCGGGTCAGCTGCTCGATCGAGACCCGGGAGGTACGGCTGCCGGAGCCAGCCGAACCGGGGCGGCTGCGCACCGTCCCGGTCGAGCAGGCCCGGCCCGAGCTGGCCCGCGTCTTCGAGGCGGTCCGGCCGGGCCGGCCGGGCTGGTCGGACCGGGACGACCGGTGGTGGTCATACCGGCTCGCCGACCCGGCCAGCCACCGGCAGGGCAGCACCACCCGGCGGATCACCATCCATGAGGGCAGCGCCGGCGTCGATGGGTACGCGCTGTGGCGCGCCCGGTCCAAATGGAGCGACACCGGCCCGAACGGCGAGGTAAGCGTCGACGAGGTGGTGGCGATCAACCCCGACGCCTACCTGACCCTGTGGCGGCTGCTGCTCTCGATCGACCTCACCCGGAGCGTCAAGGTGTGGGCGACCGGGCTGGACGACCCGCTGCTGCATCTCGTCGACGCACCCCGCCGGCTCGGCACGACCGTCGGGGACGGCTTGTTCGTCCGGATCGTCGACCTGCCGGCGGCGCTGGCCGCCCGCCGGTACGCCGTCCCGGTCGACGTGGTGATCGAGGTCACCGATCCGCTGCGGCCGGCGAACACCGGCCGGTGGCGGGTCACCGGCGACGCCGAGAAGGCGACCTGCACCCGTACCGAGGAGCCGGCGGACCTCGCCTGCGGCATCACCGAGCTGGGCGCGGCCTATCTCGGCGGTACGTCACTCGCGGCGCTCGCCGCCGCCGGGCGGGTGCGGGAGCTGCGACCGGAGACGCTGGCGCCGGTCGCGGCCGGGTTCGGCTGGCCGGTGGCGCCGAGCGCGATCGAGATCTTCTGAGCGGCCTGCCGCCGGGCGGCCGTCATCGCCCGCCGCCCGGCGGTCAGCCCCGGGTCTGCTCGTACTCCGCGATCTGCGCGATCCGCCGGGCGTGCCGGGCATCGCCGGAGAACGGGGTCGCCAGGAACGTGCTGACGATCTCGGTCGCCTCGTCCACCGTGTGCTGGCGGGCGCCGATCCCGACCGCGTTCGCGTCGTTGTGCTCGCGGGCCAGCCGGGCGGTCTCGACCGACCAGGCGAGCGCCGCCCGGACCCCGGGGACCTTGTTCGCGGCGATCTGCTCGCCATTGCCGGAGCCGCCGATCAGCACCGCCAGGCTGCCCGGGTCGGCCACCACCCGGGTCGCCGCGTCGATGCAGAACGATGGATAGTCGTCGTCCGGGTCGTAGACGGTGGCCCCGACATCGACCACCTCGTACCCCAACTGCGACAGCCGCGTGGCCAGCGCCGCCTTCAGCTCGAAGCCGGCGTGGTCCGATGCCAGGTAGACGCGCACGATGTGCAGGCTACCGGTCAGCCGAGCTCGGCGAGCACCAGCCCGGCCCGTGCCTTCGGGGTGAACCAGGTGCTCTTGCGGGGCATCTTCTCCCGGGCCAGGTTCACCGCCAGGAAGTCCTCGACGCTCACCGGCGCGATCGCGATCGCCAGCTCGGCCCGGCCGGCGTCGACCTCGCCCCGCAGCCACGACAGTGGATAGTCGCCGCCGACGTAGACGATCCGCTTGTCGCCGGGGTCGAGCCCGAGCGCGTCGCGCACCAGCAGCCGCTCCACCAGCTCGTGGTCGAGGCCGCCGCCGGGCAGCCGGACCGCCCGGGCCTGACCCCGCGTGTACAGGTAGACCGTCCCGCGCGGCGGCAGCGCATCCCGCCACTCGATCGGCTCGGTCCGGCCGCCATCGATCCGCAATCCCGCCGATCCGGCCGGCAGCTCGGTGACCAGCCGGTGGTAGGGCTCGATCGTGACCGACTCCGGGGTGGTCACCACCGCCAGGAACCGGGGCAGGCCGCCGACCTGGGCGGCCAGGCTGCGGTGGTTGCCGTCGGCGACCACCAGCTCACCGCCGCCGGCGAGCGCGCACAGCCGGTCCGCGACCGGCCCGGTCGGCACCGGCCAGATCTCGTGCCGCCGCCCAGCTTGGTCCACATCGGTCGCTGCCGGCTCGCCCTGGCAGGCGTCGGCCAGCGCCGCGTGCAGCGCCGGCTCATCCCGCAGCAGCAGTACGGGTGAGAGCAGGTGCCCGGTCGTCTCGGCGAGCGCGACCCGCTCGCGGACCTTCTCGATGAACACGTCCTCGTTGCGGATCACCAGGCCGGGCTCGCCCGGGCCACCGGAGATCTGGTCGGTGTCGACCATCCCGAACATCCCGTACGCCACCCGCCGCCGATCCGGGTCGGTGATCCGGTACGCCACGACCACCTGCTCGGCCGGCCGGTAGGCGCCCGCCGCCTTCGCCTCGGCGAGCCGTTCGGCGGCCGCCGGCAACGCGGCGGTGAAGCTGCTGCCGACGCTCGCCGGCGCCCGGTGCGGCATCTCGACCGCGAGCGCGCTGCGCGGGTTCGCCGCGATGATTCGGGTGATTTCCGCCTCGTCGGCGAACTCGTCGTAGTTCTGCGCACCGGTGCCACCGGTGGTCAGCCAGGCTTTGGCGATCGGATGAACTGCCCCCACGTGCACGGAGGGTAGCTCAGTCGATAAGTGGCGGCTGATCCCGGGTGCGCTTGATCTCATAGAAGCCGGGGGTGCCGGCGACCAGCATCACGCCGTCCCACAGCCGGCCGGCCGCCTCGCCCTTCGGGGCTGGCGTCACCACCGGACCGAAGAACGCGATCCGGTTCCCGTCCGGGCCGGGGGCGTGGATGGTCGGAGTGCCCACGTCCAGCCCGACCGGCTCCATGCCGGCGTCGTGGCTCTCCCGCAAGGCTTGGTCGTACTCGGTGGAGGTGGCCGCGTCGGCGAGCGCCGGGTCCAGCCCGGCGTCGGCGAGCGCACCCTTGAACAGCTCCGGACTCAGCTCCTCCTTCTGCCGATGGATCCGGTTGCCGAACGCGGTGTAGAGGTCGCGCAGCACGTCCTCGCCGTACCGCTGGGCGGCGGCCACGCAGACCCGGACCGGGCCGAGGCCCCGTGCGGTCTGCTCCGGGTCCTCCCGGCCTTCGTTCAGCAGCGCCAGGCTCATCACGTGGAACTTGGTCTGGATCGGGCGGACCTGCTCAACCTCGAGCAGCCATCGAGACGTGAGCCAGGCCCAGGGGCAACGGGGGTCAAACCACATGTCCACAGTCGTTCGCATTCCCCGAGCATGACACACTCGGTTCATGTCTGGAGGACGCAACCTTTCCCACGCCGAGGCGGTCGAACGCGAGCGCCTGCTGGACGTGGAGTCATACGACATCCGCCTCGATCTGACCGCGGAGGACACATTCCGTTCGGTGACCGAGGTCAAGTTCCGCTGCGCCGAGCCGGGCGCCACCACCTTCATCGAGGTCGCCGCCGCCCGGTTGCGATCGGCCACGCTGAACGGGTCACCGTTGGATACCTCCGGCTGGTCGGCCGAGACCGGGTTGACCCTGCCGGGGCTGGCCGCGGAGAACACGTTGCTGGTCGAGGCGGACTTCGCGTACTCCAACACCGGCCAGGGCCTGACCCGCAGTCTCGATCCGGTCGACAAGCAGGTCTACCTGCACAGCCAGTTCGAAATCAACGACGCGCAGCGGGTGTTCGCCTGCTTCGACCAGCCCAGCCTCAAGAGTGTCTACACCTGGCACGTCACCGTGCCGGCCGACTGGCGGGTGGTGAGCAACGCGCCGATCGCCTCGGTCGACGAGCACACCCCGACCAAGACCGTCCACTTCGAGCAGTCGGCTCGGATGAGCACGTACGTGACCGCGCTGTGCGCCGGGCCGTTCCACGAGGTGCGGCGGATGCACGACGGCATCGACCTCGGCTACTTCTGCCGGGCCTCGATGGCGCCGTACCTCGACGTCGACGACCTGCACGAGATCACCACCCAGGGGTTCGACTTCTTCCACAGCCAGTTCGGGGTGCGCTACCCGCTGCCGAAGTACGACCAGCTGTGGGTGCCGGACTTCAACGCCGGCGCGATGGAGAACTTCGGCTGTGTGGTCCACACCGACGTGGCGTACCTGTTCCGGTCGCAGGTCACCGACTACGAGTACCAGCAGCGGGCGAACACGATCCTGCACGAGCTGGCGCACATGTGGTTCGGCGACCTGGTCACCATGCGCTGGTGGGACGACCTGTGGCTGAACGAGTCGTTCGCCGAGTGGGCCTCGTACTGGTGCATGGCGAACGCGACCCGGTTCACCGACGCCTGGTCGAGCTTCCTGTCGGTCCGCAAGACCTGGGGCTACCGGCAGGACCAGCTCTCCTCCACCCACCCGGTCTACAGTGAGATGCCCGACATCGCCGCGGTCGAGGTGAACTTCGACGGCATCACCTACGCCAAGGGCGCCAGCGTGCTCAAGCAACTGGTCGCCTACGTCGGTGAAACGGAGTTCGTGGCCGGGCTGCGCCGCTACTTCAACACCCACGCCTGGGGGAACGCCACGTTCGGCGACCTGCTCAGCGCGCTGGAGGCGGCCTGCGGCCGGCCGCTGCGCGAGTTCGCCGCGCAGTGGCTGGAGACCGCCCAGGTCAACACGCTGCGCCCGGCGGTCACGGTCGACCCGGACGGGCGGTATCAGCGGGTGGCGGTCCGGCAGGAGGCGCCGGCCGACCACCCGACCCTCCGCACCCACCGGATCCGGATCGGACTATACAATCTGGACGGTGGCAAGCTGGTACGCCGGGACCGGGTGGAACTGGACGTCAGTGGCGAGCAGACCCCGGTGCCGGCGCTGACCGGCACCCCCGCCGCCGACCTGCTGCTGCTCAACGACGACGACCTGACGTACGCGAAGATCCGGCTGGACGACCGGTCGATGGCCGCGGTCATCGACCACCTCGGCGAGCTGGACTCGCCGCTGACCCGGGCGCTGTGCTGGGCGGCCGCCTGGGACATGCTCCGGGACGCCGAGCTGCCCGCCAGCTCCTGGCTGGCGCTGGCGCTGCGGGCGCTGCCCGCCGAGACCGACATCAACCTGGTGACCACCACGCTGTTCCAGGCCAGCGGGGCGCTCACCTTCTACACCGACCCGGCGCACACCGAGGCCGGCTGGGCCCGGCTCGCCGCCACCGCGCGGGCGGCGGTGGCCGCCGCGGAACCCGGCGGCGGCGCGCAGCTCGCCTGGGCGCGTACCTACGCCGCGGCCGCCCGGTCGGCCGACAAGCTGGCGGTGCTGCGGGACTGGCTGGACGGCCGCAACGTCCCCGATGGCCTCACCGTCGACACCGAGCTGCGGTGGAACTTCCTGCACGCGCTGGTCGCCGGCGGCGCGGCCGGCGACGACGAGATCGACGCCGAGCTGGACAACGACCGCACCGCCAACGGCGAACGCGAGGCCGCGATCGCCCGGGCGCTGCGCCCGACCCCAGCGGCGAAGGCGGAGGCGTGGCGGCTGGTGACCGGTGACCCGGCGCCGCCGAACTGGCAGCATCGGGCCACCCTGCAAGGGTTCTGGCACCCGGCCCAGCTCGCGCTCACCGAGCCGTACGTGGCCGCCTTCCACGAGGTGGCCGCGGACATCGTCAACCGGCGCACCGGCGAGCAGTGGCGCGAGTTCCTCGGCATGGGCTACCCGCTGGTGCACGTCAGCGAGGCGACGGTGGCCGCCAGCGACGCCTGGCTCGCCGACGAGCGGCACCCGGCGGCAGCCCGCCGGTTGGTCGCCGAGGGGCGGGACTCGGTGGTCCGGGCGCTGCGCGCCCGCGCCACCGATCGCGACCGCGGCTGAGTTCGACGCAGACGCAAAATCCGGGTGGTTCGGTGGAACCACCCGGATTTTGCGTCAGCACCCGGAGCTACTGGACTCGGATGGTGGCCGCTTCCTTGCCGGGCAGGCCGTCGCGCCAGAGCACCAGCACGCCGGTCTGCGACGGCGAGGCGTCCGCGCCACCGTCGACCGCGGTGATGTCGATCCGGCCGAACCCGAACGGCACCTCCACCGTCGGTTCGGTGGCGTACCGTGGCGTGCCGAGCGTGAACGTCATGTCCTCGATCGAGTCGGTGACGTCACCGGTGAAGTACCAGTCGACCCCCTGGATGGTGAAGTCGAACTGGTCACCGTCGGCCAGCCCGAGCACCTCCGCCGGCACGGTGAGGATCGCGTTCGCCGAGTTGAGGTTCGCGTCGGTGAAGAAGAACGCGTCCAGCGCGCCGGTCGCGATCTCCAGCACGAACACCACGTTCCGGCCGTCCGACACCTCCAGCGACAGGTCCCGGTTGAAGACCACATAGTCGTCGGTGCCGTCCCGGTCGGTGTCAATCACCACATCGAACTCGGCCGGCGCGTTCGGGTGCGCCCGCTCCCCGAAGGTGTTGATGCCGAACTGCAGCACGTCGTCCTCGGGGAAGTAGCGCACCCCGACCGACCGCAGGTCGACCACCGCCTGGTCGGTGCCGACGCCGGGGATCTGGTCCGGCGGGATCTGCGGGCTGGTGCCGGTCAGCGCGAACACCTCACCGACCCCGACCTGGCCGCCGGTGGCGATGTTGAACAGGGTCGCGCTGGCCGAACCGTGGCGCAGCTTCACGCTGGTCGGCGCGAGCACATTGGACGCCTTGTGCGGCAGCACGTGCCACGGCATGTGGATCTCGTCCCCACCACCGGAGATGGTCAGGTAGCCGTCGAACTCGTTCGCCTTCAGCAGCGGACCGTTGGCGCCGTCCGGGCCACCGTTGAGCACCCA
>DATCKZ010000037.1:0-2858 GCA_036564175.1 Natronosporangium sp.
GGTCGACGGTGGCGCGGACGCCTCGCCGTCGCAGACCGGCGTGCTGGTGCTCTGGCGCGACGGCCTGCCCGGCAAGGAAGCGGCCACGATCCGGGTGCGGTAGGGCGTGCACCCACCTGAGGTAGGGCGTTAGCCCGACGCGGCTCCCCGCGATCCCACCGGGATCGCGGGGAGTCTGCGTTAGGGCCGAGATCGGGCCGCGCTGCAGCCGGGTTCGGGCCGCGTTCCGGCCTGCGGGATCGGTCGGCGGTACGCGGTGCGGGGCGCGGTAGGTTCCATGAGGTGAGCGAGTTGGCGGGCTCGCGGGCGGAACCGGCGACCGGGCGGCTGGTGTCCCCGGCGCTGGTCGGCCGCGCCGCCGAACTCGACCTGCTCGCCGCGGCGGTCACCGCGCCACCGGCGGTGGTGCTGCTGGAAGGCGAGGCGGGCATCGGCAAGACCCGGCTGGTGACCGAGCTCGCCCGCCGGCCGCTACCGAACGGGCACCGGATGGTGGTCGGCCGGTGCCGGGCGATCCGGGAACCGTTCCCGCTCGGGCCGGTGGTGGAGGCGGTCCGCGGCCTGGCCGGTACGCTGACCGAGCCGCAACTGTCTCCTGTGGCCGGTGCGTTGCGACCGTTGCTGCCGGAGTTCGCCGACCGGCTGCCGCCGGCGCCGCCACCACTGGACGACCGGCTCGCCGAGCGGCACCGGGTGTTCCGGGCGCTGCTCGAGCTGGTGCGGCGGTCCGGCCCGGCAGTGGTGGTGCTGGAAGACCTGCACTGGACCGACGAGCACACGATCGAGTTCCTGCGGTACGCGTTCGCCGACCCGCCCGAGTCGCTGTCCTGGGTGCTGACGTTCCGGGGCGAGGAGGCCGCCCCGCAGGCCCGGGCGCTGGCGGCCCGGCTGCCGCCGCCGGCGCAACCGGTCCGGCTGCGGCTGGAGCCGCTGGACCCGGCCCAGACCGGCGAGCTCGCCGCCGCGCTGATCGGCTGCGACCGGGTGCCCGACGAGTTCGCCCGCTACCTGTCCGAGCACACCAGCGGCCTGCCGTTCGCGATCGAGGAGATGATGGCGCTGCTGCGGGAGCGCGGGTTGGTCGGGCCGGACGGCCAGGTGCGGTGGACCGGCGCCGAGCGGCTGGCGGTGCCGGCCGCGGTCCGCGACCACGTTCGGGAGCGGGTCGACCGGCTGCCCGACGAACTCCGGCCGCTGCTGGAGGTGCTGGCGGTGCTGCAGCGGCCGGCCACCGAGCACCGAGTCGCGGCGGTCGCCGACCAGCATCCGGAGGCGGTAGCTGCGGCGCTGAGCCGGGCGGTCGAGTCCGGCCTGCTGGTGGACGAGGACGGGCTGATCGGGTTCCGGCACGTGCTCGCCTGCCAGGCCGTCTACGAAGGAATCCCGGGACCGCGCCGCCGCAGCCTGCATGGCCGGGCCGCCGCCGCGTTGCGCGCCGAGGGGCCGCACCTGCTCGGCCAGGTGGTCCACCACCTGCGGCAGGCCGGCCGGCTGGCGGAGTGGGCGGTGGCCGCCGAGGAAGCGGCCGACCAGGCGATCGCGCTCGGCCACGACGATGAAGCGGTCCGGTTGCTGGTCGACGTGCTCGGCCAGGACCCGGCCGGCGGGCTGCGGCTGGCCAACGCCGACGCCGGCCGGATCGGCATCAAGCTCGGCTGGCTCGCCTCCCGGATGGTGACCGGCGCCGACCTGACCGAGGTGCTGGCTGGCGTACTGGAACGTGACCTCGATCGGTCGCAGCGGGCCGAACTGGAGATCCTGCTCGGCGCGCTCTACGACCGGACCGACCTGCTGGCGGTCCGGTCCCGGCCGCTGTTCCGCAGCGCGGTGGCGCACGCCGACCAGCGGCCGGACCTGCGGGCGTGGGCGATGGTGGCGCTGGAGATGCGCCGCCCCGGTGAGGCCGGGTACGCCGAGCGGCGCGCGGCTCTGCACCAGGTGCTGGACCTGCTGCCGGCGGTGACCGATCCGGAGCGGGACGTGCATCTGCGCAGCCGGGTCGCGATGATCTTCGCCGACATCGGCGACCCGGCCTGGCGCGAGCTGGCGGCCGGGATCGAGCGCCGGATCGGCGCCACCCCGACCCGGCCGCGGCAGGTGAACGCGTACGAGAGCATCAGTGGGACCGCCAGCTACGTCGGCCACCATCGCGCGGCCGGCCGGCTGCTAGCGATGGCCCTGCCCGGCGCGATCGCCTGCGAGAGCGAGTGGACCGAGCTGATGTGCCGGTCCGGGCTGGTGCTGCTGCGCTACCTGACCGGCGAGTGGGAGCGGCTGGACGAGGCGGTCGGCGAGCTCACCGAGCGGCTGGCCAACCTGCCCCGGTACAAGTGGCGGATCGACCAGGTGGCCGGCGGGCTCGCGCTCGCCCGCGGCGACCTGGACGAGGCCCGGGACCGGCTGGCGGCGGTGCTCGACGGGATCGAAGAATTCGACTGCTCGGACGTGATCCCGACCGCGATGGGTCCGCTGATCCGGGCGCACCTGGCCCGGCACGACCCCGGCGCGGCAGTGACGCTGGTCGACTGGTACCTGGCCAACGCGCCGGCCGGGATGATGTGGCCGGCCATGTACCGGTGCCTGCCGTGGCTGGTCCACGCGCTGGTGGCCGACGGCCGGGCCGGCGACGCGGCGGCGGTGGTGGCCCGGCACGCCGAGCAGCTGCGGGGTCGGGAAGCCCCGCTGGCGCCGGCCGCGCTGCACCACGCCCGCGGCTACCTGGCCGCCGCCGGGGTCGGCGGCGACCCGGGGTCGGCCGCCCGCCACCTGCTCGCCGCGGCCGCGCACTACGCGAGCCTGCCCGCCCGCTACGACGCCGCGCTCGCCGCTGAGCACGCGGCCCGGGAGCTGGTCGCCGC
>DATCKZ010000038.1:0-11456 GCA_036564175.1 Natronosporangium sp.
GAGCCAGGGTCTACGCGACCAGCCGGGACGCCGGGAAGCGGGAGCGCGCCGGCCAGCTCGGTGCCACCCCGATCGAGCCGGGCGCCCGGCTGCCGGAACGGGTCGACGTCGTGATCGAGACGGTCGGAGCGGCGACCATGGACCACTCGATCAAGTCCACCAAGCCCGGCGGCCGGATTGTGGTCAGCGGCGCCACCTCCGGCTACCAGGCGACCGTCGACCTGCGCCGGATCTTCTTCCTGCAGCAGCAGCTACTCGGCTCGACCATGGGCACCCGAGCCGAGCTGGAAGCGCTGCTCGAGTTCGTCACCGGCCACGGCATCAAGCCGGTGATCGACAGCGAGTACGGCTTCACCGAGGCGCGGGCCGCGTTCGAGCGGCTCGCCTCCGGAAACGTCTTCGGGAAGGTGGTCCTCGACCACACCCGCTGACGATCGAAACCTACTCGTCGTCGTCCTCGTCGAGCCGAGCCAGCCAGGTGGCGAACCGGTCGATCGGGGTCTCGAACTCCGGATGCAGGTCTACGAAGTCCCGCAACCGTTCCGACAACCACTCGAGCGAGATCTGTTCGCCACCTCGCCGCTCGGCGAGCTCCTCGATGCCACGATCCGTGAAGTACATGCTGGTCAGTTGTTGGGCAGTGCGGCCTCGATCAGTGCCTGCTGTTCGAGTTCGTGGACCTTGGTCGAACCGGTCGCCGAGGCGGCCGCGGCCGGCCGGGAGATCCGGCGCAGCCGGACCGGTCCGGGCTCACCCTGCGGGCCCTGCCGGATCCCGTCCAGGTGCTCCAGCAGGTTGAGCGCAATGAACGACCAGGCGCCCTGGTTCGCCGGCTCCTCCTGCACCCAGGCGAAGTCCTCGGCGTGCGGGAAGGCCGACAGCGCCTCCCGGACCTCGGCCACCGGCAGCGGGTAGAGCTGCTCCATCCGGACGATCGCGGTGTCGGTGATGCCACGAGCGGCCCGGGCTGCGGTCAGGTCGTAGTAGACCTTGCCGGTGCAGATCAGCACCCGCTTCACCTTGGCCGGGTCGGGCACCGTGGTGTCACCGAGCACCGGCTGGAACCGGCCACTGGTGAAGTCCGAGATCGACGAAACCACCTCGCGGTGCCGCAGCAGCGACTTCGGCGTGAACACCACCAGCGGCCGGCGGACCGGCGACAGCGCCTGCCGGCGCAGCAGGTGGAAGTAGTTCGCCGGGGTGGTCGGGTTGGTGATCCGCAGGTTGCCTTCGGCGGCCAGCTGCAGCCACCGCTCCGGCCGGCCGGAGGTGTGGTCGGGACCCAGCCCCTCGTGGCCGTGCGGCAGCAGCAGCGTCACCGACGACTCCTGGCCCCACTTGCTCTCGCCGGAGGAGACGAACTGGTCGGCCACCACCTGGGCGCCGTTGGCGAAGTCGCCGAACTGGGCCTCCCAGAGCACCAGCGCGTCCGGGTTCTCCACCGAGTACCCGTACTCGAAGCCCATCGCCGCGAACTCCGACAGCAGCGAGTCGTAGACGAAGAACCGGGCTCCGTTCGCCGCGACCTGGGCCAGCGGGACGAACTCGGCGCCGGTCTTCGAGTCCACGATCACCGAGTGCCGCTGGACGAACGTACCGCGGCGGCTGTCCTGGCCGGCGAGCCGGACCGTCACCCCCTCCGACAGCAGCGAGCCGAACGCGAGCAGCTCGCCGAACGCCCAGTCGATCCCGCCTCCGGTGGCCATTTCCCGGCGCCGCTCCAGCAGCGCCCGGACCCGCTTGTGCGGGGTGAAGCCCTCGGGGAGGGCGACGTGCGCCTCGCCGATCGCGCGCAGCACCTCGGCGGAGACGGCGGTGTCGACCGCCGGCTCCGGCCGGGGCTCGCTGGGCCGGACCAGTCGCGGGGTCGCCGAGGCGGCGTCCCGGGTCGCCTTGAAGACCTTCTCCAGCTGCTGCTGGAAGTCGCGCAGCTGTTCCTCGGCCTCCTCCAGCGTGATGTCGCCGCGACCGATCAGCTCCTCGGTGTAGAGCTTCCGCACCGACCGCTTCGAGTCGATGATCTGGTACATCTGCGGGTTGCTCATCGACGGGTCGTCGCCCTCGTTGTGGCCCCGGCGCCGGTAGCAGATCATGTCGATCACGACGTCCTTGTTGAACGTCTGCCGGTACTCGAAGGCGAGCCGGGCCACCCGGACCACCGCCTCCGGGTCGTCGCCGTTGACGTGGAAGATCGGTGCCTGGATCATCCGGGCGACGTCGGTGGAGTAGAGCGAAGACCGGGCGTAGTCGGGCGCGGTGGTGAACCCGACCTGGTTGTTAACGATCACGTGGACGGTGCCGCCGGTCCGGTACCCGCGCAGCTGCGACAGGTTCAGGGTCTCGGCGACCACCCCCTGGCCGGCGAACGCGGCGTCGCCGTGGATCAGCACCGGCAGCACCGTGTAGCCCTCCAGGCCCAGGTCGAGCCGGTCCTGCTTGGCCCGCACGATCCCCTCGGCCACCGGGTCGACCGCCTCCAGGTGGGACGGGTTGGCGACCACCGACACCGGTACCGACCGCTTCCCGTCCGGGGTGGTGTACTTGCCGGTCATGCCGAGGTGGTACTTCACGTCGCCGGAGCCCTGGGTGGCGTTCGGGTCGATGTGCCCCTCGAACTCCGAGAAGATCTGCTCGTACGGCTTGCCGACGATGTTCGCGAGCACGTTGAGCCGGCCCCGGTGGGCCATCCCGATTACGACCTCGTGCAGGTCCGCCTCGGCCGCCGCCTGCAGCACTTCGTCCAGCAGCGGGATCAGCGACTCGCCGCCCTCCAGTGAGAACCGGCGCTGGCCGACGTACTTGGTGTGCAGGAAGGTCTCGAACGCCTCGGCGGCGTTGAGCCGGTTCAGGATGTGCTTCTGCGCGTCCTGGGCCATCCGCTGGTGCTTGGTCTCGACCCGGTTGGCGATCCAGTTCCGCTCCTCCGGATCCTGGATGTGCATGTACTCCACGCCGGTGCGCCGGCAGTAGGAGTCACGCAGCACGCCGAGGATCTCGCGCAGCTTCATCATCCGCTGGCCGGCGAACCCGCCGACCGGGAAGGTGCGGTCCAGGTCCCACAGGGTCAGCCCGTGCGAGCGGATGTCGAGGTCTGGGTGCTGCCGGATCTCGTACTCCAGCGGGTTGGTGTCGGCCATCAGGTGGCCGCGCACGCGATATTCCCGGATCAGCTCCATCACCCGGGCGTTCTTGTCGATCTGCCCCTCGCGGCTGACCTGTACGTCCTGGGTCCAGCGCACCGGCTCGTACGGGATCCGCATCGCGGTGAAGATCTCGTCGAAGAAGCCGTGCTCGCCGAGCAGGAGCTCGTGGATGTACGCCAGGAACTCGCCGGACTGCGCGCCCTGGATGACCCGGTGGTCGTAGGTGGAGGTGAGCGTGACGATCTTGCTGACCGCGAGCTCGGCCAGGGTCTCGGGCGCCATCCCCTGGTACGGCGCCGGGTACTCGATCGCGCCCACCCCGACGATCACGCCCTGGCCGGTCATCAGCCGGGGCAGTGAGTGGACGGTGCCGAGCCCGCCGGGGTTGGTGAGGGTGACGGTGGTGCCGGCGAAGTCCTCCAGCTTCAGCTCGTTGCGCCGGGCCCGCCGGACCACGTCTTCGTAGGCCAGCCAGAACTGCCGGAAGTCCAGCTGCTCGGCGGCCTTGATGTTCGGTACGACCAGCGTGCGGCTACCGTCCGGCTTCTTGAGGTCGATCGCCAGCCCGAAGTTGATGTGCGCCGGCGTGACCAGCACCGGCTTACCGTCGACGACGTCGTAGGAGCTGTTCATCTCCGGGTGGGCGACGAGCGCCTTCACCACCGCGTACCCGATCAGATGGGTGAAGCTGATCTTGCCGCCGCGGCCGCGAGCGAGGTGGTTGTTGATGACGATCCGGTTGTCCGCCAGCAGCTTCGCCGGCACCGCCCGGACGCTGGTCGCGGTCGGGATGGACAGCGACTGGTCCATGTTCTTCGCGATCCGGGCAGCCGCCCCGCGCAGTGGCGTGGTGGCCCGCTCGTCGCTGCCGGCCGGTGCCGGCTCGGCCGGTTTCGCCGCGGGCTTGGCCGCCGGTGCGGCCGCGGGCTTACCGGCGGGCTTTACCGGTTCCGCTACCTTCCGGGGCGGTGGTGCCGCGGGCTGGGTGGCCGGCTTCGCGGCTGCCGGGGCCGCCGGCTTCGCCGCGGCCGGCGCTGGGCTCGCCTCGCCGGTGGTCGTCGGCGGGGCCGGGGGCTGGGCCGGCTGGGCCGGCCGGTCCGGCTGGTAGTCGGCGAAGAAGTCATGCCAGGCGGAGTCGACGCTCGACGGATCGGCGAGGTACCGCTGGTACATGTCCTCGACGAGCCACTCGTTGGGGCCGAACCCCACCAGGGGGTTGTCCTGCTCCGGCTCAGCTGGGGACGAGGTTGCTGGGGACTGCTGTTGTTGGGACGTCGGGTTCGCTTCGGACGTCTGTGGCGCTGACACGGCCGCTGTTCGCCTCTTTCGCGCGATGTCTAGGTGTGTTTGGTGTGGTTTGCCTCACCTAGGCGTTCTCAAACCACTCATAAGGCTACGTCGTCAGCTCAACGGCGGCTTGTGACCCTCGACCGTGTCCCAACTCACATTGATCACAAGCCGCCGTTGCCGCTCCGAGCCGTTACGAGATGTCCCGCCGACGGGTGATCAGGGTGCCGACCACGCCGGTCACGACCGCCCAGCCGACCAGGATCAGCGCACCCACCCAGTACGGCGGCTGGCCCGGCAGGCTGGTGCCGCTGACCATCAGGCCAGAGGCGACCGACGGGAAGATGTACTGGAGCTCGTCGATCCACTCCGCGCCCAGCCACTGCTGCAGGAGGAACACGCCGAGGGTGACCGCGGTGGTGCCGATCAGGTAGAGCACGGCGGCGGTGATGGTGGCACCGAGCTGGCTGCGGATCAGCACTCCGAGCCCGATCCCGAGCACCCCCCACAGCGCGTACGCGAGCAGGTTGAGCAGGATCGCCCGCTGCACCGGCCACTCGTCCAGCATGGCCGGCTGGTCATAGACGCCGAGGATGCCGATCGTCGCGGGCACGTTGACGAGGAGCGAAACCAGCCAGAGACCGACCCCGAACAGCGCCGCGACCACGAGCTTGGCCATGATCACCGCGGTCCGGTGCGGGGAGGTGAGGAACGTGGCGGTCGCGGTCTGGTGATGGAACTCGCTGGTCACGATGATGATCCCAACCATCATCACGAACAGCAGCCCGAAGAACTGGCCGGAGGTGTAGAGGTTCGCCGCCTGGAAGATCGGGTTGGCCTGGGCCAGTACGGTGGCGGCATCCTCCTCGGAGAGGCCCTCGGTGTCCGGGCCGTTGAACACGAAGTCGGCCTGCAGCCAGTTGAACAGGATCGCCAACCCCAGCATCACCAGCGCACCGAGCAGGAACAGCCACCACGCGTTGGTGGTCCGCAGCTTCCGGAACTCGCTGCGGATCAGCCGGATCGGGGTTGGCCCGGCGGTACCCGGGGTCGGGCCGGCGTCGGTGGTCACGGCGGTCATCGGATGGCCTCCTTACCCGCGGTCAGCTCCAAGAACACGCGCTCCAGGTCCGGTCGCTCGGTGACCAGTTCGTGCAGCTCGACACCGGCGCGCAGGGCCGCGGCCCCGACCTCCGGAGCGTCCACGCCGGTGACCAGGAGCACGCCGTCCCGCCCCGGCTCGACGGTCGCCTTCTCGCCCAGCTCCGCGGTGAGCCGCTCGGGGTCCGGCGTGCGTACCCGGACCCTGCCGGCCTCCGACATCCCGCCGATCACCTCGTCCACCGTGCCCTGGGTGACCAGCTTGCCGGCGGCGATGATCACAACGTCATCGGCGAGCAGTTGCATCTCGGAGAGCAGGTGGCTGGAGACCAGGATGGTGCGGCCCTCGCTGGCGAGCTTCTGCAGCAGGTCGCGCATCCACCGGATCCCCTCCGGGTCGAGCCCGTTGGCGGGCTCGTCGAGGATCAGCACCTGCGGGTCGCCGAGCATCGCCCCGGCGATCCCGAGCCGCTGCCGCATCCCCATCGAGTAGCCCTTGAACTTCCGCCTGGCGGCCGGGGTGAGCCCGACCAGCGCCAGCACCTCGTCGACCCGGCGGTCCGGGATGCCGGCCGCGGCCGCGATCACCCGGAGGTGGTTGCGGCCGGTCCGGCCCCGGTGCGCGCTCGACGCCTCGAGCACCGCGCCGACCTGGCGCAGTGGCTGTGGCAGGTCGGCGTAGCGCCGGCCGCCGATGGTGGCGGTGCCGCTGGTCGGTTTCACCAAGTTCAGGAGCATGCGCAAGGTAGTGGTCTTGCCAGCGCCGTTCGGCCCGAGGAAGCCGGTGACCCGCCCCGGCTCCACGGTGAACGACAGGTCGTCAACCGCCCTGACCTTCGGGTAGTGCTTGGTCAGGTGGGAGACGACGATCTGTCCGTCGGACATTCGGTCTTCTTCCTCCCATGAGTGCCGCCGGTAAGCCTCTCACAACCCATCATGGGTTTGTCACACGCACCTTGGAGATCACATGATCATTGACCGCAGGTTCAACGGACCGCCCGACACCGGCAACGGTGGGTATACGGCCGGGCTGGTCGCCTCCCAGCTCGAGGTCGCCGGCGACGAGGTCGCGGAGGTGACGCTGCGGCAGCCACCGCCGCTGGCGACGCCGTTGCGGGTGGTGCCGACCGGCCAGGGCATCGAGGTGTACGCAGAACGCGAGCAGCCGGTGGCCGAGGCCCGACCGGTGCGGTTCGACGAACCGATGGTGCCCGCGGTCTCGTACGACGAGGCGGTCGACGCCGCCGCCCGGTACCCGGGGTTCGCCGACCACCCGTTCCCGACCTGCTACGTCTGCGGTCCGCAGCGGCCGGACGGACTGCGGATCTTTCCCGGGCCGCTGCCGGACGGCCGGGGTACGGCGGCCCCGTGGACGGTGCCCGAGGACGTGACCGCGGTGACGGTGTGGGCCGCACTGGACTGCCCGGGCGGCTGGGCGATCATCGCGCCCGGCCGGCCGTACGTACTGGGGCGGATGGCGGCCCGGGTGCTCTCGGTGCCGCCGGCCGGCGCCGGCTGCGTGGTGGTCGGGGCGGTGGTCGCGACCGAGGGCCGGAAGGCGCAGGTGCGCTCGACGGTCTACGGCCCGGGTGGCGAGCCGCTCGGCTACGCCCGCTCCACCTGGCTCGCGATCTGACCAGCTCGCGACCCTGATCCGGCTGGGCGCGCCGTTCAGCGGGCTTTCAGCGGGGTCACAGCGGGCGGGCGCATGATGGAGGCATGACGCAGCAGGTGGAGCAGGCCGAGGCGCGGCTGCTGGTGGTCGAGGACGATCCGAACATCCTGGAGCTGTTGGCCGCCAGCCTCCGGTTCGCCGGGTTCGAGGTCGCCACGGCCAGCACCGGTAGCGAGGGGGTCACCGCCGCGCTACGCTCGCGGCCGGACCTGGTGGTCCTCGACGTGATGCTGCCCGATCTGGACGGGTTCGAGGTGATCAAGCTGATGCGGGCGGAGGGGGCGCGGGTCCCGGTGGTGTTCCTCACCGCGCGCGACACCACCGACGACAAGATCCGCGGGCTGACCCTGGGCGGCGACGACTACGTGACCAAGCCGTTCAGCTTGGAGGAGCTGACCGCGCGGATCCGGGCGGTGTTGCGGCGCACCGCCGGTGACCAGTCCTCACCCCGCCTGACCTTCGCCGATCTGGAGCTCGACGAGGAGAGCCACGAGGTCTACCGGGCCGGTCGCCGGGTTTCGCTGTCACCGACCGAGTTCAAGCTGCTGCGCTACCTGATGCTCAACGCGAACCGGGTGCTGTCCAAGGCGCAGATCCTTGACCACGTCTGGAACTATGACTTCCGCGGCGATGACAACATCGTCGAGTCGTACATCTCCTACCTGCGGCGGAAGGTGGACACAGTGGAGCCGCGGCTGATCCACACCCTCCGGGGAGTCGGATACGTGCTGCGAAAACCGTCCTGATGGCTGGGTTTCTTCGCCGTACGCCGCTCCGGGTCAAACTGGTGACCGCGGTGCTCGCGCTGGTCACCGTCGCGCTGGTGGTCATCAGCGTCGCCAGCACGGTCGCGCTCCGTTCCTACCAGCTCGATAGGGTGGACGACCAGCTGTGGGATACGGTGCGGCGGGCCGAGGAGCGCGGCATGCCGATCGAACCGATCGTCGCCAGTAGCGATCTTCCCAGTGACTTTCTGGTGGTGTGGCAGGTCTGGCAAGTTGCGCCGCCGACCATCCTGGTTTATGACAAGAGCCGGTATCTCGGGGATGACCTGCCGCCGCTCTGGCGGAGCCTGGACGAGGTCGAGGACCGGGCCAGAGAGCCGTTCACGGTCGAGGCGATCAACGGGGACCGGTCCTGGCGAGTGCTGGTGGTGCTGTACCCGGGCAACATCAGCCTCACCGTGGCGCAGGATATCTCCGATTTGGACAGTACAGTCGGGAGTCTGATCTGGACCGAGGTGATCGTCGGCGGGATCGTGCTGGCGCTGCTGGCCGCCGCCGGCGTGTGGATGGTCCGGACCAGCCTGCGGCCGCTGCGGGAGATCGAGCGCACCGCCGGCGCGATCGCCGCCGGCCACCTCAGCAGCCGGGTGCCCAACCCGGAGCCCGGGCCCGGCCCGCCGCGCACCGAGGTGGGGCGGCTGTCGTACGCGCTGAACGTGATGCTCACCCAGATCGAGACCGCGTTCGCCGCCCGGGCCGCCTCGGAGCACCGGATGCGGCAGTTCGTGGCGGACGCCTCGCACGAGCTGCGGACCCCGCTCACCACCATCCGTGGGTTCGCCGAGTTGTACCGGCAGGGCGCCGCGAAGACGCCGGAGGAGGTGGGCAAGCTGGTCCGGCGGATCGAGGACGAGGCGTCCCGGATGGGGTTGCTGGTGGAGGATCTGCTGCTGCTGGCCCGGCTGGACCAGGAGCGGCCGCTGGAGCTGGCCCGGGTGGAGCTGCCGGTGATCGTCTCCGACGCGGTGGACGCGGCTCGGGCGTTCGCGCCCGATCGGACCATCGAGTTGGAGGTGCGCTCGGACGGCGTACCGCTGGTGGTGCAGGGCGACGACGCACGGCTGCGGCAGGTGGTGGGTAACCTGCTCAGCAACGCGGTCACCCACACCCCGGACGGGACGCCGGTGACGGTCCGGCTGCGGGCCGAGCCGGGCACGGCGGTGCTGGAGGTGGCCGACCGGGGGCCCGGGCTGACCCGGGAGCAGGCGGAGCGGGTGTTCGAGCGCTTCTACCGGGCCGACTCGGCCCGCTCCCGGCGGTTGCCGGGGGGCAGGCGGGCTGCCGGCGGGACCGGGCTGGGGCTGGCGATCGTCGCCGCGTTGGTCGCCGCCCACCGGGGAGCCGTCGAGGTCGACAGTGGGCCGGGCAAGGGCGCGACGTTTCGGGTCCGGCTACCGCTCGCCCCGCCGGCTCCCACAGCAGAGACTCAGGCCGGATCCAGCGATGTCGAAGAGTAACGGGTAAAGGTTGGGAGCATGACGGAGAACGAGACCAACCCGCAGCAGCCGGAGCCGCCGGCTGCGCAGCAGTCGCCGAGTCCTCAACAGACATCGGGTGGGCACGACTCGTGGCGGCCGCCGGATCCGGCGGCACCGGCTGAACCGGCACCGGCGAGTGCTCCGCCGAGCGGCTCGGCGCCGAGTGGCGGTTCGCCGGCCAGCGCCCCGCCGGCCGGCGCCCCGCCGGTGAGTGGTTCGCCGGCGAGTGGCTCACCGATGAGTGGGTCGCCGGTCGGTAGTCCGCCGCCGCAGGCCCCGGACTTCACGTACGCGGCCGGCACCGCGCCGGTCGGGTTCGGCGACCGCACCGCGCCGGTCGGGTTCGGCCATGGGACCGCGCCACCGGGCGACCCGGCGGCGCCCGCGCCACTGTCGCCGATCGAGAGCCGTCAGTCCCGGCGCGGCGCGCTGGCGGCGGTGGGACTGGTCGTCCTGATGGCGATCTCCGCCGCGGGTGGCGGGATCGCGGGCGCCGCGATCTACGCCCAGACCCTGGGTGAGGGTGAGGGCAACAACGTGACCCAGGTGGTGGACGCGCCGCAGCTGGAGTACACCTCGCTGGCGAGCATCGCCTCGCAGGTGAGCCCAAGCGTGGTGTCGATCCGGGTCGGCGACTTCGGCGGCTCCGGCGTGGTGATGTCGGAGGACGGCTACATCATCACCAACGCCCACGTGGTGGAGCCGGCCGCCGGCCAACCGGTCCGGGTGCGGTTCAGCAACGGCGAGATCGCCGAGGCGACCGTGGTCGGCGCGGACACCCGGAGCGACATCGCGGTGATCCGGGTGGACGGTGTCGGCAGCCTGACCCCGGCGCAGTTCGGCGACAGCGACCAGGCGTTGGTCGGGGACGCGGTGCTGGCGATCGGCAGCCCGCTCGGCTACGACGGGTCGGTCACCCAGGGCATCGTCAGCGCGCTGGACCGCACGCTCAGCCCGGACGACGGGCGGGGGCCGTCGCTGTCCGGTCTGATCCAGATCGACGCCGCCATCAACCGCGGCAACTCCGGCGGCGCGCTGGTCAACCTCGCCGGCGAGGTGATCGGCATCAACACCGCGATCGCGGTCGAGCACCAGGACCAGAGCTTCCTGGGAGTCGGGTTCGCGATCCCGAGCAACCGGGCGGTCGAGGTGGCGAACACCCTGATCGAAGGCGAGGACGTGGAGCACCCGTTCCTCGGCGTCTGGGTCGAGCCGGGCGACGAGGGCGGTGCGGTGATCACCCAGATCGCCCCGGGCAGCCCGGCGGCCGAGGCCGGGCTCCGGGTAGGCGACGTGGTGATGCGGATCGACGACCAGCCGATCACCGACTCTAGCGACCTGGTCAACGTGGTCCAGTCCGCGGAGGTTGGCCAGACCCTGGAGGTGGAGTTCGTACGGAACGGCACCACCGAGACCACGACCGTGACGCTGGCCGAGGCTACCGACTAGATCGGGTGGGGGTAGGACGGCGGGCGTGGCCGGCTCCGGTCCGGTCACGCCCGCCGCAGTTCGACGCCGGTCAGTCCGCCCAGGTGTAGCTGTTGGGCGCCGGGCCGTCCGGTCCGGGCGTGGCCGCCGCCGCGGTGGTCGCCGGCAGCGCCGCCGCGAGCCCGATCGTGATCCCCAGCACGACCGCGGCCCGCCGGAGCCGGTGCGAGATCCGTTGCATGCTCCTCCTCTCGTCACCGGTCAGCCTCCGGCACCGGACTGGACATCCGGTGGACGGCGACTGGACGGGACACGGCCGGGTGGCTGGGCTTTCGCGGTAATGGGTGCCGGGCCCGAACCGTCGGGCAGTCACGCGCTGGCCAGACCGCGCAAGCAGAAGCAGCAACGACCCGGCGGTCACTGAGGCGGGCTGTAACCGGATCTGCCGGTTGCCGCCGCGGTGGTCGTAGCCGGCTGGTCGTCACGCCCAGTCGAGGGAGCGGGTGACCGCCCGCCGCCAGCGGGCCCGTTCCGCCTGCCGGGTGGCGTCCGGCATGGC
>DATCKZ010000039.1:0-10777 GCA_036564175.1 Natronosporangium sp.
GGCGCCGGTGGGGTGGTGGCCGGTGGCTCGACCGGCTCCGCCTGCGGGGCCTGCGAATCGTCGTCCCCGGTCCGGCACCCGGCCAGGCCGGTCGTCAGGACCAGGCCGAGCACGCCCGCCACCAGGGTCCACTTGCGCATCACCGATCGACTCCTCACACTCTGATCACGCCCGGGGACCCCGGCCGGATGCGTGGATCTTTCATAACGTGCGGTGCGACCGGATCGCACCCCACCGATGCGCTAGCTGAGACGGATCTAACACGATCGTGATCGCCCGGGGGTCCACCCGCCCCAGTTGCGCCGCAACTGGGGTGTCCGCCAGCCCGGACCGCTCAATTGCGCGGCGGTTGGGGTTGGGGCGTACGGCGACGGCTACTTCAGGACCAGCCTGCCGGTGGCCTCGAAGGTGCTGAGGTCGGCGATCGACTCGTGGACCGTCCGCGAGATCGGCTCCGGCCACTCGTCGTCGGCGAAGAACCCGGCGTCGATCGTCTCGTCGGTCTTGCGGACCAGCTCCCCGTGCCACTCGTCGACCCGGAACAGCACCACGAAGTGCTGGTAGGTGTCGCCGTACAGGTTGCGGTGGGTGTAGTCCGGGCCGGTGTACATCGCGAACGGGGTGACCGCGGTCGCCCGCAGGCCGGTTTCCTCGTACAGCTCCCGCACCGCGCAGTCGGTGATCGACTCGCCCAGCTCCATCGCGCCCGCCGGCAGCGACCAGTGCCCGTTGTCCGCGCGCCGGATCAGCAGCAGCCGGCCGGCGTCGTCGCGGACCACCACCCGGCTGGCGGTCAGCAGCAGCACCCGGTCGCCGGCGAGCGCGCGCAGCTGGCCGAAGTAGGACTCGCTCCACGGAACCGTCACGATCACCAGCGTCTCACGAGCCGCCGCGACCGGCCCCCGGCGACCGGCCCGCGAACCGCGCCCCCCGAATCGGGAATTCTTCCATTAACTTGAGAGCTAAGTAGTTGCGTAAGAAACTTTCCCCTCGAGGAGGAGGTCAGATGGACGTCCTGATCCTGATCGGCCGGATCCTGTTCGTCAGCGTCATGCTCACCTCGGCGTTTGGCCACTTCGCGCAGGCCAAGCAGATGACCGGGTATGCCCGGAGCCGGGGTGTGCCGTTGGCCGGGCCGGCGGTCTTCATCGGTGGCGTGCTGCTCGCGCTCGGCGGGCTGAGCGTGCTGCTCGGCATCTGGCCCGACCTCGGCGCGCTGCTGCTCGCGATCTTCCTGATCCCGACCGCGATCCTGATGCACGGGTTCTGGCGGGAGAGCGACCAGCAGACCCGGCTCATGGAACAAGTCCAGTTCTTCAAGGATCTGAGCCTCGGCGGCGCCGCGCTGGCGCTGCTCGGCCTGTTCGCCGCACTCGGCGACGAGCTCGGGCTGACCATCACCGGGCCGCTGTTCGGCTGACCCGGCCGGCCAGCCCATTCCGTACCGTCCCGCCTGGCCCCTCCGTACCCCGGTTGGGGTCAGGCGGATTTGCGTGCCTTCGCCGCCTTGCTCGCGGTCTTCTTCGCGGTGCTCTTCTTGGCGGTGGTCTTCTTCGCCGCGGTCTTCTTCGCCGGTTGCTTGCTTCGCGGCTTCGGCGCCTCCTCCGCCTCCTCGGCTTCCTCGTCGGCCTCCGCCTCGGGCTCGTCGGCGTGCCGCTGCCGGCGGGACCGGGCGGCGGTGATCGGGGTCGGCTCGACCGGCTCCCCGTCCGGCTCCTCGCCGCGGGCGGCCTGCGCCCGCTCGACCGACGCCCGCAGCGCCGCCATCAGGTCGATCGCCGCCGGCGCCTCCTCCGGCTCGGCCGGCCGCTCGATCTCCCGGCCCTCGACCTTGGCGTCGATCACCTTCTGCAGCGCCTCGCGGTAGTTGTCGGTGTAGAGCTCCGGGTTGAAGTCGCCGGTCATCGAGTCGATCAGCGACGCCGCCATCGCCAGTTCCGGCTCCCGGACCTCGACCTCCTCGTCCAGGAAGTTGAACTCCGGCACCCGTACCTCATCCGGCCAGAGCATGGTGCTCAGCACCAGCATCCCGTCGCGGACCCGCAGCGTCGCGAGCTGCTCCCGCTGCCGCAGCGCGACCTTCACGATCGCCACCCGCTCGCTGTCCGCGAGCGCGTCCCGCAGCAGCACGTACGGCTTGGTGGCGGTGCCCTCGGGCTCGAGGTAGTAGGCCTTGTTGAACATGATCGGGTCGATCTGCTCGGCCGGCACGAACTGAAGTACGTCGATCGCGCGGGAGGTGGACAGCGGCAGGCCCTCGAAGTCTTCGTCGGTCAGCACCACCAGCTCGCCGCCGCCGAGGTCGTACCCCTTGGCGATGTCGTCGTAGCCGACCTGCTTGCCGTCCAGCTCGCAGACCCGCTGGTACCGGATGCGGCCGCCGTCTTCCCGGTGCACCTGGTGGAACCGGATGGTCTTCTCTTCGGTCGCCGAGTAGAGCTTGACCGCGATCGAGACCAGCCCGAACGAGACCGCACCTCGCCATATCGCCCGCATCGCCGCACCTCCTTACCGGCCAGTCTGGCACAGTGAACTGGTGGTGATCTCCCCAATGCTCGCCATCTCGGGCGACCTGCCGACCGGAAACGGCTGGTCATACGAGCTGAAATGGGATGGGGTACGGGCGATCGCCGTGATCCGCAACGGAAAGCTGCGGCTGTACGCGCGGTCGGGTACCGAGATCACGGTGGCGTATCCGGAGCTGGCCGGGCTGGCGAAGACCGCCGAGTCGGCGGTGCTGGACGGGGAGATCGTGGTGCTGGACGGGGCCGGCCGGCCGTCGTTCACCGCGCTCGCCGAGCGGATGCACGTCCGGGACCGGCACCGGGCCGGCCAGCTCGCCGCCTCGCTGCCGGTGACGTACATGATCTTCGACCTGCTGTCGCTGGACGGCGAGGATCTCACCGAGCAGCCGTACCACCGGCGGCGGGAGCTGCTGGAGGAGCTGGCCCCGACCGGCCCGCGGTGGTTGGTGCCCCCGCGGTTCTCCGACGGCCGGGCGACCCTCGCCGCCGCCACCGAGCACGCGCTGGAGGGGGTGGTCGCGAAGCGGACCGACTCGCGCTACCGGCCCGGCCAGCGCTCGCCGGACTGGGTGAAGGTGAAGCGGGAGCAGACCGACGAGTTCGTGGTCGGCGGCTGGCGGCCGGGCGAGCGGCAACTCGGGGCGCTGCTGGTGGGCTCGCCGGTGGCCGGCGGCGGGCTGGTGTTCCGGGGCCGGGTCGGCGGCGGGATCAGCGGCGCCGCCGAGCGGAAGCTGCTGGCGACGCTGCGGCCGCTCCAGGTCGACAGCTCACCGTTCACCAGCGAGGTGCCGCGGGAGGACGCCCGCGGCGCCACCTGGGTCCGGCCGGAGGTGGTGGTGGAGGTGAAGTACGGGAACCGCACGCCGGACGGTCGGCTCCGGTTCCCGCGGTTCGTGCGGCTGCGGCCGGACAAGACCCCCGCCGAGACCGAGGTGGTCCGGCCGCCGACCGCCAGCAACTCCACTGTGGTCCGGGTGGCCGGCCGCAGCCTCGAGTTGTCCAATCTCGACAAGGTACTGTATCCGGCGGTCGGGTTCACCAAGGGCGAGGTGATCGACTACTACACCCGGGTGGCGCCGGTGCTGCTGCCGCACCTGCGGGACCGGGCGCTGACCCGGATCCGGTTTCCGGACGGGGTCGACGCGCAGGTGAAGTTCTTCGAGAAGAACGCCCCGAAGGGGACGCCGAACTGGGTACGCACCGAGACCTTGCCGGTGCCGGGCTCCTCGATGGGCCGGGAGACCATCGACTTCGTGGTCTGCGACGACCTGCCGACCCTGGTCTGGCTGGCGAACCTGGCCGCGCTGGAGCTGCACACGCCACAGTGGCGGATCGGGTCGGACGGTCCGGACCTGCTGGTGGTGGACCTCGACCCGGGCCCGCCCGCCGGGCTGGCCGAGTGCGCCGAGGTGGCGCTGGTGCTGCGGGAGCGGCTGGCGGCCGACGGGCTGACCGCGTATGCGAAGACCTCCGGCAAGAAGGGGATGCAGCTGTACTGCCCGATCGCCGCCACCCAGCCGGCCGAGGTGGTCTCCGGCTACGCGAAGCGGATCGCCGAGGAGCTGGCCCGGGCCGACCGGAACAAGATCACCGCGGTGATGACCAAGCGGCTGCGCACCGGCAAGGTGTTCATCGACTGGAGCCAGAACGCGGCGGCGAAGACCACGGTCGCGCCGTACTCGCTGCGCGCGGAGCCGACCCCGTCGGTGTCCACGCCGCTGACCTGGGACGAGGTGGCTTCGGGGGCGGTCCGCCGGTTCTCGCCGCCGGAAGTGCTGGACCGGGTCGCCGAGTTCGGCGACCTGCTCGAACCGCTGCTCGACGGCGGCCCCCCGGTGCCGGAGGAGTGACCCCTGCAGCGGGTAGCGGCTGGACTACGATGCCCTGGTGGTTGAGAGCAACGCCGACCAGCTGATCGCTGACTACGGACGGGCCGCCAAGCAGGCCGCCGGCGGGCTGGTGAAGGCGCCCGGCAAGGCCGTGAACGCCGCGATCGCCGGGATGGCCGAGCGGCTCGGCAGTCAGCGCGCCGAGATCATGGCGGCCAACCAGCAGGACCTCGCCGCCGCCGACCAGGCCGGCCTGAGCGGCGGGGTACGGGATCGGCTGGCGCTCACCGATGACCGGATCGCCGGCATGGCGGCCCAGCTGCGGCTGCTCGCCGATGTGCCGTTCCCGCCCCGGGACACCCCGATCCGGGAACTCGACGGCGGGCTGCGGCTGATCGAGCGGCGGCGGCCGGTGGGGGTGATCGGCGCCACCTACGAGGCCCGGCCGAACGTCACCGTGGATGTCGCCTCCCAGCTGATCAAGTCCCGGAACGCCGGGGTCCTGCGTACCGGAGCGGCGGCGCTCACCAGCGCGCTGGCGCTGCACCGGCTGGTGATCACGCCGGCGCTGGCCGATGCCGGGCTGGACCCGGCGGCGATCCAGCTGGTCGCCGAGGGCGACCGGGAGTACGCGACCGCGCTGGTCCGGCAGCCCGGCCTGATCCCGCTGGTGATCGTCCGCGGCAGCGGCGACACCACCCGCGCGCTCGCCGCCGAGGCGGCCCGCCACGGCGTCCGTACGCTCGCCCACGCCGACGGCGGTGGCGTGCTCTACCTGCACCCGAGCGCCGACCTGGACCGGGCGGTGCGGCTGCTGGAGACCGGGCTGGACCGGCTCGGGGTCTGCAACCGGGTCAACCTGGTGCTGGTCGCGGCCGAGCTTTACGACCGGGCGCTGCCGCGGCTCACCGAGACACTCGCCCGGCTCGGGGTCCGGGCGTCGCTGCCGCCGCACGACCACCCGCTCGGCTACGAGTGGGCGCTGGACAAGGAGCGGGAAGCCACCGTCACGATCGCCAAGGTGGACAGTGTCGCCGAGGCGCTGGCGATCGCCAACGACCAGACCTCCGCGATCGCCGCCACGGTGGTCGCCGAGAGCCCGGACGGCGCGGCCGAGTTCCTGGACGGGTACGTCGGGACCGGGGCGTTCTGGAACGCGACCACCCGGCTACTGGACGGCTTCCGGCTGCTGCAGGTACCGGAAACCGGGATCAATGTGGACCGGTTCCCGGGGCCGCGCGGCCCGGTCACCTTCCACGACCTCTACTTGCGACAGTATGTGGTAATGCCCTAGAGCAGCACCAGGTCGTCGCGGTGGACGACTTCCCGTTCGTAGCCCGGCCCGAGTGCGGCGGCCAGCTCGGCGGTGGTCCGCCCGAGCAGCGGCGGCAGCTCCACCGCGTCGTAGTTGACCAGCCCGCGGGCGACCGGCCGGCCGTTGGCGTCGACCAGGTCCACCGGATCGCCGGCGGTGAAGCCGCCGTCCACAGAGGTGATCCCGGCCGGCAGCAACGACTTGCGCCGCTCCACCACCGCCGCCACCGCGCCCGCGTCCAGGTGCAGCCGGCCGCGCGGTGTGGTGGCGTGGGCCAGCCAGTGCAGCCGGGCGGCTGGCCGGGTCCGGGCCGGGTGGAAGAACGTACCGACCTTCGCGCCGGCGAGCGCTGCCCGGGCCTGCGACGCTTCCGCCAGCACCACCGGGATGCCGGCGTCGGTCGCGATCCGGGCCGCCTCCACTTTGGTCACCATGCCGCCGGTGCCGACGCCCGACCGCTTGGTGCGCCCGAGCCGGACGCCGGCCAGATCGTCCCCGGGTTGCACCTCGTCCACCCGGTGGCTGCCCGGCCGGGCCGGGTCGCCGGTCCACAGACCGTCGACATCGGAGAGCAGCACCAGCGCTTCGGCGTGGACCAGCGCCGCCACCAGCGCGGCGAGCCGGTCGTTGTCGCCGAACCGGATCTCGTCGGTGGCGACCGTGTCGTTCTCGTTGACGATCGGGATGGTCCCGAGGTCGAGCAGCTTGCGCAGGGTCCGGTAGGCGTTCCGGTAGTGCGCCCGCCGGGTCACGTCGTCGACGGTCAGCAGCACCTGCCCGACGGTCCGGCCGCGCCGGCCGAACGCCTCCGCGTACCGGCCGATCAGCAGCCCTTGCCCGACGCTCGCCGCCGCCTGCTGGGTGGCCAGGTCGGTCGGGCGCCGGGGCAGGCCGAGTGGGGCGAGCCCAGCGGCGATCGCGCCGGAGGAGACCAGCACCACCTCCCGGCCCGACTGGTCGGCCAGGGTCGCGACCAGTGCGTCGAGCCGGTCCGGGTCGAGCCCACCGGCCGCGCTGGTGAGCGAGGACGAGCCGACCTTGACCACGACCCGGCGGGCCGCGGCCACCGCCGCTCGGGCATCGTCAGAACCAGCGCTACCCACCCGCCCATTATCCTTACCCCCCAGCGATGGACACCGAGGAGTACGTCGAGGCGGTGCTCGACCTGGTCGAGCGGATCCCGCCGGGCCGGGTGATGAGCTACGGCGCGATCGCCGAGTACCTGGCCCCGGTCGCCGGCCGGGCCTCCCCCCGGCGGGTCGGCACGATCATGGCGCAGTACGGCGGGGCGGTGCCGTGGCACCGGGTGGTGGCCGCCGACGGCCGGCTGGTGCCCGGGCACGAGGAGCGGGCCCGGCGCCGGTACGCCGAGGAGGGTACGCCGATGCGCGGTGACAAGGTCGATATGCGCGCTGCCGCCTGGTGGCCGGACGAGAGTCCGGCGGATGAACTCGAGGTCAACGCGGGGCGGTGACCGGCAGGCCAGCGGCCGCGGCGACGGCCGCCAGCCGTTTGTCGTACGTGACGAACGCTCGCAGCGGCTTGCCCGAAGCCACCAGTAGCTCGGCCGTAGCCAGGTGGATCGCGTCCAACAACCGGAGCGTGGGCTCGGGATAGGCACCCGCGGTAGCCCTTATCGCCGCGGTGATTTCGATCCGGTGCAGCCGCGCGAGCACGCCGGCCACCGCCCCGAGCGCGCCCGGCTGGCTGCGCCGCAGCGCCCGTGGTAGCTCGACCTCTACCAACGCCGAGGCGACCAGTGGCTCTGTTTGCCGGTTGTTGAGCCAGTTCGTCAACGCGGCCGACTCGGCCTCGGCCCGGACCAGTTTGATCAGTGCTGCGGTGTCGAGGTAGATCACCAACGCTCCTCGTCCCGCAGCTCGGAGACGAGCGCGCCGGCCTCCGAACCGGGCTCAGCCTCGACGGTGGGCATCGGGATCGGACCGGTTACGGTCGGTGGGAGCGCCACCCCCTCGGCAACTAGGTCGGCCATGGTGTCGGGGGTGATCGGCACGATCCGGGCGACCGGCCTTCCGCGGTTGGTAACCTCCACCACCTCGCCGCGCTCAACCCGTGCGATGACCTCGGTGGTGTGCTGGTTGAGCGTACGGATCGCCACTTGCTCCATGACTATCAGCGTAGTACGTAACGTTCTACATCGGTACGGGGTAACGTGGCCGGCATGGATAGCTCGCGGGTTGCGCTGCCGGCCGTGCTCGGGGAGCCGATCCGGTTCGTCCTCAACTGGGGTCGGCGGTACTCGCTGTGGGTGTTCAACTTCGGCCTCGCCTGCTGCGCGATCGAGTTCATCGCCAGCAGCATGGGGCGCCACGACTTCATGCGGCTGGGCGTGATCCCGGTGGCCCACGGCCCGCGGCAGGCCGACCTGATGGTGGTTTCCGGTACGGTCACCGACAAGATGGCGCCGGCGGTGAAGCGGCTGTACGAGCAGATGCCTGAGCCGAAGTACGTGATCTCGTTCGGTGCCTGCGCCAACTGCGGCGGGCCGTACTGGGACTCGTACTCGGTCACCAAGGGCGTGGACCAGATCATCCCGGTCGACGTCTACGTCCCCGGCTGCCCGCCCCGGCCGGAGGCGCTGCTGCACGGCATCCTGCGGCTCCAGGAGCAGATCGCGGCCGAGCGGTCCGGGATCGGCGGGGTCACCCGCCCCGACCCGGCCGGAGGCGCGGCCAGCGCCGAGGCACTGACCACCCCGCTGGTCCCCGCCCCGGAGTAAGCTCAGCCGCGTGACGCCGGAAGAGGTGGCCGCGCGGTTGGTTTCGGTCCTGCCCGACGCGCAGGCCACCGTGTCGGGAGGCGGCGAGCGGTACGCCCGGGCGACCGTCGACGTCCCGCCGGCCAGCTGGCCGGCCGCGCTGCGCGCGGCCCGCGACGACGCCGAGCTGGCGATGAACTTCTTCGATTGGCTCTCCGCGGTCGACGAGGTGTCGCCGGAGCCGGCGCAGGACGGGTTCCGGGTGGTCGCTCACTTGTGGTCGACCAGCCACCGGCACGGCGTACTGCTCCGGACCCTGGTCGGTCGCGACCGGCCGGCGCTGCCGAGCGTGGTCGACATCTATCCGGGCGCGGCCTGGCACGAGCGGGAGACCCACGAGATGTTCGGGATCTCGTTCACCGGCCACCCGGACCTGAAGCCGCTGCTGCTGCCACCGGAGTTCGAGGGCCACCCGCTGCGCAAGGACTTCGTGCTCGCCGCCCGGGTGGCGAAGCCCTGGCCGGGCGCGAAGGAGCCGGGGGAGCCGCACGCCGGGGGCAGCCGGCGGCAGCCGATGCGCCCGCCCGGCGTACCGGCGCCGGGTGAATGGGGCCCAGCGGAGCGTGCCGATGGCTGACTGGCTGGAGGTGGTGCTCCGGGTCGCGGCCGTGGTGGCCGCGTTTCTGCTGCTCCCGATGGTGGTCGGCCAGACCGAGCACAAGGTGATGGCGCACATGCAGGGCCGGCTCGGGCCGATGTACGCCGGCGCCTATCACGGCTGGGCGCAGCTGATCGCCGACGGCATCAAGTTCGTGCAGAAGGAGGACGTCACGCCGCGCGGCGCCGACCGGCCGGTGTTCCAGCTGGCGCCGCTGGTTGCGCTGATCCCGTACCTGCTCGCGCTGCTGGTGGTGCCGCTCGGCCCGGCCGAGCTGGTGGGCCAGCCGCTGGATGCCGGGCTGTTCTTCGCGCTGGCGGTGCTGTCCATCCCGATCGTCGGGGTGATGATGGCGGCCTGGGCGTCGGCCAACAAGTACAGCCTGCTGGGCGGGGTACGGGGAGCCGCCCAGTTGCTCGGGTACGAGCTGCCGTTCGTGCTCGCGGCCGCGTCGGTGGCGATGGCCGCCGGCACGCTGTCGCTGCCCGGCATCGTCGAGGCGTGGCGGCCGTGGTGGCTGCTGTGGCAGCTGCCGGCGCTGTTCGTGTTCTTCGTGGCCGGGCTGGCCGAGATCCGCCGGCCGCCGCTGGACATGCCGATCGCCGACACCGAGCTGGTGTTCGGGTTCAAGACCGAGTACACCGGCCTGCGGTTCGCGTTCATGATGCTCGCCGAGTACGCCGGGATCGTGGTGCTGGCGGCGCTGACCACGGTGCTGTTCCTGGGCGGCTGGCGCGGCCCGGCGCCGGAGCAGCTGGGCTGGCTGTGGACGCTGCTGAAGGTGTTCGCGGTCAGCTTCGTGATCATCTGGCTGCGGGTGACCTATCCGCGGCTGCGGGTGGACCAGCTGCAGCGGCTGTGCTGGCTGGTGCTGGTGCCGCTCGCGTTGGGCCAGCTCGCCCTCACCGCCGCCGTAAGGATGGTGATCGAAGGGTGAGCAGGGGTGGTCGCGCGGAGCGGCGACGCACGGCAGGATGGGTGGCATGAGCGGCGTACCCGGTAAGGCGCTGATCGAGGGGCTGGCGGTCACGCTCGGCACGATGACCCGGCGTTCGCACACCCGGCAGTACCCGGACGTGCCGCCGGACCTGCCCCCGCGGTCCCGCGGCGTGATCGCGTTGCTGGAGGAGAACTGCACGGTCTGCATGCTCTGCGCCCGGGAGTGTCCGGACTGGTGCATCTACATCGACTCCCACAAGGAGACGGTGGAGGTGCCCGGCGCCGCCCGGCCCCGGCAGCGCAACGTGCTCGACCGGTTCGCCATCGACTTCTCGCTCTGCATGTACTGCGGGATCTGCATCGAGGTGTGCCCGTTCGACGCGCTGTTCTGGTCGCCGGAGTTCGAGTACTCCGAGTACGACATCCGGGACCTGCTGCACGAGAAGGACCGGCTCGGCCAGTGGCTCCCGACCGTGCCACCGCCGCCCGCCCACGACCCGAACGGGGAACCCTCTAAAGAGGAGAAAGCGGCGGCCGGATGACGGTAGCGGACTGGTTGCTGCTCGGGCTCGGCGCCGTCGCGGTCGGCGCCGGGTTGCTTGTGGTGACCACCGCCCACCTGGTCCGGGCCGGGCTCTATTTGGTGGTCTGCCTCGGGGCGGTGGCCGGGATGTACCTGGTGCTCACCGCCGAGCTGATCGCCTGGGTGCAGGTGCTCATCTACGTCGGGGCGGTGGTGGTGCTGCTGCTGTTCGCGGTGATGCTCACCCGGGCCCCGATCGGCGCTAGCAC
>DATCKZ010000040.1:0-8149 GCA_036564175.1 Natronosporangium sp.
CGTCGCGGTGCGGCTTGGTCACCTCGGCATCGTGGATCTCGCCCCGCCAGCCGGACACCTCCTCCGGCTTCAGGATCGCCTGGGTCATCACGTGCCGCCGGAAATGCTTCAGCTCCAGCCGGGCCCGCCGGCCCTGCGCCCGCCACAGGTTCGCGGTCTTCTCGAAGAACCCGCCCGGGTAGTACTCCAGCACCACCAGGATCCGGGTCAGCTCGGGCGCGAGTTCGTGGAACGTGACCGCGCCGTTCACATAGCCCTTCGAGCCCTCCGACCGCCAGATGATCCGCTTGTCCGGGATCTGCTCGATGATGGTCGACTTCCAGTCCCGGTGCGACCAAAGGATCTTTCCGCGCCACTTCAGCTCGGTGTCCGACTCCTGGTCGACGTTCTCGACCTGCTTCATGAACCCGGGGAAATCGGTAAACCGGGTCCACTGGTCGTACGCGAGCCGGACCGGCACCCCGACGTCGATCTCCTCGACGATGTTGGTGACCTTGGCGTTTCCGCCGGAGCTGTCACCGCCACCGCCGGTGGCGGCGTCCTTCACCTTCTCGGCGGTCTTCTTGACCGCCCCACCCGCGGTCTTCGTAACCACGCCGGTGAGACCGCCGCTCTGCTCGACCACCTGCTTCCCGACCTTCTTGCCGGCATCCGCGAGCCGGTCGGTGACCGAGCCGATCGCCCGCTGGCCGGCGACCTTGAGCAGCTCGCGGAGCGCCTGCTTGAGCGGATCGAGCAGCTGGCCGCTGGCGGCGGAGGTTGGCTGGTCGGTCATTGCGCTCCCCGCTTCCGCCGAGGCCGCCCGCTGACGCCGATCGAGTCGTCATCCCGGCCCGGCCGGTCGCCACCCGACTTGGCCGCCGCACGCTTCCTCGGCTTCGCCGGCTCAGGTTCCCGCTCGGCAGCCTCCGGCTCGGCGGGTTCCGGCTCGTCACTCGGCGGTTCGGCCGCGGCCGGCTGGTCGCCTTCGTCTGGCTGGTCGCCCTCGTCTGGCTGGTCGCCCTCGGCCGACTCGTCGGCGCCGCCCGACTCCGCCGGCTGCTTGCCCTGGTCCGGCTGCTCGCCCTCGTCCGGCTGCTCGCCCTCGGCCGACTCGGCCGGGGCATCCGCCTCCGCCCGCTGATCAGATTCGTCCTGCCCATCCGGTTCGGCCGTGCGCTCACCCGGCCGGAGCGAATCGGTCACCGCGGTGATCCGGTCGGTCAGGCCGCCGATCCGGTTACCGACCAGCGCGACCGCGGTCGCCTTGGTCTGCTCGGCGAGCTTCTGCAACTCCGGCGAGGCGCTGAGCGCGGCGGTTCCCCGCTGGGTCACCGCCGATCCGAGCCGGCGACTGGCCAGCAGCGCGGCGATCGCCAGCAGCCACCGGCCCTTCCGGAATCGGCCAAGCGCGTATCCGCCGGCCAGGCCGAGCACCACACGTGTCCGGTAGCTCATGACTCCCCCGCGCCTGGGGCGGACCGCCTCGGGCCAATCGATGTGCTGATCAGTAGTTACCAGCAGTCATGCTACACACACGTCATGTAGCCGGAGGGAGAACGTGAGAGAAGGCCGAGCCAAATTCGTCAGCCGCCGCGCTCGTCGGCGTGGCGCTGGAACGCCAGCTCGATCAGCCGGTCCAGCAGCGCCGGATAGGGCAGCCCGGTGGCGGCCCACACCTTCGGGAACATCGAGTGCACCGTGAACCCGGGCATGGTGTTCAGCTCGTTGACGAACACCTCGCCGGCCGCCTCGTCGTAGAGGAAGTCCACCCGGGCGAGGCCCCAGCCGCCGACCGCCTGGAACGCCTCGATCGCCAACCGGCGCACCTCGGCGGCGACATCCGGCGGCAGCACCGCCGGCACGATCATCGGGTCGGCGTCGCCGAAGTACTTCTGGCGATAGTCGAACCAGCCGCCGGCGACCGTCACCTCGCCGACCACCGACGCCTCGACCGGCTGCCCGCCCAGCACCCCGCACTCCAGCTCCCGCGCGCTGATCCCCTGCTCCACGAGCACCACCCGGTCGTGCTGGAAGGCGAGCTTCACCGCCGCCGCCAGGTCGTCGCCGTCGGCGACCCGGGAAATCCCGATCGACGATCCCATCCGGCTCGGCTTGACGAACAGCGGCCGCCGCAGTCCCCGTACCAGCTCCCACGGGTTCGGATGGGTCCGCCAGCGCCGCTCGTCGAACCACACGTACGGCGCGACCGGCAGGCCCTCGGCCCGGAACGCTCGCTTCATCGCCACCTTGTCCATGCCGACCGCCGAGGCCAGGACGCCACACCCGACGTACGGCACCCCGAGCGTCTCTAGTAGACCCTGCAGCACTCCGTCCTCGCCGAATCGGCCGTGCAGCGCCGGAAAGACCACGTCCAGCTCGGCGAGCAGCCGGTCCGGCGCGCCGACCGGAGTGACCCGCGCGGTCGGCGCCGGCCGACCCGCTCGCAGTTCGACCGGTTCACCGGTGACCGCCAGCCGGTCGTCGATCGCCCGCGCGGCGGCCGGCCGGTCCCGGAACCGGGCCAGTTCGGGCTCGGGCAACAGCCGGAACTCGCCTTCCGGGGTGATCCCGATCGCGACCGGCTGATACCGGTCCGGCGCCAGTGCCCGGAGCACCGCCATCGCGGAAGCGCAGGAGACCTCGTGCTCCGCCGACGGGCCGCCGAACAGCACGCCCACCCGTACCCTACTCATAGGACGATCCTCCGCTCGGCGGCGACGTGCTCGGTGAGCAGCCGGGCCAGCCCGGCCGGCTCGATGTTGCCGCCGGTCAACACCACGCCGATCTGGTGGAAGGCGCCCGCGGCGGCCAGCCGGAACGCGCCCGCCAGCCCGGCCGCCGCCGCCGGCTCGAGCAGCAGCGCCGTGTGGAACAGCGCCAAACAAAGCGCTCGCGCGATCGCCCGGTCGTCCACCCGGACCACGCCGGCCACCGTGCCGTACGCGATCCGGAACGGCAGCTCGCCCACACAGGACGGTCGTAGGCCGTCGGCGAGGGTCTGGGCCGGCGGCACCGTGACCCGCCGGCCCTCCTTGAGACTGCGGCGGAGCGAGTCGCAGCCCACCGGCTCCACTCCGTAGACGGCGAGGTCGCGGCCGGCGGCCGCCAGGCAGGCACCGGCCACACCGCCACCGCCGCCCACCGGGACCACCACCGCGTCGAGCGCCACCCCTTGCCGCTGCGCCGCCTCGATGAGCTCGAGCGCCGCGGTGCCCTGGCCGGCGATCACGTCGGGATGGTCGTACGCGTCGACCAGCCGGTAGCCGCTCTCCGCCCGGAGCCGCTCGACCACCGCCAGCCGTTCCTCCACTGTGGTGCCGACTCGCATCACCTGGGCGCCGGTGGCCTCGATCCGGCGGACCTTCGTGAGGGGCGCGTCGATCGGCAGCACCACGGTGGCGGCGAGGCCGTACGCCTGGGCAGCGGTGGCGACCGCGAGCCCGTGGTTGCCGGTGCTCTGGGCGATCACCCCTGGACAGTCGCCGGCCCGCGCCAGCCGGTCCACCGCCAGCGTCGCGCCCCGGTACTTGTACGACCCGGTGGTCTGGAGGTTCTCCGCCTTCAGCCACAGGGTGGCCCCGGCGATCCGGTCCAGCGCCGGCGACCGTACCACCGGCGTCGCCACCACCCGGTCGGCCAGCCAGGCCGCCGCCGCCTCGAGGTCGGTCTGTTGCGGCAGCTGCGATGTCGCGTTGACCATACCGGACAGCGTCGCGGGCGCTCGTCGCGATCGCGTCCGGGTTATGTCACCGGTGTGCTACAAACCTCCGCGGGCCCGCTCGCCGGCGGCGGCCGGGTGCGGCGGTCGCTGCCGCGGCAGGCAACGCCGCTCCGGCAGGTACTCGAAATGCCACCACTCGTTGTCGAAGGTCCGGTAGAGGTGGTATCGGGCACCGTGTTCGGCCAGCCAGTTCGCGCCTTCGGTCGGGCGTACGTCGAGCCCGATCCCCTTGACGTGACTGGACTCCTCCGGCGGCAGCGTCCACAGCCGGGCCGCGACCGGCGAGCCGGTCTTGCGTACCGCCTCATCGAATAGTCGTTGCTGGACGGTCGGGTGCCGGTATCCCGAGGTGAGTCCGATCAGCTGACCGTACCGCCAGAACGCCTCGGTGCGCGCCGCCCGGAACGCCGCCTCGGCGGCCGCGGTGAGCCCGGTGAGGTCCTCGCGGGGGAACCGCAACCGCAGCGCCCACTGGCAAGCCAGGTACCGTGCCCGGCCCGGGCTGCGGACGAACGCGACGGGGAGCAGCAGCACGGCGAGCAGCTTGGTGGCCGCGGCATAGAGCCGGTCGCGTGCCCGCAGCGGAATGTGTCCATCGGTCATGGCTCTCACGGTTGTTGCCGGATGTGCGGGTCCGGTCCCGCGAATGTCACAAGGTTTCGACAACCACGGCCGCGGACGCCGTCGTGACCTGGCCGTGACGTGGTACGGACGCGGTGGTGACTCGGGGGGGCGAGGTTAGAGCATCGAGGCCGATATCGTCAGGTAGCGTCGAAGCAGCTTCGACGGGCGAAGCGCATGGGGGGTCGGTGGTGCTCGGCGCCGTGTCGCGAGTGTTGTTGATCGAGGACGACCCGGCCGTACGGCAGGGCTTGGAGCTGGCGCTGACCCGGCATGGCCACTGGGTCCGGGCGGTGGAGTCCGGCGAACAGGGGCTCAGCCGGCTCCGGACCGACCTTCCCGATGTCGTCGTGCTCGATCTCATGCTGCCGGGCATGGACGGGTTCGAGGTCTGCCGCCGGATCCGGGCCGCTGGCCAGGTGCCCATCATCATGCTCACCGCCCGCAGCGACGACATGGACGTGGTGGCCGGGCTGGAGGCGGGCGCCGACGACTACGTGGTCAAGCCGGTGCAGCCACGGGTGCTCGAGGCGCGGATCCGGGCGGTGCTCCGGCGCACCGGACGGGAGCAGGCCGACCTGGAGCGGTACGGGGACCTGACCATCGATCGGGCCGGGCTGGTGGTCACCAAGCGCGGCGAGCCGGTCGGCCTCACCCCGACCGAGCTCCGGCTGCTCCTCGAGTTGGCCAGTACGCCGGGCCGGGTCTACACCCGCCAGCAGTTGCTGGAGTCGGTGTGGGAACACGGGTACTTCGGCGACTCCCGGGTGGTGGACGCCTGCGTGCAGCGGCTGCGCGCGAAGATCGAGGACGACTCGGCGGCACCCACCTACGTGCAGACGGTGCGCGGGTTCGGGTACCGCTTCGGGCCGGTGTAACCGGCGGTGGCCGGCCGGCCGACGCTGGGGCTGCGGGCGCGACTGCTGTTCGCGTTCGGGTTGCTGTGCGTGGTCACCACCGCGGCGGTGGCCGGTGCGATCTACTTCCCGGCCCGCACCGCGATCCTGCAGCGGGCACAGGACTCCGCGGTAGAGGCGATGGTCAGCCGGCTGGAGACGGTCTATCCACTGCCGAGCGAGCCACCCGACCAGACCGACCTGGCCGCGATCGCCGAGACCGCGACCGACTGGGACAGCGCCGCGGTCGCCATCTACCGCGACCTGCACTCGTCGGGCGGCCTGGATCCCGGCGTGATCCCGCCGGAGCTGCGGCAGGCGGTAGCCGGCGGGGACATCGCCTGGCAACGGGTGCGGTTGTACGGCGAACCCGTGTTGATCATTGGGACGCCACTGCTGATCGTTGAACCGGGACAGCCCGCCCGGCCCACCGGCATCGAGGTCTACCTGGCCCGCAACCTGCTTCCGGAGCAGCGCAGCATCGACGGCCTGGCCCGCACCGCCTGGCTCGGCGGCGGGGTGGCGCTGGCGTTCGCGGTGATCCTGGCCCTGCTGGCCACCCGCAGTGTGCTGCGACCGGTGCGGGAGCTGGGCCAGGCCGCCCACCGGCTCGGCCAGGGGGAGCTGACCACCCGGATCAAGGTCCGCGGCTCGGATGAGCTGGCCGAGGTGGCGCGGACCTTCAACCGCACCGCCGCGGAGCTCGAACGCCACGTCAACCAGCTGCGCTGGCTGGAGGCGGACGCTCGCCGGTTCGTGGCCGACGTCTCGCACGAGCTGCGGACGCCCCTGGCCGCGTTGACCGCGGTCGCCGATGTCCTCGACGAGGAGGCCACCGAGCTGTCCGAGCATGCCGGCACGGCCGCCCAGCTGGTCAGCCAGGAGACCCGGAACCTGACCCGGCTGGTCAACGACCTGATCGAGATCAGCCGGTTCGACTCCGGGGTCGCCACCCTCGCGCTGGACGAGGTTGACCTCGCCGACCTGGTGCGCGCGACCCTGCGTACCCGGGGCTGGTCGGAATCGGTGTCCGCCGAGCTTCCGCCCGCGGTGACCGCCCGGGTGGACCCCCGGCGAGTGGATGTGATCATCGCGAACCTGGTCGGCAACGCCCTGCGGCACGGTGAGCCGCCGGTCTCGGTGCGGCTGACCGCCGACCCGGAGTGGGTGACCGTGGCGGTCCGCGACCACGGCCCCGGGCTGGCCGAGGCGGTGCTGCCGCGGGTGTTCGACCGGTTCTACAAGGCCGACGCCGCCCGGGCCAGGTCCGCGGGCAGTGGTCTGGGGCTGTCGATCGCGCTGGCGAACGCGCGGCTGCACCGCGACGGCGAACGCCAGGGCAGCCTCACCGCTGGCAACGCCCCGGACGGCGGGGCGGTGTTCACGCTCCGGCTGCCCCGCTGGGCACGAGTCGGGAACGGAGGACCGGAATGATCGCCGGGCGGGTTCGATTGGTGGTCGCGGGCCTCGGCGTGCTCGCCGCGCTGGCCGGCTGCGGGGTGCAACCGAGCGGGGTCATCACCGGGGCCGCGCCGCCGAGCGGCCGGGCCGAACCGTCCGCCACCCTGCTCTATCTGGTGTCGGGCGATCGGCTCCAACCGGTCTGGCGGCTCGGCGGCCGGCTCCCCGATGCGGCAGCGCTCAACCTGCTCGCGGCCGGCCCGACCGACGCGGAAGCCGCCGAGGGAGTCACCACCGAGGTGCCGGCGGAGGCCACGCCGTTCTCGACTGACACCGGCGTGAGCGGCGTGGTCCACGTGTCCACCGCCCTCCCGGCCGATCAGGTGGCTGAGCTACCCGACCTGGCCATCGCGCAAATCCTGTGCACAGTGGCCGCCAGGGCGGAGCTGCACCCGCTGCAGGTCCGGGTGATCGGCGTCGACCCGGACTTCGAGGCACCGGATTGCCCGCCGGCCCCGCCGGTCCCCACGGAGACGGTGCCGCCGCAGCCGCGCCCGCCGACCGAGGCTACGCCGACGCGCTAGGAAACACCCGCCGGGTCGCGCTCGCCGGGAAGGCCGGCCCTCCAGGATCACCACCTCGTCCCCGTTTTCCAGATGGATGCTCAGGTTCGCGGCCCGTCGACGGTCACGGTCGGTGTCCCACGCCGTTCATTCTGCCCAGCATCGTCCGGCCAACACGGTAGGTCGTCGGATTGCCGGCGACCGGGTGCCCAAGCCGGCCGGGAGTACCGCCAGCCCACCACCACCAGCGCTAGCAGGATTCCCGAGCCGATGATGTTGGTCAGACCGCAGCGCGGCCGGAACCGGAGCTGGCCAGCACCAGCAGCGGGTACGCCGCCGAAGCCACTTGCGTGCCGGTTACCGAGATCAGGTGCCCGAGGTGGAGCAGCACGAAGTATCGGTTACGCCGGAGCGGAGGTGCCGTCACTTCACGACCTGCTCAGTACAAAGGCTGGGATGCAGTGTGGCCGCAGCCGACGGCAGGGTTGCACGGCCGCGTCAACCAGCAACCGGGCTATCGCGGAGATCGTCCCTTCGTTGAGGGTCGGTTTTCGTCGTGTGTAGACAGTCCGGTTTTGCCCTTGGGGAAACGGGTAGCGCGACTAGACTCGAACACGTGAGCGAGCAGCAGGCGCGGGCCGGGTTGCCGCCGCAGGCCGGCTCGACCAAGCCCGCGAGCTGATCGAAGACCTCCCCGCCGTCCACGCCGCCCTGCTCGCCGGTGAGATCGACATGCCCAAGGCGTTGGTGATCTGCGAGCTGGTCGGGTGGCTCCCCGACCACCAGGTCGAGGCGCGGCGGCAGCTGGTCGAGCGGGTGATCGCGCAGGCTGCCGAGTGGACCACCGGGCAGCTGCGGGCCAAGCTGCGCACGCTGATCCTGGCCATCTGCCCCGAAGCCGCCAAGACGCGGTACCGGTCGGCGGTGACAGCCCGGCGAGTGGAGTGGCTCGACAACCCCGACGG
>DATCKZ010000041.1:0-1715 GCA_036564175.1 Natronosporangium sp.
CGACACCCGCAGCGCGTACTCCTCCAGGGCGGCGGAGTCGGCGACCGGGTCCAGCCCGTCCAGCACGATCTTCTGCTCCATGGTCACGCCGTAGCCGAAGTCGTCCCGGATCATCTGCATCGTCTGGTACATCTGCGACGACGCCGGCAGCACCCGCTCGTCGCCGAGCGTGAAGGACGCGTGCCGGAACGGCAGCGCCAGCACCAGCAGCAGCAGGGTCACCGGAACCGCGACCAGCACCGGATGGCGCATCACCGCCATCGCGAGCCGGTGCCAGTTGCTCGGCCCCGCCGACCACAGCCGGCGCACCCGGTGGAACGGGTCGAACCGGGTGACCCGGTGGCCCAGCAGCGCCAGCGCCGCCGGCAGGACGAGCAGCGTGGCAACGGCGGCCACCCCCACCACGCAGATGCCGGCATAGGCCAGCGAGCGGAACAGGAACAGCGGGAAGACCAGCAGGCCGGCCAGCGAGAGCATCACGGTCACCGCGGAGAACAGCACCGTCCGGCCGGCGGTGCGCATGCTCTGCTGGATGGCCTCGCCGACCGGGCGGCCGGCGGCGAGCTCCTCCCGGTACCGGCTGACCACGAACAGGCTGTAGTCGAGGGCGAGCGCGAACCCCAGCGCGGTGGTGATGTTCAGCGCCAGCACCGAGACGGTGGTGAGCTCGGCCAGCGTGTGGAGCAGGGCGATGGTCCCGGCGACCGAGACCACGCCGACCAGCAGCGGCAGCAGCGCGGCGAGCGGGCCGCCGAACACCAGCAGCAGCCCGATCAGCACAGCCGGGACGGCGAGCAGCTCGGCGCGGTGCAGGTCCTCAGCGGACTGCTCCCCCACCTCCCACCAGATCGGCGCCTCGCCGGCATAGGTGACCGTCAGCGGGCCCTCGGTGCCGGCCAGCCGCTCCCCGATCTCGTGCGCCCGCACCGGGATCTCCGGCTCGGCGCCGGTCACCCGCGCCACGACCAGCCCGGCCCGGCCGTCATGCGAGCGCAGGGTGGGGTCGCGCCGGTTCCAGTACGAGTCCACGCCGATGGTGTCGGCCTCGGCCGCCAGCCGCTCGGTCAGCCGCCGCCCGGCCGCCTCGGCCGCCGGGTCGTCCACCGAACCCGGGGCGCGGGCGACCAGGACGAGGTTCGGCACGCTGTCCGGGAACAGCCGGCCGAGCAGGGCGTCGGCCTGCCTGGACTCGGCGTCCGGCGAGATCCAGCCGCCGAACGCCAGCTTGGCGGCGACGTCCCGGCCGACCGCGAACGCGCTGATCGTGGCGACCGCGGCGATGACGAGCACCCAGTACCGGTGGCGGACCGAGAAGCGGGCCAGCGCGGCCAGCGCGCCGGGCATCCGCTCCTCTCCCCGGCCATCCTCTCCCCGGCCGTCCTCTCGCCGGTCCTCCTCTGGCCGAGCCTCCTGTCGCCGGCCCTCCTCCTGCCGGGCGGACTCCCTCCCCGGCTGCCCCTCACCACCCATCCGTTCCTCGGATCCCATCCGTCCTTTGGTGCCCGGCCGGCCTTCGGAAGCCGTCCGGTCCGCGGATATCGACTGGCCGCCTGACTGTCGGCCGTCAGGCCGGCGGTCCTCGGGCGATCGGTCGTCGGGCGGTATGCGCACCCTATTCACCCACAGTCTTCCTCCCGTGCGTGGCGCAGGCGGCCCATTCCCCGACGAGCGCCCGTCCCGGCCGTGATGAGGGGAATTCCCGAGGAGCCCGGTCC
>DATCKZ010000042.1:0-42743 GCA_036564175.1 Natronosporangium sp.
TGCGGCGGCGACCCGGGTCCACCGCAGCGCGAAGGCGACTTCCGTCTCGGCCCAGGGATACCGGCTGGCCTGCTGCGGGTCCACCACCCCACCCGCATCCTGGGGTGGCTCCTCCAAGCTCACCGCGTAGAGGTCTTCCAGCAGCCGGGCCTGCGCATACGACGCCAGCCGGTTGCGCGCCCGCGCCAGGCGCAGCCGGTCGGCACCCGACAGGCGGGTGCGGTCGATCGAGTCCAGCAGCGCAGCGAGGTCGGCACCTGGTGGCATCACCTCCAGGTCTTCCGGCAACCCGGTCCGCGCCCGCTGCTCGCTCACGTGTTCGAGTCTAGTCGCGCTACCCGTTTCCCCAAGGCCGAAACCGGACTGTCTACACACGACCTGAGCCGGGCATCCTCGAACCACGAACCGTCTCGAGCGGCCTGGCTCCGGCTTGGGCGGCGGTCAGGGTCTGCCGTCCAAGCCAGACTCCAGCTACTGCTAGCCCTGCGCCTAAAGATCAACTATCTTGTTGACCGTGGGTGAGGCGGTGCGGTTCGGGATCCGGATCCCGCCGTGCGGCGAGCTCACCGAGGTTGCCCGGGTGGTCAAGGCCGCGGAGGACGCCGGGTTCGACACCGCCTGGATCCCCGACTCGCAGCTGCTGTGGCGGGACGTGTGGGCGGCGCTCGCGGTCGCCGCCACCGCCACCAGCCGGATCCGGCTCGGCACCTGCGTGACCAACTTCGCGACTCGCCACCCGACAGTCACCGCCGCCGCGGCGGCCACCACCGCCGAGCTCGCGCCGGGCCGGTTCGTACTCGGGGTAGGTACTGGCGACAGCGCCGTCCGGACCGTTGGCCTGCCGCGGGTGCGGCTGGCAGCGATGCGCGAGCACCTGCGGCTGGTGCGTACCCTGCTGGACGGCGGCGAGGTGATCGGCGCCGACGGCCGGGTGGTCCGGCTGATGTCGGTACCCAAGACCCGGGTCCCGATCTACCTCGCGGTCAGCGGTCCCCGGACCTGCCGGCTCGCCGGTGAGCTGTGCGACGGGACGATCGGGTCGGCGATGAACCCGGCCGCGATCGCCCGGACCCGCGGCTGGGTGGCGGAAGCCGCCGCCGCGGTCGGCCGCGACCCGGCGGAGGTCGAGATCTGTGTGCACGCCCAGTGCCACCCCGCCGACGACCCGGCCGCCGTCACCCGGCTGGTGAAGCCGTTCCTGGTGCACCACGCCCAGCTCGCCGGCAGGAAGGCGGTGCGGGAGGCCTACGGCATCGACATCGACCCACCGGCCCACATCCCCGGCATCCACCCGGACATGGGGCATGCGATGGATTGGGGCGCCGCGGTCGAGGTGGCCGGGCAATGGGTCAGCGATGAGGCTGCCGCCCGGTACGCGGCCGGCTTCGTGATCGGCCGGCCGGCCGAGTTGGCCGCCAAATTCCAGTCCGCAGTGGATGCCGGTGCCCGCAGCTTCTACATTCGACATCTCGGCTCCTACACCTTCCCGACCGAGCTGATCGAGGTGCTCGGGGAGTGGGTGATCCCGAACGTGGCGGTGCGATGACCACCACGCCGGAGGGCGGGGTCAACCCGCTGCCGGCGCTCGGCGAGGTGCTCACCCGGGTAGCCGGTTTCCGGCCGCACCCCTTGCTGGGCAGTCGCGCCCCGCTGCCGTACCGAGGATGTCCGCGAGGAGACCAGCCGCATGCTGGCCGCCGTCGGAGTGACCGTCACTGAGGAAGGCCGGGCTCGGGCCCGGGCGAAGTCGCGGGCACCGTCGAGCGGATGGCGCCCGAAGCGGGCGGCTGACCCCCGCGCCAGCCCGTCGCGACTCCATCAGTTGCCCGCGACACGCGCGGCCGGCTCCAGGGCCAGGGGTTCCTGACGGTCGATAATGAACGGATGCAGCGGGTCGCCGGGTTGCTCCATGGGCTGCTGGCCCGCCCCCTCGCCTCGTACCATCTGCTGCTCGCCAGCGCCGGCCTGCTGCTGGCGATCGGGCTGATGATGGTCTTCTCGGCGACCAGCGTGAACTCGTACGCGACCGAGGGGAGCGCGTTCACCCGGATCGCCGAGCAGGCAACCTACGCGCTGTTCGGGCTGCTGGCGTTCTGGGTCTGCCAGCGGCTGCCGGCCCGCACCTTCCGGGCGCTCGGGCTGCCGCTGCTGCTGCTGGCCTTCCTGCTGCAGGGCCTGCTCGACGCGGTGTCGTTGCTGCACCGGGGCGACGGGCCGGCCCGGTTGGGCCCGATCGAGGCGAACCTGAACTGGCTGGAGCTCGGCGGGCTGTCGATGCAGCCCTCGGAGCTGGCGAAGCTGGCGCTGGTGCTGTGGGCGGCGGACGTGCTGACCCGCAAGGGGCCGGCGCTCGGCTACTGGCGGCAGCTGGCGCTGCCGCTGTTCCCGGTCACCGGCGCGCTGATGCTGCTGGTCGGCTTCACCGACCTGGGCACGATGCTGTGCCTGCTGGTGCTGTTCGTCGGGATGCTGTGGGCGGCCGGGGTCCGGCTGCGGGTGTTCGCCGGCATGGGGCTGGCGGTGGTGGCGGGGATCGCGCTGCTGATCGCCGCCCAGCGCAGCTACCGGGTGGAGCGGCTCACCTCGTTCCTCGACCCCAACTGTGACGTGCTCGACCAGTGCTACCAGGCGGTGCAGGGGCGCAGCGCGATCGCCGACGGCGGCTGGTTCGGGGTCGGGCTCGGCAACGCCGCGTACAAGTGGGGCTGGCTGCCGGAGGAGGACAACGACTTCATCTTCGCCGTGATCGGCGAGGAGCTCGGGGTGATCGGCTGCCTGGTGGTGCTCGGCCTGTTCGGGGTGCTGGCCTACACCGGGCTGCGGATCGCCCGCCGGGTCAGCGACGGGTTCCGCCGGCTCGCCGCCACCGGCGTGATCGCCTGGATCGTCGGCCAGACGGTGATCAACGTCGGCGGGGTGGTCGGGCTGCTGCCGGTCACCGGCCTGCCGCTGCCGTTCATCTCCACCGGTGGCAGCGCGCTGCTGGTCACGCTCGCGGCGGTCGGCATGCTGGCCTCGTTCGCGCGGGCCGAGCCGGACGCCTCCCGAGCCCTGCACGCGCGCCCACCGGCCCGCTGGGTGCAGGTACTGTGGGCGCCGTTGCCACCGCTTCCCCGCGCGCGGGTCAAGGAGGAGATAGGTTGACCGGGCTGAGGTCCGTGGTGCTCGCCGGTGGCGGCACCGGCGGACATATCTACCCGCTGCTGGCGTTCGCCGACTGCCTGCGCCGCCATGATCCAGGCGTACGGATCACCTGTCTGGGCACGCCACGCGGGCTTGAGAACGAACTCATCCCGCCGCACGGCTACGAGCTGCGCCACGTCCCTGCGTACCAGCTGCCCCGGTCGGTGAACGCCGACCTGGTGAAGACCCCCGGCCGGATGTGGCAGTCGGCCCGGGCCGCCGGCAAGATCCTGGACGAGGTCGAGGCGCAGGTGGTGGTCGGGTTCGGCGGTTACGTGGCGGTGCCGGCCTACCTCGCCGCCTGGCGACGGGAGCTGCCGACCGTGATCCACGAGATGAACGTGCCGCCGGGGGTCGCCAACCGGCTGGCGATGAAGCTCACCCCGCACGTGGCGGTCGGGTTCCCGCATCAGGTGAAGGAGTCCAAGCAACTGCGCAAGGCCCGGGTGGTCGGGGTGCCGCTGCGGCGCTCGATCGCCACCCTGCATCGGGAGTCCCGGCGGGCCGAGGCCCGGGCACGGTTCGGGCTGCGGCCGGACGCGCCGGTCCTGTTCGTGTTCGGCGCGTCACAGGGCGCCAGGTCCATCAACCTGGCGATGGCCGGTGCCGCGAAGGCGCTCAGCGCCGCCGGGGTGCAGGTGCTGCACATCACCGGCGCCCGCAACGAGGACATCGACATCCCGCCGGACCTGCCGATGCCGTACGTGAAGATGCGGTTCCTCAACGAGATGGAGCTGGGCTACGCCGCCGCCGATCTGGTGCTCAGCCGCAGCGGCGGGATGACCATCGCCGAGCTGGCAGCGGTCGGCCTGCCCGCGATCTACGTGCCCTACCCGCACAGCAACCAGGAGCAGAAGCGCAACGCGTTGCCGGTGGTGCAGGCCGGCGGCGGGATCCTGGTCGACGACGCCGAGCTGACCCCGGACTTGGTCGAGCGGACGGTGATCGGGATGTTCCGGGAGCCGGCCCGGCTGGCGATGATGGGCGCCGCGGCTGCCGCGTACGGGCGGCGCGACGGCGACGAGGCGTTGCGGGAGTACGTGCTGGAGGTGGTCCCGGCGTGATGGTGCGGGACGAGCAGGGCGAGCAGACCGAGCTGACCGCTGAGCAGCTCGGCACGGTGCACTTGATCGGGGTCGGCGGGGTCGGCATGAGCGAGCTGGCCCGGCTGCTGCTGACCCGGGGGATCCCGGTCACCGGCAGCGAGCTGCGGGACTGGCCGGCGCTGGCGGCACTACGCGCGCTCGGCGGCGCCATCTACCGCGAGCACGCGGCGTCCAATCTGGATGGTGTCGACACGGTGGTGTACTCGACCGCGATCCCGGCCGACCACTTGGAGCTGGAGGAGGCGCGCCGGCGCGGGCTGCGGGTGCTGCACCGGTCCGAGGCGCTGGTCGCCGCGATGGTCGGCCGCCGGTCGGTCGCGGTCGCCGGCACCCACGGCAAGACCACCACCACCTCGATGCTCACCTGCATCCTGCAGCAGGCTGGACTGGACCCGTCGTTCGTGATCGGCGGCGAGATGTCCGACGCCACCGGTGGCGCGCATCACGGCACCGGCGAGCATTTCGTGATCGAAGCGGACGAGGCGGACCGGTCGTTCCTGCGCTACCGGCCGCACGTCGGGGTCATCACCAACATCGACCGCGACCATCTCAACACCTACGGCGACCTGGCCGGCCTGACCGACGGGTTTGTCGAGTTCGGACTCACTTGTCGGGAGTTCGTGGTCACGTTCGCCGATGACGAGCGGACCGCGGCGCTCGCCGCCCGGCTGCGCTCGCAGGGCCGCACCGTCTACACGTTCGGCGAGTCGGCCGGCGCCGACCTGCGGGTCGAGTCGATCCGGTCCACAGTGCAGGGCGTACGGTATCTGGCCTGGTTGGACGGTGAGCCGCTGGGCGAGCTGTCGCTGCCGGTGCCGGGCCAGCACCTGGGCCTCAACAGCGCCGCCGCGGCGCTGGTGGCGCTGCGGTTGGGGGTGCCGGCCGACCGGGTGGCGGCCGGGCTCGCCGCCTTCCCGGGAGTGCGGCGCCGGTTCGAGCTGAAGGGGACCGCCGGCGGGGTCCGGGTCTACGACGAGTACGCGTACCACCCGACCTCGATGACCGCGGCGCTGCGCACGTTCCGGGAGCTGACCGGCGACGGGCAGCTGCTGGTGGTGTTCCAGCCGTACCGGGTCTACCGGACCCGGGACCTGCAGACCGAAATCGCCGCCGCGCTGGCGATCGCCGACCAGGTGGTGGTGATGGAGGTGTTCGGACCCGGCGAGGTGCGGGCCCCGGGCGAGGGCGGGGCGGCGCTCACCGCCGCGATCGACCTGCCGGCCGACCGGAAGGTGTTCGTGGACGCCTGGGACGCGGTGCCGGCCGAGGTGGCCGCCCGGGCCCGGCCCGGCGACCTGGTGGTGACGATGGGTGCCCCGCCGATCTCGCTGCTCGGCGACGAGCTGCTGGCGGCGCTGCGGGACAGAGCGGCGTTGGGGAGCGGATGAGCGAGCGCGGCTGGCGACTGGTGCGGGCCGGCACCGACGCCGTGCCGCGCTGGATCCGCCGGTTCTTCCGGGCTCCTCGACCCCGCCGGTTGCGGCGGCGTCACTGGCTGTCGATCGTGGCCGCCGGCCTGGTCGTGGGCGCCGGCGGCTGGTTGCTGTGGGGGACCTCGGTGGTGGGGGTACGCGAGGTCCGGGTCACCGGCACCTCGCTGCTGTCCACCGCGGAGGTCCAGCAGGCGGCGGCGGTCTCGCTCAACACCCCGCTGCTGCGGGTCCGCACCGGCGAGGTGGCCGAGCGGGTGGCGGCGCTGCCACCGGTGGAAACCGTGACCGTACGCCGGGACTGGCCGAGCGCGGTGGTGATCGAAGTGGTCGAGCGGACCGGGGTGGCGGCCGTGCCGATCACACCCGGCCCCGGCTGCGATCCGGACGGCGACTGCTTCGCGGTGATCGACGCGAACGGGGTGGTGTTCCAGACCGTGCCGGCGGCCGGCGAGCTGCCGGTGGTGATCGTCGCCACGCCCGGCCCGGCCGATCCGGCCACCCGGGCGGCGTTGGCGGTGCTCGACTCGCTCACCCCGCAGTTGCGCGCCGACCTGGAGTCGGTGGCCGCCCCGGGACCGGCTCGGATCGAGCTCAAGCTCCGGTCGGGGTGGACGGTGGTCTGGGGGGACGAATCGGACAGCGAGGCCAAGGCGCAGGTGGCGACGGCGCTGCTGGACCGGGACGGCGAGGTGATCGACGTCAGCGCGCCGGAGGTGGTGAGTATCCGGTAGCGACCCGGGTGACCCATCCGATAGTGGTAGTCGGGGCGCGACGGCGGTGGTGGCCGGAAATGTTGTGCTGGTTACGACACGCCCGGGGCGTGGCAGCCTGGATCAGCTAGCGCTGGGCGCCTACGCTGCTGAGAGGGCCGCCGCGTCGCTGTTGACGCCGGCTTCGCACGGCGTCGTTGTAACGGCCTCGGTCGAAGGGAGGGCTGACCGATGACACATCCGACCAACTACCTCGCGGTCATCAAGGTCGTCGGCATCGGCGGTGGCGGGGTCAACGCCGTCAACCGCATGATCGAGGTCGGTCTCAAGGGCGTCGAGTTCATCGCGGTCAACACCGACGCGCAGGCGCTGTTGATGAGCGACGCCGACGTGAAGCTGGACGTCGGCCGGGAGCTGACCCGCGGGCTCGGCGCCGGCGCCGACCCGGAGGTGGGCAAGAGCGCCGCCGAGGATCACCGCGACGAGATCGAGGAGGTCCTCAAGGGAGCGGACATGGTGTTCGTCACCTGCGGTGAGGGTGGCGGCACCGGCACCGGCGGCGCCCCGGTGGTCGCGAACATCGCCCGGAAGCTGGGTGCGCTGACGATCGGCGTGGTGACCCGGCCGTTCTCGTTCGAGGGCAAGCGCCGGCAGGTGCAGGCCGAGGCCGGCATCGAGGAGCTGCGGAACCAGTGCGACACGCTGATCGTGATCCCGAACGACCGGCTGCTGGCGCTCGGTGACCGCAGCATCAGCATGATGGACGCGTTCCGGCAGGCCGACCAGGTGCTGCTCTCCGGTGTGCAAGGGATCACCGACCTGATCACCACTCCGGGCCTGATCAACCTCGACTTCGCCGACGTGAAGAGCGTGATGAGCGGCGCCGGCAGCGCGCTGATGGGGATCGGCGGCGCCCGCGGCGACAACCGGTCGGTGCAGGCCGCTGAGGCGGCGATCTCCAGCCCGCTGCTGGAGCAGAGCATGGACGGCGCCCGGGGCGTGCTGCTGTCGATCGCCGGCGGGTCGGACCTCGGCCTGTTCGAGATCAACGACGCCGCGCAGCTGGTCACCGACGCCGCCCACCCCGAGGCGAACATCATCTTCGGCGCGGTGATCGACGACGCGCTCGGCGACGAGGTCCGGGTGACCGTGATCGCGGCCGGCTTCGACGGCGGCGTCCCGTCCTACCGGCCGGCCGAGCCGCGCACCCCGCCGGCGGATCCGCCGCCGGTGCAGGTGCCACCGCCGCCGCCGGCCCGGCGCGTCCTGTTCGACGACGTGGATGTGCCCGAGTTCCTCAAGAACGGCTCTTGAGTGATGATCGGCTGGTGAGTGCCGAGCAACCCGTGAGCGCCGAGCCGCCGCCACCCGACGACCCGCGGACGGCGCAGCTCGCCGCCAATCTCGCCGCGGTCCGGGCCCGGATCGCAGCGGCCGCCAAGGCGGCTGGCCGCGATCCGGCCGGGGTGACACTGATCGCGGTCACCAAGACCTACCCGGCCGCGGACGTGATCCGGCTGGCCCGGCTGGGGGTCACCGACCTCGGCGAGAACCGGGACCAGGAGGCGGCCCCGAAGGCGGCCGAGGTCGCCGCGGCCGGGGTGACCGTCCGCTGGCATTTCGTCGGCCGGCTGCAGCGCAACAAGTGCCGGTCGGTGGCCCGGTACGCCGAGCTGGTCCACTCGGTGGACAGCGTCCGGCTCGCCACCGCGCTCGGAAACGCGGCCAGCCACCGGGATCGGCCGCTGCCGGTGCTGGTGCAGGTGAGTGTGGACGCCGACCCGAATCGGGGCGGGGCGCCGCCCGACCAGGTGCTACGGGTCGCCGACGCGATCGCCGCCGAGCCGAGCCTGCGGCTGCGCGGGGTGATGACGGTGGCGCCGCTGAGCTGGCCGGCGGACCGCGCGTTCGAGGTGCTCGCCGACCTGGCGGCCCGGCTGCGGGCCGACCATCCGGAGGCCACGATCGTCTCCGCCGGGATGAGCGGCGACCTGGAGCCGGCACTGGCGCACGGAGCGACACACGTGCGGATCGGCACCGCCTTGCTCGGGGAGCGTGACTCGCTGCGGTAGCCTGAGTTCAGCGGCCAAACTACATGGGTGTGATTCCGGTAACGGTCTACCGGCCGGGCCGGGATCGCCGCAGCCGTAGGACGGGGGACGGTCGCGCCGGACGGAGGGTCAGCCATGAGCGCATTGCGAAAGGCGGGGGTGTGGCTCGGTCTCATCGAGGATGAGGCCGACGACGCGGCCTACGACGAGGCGGAGTTCGACGGGGCGGCGAGGGCCCGGCAGCGGCGGTCCCGCCGGTACGACGACGCCTACCAGCCGGAGGAGGAGCCGACCCCGCGGGTGTCGCGGGGGGACGGCAACCGGCCCACCGAACGGGTGAACACAACCCGGCGGCCCACCACGCCGGAGCCGGTCGGGCAGGGTGGGGCCACGGTCCGGTCGATCACGCGTGATGTTCGTGACACTCGCGATTCGACGGTGAGCTTCCCGACCCGCGACAACCTGGCGCTGGCGCCGCAGCCGAAGCCGCCGCAGCCGAAGCCGCCGGAGCCGGCCGCCGAGGAGGAACGGCGCTACCACATCACCACGCTGCATCCAACCACTTACCGTGAGGCACGGACCATTGGGGAGCATTTCCGGGAGGGCACTCCCGTGATCATGAACCTCACCGAAATGGACGAGGCCGACGCTCGACGGCTGGTCGATTTTGGTGCCGGGTTGGCGTTCGGGCTGCGCGGTACGATGGAGCGCGTGACGAATCGGGTGTTCCTGCTCTCACCAGCGAACGTCCACGTCACTGCGGAGGACAAAGCCAAGATCGCTGAGGGCGAGTTCTTCCGCCCCCGTTAACCCGACCGAGGGATTTTGGCCGTGGTCTTCAGGCTCGTGCTGCAGGCGGTTTACGTCCTGCTTTATCTCTTTCTCCTGTTGCTGTTCGCGCGGTTTGTGATGAGTTGGGTGCTGGCCTACGGCCGGCGTTGGCAGCCCGGTCGGGGGGCCGCGGCAGCCCTCGAGTCTGTGTGGACCGTCACTGATCCGCCCCTCAAGGCGTTGAGGCGAGTGATACCACCGTTGCGGATTGGTAGCGTGAGCATCGACCTCGCGGCCCTGGTGCTGCTGGTTATGCTGTACGTGTTGTTCGCCGTGGTGAGGAATCTGATCTGACGCCTGGCCCGATGATCAGCGGTCTGCGCCGCCGCACTTGACCGGAGGAGTTTCGATGCCGCTAACCCCGGCTGACGTTCACAATGTCGCCTTCAAGAAGCCCCCGATCGGCAAGCGAGGGTACGACGAGGAGGAGGTCGACGCCTTCCTGGACGAGGTCGAGCGGGAACTCGCGCGCCTCATCGAGGAGAACAACGAGCTGCGTGCCAGCCTGGAGCGTGGTGGCGGGCGTGGCCTGCCGGGCGGGGACCCGCGGCTGGCTCAGGAAAACGCCGAGCTGAAGGCACAGATCGACCGGCTGCAGCGGGACAAGGCCGCCGCCGAGCAGGCCGCCCGGAGCATGCAGGCCGAGCTGGAGCAGATTCGCGCCGGTGGCGAGGCGGTCGGCGCCGACGGTGAGCAGCAGGCGCTGCGGGTGCTGATGATGGCCCAGCGCACCGCCGACGACCACGTCAACGACGCCCGGCGGGAGGCCGACAAGCTGCTCAGCGACGCCCGTGCCCAGGCCGAGGCGCTGGAGCGGGAGGCCCGCAGCAAGGCCGAAGCGCTCGAGCGGGACGCCCGCCAGCGGCACCAAGAGGCGATGGGCGGGCTGGACGCCAAGCGGACGGCGTTGCAGAAGCACATCGAGGAGCTCAAGCAGTTCGAGCGGGAGTACCGGACCCGGCTCAAGGCCTACCTGGAGAGCCAGCTGCGTGATCTGGAAGGCCGCGGGCAGGGGCTCGAGGTCGAGATGAACCGCACCGAGGGTGCGCGGGCCGGCGGCGCGCTCGCCGGCGCCGGGGTCTACGGACCCGAGGGACACTGACTTACGCTTCCCCTCGCTCCGTCACCTCACTGCTGCCACCCCCAGGCACTGGGAGTGATCCGCCGTGCTCGTGGTAAGTCTCTTCCTGATCGCCGGCGCCGCCGTGTTGTTAGTGCTGGGGCTGTGGCAGTCCTCGGCCGTGCTGCTCGCCAGCTCGATCGCGGCGAGCCTGTGCGCCGCGGTGCTGCTGGTGGTCGGCGCTCGCCGGGTCGGCAGCTCGCCCGCGGCCGGCGCCGACCGGTCGTTCGCCGACGATGACCTCGGCGAGGAGCCGGGCCCACCGCCCGGTCCGGTCGACAACGCGAACGCCCAGACGATGACCATCCCGGCCCAGGGTGGGTCGGCACCGCCGCCACATCAAGCGCCGCCACCGCCGCACCAGGCGCCGCCGCACCAGGGGCCGCCGCACCAGGGGCCGCCACCGCAAGGGCCGCCGCAGCAGTACGGCCCGCAGCACGCGCCGCCGACCAGCCCGCCGGCCGACGCGGCGGAGTACCTGGACGACGAGGACCCGCCGGACGAGCCGGCGCCGCAGCAGGTCTCGCCGGCCGATGCGGCCCGGGTGGGCCGGATGCTCAACGAGGTGCTGGTGGTCGACGGCCGGCCGCGCTACCACCTCCCCGGGTGCGTCCATCTGCTGGGCCGGGAGAGCGAGCCACTGCCGGTGAGCGAGGCGATCGAACTCGGCTTCACGCCGTGTAGTCTCTGCGAGCCGGACAGCGCCCTGCTCGCCGACGCTCGCCGGGTCTGAACCGGGACCGCTACCGCCCAGTCGCCCTCCATCGGTGAGGATGGAGGAATGGTGGTAGTGGCGGTACGGGTCAAGCCGGGCGCCTCGCGCACCCGGGTTGGGGGGACGTACGACGGTCCGCACGGGCGGGCGCTGGTGGTCGCGGTCAACGCACCGGCGGTCGACGGCCGGGCCACCGAGGCGGCGCGCCGGGCGCTCGCCGAAGCGCTGGGGGTACGCCGGTCGGCGGTCTCGCTGCGCGCCGGCGCGGCGAGCCGGGACAAGCTGTTCGAGGTCGACTGTGCCGGCGACCAGCTCGCCGATCGGTTGCGCGAGCTGCGCGGCGAGCGACCGTGACCCCGGACCTCAACCTCGCGCTGCTGATCGGCGCGGTTGTGCTGCTGGTCTCGGTCTGGGTGATGCGGCTGTCGCACCGGCTCGGGCTGCCGGTGCTGTTGATCTATCTCGCGATCGGCATGCTGATCGGCGAGTCCGGCCTGGGGCTGCAGTTTGAGGACTACAACCTCACCCGCAACCTGGGCCTGTGCGCGCTGGTGGTGATCATCGCCGAGGGTGGCCTGACCACCCGCTGGTCCAGCCTCCGGCCGGTAGTCGGCCGGACCGCGCTGCTCTCGACCGTCGGCGTGGTGATCAGCATCGTGGTGGTCGGGGTGGCGCTCCACCTGCTGCTCGGCCTGGATCTCCGGCTGGCGCTGCTGTACGGCGCGGTGCTCTCCTCCACCGACGCGGCGGCGGTCTTCGCCACCCTGCGCCGGCTGCGGCTGCGCCCCCGGGTGGCGGCCACCCTGGAGGCGGAGTCCGGCAGCAACGACCCGACCGCGGTGATCGCGGTGCTGGTGCTCTCCACCGCTACGGTCCACGGCGGCTGGTGGCAGCAGGGCCTGATGGTCGCCTACCAGCTGATCGTCGGCGCGCTGGTGGGGGTGGTCGCCGGCTGGGTCGGGGTGGCGATCCTGCGGCGGGTCGCGCTGCCCTCGGCCGGCCTCTACCCGCTGGCGGTGGTCGGGCTGACCGTGCTGGCGTTCGCGATCGGCACGATCGTGTTCGCCTCCGGGTTCGTCGCGGTCTACACCGCCGCGCTGATCCTCGGGAACGCCCGGCTGCCGCACCGGCCGGCGATCTTGAGCTTCGCCGAAGGGCTGGCCTGGCTCGCCCAGATCGGACTGTTCGTCCTGCTCGGACTGCTGGCCTCGCCCGGCCGGCTGCCCGGCGCGCTGGGCGCGGCGATGGTGGTGGGGCTGGTGCTGCTGTTCCTGGCCCGGCCGATCTCGGTGGCGCTGTGCGTGAGCTGGTTCCGGGTGGGACTACGGGAGCAGGGATTCCTGTCCTGGGCCGGGCTGCGCGGCGCGGTGCCGATCGTGCTGGCGACGATCCCGCTGTCGGAGTCGGTGGTCGGCGCGGAGGGCCTGTTCGACGTGGTGTTGGTGCTGGTGGTGGTGTTCACGCTGGTGCAGGGGACCACCCTGCCGGTGTTCGCCCGCTGGCTCGGGGTCGCCGCGCCGAGCGAGGCCACCGAGTTGCCGGTGGAGACCGCGCCGCTGGAGCGGATGCAGGCCGACCTGCTGCAGCTGGAGATCCCGCCCGGGTCGCGGCTGGCCGGGGTGCACATCGACGAGCTCCGGCTGCCGGCCGGGGCGGCGGTGACGCTGGTGCTCCGGGACGGCGAGGGGTTCGTCCCGGCCCCGGACACTCGGCTCCGGCAGGGTGACAGCCTGCTGATCGTGGCCACCCGGCAGGCCCGGGACGCGGCCGAGCGGCGGCTGCGGGCGGTCAGCCGGCAGGGCCGGCTGGCCCGCTGGTTGGGCGAGCACGGATGACACCCTGGCACCAATTCTTCACGCTGTGGTGACCAAATCTCGTGATTTCGCCAATGTTTGGTCCGCTTATGCGACTTTTGTCACTATTACTGGATCCTCAAGTGGCGGGGAAAAGAGTGTGGCTTAGTTGTCGGAATCAAGCACGCACCGTATCCTTGCCAACCTATGGAGTGCGCGGCGACCCGCCGCGCGCCCATTTCATATCTGGGGGACGCGATGGCTGAGCGGACGAAGACCAAGCGCCGGACTACCCCTGCAGCTGAGGCCACCACGACCACCGCCAACGGTGGTGCCAAGGCCGCCGGGACCAAGACACCAGCGACCAAGCCAGCTAGCACGCGGTCGAAGACCTCGAAACCGGCCACGGCGAAGTCGGCCCAGCCCCGCGCCTCCAAGGCGGGCGGGACGGCGACGAAGTCGACCGCGACCAAGCCGGCCCGGTCGGCCGCCGAGACCGAGCGGATCCGGGCTGCCCTGGCCGCCCGCCGCGACGAGCTCCGCGAGGAGTACGACCTGCACCTGGCCGAGATCGCCGAGCTGCAGCGGGAGCGGCTCAACGACTCCGCCGGTGATGACCAGGCCGACACCGGCAGCAAGACCTTCGAGCGGGAGCAGGAAATCTCGCTGGCGCACAGCATCCTGGAGCGCACCAACCAGGTGGAGCGGGCGCTGGAGCGGCTCGACGAGGGCAACTACGGCTGGTGCGAGCGGTGCGGCAATGCGATCCCGGTCGAGCGGTTGGCGGCGTTCCCGTCGGCGACCTTGTGCGTCTCCTGCAAGCAGCTAGAGGAGCGGCGCTGACCGACAACGGTGAAGCCCGGCACCGGTGGCGGGCGAGCTGGGTGCTGGCGGCGATCGCGGTCGGCGTGGTGCTGGTCGACCAGCTCACCAAGCAGCTGACCGTGGCCAACCTCGCCGATGCCGAGCCGGTGAAGCTGCTCGGCGGTGCGGTGTACCTGACCTACGCGACCAACAGCGGCGCCGCGTTCAACCTCGGCAGCGGGTACACCTGGGTGTTCCCGGTGTTCGCGATCGCCGTGATCGGCCTGATCGGCTGGCTGGCGGTCCGGCTCCGGTCGCTGGCCTGGGGAGTCGCGCTCGGGCTGGTGGCCGGTGGCGCGGCCGGCAACCTGGTCGACCGGTTGTTCCGGCCACCCGGCCCGTTCCGGGGCGAGGTGGTCGACATGATCAGCGTGTTCGATCCGTACGGCCGGGTCTGGCCGGTCTTCAACGTCGCCGACTCGGCGCTGGTGATCGGCGTACTGATCGCGATCTGGCTGGAGCTGACCGGTCGGCGCCGGGACGGCACCCGGGTGACCGGCCGGGAGGTCACCGCGAGGCAGGACGCCGGTGAGTGACACCCGGGCGCTGCCGGTGCCCGATGGGTTGGCCGGCAGCCGGCTGGACATCGCCGTGTCGCGGCTGTTCGGCCTCTCCCGGGCGGCCGCCGCGGAGCTGGTGGAGGCGGGCGAGGCCCGGCTGGACGGGGCGCCGCGGCCGAAGTCGCACCGGGTGACCCCCGGCGCCTGGCTGGAGGTGCGGCTGCCACCGCCACCGTCGCAGGCCCCCGCCCCGGAGCCGGTGCCCGGGCTGCGGGTGATCCACCGCGACGAGCACATCGTGGTGGTGGACAAGCCGGTCGGGGTGGCGGTGCACCCCAGCCCCGGCTGGACCGGTCCGACCGTGATCGGCGGGCTCGCCGCCGCCGGACACACGATCGCCACCAGCGGTGCCGCCGAGCGGCAAGGTGTGGTGCACCGGCTCGACGCCAACACCACCGGGGTGATGGTGGTCGCCAAGAGCGAGTCCGCCTACTCGGCGCTGAAGCGGGCGTTCAAGGCCCGCGAGGTGAAGAAGATCTACCACGCGGTCGCCCAGGGCCACCTCGACCCGCTGCGCGGCACCATCGACGCCCCGATCGACCGGCACCCGCGCCACGACGGCCGGTGGGCGGTGGTCTCCGGCGGCAAGCCGAGCATCACCCACTACGAGACGCTGGAGGCGTTCCGCGCGGCCAGCCTGCTGGAGCTGGACCTGGAGACCGGCCGGACCCACCAGATCCGGGTGCACCTGGCGGCGGTCCGCCACCCCTGCGTCGGCGACCTCGCCTACGGCGCCGACCCGACGCTCGCCGCCCAGCTCGGGCTCACCCGGCAGTGGTTGCACGCCCGGTCACTCGGGTTCACCCATCCGGGCGACGGGCGATGGGTGGAGTATGTCAGTGACTACCCGGCCGACCTTGCCCACGCGCTGGCACTGCTACGGGCCGGACAGTAGCCGAGTCCGTTGGTCCATCGCGTCAGTTAGCCTGGTAGTCACAGTTGCAACTGACCGGGGCGCTGGAGGGCACGCGCGTGGATGAGTCCGGCTGGGGCCAGCACTCCGACCAGGCGCCTCGCTGGCGGACGTTGCTCGATCGTGCCCTGCTCGGCCGGTCGCAGGAGCACCATTCGTCAGCCTCGCACGTGGTCGCGCCGCGGAGTCCGGCCGAGGTCGACGGGCGGTACCCGAACGACCGCCGATCCGCCGACGGATACGCAGACGACGCTCGATACGCCAACGACGCCCGGCGTCCGGCCGACGGTCGGTACCACCAGGACGTCCGGTATCGGAACGATGTCCGGTACCCGCCCGACGGGCGGTACTCGAACCCGGTCTCGCCGTACCCTGGTCGGATCGAATGGCGGCAGCCGGCCCAGCTCGACGACGAGACCGGCCGGGCGATCTCGATCCTGCGCCGCGACGTCGGGACGCCGCGGGTGCTGGCGTTCGCCAACCCCAAGGGTGGCGTGCACAAGACCACCGCCACCGCGCTGGCCGCCGCAACCATCGGCAGCATCCGCGGCCGGGGGGTGCTGGCCTGGGACGACAACGAGCTGCGCGGCACGCTCGGGCTGCGGGCCGGCAGCGCCCGGCACGCCCGGACCATCCGGCACCTGGTTGCCGACCTGGCGGAGGTGGAGGCGACCAGCGGGCTGGCGCTCGCCGACGTGGTCGACGACTACCTGCGGCACGCCTCCGACGGCACCTACGACGTGCTGGCCGGCGAGGAGGACCCGCGGTTCGCGCAGCGGCTCGACCGCTACACCGTCCGCCGGGTGCTGGAGCTGCTGCGCCGCACCCACGATGTGATCTGTGTGGACACCGGCAACAACGTCGAGAGCCCGAACTGGCGGACCGTGCTGCAGGCGGCCGACCAGCTGGTGGTCACCACCGTGCCCCGGGAGGACGCGGCGTTCACCGCCGACTGGATGCTCGACCTGCTCTACGACTACGGGCTGGGGCAGCTCGCCTCGAACGCGGTGACCCTGCTGTCCTGTGCCACCCCCGGGCACCAGCCGCTGCTGGCCGACCTGGAGAAGCACTTCGCCAGCCGGACCCGGGCGGTGGCGGTGGTGCCGTACGACCCGGCGCTGGAGAGCGGCTCGTCGATCGAGCCGGCGATGCTGCAACCGGCGACCAAGCAGGCCTGGCTGCACGCCTGTGCCATCATCATGGAGCCGCTGGTCCGGTAGCCGGTAGCCGGTCGGGTCGGCCCGGCCGGCCGCGTGGCGGTCGGCCCGGTTGTCGGGTCCGGCCACTAGGATCGCAGGCGTGGCTGCCCCGAACTTCGTACACCTGCATGTCCACACCGAGTACTCGATGCTCGACGGGGCGGCCCGGCTCAAGCCATTGTTCGCCGAGGTCAGCCGGCAGGGGATGCCGGCGGTGGCGATGACCGACCACGGCAACCTGTTCGGGGCGTACGACTTCTTCAAGCAGGCGGAGGCCGCCGGGGTCAAGCCGATCATCGGGATCGAGGCGTACCTGGCGCCGGAGTCCCGGTTCGACAAGCGGCCGATCTTCTGGGGCGAGCAGCACCAGCGCGCCGACGACATCTCCGGCGCCGGCGCCTACACCCACCTGACCCTGCTCGCGGTCGACGCCGACGGGGTCCGCAACCTGTTCCGGCTCTCCTCGCTCGCCTCGATCGAGGGGTTCTACCAGGCGCCCCGGATGGACAAGGAGCTGCTGTCCCGCTACGCCAAGGGGATCATCGCCACCACCGGCTGCCCGAGCGGCGAGGTGCAGACCCGGCTCCGGCTGGGTCAGTACGACCAGGCAGTCCGGGCCGCCGCCGAGCTGCGGGACATCTTCGGGCCGGAGAACTTCTACCTGGAGCTGATGGACCACGGCATCGAGGTCGAGCGCCGGGTCCGGGACGACCTGCTCCGGGTGGCCAAGGAGCTCCAGCTGCCACCGCTGGTCACCAACGACTCCCACTACGTGGTGCCCGAGGACGCGACCGCGCACGAGGCGCTGCTGTGCGTGCAGACCGGCAAGACCCTCGCCGACCCGACCCGGTTCAAGCTCGACGGCGGCGGCTATTACATCAAGTCCGCCGCCGAGATGCGGTCCGGTTTGGACGGTGTGCTGCTGGAGGGGTGCGACAACACGCTGGTGGTCGCCGAGCGGGTCGGTGACTACCGCGAGGTGTTCGCGCACCGGGACCTGATGCCCCGGTTCGAGGTGCCGCCCGGCGAGACCGAGGAGTCGTGGCTGCGGGCCGAGGTCCGGCGCGGGCTGGCAGCCCGGTTCCCGGACGGGGTCCCGGAGAGCCACGCCAAGCAGGCCGAGTACGAGCTGGACGTGGTCTGCCAGATGGGGTTCCCGGGCTACTTTCTGGTCGTCGCCGACCTGTGCCGGCACGCCCGGGAGATGGGGATCCGGGTCGGCCCGGGCCGCGGGTCGGCGGCCGGCTCGATGGTGGCGTACGCGTTGCGGATCACCGACCTCGACCCGATCGCGCACCGGCTCAGCTTCGAGCGGTTCCTCAACCCGGAGCGGGTCACCATGCCCGACATCGACCTGGACTTCGACGAGCGCCGGCGCGGCGACATGATCCGGTACGCCACCGAGAAGTACGGCGAGGAGCGGGTCGCGCAGATCGTCACCTACGGCACGATCAAGGCGAAGGCGGCGATCAAGGACGCTGCCCGGGTGCTCGGCTACCCGTACTCGCTCGGCGACCGGATGACCAAGGCGATGCCGCCGCCGGTGATGGGCAAGGACATCCCGCTGTCCGGGATCTTCGACCCGAGCCACCCGCGGTACCCGGAGGCGGCCGAGTTCCGGGCGATGTGTGAGTCCGAACCGGACGCCGCCAAGGTGGTCGAGACCGCCCGCGGCTTGGAAGGGCTGATCCGGCAGGCCGGGGTGCACGCCGCCGGGGTGATCCTGTCCAGCGAGCCGCTGCTGGACGTGCTGCCGATCTGGAAGCGGCAGAACGACGGGGCGATCATCACCGCCTGGGACATGGGCGCCTGCGAGTCGATCGGGCTGCTCAAAATGGACTTCCTGGGCCTGCGCAACCTGACCGTGCTCGACGACTGCCTGGCCCTGATCGAGGAGAACCGCGGCGAGAAGCTGGTGCTGGAGGAGGTGCCGCTGGACGACCGGCCCACCTACGACCTGCTGGCCCGCGGCGACACGCTCGGCGTCTTCCAGCTCGACGGCGGCCCGATGCGGGCGCTGCTGCGGTCGATGGTGCCGGACAACTTCGAGGACATCTCCGCGGTGCTGGCGCTGTACCGGCCCGGCCCGATGGGCGCGAACGCCCACAACGAGTACGCCGACCGCAAGAACGGGCGCAAGCCGGTCGTACCGCTGCATCCGGAGCTTGCCGAGCCGCTCGCCGACATCCTGGACGAGACCTACGGGCTGATCGTCTACCAGGAGCAGGTGATGGCGATCGCCCAGAAGGTCGCCGGCTACACCCCCGGCCAGGCCGACCTGCTGCGCCGGGCGATGGGCAAGAAGAAGAAGGAGATCCTGGACAAGGAGTTCGTGCCGTTCGCCGACGGGATGCGGCAGCGGGGCTACTCCGAGGACGCGATCAAGACGCTGTGGGACATCCTGGTCCCGTTCTCCGACTACGCGTTCAACAAGGCCCACACCGCCGGCTACGGGCTGGTCGCGTACTGGACCGCCTACCTGAAGGCGAACTACCCGGCTGAATACCTGGCCGCGCTGCTCACCAGCGTCGCCGACGACAAGGACAAGTCCGCGGTCTACCTGGCCGAGTGCCGCCGGATGGGGATCCGGGTGCTGCCGCCGGACGTGAACGCCTCCGGTGCCCGGTTCACCGCGGTCGGCAGCGACATCCGGTTCGGGCTCGGCGCGATCCGCAACGTCGGTGCCGGGGTGGTCGACGCGATCGTCCGGGCCCGCCGGGAGCAGGGCGAGTTCACCGACTTCTACGACTTCCTGCGCAAGGTCGACTCGGTGGTCTGCAACAAGCGCACCATCGAGTCGCTGATCAAGGCCGGCGCGTTCGACTCGCTGGGTCACTCCCGCAAGGGCCTGCTCGCCATCCACGCTGACGCGATCGACTCCTTTTTGGAGGTCAAGCGGAACGAGGCGGTCGGGCAGTTCGACCTGTTCGGCGGCGCCTTCGAGGAGCTGGGCGGGGCCGCGGTCATCGCGGCGCCGCCGATCCCGACCGATGAGTGGGACAAGACCGACCGGCTCGCGTTCGAGCGGGAGATGCTCGGGCTCTACGTCTCCGACCATCCACTTCGGGGAGTCGAGCACGTGCTCGCCACCGCCGCCGACCACGCGATCTCGGCGCTGTTCGAGGAGGGCGCGATCCCGGACGGGGCGGTGGTCAGCCTCGCCGGCATCCTCTCCGGGGTGCAGCGCCGGATCACCAAGCAGGGCAAGTCCTGGGCGTCGGCCAACCTGGAGGACCTCGCCGGTGGGGTGGAGGTGCTGTTCTTCCCCAACACCTATGAGCTGGTGGGGCAGTGGATCGCCGAGGACGCGATCGTGGTGGTCAAGGGCCGGGTGGACCGGCGCGACGAGCAGCCGCGGCTGATCGCGATGGACATGTCGATCCCGGACCTGACCGCCGCCGAGGGCACCCGGCCGGTGGTGCTGGCGCTGCCCGCCAACCGCTGTACGCCGCCGCTGGTGGAGCGGCTCAAGGAGGTGCTCACCAGCCACCCCGGCCCGGCCGAGGTGCACCTGAAGCTGGTCAACGGCTCGCGGGCGACGCTGCTGCGGCTGAACCCGGTCCGGGTCGACCCCAGCACCGCGCTGATGGCGGACCTGAAGGCGCTGCTCGGCCCGACCGCGGTCGCCGCCTGAGCGGGGGTTGGGCGCCGCCGCCCGGATTTGAGAGGATCGCCGGGTGAACCAGTCCCCGCCGACCGGATCGCCGCCGCCAGCCGCGCCGGTGTTGGTGCCGGTGTTCACCCCGCCGCCGCGCCCGGAGCCGGTCAGGCCGGGTCGGGTGGCGCTCACCGGGCTCGCGATCGCAATCGGCATGGCGCTGCTCGGTGTCCCGTTCGGGCTGGTCTGGGCGGCGGTCGCGCCCGACACTCCGGTGATCATGACCGAGATCGGGCCGGTGTACGGCGCCTCACAGCCGGAACAGCCGATCGCCGCGGACGGTTGGTTCGCGCTGCTGGCGCTGCCGGTCGGGGTGGTCGGCGGGTTCGTGGCGTGGCTGCTGGGCCGTCCGGCGCGCGGGTTGGCGGCGCTCACCGCGTTGATCGTCGGCGGGATCGGCACCGGGCTGGTCGGCTGGTGGGTCGGTCGCCGGATCGGGCTCGCCGACTATCGGGACTCGCTCGCCACCGCAGAGGTCGGGGCGCAGCTGGCCCGCCCGGCCGACCTGGCGGTGGTGGCGCTCGACTGGTGGCCGCCGCAGCTGTTCGGGGTGCTGCTGGTCCCGGCGCTGGCGGCCGCCGCCACCTACACGCTGATCGCCGCTTGGTCGCCGTTCCCGAGCCTGCACCCGGAACCACCGGGGTACTACGGACCGGCCGAGGGCTGAGCGCGGCGACTCCGTCCGCCCTGGCCCGGCCAGTCCTACCACGTGGGCAACCGCGTCCGCAGCGTGGGCGGCAACCTACACTGGGCTACGTGCTCAACCTGATCGACCTGCGCGGACGGCCGCTGCCCGCCACCGCCGAGCTGCGCACGCTACTGCCGCGGGCGGAGCTGGACGTCGACACCGCGGTCGAGCAGGTACGGCCGATCGTCGAGGCGGTCCGGGAGCGCGGCGCGGCCGCGATCCGGGAGGCGAGCCAGCGGTTCGACGGCGTAGCGCCGACCAGCCTGCGGGTGCCGGCCGGGGCGCTCGAGACCGCGCTGGCCGGGCTCGACCCGGCGGTCCGGGCGGCGATGACCGAATCGATCGGGCGGGCCCGGCTGGCCCACACCGCCCAGCTGCCGAAGCCGGTCACCACCGAGGTGGCGCCCGGCGGCACGATCACCCAGACCTGGCGGCCGGTCGCCCGGGTCGGGCTGTACGCACCGGGCGGGGCGAACACGCTCCCGTCCAGCGTGATCATGAACGTGGTGCCGGCACAGGTCGCGGGGGTCGAGTCGATCGCGCTCGCCAGCCCGCCGCAGCGGTCGACCGGGCTGCCGGATGCGACCATCCTCGCCGCCTGCGCGCTGCTCGGGGTGGACGAGGTGTACGCGGTCGGCGGCGCCCAGGCGTTGGCGATGTTCGGCTACGGCGTGCCGGGGGAGTGCGAGCCGGTCGACCTGGTCACCGGCCCCGGTAGCGTCTACACCAACGCGGCCAAGCGGCTGCTGCGCGGGGTGGTCGGGGTCGACGCCGAAGCCGGCCCGAGCGAGGTGGCGATCCTCGCCGACGACACCGCCGACCCGGTCCACCTGGCGGCCGACTTGATCAGCCAGGCCGAGCACGGCGAGGCGTCGGCGAGCGTGCTGGTGACCACCTCCGAGCCGAGCCTGGCGGCGGTGACCGAAGAGCTGGCCCGGCAGGTGGCGGCGACCAAGCACCAGCCGCGGATCCGGGCGGCGCTAGCCGGCCGGCAGTCCGGCGCGGTGCTGGTCGACGACCTGGCCGCCGGGCTGGCGGTGGTCGACGCGTACGCCGCCGAGCACCTGGAGATCCAGGCCCGCGGCGCCCGGGAGCTGGCGGCCCGGGTCCGCAACGCCGGCGCGATCTTCGTCGGTCCACATTCGCCGGTCTCGCTCGGCGACTACTGCGCCGGCTCCAACCACGTGCTGCCGACCGCCGGCTGCGCCCGGCACAGCGCCGGCCTGTCGGTGCAGACGTTCCTCCGCGGGGTGCAGGTGATCGAGTACGACGAGGCGGCGCTGCGGGAGGTCGGCTCGCACGTGGTCACCTTCGCCGAGGCCGAGGACCTGCCGGCACACGGCGCGGCGATCACGGCGAGGTTCGGCTCGTGACCGAGATCCAGCGGCTGCTGCGGGAGGATCTGCGCGGGCGCCGGCCGTACGGGGCACCGCAGCTGGACGTGCCGGTCCGCCTCAACACGAACGAGAACTCCTACCCACTGCCGGAGCCGGTGACCGAGGCGATCGCCAAGGCGGTGGCCGCCGAACTGGCGCACCTCAACCGTTACCCGGACCGGGACGCGACCGCCCTGCGCACCGATCTGGCCGGCTACCTCGGGCACGGGCTGACCGTCGACCAGGTGTGGGCGGCGAACGGCTCCAACGAGGTGCAGCAGCAGCTGCTGCAGGCGTTCGGTGGGCCGGGCCGGACCGCGCTCGGGTTCACCCCGAGCTACTCGATGCATCCGCTGATCGCCGCCGGCACCGGCACCGGCTGGGTCGACGGCAGCCGGGCCGCCGACTTCGGGCTGGCCGCCGAGGCGGCGGTCGCGCAGGTCCGCGCCCACCGGCCGGATGTGGTGTTCCTGTGCTCGCCGAACAACCCGACCGGCACCGCGCTGGACCTGTCGGTGGTGGTGGCGGTGCTGGCGGCGGCGCCGGGGATCGTGGTGGTGGACGAGGCGTACGCGGAGTTCGCCCGGCCCGGCACCGCCAGCGCGCTCAGCCTGCTGCCCGGTAACCCGCGGCTGGTGGTCACCCGGACCATGAGCAAGGCGTTCGGGTTCGCCGGTGGCCGGCTCGGCTACCTCGCCGCCGATCCGGCCATTGTGGAGGCGTTGCAGCTGGTCCGGCTGCCATACCATCTCTCGTCGCTGACCCAGGCCGCGGCCCGGGCGGCGCTGTCCCAGGCCGGGCTGCTGCTCGGCACGGTGGCGGAGATCAAGCGGCAGCGGGACCGGCTGATCGAAGAACTCCGGCGCCGGGGACTGACCGTCGCCGACAGCGACGCCAACTTCGTACTGTTCAATGTCGATGGTGACCAGCGGGCGGTGTGGCAAGGGCTGGTCGACCGCGGCGTGCTGGTGCGCGACGTCGGGTTGGCCGGCTGGCTGCGGGTGACCGCCGGCACGCCGGCCGAGACCGACGCGTTCCTGGCCGCCCTGGATGAGGTGAGGCAACGGTGAGCCGCAGCGCGCGGATCGAGCGGACCACCCGCGAGACCAAGGTGACCGTGGAGCTGTCGCTGGACGGCACCGGGCAGGCGGAGATCGCCACTGGGGTCGGCTTCTTCGACCACATGCTCCACCAGCTCGCCCGGCACGGCGGCTTCGACCTGACCGTCCACACCGTCGGCGACCTGGAGATCGACGCGCATCACACAGTTGAGGACACCACCCTGGCGCTGGGCGCGGCGCTCGCCGAAGCGCTGGGGGACAAGGCCGGCATCAACCGGTACGGGGATGCGGTGGTGCCGATGGATGAGGTGCTGGTGCAGGCCGCCGTCGACCTGTCCGGCCGGCCGTACGTGGTGCACGACGAGCCGCCGCTAGCGCCGTACATTGTGGGCACCGGCGCGACCTACCCGACCAGCCTGACCCGGCACGTCTGGGAGTCGCTCGGCCACGCCGCCCGGCTGACCCTGCACGTCTCGGTGCTTCGGGCGGCCCGGGATGGCGCCCAGCCGGACCCGCACCACGTGGTGGAGGGCCAGTTCAAGGCGGTCGCCCGGGCGCTGCGGGCGGCGGTGGCCCCCGACCCGCGCAGCGCCGGCGCGGTCCCGAGCACGAAGGGGACACTGTGAAACACGTGGTGGTGCTCGACTACGGGTCGGGCAACCTGCGCTCGGCGGAGCGGGCGCTGGCCCGGGCCGGCGCGTCGGTGACGGTCACCAGTGACCTGGCGGCGGCGGAGGCGGCCGACGGGTTGGTGGTGCCCGGGGTCGGCGCGTTCGCCGCGTGCATGGCCGGGATCGATCGGCTAGGCGCGCGCGAAGTGATCGCCGGCCGGGTGGCGGCGGGCCGGCCGGTGCTCGGCATCTGCGTCGGCGCGCAGATTCTGTTCGAGTACGGGGACGAGCACGGCACGGTGACCAAGGGGCTGGGGTTGCTGCCGGGTGGCGTGCAGCGGCTGACCGCCGAACGGGTGCCGCACATGGGGTGGAACACGGTGTCCGCGCCGGACGCCTCGGTCCTGTTCTTGGGGCTCCCCAGCGACGCCAGGTTCTACTTCGTCCACTCGTACGCGGCGACGCCGACCCCGGCGCTGGCCGAGGCCGGCGCCCTGGTGGCGGTCACCGACCACGGCGGCGAGTTCGTGGCCGGCGTCGAGCTCGGATCGCTGTCGGCCACGCAGTTCCACCCCGAGAAGTCCGGCGACGCCGGGGCCACCCTGCTCCGCAACTGGTTGGGGACGCTATGAGCCTGATTCTGCTGCCCGCCGTCGACGTCGCGGGTGGCGCCGCGGTGCGGCTGGTGCAGGGCGCTGCCGGCACCGAGACCGACTACGGCGACCCGCTAGAGGCGGCGCTCGCCTGGCAGCGGGCCGGTGCCAGCTGGATCCACCTGGTCGATTTGGATGCCGCGTTCGGTCGCGGCTCCAACGCCGAGCTGCTGGCCGACGTGGTCCGGCGGCTGGACGTCCAGGTCGAGCTTTCCGGTGGGATCCGCGACGACCAGTCGCTGCGCCGGGCGCTCGGCACCGGGGCGGCGCGGGTCAACATCGGCACCGCCGCGCTGGAGGACCCGGACTGGTGCGACGCGGTGGTCGGCGAATACGGCGACCGGGTGGCGGTCGGGCTCGACGTGCGCGGCCGGACCCTGTCGGCGCGCGGCTGGACCCGTGACGGCGGCGACCTGTACGAGGTGCTGGAGCGGCTGAACAAGGCCGGCTGCGCCCGGTATGTGGTCACCGACATCCGCCGGGACGGCACCATGACCGGCCCCAACCTGGACCTGCTGCGGGAGGTGTGCGCCCACACCGACGCGCCGGTGATCGCCTCGGGCGGTGTGTCGACGCTGGACGACCTGCGGGCGCTCGCCGAGCTCGAGCCGCTGGGCGTGGAGGGCGTGATCACCGGCAAGGCGCTCTACGCCGGCGCCTTCACCGTCGAGGAGGCGCTCGCGGTGCTGGGACCCCAGACCACGGCGTAGGTCCTTCCACCGCCTCCGGGGCTCGGACGTGAGGCGGCCACCGACGTGACCCGCGGGGGCACGTGGGTGGCCGCCAGCCCGGCTTAGTGGTCGAGCCGCTTCCAGATGTTTCCAGCGCACTTGTCCAGGAAGTGCCACACACCGGTGTCCCGATGCATCTTCAAGCGGATGGCCTGGTAGTCATACCGGACCGGGCTGTAAGTAGAAGTGGTCGAAGGTCAGATCGTCATTGGTGATGTGCCGGAGCCGACTTTCGGCCGCCCGCCAGCTCTGCGAACCGACCCAGCCGTCGCTGGTGACGCCGAGCCGCTTCTGGACCCACGCGACCTTGTCAGCGGTGTTGGGTCCGTAGATGCCATCGACGAACCAGCAGGTGCTGAACTCGGATGTATCCTCCTCGACGTAGATCGTCTGCCAAAAGCGGACCATGTTGCCTCGGGTCACGCAGCTGCTGCTTGACGTGCAGAGCTGGTCGTTGTCGCCCCACCCGTAGGAGGCTGGATGCGCGGATGCCGGTGCCGGCGCTACCAGCACGGCAGCCGCCATGGCGGCGACCGCGATGAGCGCTTTCCAGCAGGCGCGGGCTGATCGGCAGCGAGAGTTGGACATATCCCTACTCCCCGGTCTGGCTCGCCCGGGCTTGGCCCCGCCGTGGCTCCTTCAATGCCATGCGGACGCGCCAACGAGCGAGCGGCTGAACGCGTTGCGGGCGCCATAATGGCGAGGCCCGCCATCGCCCGCCCATCATCCGGTCATCATTGTGAGATGGTGCTGCGATCGCGTGGGTAGCGTTCGCGGGGTGGCGGTCGGGCTCGACGTGCGCGGCCGGACCCTGTCGGCGCGCGGCTGGACCCGTGACGGCGGCGACCTGTACGAGGTGCTGGAACGGCTGAACAAGGCCGGCTGCGCCCGGTATGTGGTCACGTCCTGGGTGCACGCGGACGCTACCAGTGCGGGTACCGTGCCGGTGATGGCCAGCGCGGTCAGCCGCCTAGGCATCGATCCACCCCTAACTCGCGTGCTCATAGTGGTCCACCACCGCGAGCACAAAGTCACGGAGGATTTCGGTGACGATCAGTTCGACATCCGGCGGGATCTGCTCGCCGATGAACTGAACCGTTACGTCATTGAAGTCGAGGTTACCGACGTGACCCCGGAAGTCCCACCTCGACGCGTAGGTCCGGACGGTCGGCTCCTCGCTCCCCTCGCACGGTGTGTCCTCCCCGCAACCTTCCCACCGCACATATCGGTCGCCGTCGCCGACGCTCGCCCGCGCCCAGTCGGCGAGGTCCTCCGACCAGAGTGGAAACTCCGGCCAGAACGACAGGCGGCTGGTGGGAGACTCTTCCCAGCTGCGGTAGAGCTGGATCTGTGCCGATACGGAGGCATGGTCCTCGATGATCGTGTCATTCGCGCCACGTGCCCCAACGATGTTGTAGCTGCAGATCATGGAGAAGTATCCGTCGTCGTCGGTGACGAACGGTTCGAAGGACTCGTATCTGTGCCCGTCCGGTACCGGAAGGGTCTCCAGGGAAGACACCGGTGGGCACGGTTCGTCGGGGGCCTGGAACGTGAACTCGATCGGCTCGAGGGGTGGCACGGTCGCTCGCTGGCTTGCGGTTGGCGCGGCTGGTGTCGCGGTGATGGCTGGCGGTGATGGCGGCTGCGCCTCCGACTCCCGGCCGGCGGTGCAGCCACCGAAGAAGAGCGCCCCGATCGTCGCGCCGGCGATGCTGCGCGTCAGTCGATCTGCGGTCATGATCGGTCTACTCCTCATCGGACTCCCCCTGGACAGCGTATTCACCGCTGTCGACCACGGGGATGCTGTTGCCGGGCTGCATGACCGCGCTACCGTCCTCCCGCCGGTACGCCGGACCCCAGCCTGGCGGCGGCCGCTCGGTTTCGGTCGCATGCGTCTCAGGGTCGAAGCCCACCTCGGGTGGGCCAACCCCCATCTCCTCCCATTCAGCCATGGTGCGGTTGAACACCTCGATGTCCGCTGCGTTGGCGAAGTCGGTCTCGACGTACGTTTCGGCCGCCTCCTGCACCTGCCTCCCGGCGACCAGGTAGCGGGCGATCGTGGTCCGGAACAGGTCAATGAGAAAGTCGCGTACCTCCACCAGCTTGCGGTCTGCGTAGGTGGGTCGCCCATCTTTGTCCGCTAGGTGCTGATCGGCGATGCCGGTGCCCTCAAGGATCGGCAGCAGCCCGGCGTACGCCTCCGCAAGGTCGAAGCACAACTGCGAGACCCTGAGAATCGCGCCGATGTTGGCTTCGAAGGCGGTGTCACGGCAGCTCACGTCCCCGTCCGGGTTGTTGCGGGTCAGGTCGTAGAGCTCCAGGTTGTAGCTGAAAACCTGGTTGATTATCTCCCGCAGCTCGATCACGTGCTCCCAGTAGTCGAGATGAGCGCCGCTGAGCTCGTAGTGGAGATTGGTGATCATGCCGTTGAGACGGTCGAGGATTGCCATTAGATCGTGTTCGTATTCCTCGCGCGGGAGCTGGGATATGTGCTCGCCAAGAAACCCGAACAGGCTGACCCCCGCGCCCACCACCGCGCCCGCCCCCGACCATCCGAAGACGGTGGAGATCCCCAAGCCAAGCCCCTGCACCACGACCCAGCCCGTGCGGCTTCCCGATGCGACCCGGACGGTGTTGTCGAGCGATTGGGTGGCCCACCCCAACGCGCAGAGCGTGTCGTTGCGGCCTTCTCGATGATCGCCGCCCGCTGGGCATACAGGTTCGCCAGGGCGGCGACGATCCGAGACTGGTTGTTGAGGGTCGGCGCGACCGACGCGAAGAACCCGGCCTCCGCCCGTCTGGCCGCCAGCCCGGTCCAGCCGACCCACCAGTCGCCGCCATCCCCGTCCTTCCCGGCGAGCAAGTGGACTTTGCTTCCGATCTCGCGCTCGTCCACCGGCCGGAAGGAATGGCTCGCGCCGGCGCCTCCCTCGGGTTCCATGCCGAGGTGCTCGACGCCCAGCTGCACAAACGCATCGTAGGCGCTCCGCAACGCCCTCATGTCGTGGCTGGTGAACAGTGGCAGCTGCTCCGAGACGTGCTGGCGTTCCTGGTAGGCCCAGTCAGCCGCCTGCAGCATCACCCGGTCCATGCCGCACTCGACGTGCGCCGGCACGAAGCCCTGCTCGCCGGAGCGGGGATCGGTCCAGAGCTCCTCGGGGGCGCCGGTGTAGCCGGGGCAGCTGACCGCGCTCAGGTCGCTCTCCTGGCCGCTGAGCGCCCAATCGATATATGCGCAGTGACCTTGAATGTGGAGCCAGTGCGGGTAGAGCCGGTAGTCCCACGCCGGCTCCGGCGGCGTCGCCGCCCGCGCCGGCCGCGGATAGTCGTCCATCCCCGCGCTGAGCCGCCAACAGATCTCCTCCCGCCAGCGCCGGGTCAGTGCCTGCTCGAACTCGTCGAGCGCGGTCGCGAGGTTGGCCTCATGATCGCCGTGCGTGGGCTGATAGCCGTCCATAGCTCCGATTGGGATCGCGGGTGGACCCTCAGCGTGCCGGGCGCCACTTCCATATCGCTGTTATCCGGCTGTCACAGTTGGCGACCAACGGGCGGCTAAGCTGGGCGCCGTGAGCGTGGCGGTGCGAGTGATCCCCTGCCTGGACGTGGACGCCGGGCGGGTGGTCAAGGGCGTCAAGTTCCAGCACCTGCGGGACGCCGGCGACCCGGTCGAGCTCGCCGCCGCCTACGACGCCGCCGGCGCCGACGAGCTCACCTTCCTCGACGTGACCGCCTCCGCCGATGGCCGGGAGACCATGTACGAGGTGGTGCGCCGGACTGCCGAGTCGGTGTTCATCCCGTTGACCGTCGGGGGCGGCGTGCGCTCGGTATCGGATGTGGACCGGCTGCTGCGGGCCGGTGCCGACAAGGTCGGCGTGAACACCGCGGCGGTGGCCCGGCCGGCGGTGATCGCCGAGATCGCCGAGCGGTTCGGCCGGCAGGTGCTGGTGCTGTCGCTGGACGTGCGCCGGTCACCGGCGACCACCAGCGGGTTCGAGGTGACCACCCACGGCGGCCGGCGCGGCACCGGCATCGACGCGATCGAGTGGGCGCGCCGCGGCGCCGAGCAGGGGGCGGGGGAGATCCTGCTCAACTCGATGGACGCCGACGGTACGAAGGCCGGCTTCGATCTCGAGCTGATCGCGGCGGTGCGGGCGGCGGTGTCGATCCCGGTGATTGCCTCCGGCGGAGCCGGGCGAGCCGAGGACTTTCCGCCGGCCGTCGAGGCCGGTGCCGACGCGGTGCTCGCCGCCAGTGTGTTCCACTTCGGAGAGCTGACGATCGGCGAGGTCAAGCAGCGGCTACGGGCCGCGGGTCACCCGGTCCGCTAGCCTCGCGGACGGTGAACAGCGGGATGAACACGTGGGCCAACGGCCCGATCGCGACCGCGTAGAGCACGGTGCCGACCCCGACCGTGCCACCGAGCAGCCAGCCGGCCGCCAGCACGGTGAGCTCGATGACCGTCCGCACCAGCCGGATCGACCGGCCGGGCCGGCGCGCCACGAAGCCGGTCATCAGCCCGTCGCGGGGTCCCGGCCCGAACCGCGCACCGATGTAGAGCCCGGTGGCGATCCCGTTCAGGAACACCGCGCCGACCATGAACGCGATCCGGACCGGCAGCGGTGAGGGCGTGGGCAGCACCGCCAGCGCGCCGTCGACCGCCAGCCCGATCACGATCACGTTGCTGACCGTGCCGAGCCCGGGTCGTTGCCGCAGCGGGATCCACAGCATCAGCACCAGTGCCCCGACCACGATCGTCACCACGCCGATGGTCAGCCCGGTCACCTTCGCCAGGCCCTGGTGGAACACGTCCCACGGGTCGAGGCCGAGGCCCGCCTCGATCATGAACGCCATGCTGGTCCCGTACAGCACCAGCCCGAGGTAGAGCTGGATCAGCCGCCGGACCAGCATTGGCCTGGTCTTGAGATTGCCAAACCGGGTCACTCGTGCCACTCTGAAGGCCAATTCTCCGAAACGAAAGAGCCAATCTTGGGGTGGTGGCTATGAGCGGGACCATCCGGGGCCCGCACCTGGCTCGCCTGCTCGGCGACTGGCAGGCCCGGCCGGGCCGCCGGACGCCGGAGTACGCCGCGCTCGCCGGCGCGGTGCGCGGGCTGCTGGTCGACGGCCGGCTGTCGCTGGGGGTCCGGTTGCCGGCCGAGCGCGAGCTGGCCGGCGCGCTGCGGGTCTCCCGTACCACGGTCTCGGCCGCGTACCGGCTGCTGCGTGAGTCCGGCCACCTGACCAGCCGGCGCGGTGCCGGGAGCTGGACCACCCTGCCCGGTGGCTACCGGCTCGCCACCGGCGGCTGGTGGGCGCCGCCCACCGAGGAGCCGGACGTGCTGAACCTGGCGGCCGCGGCGCCGGCGGCGCCGCCGCAGCTCGCGGCCGCCGCCCAGGCGGCCGCCGCCGACCTCGCCAGCTACTCGGGCGGGGCCGGCTACCACCCGTTCGGGCTGGCCGAGCTGCGGGACGCGGTGGCGCAGCGGTTCACTCAGCGCGGGCTGCCCACCACCGCTGAGCAGATCATGATCACCGGCGGCGTGCAGCACGCCTTCCACCTGGTGCTGCGGATGCTGGTGCCGCCCGGCGCCGGGGTGCTGGTGGAGTCACCGACCTACCCGAACTCGCTCACCGCCTGCACCGCCGCTGGTGCCCGGATCGCCACCCACAGCGTGGATCCGGCCACCGGCTGGGACGAGCAGCTGCTGCTGGACGCGATCCGGCAGCTGCGGCCCCGGCTGGCGTACCTGATCCCCGACTTCCACAACCCGACCGGCCACCAGATGCCGGTCCGGCTGCGGGAGCGGCTGGCCGCCACCGCCCGGCTGGCCGGCGTGGACCTGGTCGTGGACGAGACCTTTGTGGAGCTTCCGCTCGGCGACACCGAGCCGGCGCCGCCGGTGGCGGCGTTCGACCGGCACGCCCGGGTGCTGACCATCGGCGGGATGAGCAAGCCGTACTGGGGCGGGTTGCGGATCGGCTGGGTACGGGCGGCCGGGCCGGTCGTGCAGCGGCTGGCCGCGGTCCGGGCGTCGGTGGACCTGTCCAGCCCGGTGCTGGACCAGCTGGTCGCGGTCCGGCTGCTGGAGCGGGCCGACGAGATCATCCCGGCTCGCCGCCGGCAGCTGCTCGAGCAGCGGGACGCGCTGGTCGGGGCGCTCCGCGACGAGCTGCCGCAGTGGCGGTTCACGGTGCCGGGCGGCGGGGTGAGCCTGTGGGCCGAGCTGGACGCGCCGGTCGCGAGCGCGCTCGCCCGGGCCGTCGAGGAGCTGGGGGTACGGGTGGCCGCCGGGCCACGGTTCGGAGTGGACGGGACGATGGAGCGGTTCCTGCGGCTGCCGTACACGCTGCCGCCGGCCGACCTCAAGGAGGCCGTGCACCGGCTCGCCACGGCCCGGCACGACCTCGAGCGCGCCGGCCAGCCGCAGCCGGACTCGCTGATGGTTGCGTAGCGGTGACCGCCCGCATCGCCGGCCGGGGGCGACTGGCCGGTGGTGCCGCTGGGCTAGGGTAGCCGGCATGAGTGATCCCCTCGGCCAGCTCCGGCTGCACTTCACCGGGCTGTCGCTGCAGGAGGAGGTGCCCCACGGCCAGGTGTACACCGGCACCGACGCGCTCGGCACCCGGGTCACGATCGCGGTGCTGGCGCCGCACCTGGCCAACCAGCCGAACCTCCGCAACGCGTTCGCGGACGTGGTGTGGCGGCACAGTGTCGGCTCGGAGCCGGGCCGAGTCACGGTCTACGCCGCCGACCTGCACGCCGCGATGCCCTGGGCGGCGATCCGGAACGGGGCCGGCGAGCCCGGTGCCGAGCAGCTGCTGAAGGCGCTGGCGGACACCTCGCCGACCGCCGCCATGCCCACCCCGCCGACGGCCTGGACGCCTCCGCCGCCACCGCCGTCGCCGGGGCTCGCGCCGGTCACGCCGACCCCGACCCCCAGCTTCCAGCCGCAGTCGTTTCCGCCCGGTGGCCAGCCGCCGTTCGGCCAGCAGCCGCTCGCGTCGCCGACCGGCCAGACCCGCGGCCCGTGGCCGTGGGTGATCGGCGCGACCGGCGCGCTGGCCGCGATCGGCCTGGTGGTGGTGGCGACGCTGGTCGGGGTACGGGTGCTCGGCGGCGACGACGATCCCGACCCACCGATCACGCTGCCCACCACCGGGCAACCGACCGCACCGCCGCCGACCGAGTCACCGACCACCCCGCCGACCGAGTCGCCCGATTCCGGCGAGGAACCGGAGCTGCGCAACGTCGAGCTGGTGAGCGTGGTCGGGCCGAACTGGGAGCCCGGTGAAGAAACCTGGACCATGGCGTTCCGGGGCTGGCCGTTCGCGTTCCGGGCGCCGGGCACCTGGGACTGCATCAGGGGCGACCCGGTCGCGCTGTTCCCGGGCGCTGAGCTCTGGGGCTGCCAGGACCTCCGCAGCAGCGAGCCGCAGCGGGCGACCGTGATGCTGTGGGAGTGCGACGGTGCCTGTGACGAGGCCGAGCAGCAGGAGAAGCTCGACACCTGGCTGGACCAGCCCGACGACGCGGTGCAGTGGCAGGACTCGCCCACCTACTACGTGGAGACCGAGGAGAACGAGGACGGCCTCTACTCAGTGGACCTCGGCCACTTCACCGCGGTCGGGGCCGACGAACTGCGGTGGATGGTCGGGGTCTACATCCAGTCGCCGCCGGACACCCGCGAGGACGTCCAGAAGATGCTGAACGACATCATCAGCCAGACCGTCTAGCCCCGGCCCGGCGCGCGGCGCCGGGGCTAGCCGCGGCCGGCCGGTGCGGTCAGAGCTTCGCCACCGTGTCCGCGTACATCTTGTCGATCACGTCGGCGAAGTTGGTCTCCACGGCCTTGCGCTTGATCTTCATGGACGGGGTCAGCTCGCCGTCCTCGACGGTCAGGTCGCGCGGCAGAATCGTGAACTTCTTGATCGTCTCCCACCGGTTGAGCTTGCCGTTCAGCTCCTCGATGTAGCCGGCGACCATCGCCTCCACCTCGGGCGAGCTGACGATCTCTTCGTACGGCTTGCCTTCCAGCGGCCCGCCCTTGGCCCACTCGGCGATCCCCTCCGGGTCGAGGGTGATCAGCATGGTGCAGTAGTTGCGGGCCTGCGCGACCACCACCGCCTGCGAGGTGTACGGGCAGATCGCCTTGAACATGCCCTCGATCGCGCTTGGCGCGATGTACTTGCCGCCGGAGGTCTTGACCAGGTCCTTCTTCCGGTCGGTGATGGTCAGGAAGCCGTCGCTGTCGACCATGCCGATGTCGCCGGTCCGCAGCCAGCCGTCCTCGGTGAGCACCGCCGCGGTCTCCTCGGGCAGGTTGTGGTAGCCCTGCATCACCGGGCCGCCGCGGACCAGGATCTCGCCGTCGGCGTCGGTCTTCACCTCCAGGTCGCCGAGCGGCTGGCCGACCGTACCGATCTTCAGCCACTCGGGCCGGTTGACGAAGATCGCCGCACTGGTCTCGGTGAGCCCGTACCCCTCCATGATCGGCAGGCCGACCGCCGCGAAGAACAGCGCGATCTCCTTCGAAAGCGGCGCCGCGCCGGAGACCAGCACCCGGATCCGGCCCCCGAGCCGCGCCTGGATCTTGCTGAACACGAGCTTCTCGGCGAGCCGGTAGCGGAACGCCAGGCTGCCCGGGACCGGCTTGCCGGCCTGCTCCAGGCTCACCTTCTCCTTGCCGACCCGGATCGCCCAGGCGAAGATCTTCGCCTTCAGGCCGCCCTCGCCGGTGGCGGTGGTTACCACCCGGTTGTAGACCTTCTCGTAGATCCGCGGCGCCCCGCACATCAGGGTCGGCCGCACCACCGCCAGGTTCTCCACCAGCTTGTCCAGCCGGCCGTCCACGTAGGTGGGCAGGCCGACGTGGATCACCCCGCAGATCAGGGTCTTGCCGAACGAGTGGGACAGCGGCAGCCAGAGGTAGTGCAGGTCCTCCGGGATCAGCACCCCGAGGTTGCCCTGGGCGACCCCCTCCCAGCACCAAGCCCTGTGCAGCAGCCGGACCCCCTTCGGCTTGCCGGTGGTGCCGGAGGTGTACATCAGGGTGGCGAGGTGGTCGGGCTGCACCTGCGCCACCACCCGGTCGACCAGCTCCGGGTCGTCGGCGAGCGCCTGCTCGCCGCGGCGCTCCAGGTCGGCGAGCGTGAGCTGCGGGATCTTGCTGCTCGGGTCGGCCGTCCCGTCCATCAGCACGATGTGGGTCAGGCCCGGCAGGTCGGCGCCTTCGAGCTTGCTGACCTGGGCCGCGTCCTCGACGATCACCACCTTGGAGCCGGAGTCCTGGATGATGAACGAGGCGTCCTCGGCCTCGGTGGTCGGGTAGACGGTGGTGGTGGCGGCCCCGGCGCACATGATGCCGAGGTCGGCCAGCACCCACTCCAGCCGGGTGTTGGCTGCGATCGCCACCCGGTCTTCGTTCTCCACGCCCAGGCTGCGCAGCCCGGCGGCGATCGCGCTGGCCCGCTTCGCCACCTGCGACCAGGTCAGCCAGACCGGACCGTCGGGACCCGGGTGCGCGAACGCCGGCTTGTCGGGGGTGGCCCGCACCCGCTGGAAGAACATGTCCGGGATAGACCGGTACGGAACGTCGAGAGTCATGTCAGGCGTCGCCCTCCGAAGTTTCGCGGTGCGCCCGCGCGAAACCGCTGTCGTCTGTTACGTGACCGCCGTCACGCTGGTTACTGAAGCGTAAGTCCTCCGGGCGCGCAAGGCCAGCCCGGTACCGGCTGCGCCCATACCGGAAGAATACGACAGAACGCCCCGCTCGCCGAGTCGCCGGACCGCGCCGGAATTCCTCCCAAAAGGACGGTCTGTGGCACGTGACGCCAATCATATTCAAGTGCGAACCGGGTTCCGGCCCGTAAGGATAGAGCTGGCCAAGACGAGCTTACGGTGGGGGCGGGTTGGCGAAGACCAGTCGGGACGTGTTGCTGCGCGGTCTGCGCGTGCTGGGCGTGGCGATCCGGGAAGAGCCGCGGGTGTTCACCATCGCGGTGGCGGGCAGCGTCGTGTTCAGCCTGCTGGTGGTCTCGACCGCGTACGTGGTCGGCGCGGTGGTCGGTGAGGTGGCGATCCCGGCGATCGACGCCGGCCGGGTGGAGGCCGGCACGCTGGTGCTGGCGGCGGCCGCGCTGATCGGGTTGAGCGTGGCCCGGGTGGTGAGCATGTTCGCCCGCCGGCTCGGCGCCGGCTACATGCAGTACCGGCTGCAGGCCTCCTACCGACGCCGGGTCACCCGCCGCTACCTGCGGCTGCCGATCGCCTGGCACCACCGGAACGCCACCGGCACGCTGCTGTCGAACGCCAACTCCGATGTCGAGGCGACCTGGTTCCCGATCGCGCCGCTGCCGTTCGCGGTCGGCACGGTGGTGATGCTGGTCGGCGCGATCGGTTCGGTCTTCTACGTCGACCCGGTGCTGGGGCTGGTGGCGCTGGCGGTGTTCCCGTTGCTGCTGTTGCTGAACATCGTCTACTCCCGCCGGATGGCGCCCCGGCAGGCGCTGGCCCAGCAGCTGCGAGCCGAGGTGAGCGCGATCGGGCACGAGAGCTTCGACGGCGCGCTGGTGGTCAAGACGATGGGCCGGGAGGCCGAGGAGACCGCCCGGTTCCGGCGCAAGGCCGAGGAGCTGCGGGACGCGCTGATCCGGGTCGGCCGGCTGCGCGGCCTGTTCGACCCGGTGATGGAGACGGTGCCGCACCTGGGCACGCTGGCGGTGCTGCTGGTCGGCACCTGGCGGCTGTCCGGCGGCGCGATCACGGTCACCGACGTGGTCAGCGTGGCGTACCTGTTCACGGTGATGGCGTTCCCGGTCCGGGCGATCGGCTGGGTGCTGGCCGAGCTGCCGCGCAGCGTCGCCGGGTGGGACCGGGTGCAGCGGGTGCTCACCGCGACCGGCGAGATGCCGTACGGCGACTACCAGTTGCCCGGGCCGGCGGCGCCGGCGAGCCTGACCTTCCGGGACGTCCGGTTCGCCTACGACGGTGGGCAGCCGGTGCTACGGGGGGTGTCGTTCGAGGTGCCGGCCGGCAGCACGGTGGCGCTGGTCGGCCCGACCGGGGCCGGTAAGTCGACGATCGCGACCCTCGCCGCCCGGCTGGTCGACCCGACCAGCGGCGCGGTGCTGCTCGACGGGGTGGACGTGCGGCGGTTGACCGCCGAGTCGCTGGCCAAGTCGGTGGCGCTGGTGCCGCAGGTGGCGTTCGGGTTCGACGACACGGTCCGGGCCAACGTCAGCCTGGACCGGCCGGGTATCGACGACTCGAAGGTGTGGCAGGCGCTGCGGCTGGCGCAGGCCGACGGGTTCGTGGCCGCCCAGCCGGACGGGCTGGACACGGTGGTCGGGGAGCGGGGCACCAGCCTGTCCGGTGGCCAGCGGCAGCGGCTGACGCTGGCCCGGGCGCTCGCCGGTGAGCCGCGGCTGCTGATCCTCGACGACGCCACCAGTGCGGTGGACCCGCGGGTGGAGGCGGCGATCCTGGCCGGACTGCGCGGCGGTGGCACCACCATCCTGGTGGTCGCCTACCGCCGGGCGACGATCGCGCTCGCCGACCAGGTGGTCTACCTGGAGCATGGCGAGGTGGTGGCGACCGGCAGCCACGAGCGGCTGCTGGCCACCGTCCCCGGCTACGCGAACCTGGTCACCGCTTACGAGCGGGCCGAGGCGGAACGGGAGCGGGAGCGCGAGCAGGAGCAGGAGCGCGCCTGGGACGAGGTCGCCGGATGACCGCCGCGGCGGCGACCCCCAACCTCGGGGTGCGGGAAGGCCAGGAGACGATCCTGCGGACCCTGCGGCGCGGCTTGGCGCTCTCGCCGGAGCTGCGGCGCGGGCTGGTCGGGACGGTCGCGCTGGCGCTGGTGTCGATGGTCGGCCGGGTGGCCGTGCCGGTGGCGATCCAGCAGGGGATCGACCGCGGGCTGCGGGCCCCCGGCGGGCCGGACCTGCCGACGGTCTGGCTGGTGGTCGGGCTGACCCTGGCGACGCTGGTGGTCACCACCACCTGTGGCTACCTGATGATGGTGCGGCTGTTCACGGTCAGCGAGACCGCGCTGGCCGGGGTCCGGGTGAAGGCGTTCCGGCACATCCACGATCTGTCCATGTTGCACCAGCAGGCCGAGCGGCGGGGCTCGCTCACCTCCCGGGTCACCGGCGACGTCGACATCATCACCCAGTTCCTGCAGTTCGGTGGCGTGATCCTGCTGGTCAGCTTCGGCCAGCTGACGGTCGCCGCGATCGTGATGGCGGTCTACTCCTGGCAGCTGACGTTGGTGGTGTTCGCGGCGTTCGCGCCGGCGGTGTTCCTGATCCGGATGTTCCAGCGCCGGCTGGCCGCAGCGTACGGGACGGTCCGCAAGCGGCTCGGGGAGATGCTGGCCGCGATCGGCGAGAGCGTGGTCGGCGCCGAGGTGATCCGGGCGTACGGGGTGGCCGGCCGCACCCAGCGGCGGCTGGATGAGACGATCCACGCCCATCAGCGGGCCCAGCAGCGGGCGATCCGGACCAGCGTGTTCAGCTTCTCGGTGGGGGAGCTGGCCGCCGGAGTGGCGCTGGCCGGGGTGGTGGTGCTGGGGGTGCTGCTCGGGATCGACGGGTCGCTGACCGCCGGCCAGCTGACCGCGTTCCTGTTCCTGGTGACGCTGTTCATCCAGCCGGTGCAGATCTTCACCGAGGTGCTGAACGAGGCGCAGAACGCGGTCGCCGGCTACCGGCGGGTGCTGGACGTGCTGGACATGGCGCCGGACGTGGCCGACCCGGGAGAGCACGGCCGGACGCTGCCGCCGGGGCCGATCGAGGTGACCTTCGACCGGGTCGGGTTCGCCTACCCGGGCTCGCAGACCGAGGTGCTCTCCGATGTGGACCTGGTGATCCCGGCTCGGACCCGGGTGGCGGTGGTGGGGGAGACCGGCGGCGGCAAGACCACCTTCGCCAAGCTGCTGACCCGGCTGATGGACCCGACCCGGGGCGAGGTCCGGCTGTCCGGGGTGCCGCTGCCGCAGGTGCGGTTCGACTCGCTGCGCGCCCGGGTGGTGATGGTGCCGCAGGACGGGTTCCTGTTCGACGCCTCGGTCGCCGACAACGTCCGGTTCGGCCGGCCGCGGCTGTCCGATGCGGACCTCGAGCTGGCGTTCGCCGAGCTCGGGCTCGCCGACTGGGTGGAGAGCCTGCCGGAGGGGATGGACACCCAGGTCGGCGAGCGGGGCGAGGCGCTCAGCGTCGGCGAGCGGCAGCTGGTGGCGCTGGCCCGGGCGTACGTGGCCGACCCGGACCTGCTGGTGCTGGACGAGGCGACCAGCGCGGTCGACCCGGCCACCGAGGTGCGGCTGCAGCGGGCGCTGGACGCGGTCACCCGGGGGCGTACCACGGTGGCGATCGCGCACCGGCTCGCCACCGCGCAGGCCGCCGACGAGGTGATCGTGGTGGACCGTGGCCGGATCGTCCAACGCGGCCCGCACGACGAGCTGGTCCGCGACCCGGACTCGGTCTACGGCAAGCTCTACGCCTCCTGGCTGGAACAGACCCGCTGACCCTCGCCGGCTACTCCGGGTCGGGCAGCACCGGGTGCTCGGTCGGGTAGAGCCCGGCGACGAACCCGTACACCGTGTCCCCGGCCCGCGGCAGCTGGGCGAACTCGTCGGCGAGCGCGAACACCCGGTGCCAGAACTCGGCCGCCCGCTCCCTCGGGATCCGGACGTGCCGCAGGATCGCCCGCAGGTCGTCGGCGGCGTGCGCCGGCCCGGACTCGGCGGCGGCGACCGCCAGGTAGTTCGGGCCGATCTGCGGCCAGTCCCGGATGTCCGGTCCGACGTAGAAGATCCGGGCGGTCCGGCCGTAGAACCGCTCGTCGATCGCCCGGACCCGGCGGGTGCGCACCACCTTGAGCAGCCCGGCCTCGACCAGCAGCCCGACGTGGTAGGCGATGGTGCTCTTCGGCCGATCGACCGCGGCGGCCAGCTCGCCGACCGTGGCGGCCCGTTCCAGCACCAGCTCCAGCAGGGTGCTGCGGAGCGGATCGGCCATCGCCCGCAGCTCCTGATGGGTGGTGAGGACCCGCAGGTCCTCAAGATCGTAGTCGGGGACCCGGGGGTTGTCGGTGGCCGCGGGTTTACTGTCAGGGACCGGGGGTTTGCTCGACATTTTTGGTTCGTTCCGCTAGGCTGATCGCTCGAGTTTTCTGGATCATACGACATGAGGGAGGGGTTGGGGATGGACATCATCCTGATCCCGGGGATGTGGCTGGATGGCAGCTCGTGGGAGCGGGTGGTCCCGCTGCTCGAGCAGGCCGGCCACCGCGCGCACCCGCTCACCTTGCCGGGGATGGAGTCCCGGGATGCCGACCGCTCGAAGATCACACGACAGGACCACGTCGACGCGATCGTCGCCGCGATCGACGCCGCCACCCCGCCGGTGCTGGTGGTCGGGCATTCCGCCAGCGCCGCTACCGGTTGGGCGGCGGTGGACGCCCGGCCGGAGCGGGTGGCCCGGCTGGTCTGTGTCGGCGGCTTCCCGATCGGCGACGGCGAGGGCGACCCGGGGGGCTACCCGGTGGTGGACGGCGAGATCCCGCTGCCGGACTGGTCCGAGTTCGACGAAGCCGACCTGGTCGACCTCGACGACGCGGCGAAGGCCACGATGCGCGAGCGGGCGATCCCGACCCCGGCGCGTGTCGCGCAGGACCCGCAGCGGCTGTCCAACCCGCGGCGCTACGACGTGCCGGTCACGGTGATCTGCCCGGAGTTCACCAGCGAGATGCTGCGCGGCTGGGTCGAGCAGGGTCTGGCGCCGGTCCGGGAGCTCGGCCGGATCCGCAATGTGACCTATGTCGACCTGCCGACTGGCCACTGGCCGCAGTTCACCAAGCCGGAGCAGCTCGCGGCGGAGATCCTCCGGTCAGTCTGAGCCGCCGGACGGTTCCGGGCCCGGCAGGCCGGCGAGCTCGCCGGTGAGGTAGCGCTGCACGTTCGGGGCGACGGCAGCGATCACCGCCTCGCGTGGCAGGCTGGCCAGCGGCTCGAACCGGAAGATGTACCGGATCATCGCGAGCCCGAACAGCTGGCTCGCGACCAGGTTGGCGCGGACCGGCACCTCGGCCGGGTCCATGATCGTGCCGAGGTTCTGCAGCGCCCGCCGCAGGATCTGCACAGCGAAGAACTCGCGCAGCAGCCTGCTGGACACCCGGTTGGCGAACGCGCCGCGCAGCACCGCCACGAACGCCGGGCCGCTCACCGGGTGTTCCCAGACCCCCAGGAACGTTTCGACCAACCGGGTGCCGAGCTCCTCGACCGGCCCGGCCGCGATCACCTTCGGGATCACCGTGGCCGGGTCGATCGGGGGCTGGATGGTCGCCGTGAACAGTTGTTCCTTCGTACCGAAGTAGTGATGGACCAGCGCCGGGTCGACCCCGGCGCTGGTCGCGATCGCTCGGATCGACGCGCCGTCGTAGCCCCGCTCCGCGAACACCTCGCGGGCGGCGGCGAGAATCGCCGCCCGCGTGTCCTGCTTGCCGGGCCGCCGGCCGCTGCGTCGCTTCATGGTCAGGCCAGGTTACGGGGTGCGGCGGCGCAGGGTCATCGCGCCGAGCGCCAGCGCGAGCACCACCACACCAGTAACGATGCCAAGGTCCCGCCACATCAGGCCGGTCGGCTCGGCGTTCGCCCCGACCTCCTGCAGCGCCTCCACCGCGTACGACATCGGCAGCACGTTGCTGAGCCCTTCCAGCCAGCCGGCCATCTGGTTACGCGGCACGAACAGCCCGCAGAGCAGGATCTGTGGCACCACCACCACCGGCATGAACTGCACGGCCTGGAACTCGGTCCGGGCGAACGCGCTGCAGAACAGTCCAATCGCGACTCCCAGCACCGCGTTCGCGACCGCGATCAGCACCACCAGCCAGCTGCTGCCGGCGGTCTCCAGGCCGAGCAGCCAGTACGCCACCGCCGAGGCGAGTGCCGCCTGCACCGCGGCGGCCAGTCCGAACGCGATCCCGTACCCGAACAGCAGGTCGAGTTTGCCGACCGGGGTGGTGAACAGCCGCTCCAGCGTGCCGGAGGTACGCTCCCGCAGCATCGCGATGCTGGTCAGCAGGAACATGATCAGGAAGGGGAAGATCCCCAGCATGATCAGCGCGACCCGGTTGAACACCGGCTCCTGCTCCTCGAACATGAAGTAGAGCAGCGCCAGCAGCAACATCGGGACGACCAGCAGCAGCGCGATGGTACGGCGGTCGTGGCGCAACTGTCGCAAGATGCGGATCGTGGTGTTGGTGAGGATCCGGGCCGACATCAGCGGTTCGCCCCCTCCCGGTCGCGGACCAGCGTGAGGAACGCCAGGTCCAGGTCATCGGTGCCGGCGGCGGCCTTCACCGCGGCCGGGGTGTCGTCGGCGATCAGCTCGCCGTCCCGGATCAGCAGCAGCCGGTCGCACCGGTTCGCCTCGTCCATCACGTGGCTGGAGATCAAGATGGTGGTGCCGCCGTCGGCCAGCTCCCGGAATCGCTTCCACAGCTCGTCGCGCAGCACCGGGTCCTGGCCGACCGTCGGCTCGTCGAGCACCAGCACCGCCGGCCGGCTGACCAGCGCGCAGGCCAGCGAGGCCCGGCTGTGCTGGCCACCGGAGAGCGTGGCGACCAGCTGGCCGGCCTGGTCGGCGAGGCCGACCTCGCGGATCGTCGCTGCCGCCTCCTCGGCGCCGAGCCCGTAGAGCGAGCCGAAGTAGCGGACGTTCTCCCGGACCGTCAGGTCGGGGTAGATGCTCGGTGACTGGGTCAGGTATCCGATCTGCCGGCGCAGCGCCGGCGACCCGGCCGGCTCGCCGAGCACCACGACCCGCCCCGACTTCACCCGCTGCACGCCGACCACGGCGCGCATCAGGGTGGTCTTGCCACTGCCGCTGGGTCCCAGCAGGCCGGTGACCTCACCGCGCGGGATCGCGGCGCTGATGCCGTGCAGCACCTCCCGCTTGCCGCGCTCGATGACGAGGTCGGTGACCTCGATCGCGGTATCCATGAGCTTCCCTTCGTAATTCATCAACTGTTGAAATCAACGGTAGATGTATTACGGACGAGGCGCAACAGCAAACGGCGCCGGTGAGGTCCACCTCACCGGCGCCGTTCGGTCGCGGTTTACGGGTTACAGGGCGAGCACCCGGTCCAGGAACTCGCGGTAGCGGCGCATCGCCACCCGCATCGCCTCGGTGTCCACCCGCTCGCCCTCGCGGAACGGGTCCAGCTCGGCGTGGGCTGCCGACAGCGTGTCGGCGAGCTGCTGCACCGCCCCGGTGACCAGCTCCTTGGCGCCGGCCACCGCCGCGTTCGGGTCGTCGATGAACTGCACCTGCAGCTCCCGCCACTGGTCCCGGAACCGCTGGGCGGCCTCGTCGGTCCACAGCGCGATCGCGGTCTCGGACACCTCGTCCGGCGCCCGCTGCGCCACCGGTTCCTCTGCGGCAGCCGGTTCCACGACCTCCTCCGCTTCCGCCTCGACCGCG
>DATCKZ010000043.1:0-17292 GCA_036564175.1 Natronosporangium sp.
GGTCTTCCCGACGCCCGCCATACCGTCGATCGCGATGACCGTGGTGGTGCCCCGCTGCGCCTGCGCTTCTCCGACCAGCTGCGCCAATGCCTCGGTTCGGCCAGTGAAGTCGGCGACCATACGGGGAAGGCAGCGTCTGGCTGTCGGCCCGACATTCCTGGTAGACGGCGAGGCGACAAGCGTTGGATCGTCGCGGAGGATCCGCTGGTGCAACTCGCGCAGTACCGGCCCGGGCTCGGTGCCGACCTCGTCCACCAGGATGCGGCGGGCGCGCTGATATGCGGCCAGGGCCTCGGCCTGCCGGCCGGCGCGGTACAACGCGAGCATGAGGGCGGCGTGCAGCTTTTCGCGGTAACGGTGCTCGACAACGAGGTCGGTGAGCTCAGCGACCAGCTCTCCGGCTCCCCCGAGCGCCAGCTCCAGTTCGAGCCGTTCCTCGATCGCCTGTAAATGCTCCTCGTCCAGGCTGGCGGCCAGCCGCCGCAGCAAATCGCTCTCCACGCCGGCCAACGCTGGGCCACGCCACAGCTCAAGCGCGTTCCGGTATCCGGCAACGGCCGCACCAGGTTGGTCGGAGGTGGCGGCGGAACGAGCGTCGGCTAATGCAGTCTTGAACTGGGTCAGATCGAGCTGGTCGGGGGCGACCTTGATCCGGTAACCTGCCGGCGCGGTCATGACGATCGTTTCCGAGACGCCAGCGGCGACGAGGCGTCTCCGGAGCCGGGAAACGACACTCTGCAGCTGATTTCGCGCATCTCGCGGCGGTCGCTCGCCCCAGATCGCATCGACCAAGCGGTCGACCTCTACCGGCGTATTGGCATGGCAGAGCAGCGTGGCCAGCAGGGTCCGTTCCCTCCCGGTAATCGTGATCTCGTTCTGTCCAACGAGTACCTGGAATGGCCCGAGCAGGTGGAAGCGCACATCCTTCACCGCGTCAGCCATCAAGATCCCCCCAGGAGGGCTTCGCAATGAGCGGGACGAGCTGACAGCGTACCGGAATTGGGCGCTAACCGCTGGTCACCGGCGCTTCGCCTGAAGATCGACCTCGTCCACTGCCTCTGTATCCACCCGGGAGCCCTGGCGTGGCAGGCGAACTACCTGCGCTTCCGGATGGAGCTCCGCCGCGAGCGTGCCGGGCACGTCGTTGTATCCGCGCTGCAACGTCGCGAGTAGATCTTCGCTGGACTGCGGTGGCCAGCCGAACAAACTCCCCTGCCCGGAGGTGCAGCCGAGCTCCCAGAGCGCCTGTCGTTGCGAGGCTTCCTCGATCCCCTCGGCGACTACCTCATGATCGAGACTGCGTCCAAGCTCGATGATGGACCGGACGACGGCCATGGCTTCCGGCGAGCTGTCGAGTTCGGCGACGAAGGTCCGGTCGATCTTCAGCTCGTTCACCGGCACCTGGAAGACCGCCGAGAGGCTGGAGTGGCGGGTGCCGAAGTCATCGAGTGCGATCTGTACGTCCAGATCCCGCAGCGCGGCCGCGCCACGGGTAACCACGTCGAGGTGCCCGATCGCCGCGGTCTCGGTCAGCTCCAGGGTGAGCCGCTCGCCCGGCACGCCGTACTGCTCCAGCGCCCGCCGTACCGTCCTCGGCAACGCTGGATCGGCGAGGCTGCGGGGCGAGACGTTCACCGCGATCTGGAGATCGAAGCCCGCGCGCCGCCAGCTCGCCGCCGCCGTGAGCGCCCGGTCCAGCACGACTTCCGTGAACGGGGTCAGCAGGCCCGACCGCTCGATCAACCCCAGGAAGGTCGAGGGTGGCAGGTCGCCCAGGTCAGGATGTGCCCACCTAGTCAGCGCCTCGGCCGCGATCACCTTTCCGCTGGCGAGGTCGACGATCGGCTGGAAGACGACCGTGAACTCGTTGTCCTCGACCGCCCGCGGCAAGGCCCCGGCGAGCTCGAGCCGGGTCAGGTCGGCGCTGTCCCTGGCACGTGCGTACAGTGCGACCTGTCGACCGGAGTCCTTCGCCTGGTACATCGCCACGTCCGCCCGGCGCAGCAGCTCGCCGGTGTCGGTGCTGTCTCCCGCGATCGCCAGGCCGGCGCTGGTGTGTAGGCTTATGAGGACGCCGTCGAGATCCATCGGCCGGTGCAGGCTCTTGAGCACATCCCGGGCACGGCGGACCGCCGCGGCCGAGCTGGGGATCGCGCTGAACAGGATCGCGAACTCGTCGCCGCCAAGCCTCGCTACCAGCGCGTTGCCGGCCGCCGTTCGCAGCCGGTCAGCGACCTCAACCAGCACCCGATCACCGGCGTCGTGGCCGAGCGTGTCATTGACCTCCTTGAAGTAGTCAAGGTCGAGCAGCATCATGGCCAGCTGCTCGCGATCAGGTCCGGCGAGCAGCTCAGTGGTCCGCTCGTAGAGGTAGCGGCGGTTAGGCAGGTCGGTCAGCGCGTCATGAGTGGCGTCGTATGCGTTCTTGTCGGCCAGCCGCGAGACCTCGGCGTAGGCGGCAGCGTTCCGGATCGCAGTAGACAGCCCAGCCGCGAACGTGGTCAGCATGTGCTGTTCGCGATCGGTCAGCCTCGCCTCGACGCGGAACCGGAGCCGCAGCATTCCAAGCGGCTCGTCGCCACCAGGATTCGCGCCAAGGGGAATGTCGATGGTTGGCCCTGTCGCCACAGGTGCCGATGCCGCGTCGCCGTCGTACAACACCCCGAACTGGCCGCCGCGCACGACCCGAAGATTCCCACCGAGCCGCAGCTCCACTTCGATCTCGAGGTCTGGGAACAGATCTGCCGCACCCTTGATGGCGGTGTGGATGACACCGTCGAGCCCACTGGTACTCAGCGCGTCTGTCGATGCCGCTAGGCTCTGCCAGGCACGCCGCTCCTCACGCAGATACGTGCGATGGCGCTGGCTGAGGAACGTCACTACAACCGCGAGCGGGGTTGCCGCCAGGAGCAACGGGTTCACGAGATACAGCACGATCGTCGCTGCTGCCACCGCAAGGTCTGCCAGCCTGACAGCAGCCCCAGCATCGATCTCCCGCGCCAGTGCACGTCGCCACGACGTACGGCTGGCAAGCGACACCACCGTTGTGATGGCCAGCATGTCGAGCATCGCCTGCGCCACGGCTGCAGCCCCAAGTGCAAGAAGGTACGTCCACCACGGCACCGACGCGGCTTCCGCGGAGGCCACCGGCGGAACGCCGACAGCCTGGAAGATCGCTCCAGCGACAGTGGCGGCGGCCGTGTCCTTGCTGGCGTTGAAGGCTGCCTTATGAGGCTGCTGTCGCAGCAACACCCTCGCAACGACCGCTCCGACCGCAACGCAGATGGTTGCCCATGGCGTCGGCAGCATCGCGACCGCGACGAGGATCGCCGCGCCGGCGGGTGTGACGATGAACTGTGCGCGGACGTTGACCTGAACCCGGCACGTGCTAGCCACCACGACTAGGCCAGCGACTATCAACGGCAGGAGCAGCGACTCCCTAGCGTCAAACGACAGCGCTGCCCAGGCGAGGCATGCCAACCCACTCAGAACGACCGAGCCGACGAAGAGGCGCAGCGTCCGTCTCGCCTCGTTGTCTTTCATCTGGAGAGCCTCTCGTCGACAGCCGCGGCGCCCCGCCATGACGTGGGGTCAGGCTACCGCAACACTCGGCGAGTTTGAACCCTCCGAAGCCGCCGCCAACGGTCAGTACCAGTCACTATTACGCATTTCGTCCTCCCATCGCGTTACGGAAGAAACGTTAAGGTGAGAGCGTGGCACTTACACCATGAAGCTGACGGTTCATCCAGTAATCGGGAAAATAACCATTCTAGGCGTTCTTTCAGAATCGCCACGATCTTACTGATCAGCACTAAATGTCCGATGCTGAGAGTCATCAGATGTGTGCGGCACGCGTACCAAGGCGATATCGAGCCTCGAAAAGCCAAGGCCGACCATCAGAAACCCAGAGCGACACGGCGATATCACGGCGTGATATAGATATCGGACCCACACAGCCTCCGGTGGGACCAACACCGCCTGCGCAGCGGTGATCAGACGACGACGCTGACCATCCGGCCGGGGACGATGATGACCTTCCGGGGGTCGCGGCCCGCGAGGTGCTGAGCCACCGCGGCCAGCGCGGCTTCCCGTACCTGCTCCTCTGAGGCATCGGCAGCGACGTCCACCCGCGCCCGGACCTTGCCGTTGACCTGCACCGGGTAGGTCACCGACTCGGTCGCCAGCCAGGCCGGGTCGGCCTGCGGGAACGGCTCGTAGGCGAGCGACCCCTCGTGCCCGAGCCGCTGCCACAGCTCCTCGGCGATGTGCGGGGCGAACGGCGACAGCATCAGCACCAGCGGCTCGGCCAGCGACCGCGGCGCACCCTCCGGCCCGGTGATCGCGGTGGCCCGATTCGTCAGCTCGATCAGCTTCGCGATCGCGGTGTTGAACCGCAGGTTCTCCATGTCGTTGCGGACCCCGTCGATCACCCGGTGCAGCAGCCGGGTGGTCTCCTCGTCCAGGTCCGCGTCGGAGACCCGGGTCGCGCCGGTCTGCTCGTCGACCATCAGCCGCCAGACCCGCTGCAGGAACCGGTACGAACCAGCGACCGCCCGGGTGTCCCAGGGGCGGGACACGTCCAGCGGCCCCATCGACATCTCGTAGACGCGGAACGTGTCGGCCCCGTACTCCCGGCACATGTAGTCGGGCGTCACGACGTTCTTGAGCGACTTGCCCATCTTGCCGTATTCGCGCCGGACCTCCACGTCCCCGTAGAAGTACCGCCCGTCCCGCTCCTCGACCTGCTCGGCCGGCACGTACACCCCGCGCGGGTCGGTGTACGCGTAGGCCTGGATGTAGCCCTGGTTGAACAGCCGGCGGAACGGCTCGAACGACGACAGGTGCCCGAGGTCGTAGAGCACCTTGTGCCAGAACCGGGCGTAGAGCAGGTGCAGCACCGCGTGCTCGACCCCGCCGACGTACAGGTCGACGCCGCCGCAGTCGCCCTCCCCGCGCGGGCCCATCCAGTACCGCTCGTTGGCCGGGTCGACCAGCGCCTGGTCGTTGGTCGGGTCCAGGTAGCGCAGCTCGTACCAGCACGAACCCGCCCACTGCGGCATCACGTTGGTCTCGCGGGTGTACCGCTTCGGACCGTCGCCCAGGTCGAGCTCGACGTTCACCCAGTCCGGGTTCCGGGACAGCGGGGTCTCCGGGTCGGAGTCGGCGTCGTTCGGGTCGTAGGTCTTCGGCGAGAAGTCCGCCACCTCGGGCAGCTCGACCGGCAGCATCTCCTCCGGCAGCGCCACCGGCAGGCCGGTCTCGTCGTAGACGATCGGGAACGGCTCACCCCAGTACCGCTGCCGCGAGAACAGCCAGTCCCGCAGCCGGTAGGTGACCGCGCCCTCGCCGTGCCCGTTCGCCTCCAGCCACTCGATGATCCGGGCCTTGGCGGCGCTCACGTCCAGCCCGTCCAGGCTCAGCCCGAGCTGCGGGTTGGCCGAGTTGATCGCCGGCCCCTCCCCCACGTACGCCTTGCCGTCGAAGTCGGCCGGCGGCTGCACGGTACGGATGATCGGCAGATCGAAGACCTCGGCGAACTCCCAGTCCCGCTCGTCCTGGCCGGGCACCGCCATGATCGCACCGGTCCCATACCCGGCCAGCACGTAGTCGGCGATGAAGATCGGGATCTGCGCGCCGTTGACGGGGTTGGTGGCGTACGCGCCGATGAACACGCCGGTCTTCTCCCGGGCCTCGGCGGTGCGCTCGACCTCGGTCTTGGCGGCCGCGGCCTTCCGGTAGGCGGCCACCGCCTCGCGCGGGGTCGGGTGGCCACCGGTCCACACCTCCTTGGTCCCCTCCGGCCAGGCGTCCGGCACCAGCGAGTCCACGATCGAGTGCTCCGGGGCGGCGACCATGTAGGTCGCGCCGAACACGGTGTCCGGCCGGGTGGTGAACACCCGCAGCGGCCCCGCCGGGGTTGGGAAGTCGATGTACGCACCGCTGGACCGGCCGATCCAGTTGCGTTGCATCAGCTTGATCGGCTCCGGCCAGTCGAGTACGTCGAGGTCCTCGAGCAGCCGGTCGGCGTACGCGGTGATCCGCATCATCCACTGCTTGAGGTTGCGCCGGAACACCGGGAAGTTGCCGCGCTCGGACCGGCCCTCGGCGGTGATCTCCTCGTTGGCGAGCACCGTGCCGAGCCCCGGGCACCAGTTCACCGGCGCTTCGCTGACGTACGCCAACCGGTGGTCGTCAATGATCTTGCGGCGCTCCACCTCGGAGAGCTCCGACCAGGGCCGGCCGTCCGGGGTCGGTCGCGCACCGGACTCGTACGCCTCGATCAGCTCGGCGATCGGTCGGGCCTTGCGCTGCTCCGGGTCGTACCAGGCGTTGAAGATCTGCAGGAAGATCCACTGCGTCCAGCGGTAGTACGGGACGTCGGTGGTCGCGAACGAGCGGCGGTTGTCGTACGCCAGCCCGAGCCGGCGCAGCTGGGCCCGGTACCGGGCGACGTTCTCCTCGGTGGTTTTGCGCGGGTGGGTGCCGGTCTCCACCGCGTACTGCTCGGCGGGCAGCCCGAACGCGTCGAAGCCCATCGGATGGAGCACGTTGTACCCGGCCATCCGGGCGTAGCGGGTGTAGCAGTCGGTGCCGATGTACCCGAGTGGATGGCCGACGTGCAGGCCCTCTCCCGACGGGTACGGGAACATGTCCATCGCGTACAGCTTCGGCGCGCCCGCGCGGGGATGATCCGGGTCGGCGAGCGGGCCGGTCGGGTTCGGCGCGTGGAACGTCCCGTGCGCCTCCCAGTAGTCCTGCCAGCGCTGTTCGATCTCGCCCGCCATCGCCGCCGTGTACCGGAACGGCGGGATTTCCGTGGCTGCCTCAGTCTCGCTCATGTCGCCGCGGAGTCTACCCTCCCGGCACCGGCGTGGTCTTAGCCGGTTCGTCACGAACGTGCTCCGGCGGTTAGCCTGTGGCTATCGTCATGCACCGGCGGGTACGGGTCGAGGCACGCGCCGAGGCAGGACGTGCGAACCCAACGGCGGGTCAACCGCGTGTTAGTTGGCAGCCGCCGCAGCACGACAGGAGGATGCCAGTGACCGTTCCACGCACCCGTGAGGAGCTGGGCGGGCCCGTACCGCTTGACGAGTTCCACACCGTCACCGAGGCGATCGTCAAGAACATCGAGCAGGTCATCGAGGGTAAGACCGCGACGGTCCGGCTGGCGTTGGCGGTGCTGCTGGCCGAGGGTCACCTGCTGATCGAGGACGTGCCGGGGGTCGGCAAGACCAAGCTGGCCAAGGCGCTGGCCCGGTCGATCGACTGCTCGGTCCGCCGGATCCAGTTCACCCCTGACCTGCTGCCCAGCGACGTCACCGGGGTCAGCGTCTACAACCAGGAGAACCACGACTTCGAGTTCAAGCCGGGCGCGATCTTCGCCAACCTGGTGGTCGGCGACGAGATCAACCGGGCCTCCCCGAAGACCCAGTCGGCGCTGCTGGAGTGCATGGAGGAGCGGCAGGTCACCGTCGACGGCACCACCTACGTGCTGCAGACCCCGTTCATGGTGATCGCCACCCAGAACCCGATCGAGATGGAGGGGACCTACCCGCTGCCAGAGGCGCAGCGGGACCGGTTCACCGCCCGGATCGCGATGGGCTACCCGCACGCCGGCGCGGAGCTGACCATGCTGGACGTGCACGGCGCCGACGACCCGCTGTACAACCTCGAGCCGGCCTCGGACGCGGCGATGGTCCGCCGGCTGATCGCCACCGTCCGCGGCATCCACGTCGCGGACGCCATCAAGCAGTACGCGGTGAACCTGGTCAACGCCACCCGGGAGTCCCCGGAGCTGCGGCTGGGCGCCTCGCCCCGGGCCACCCTGCACCTGCTGCGGACGGCGCGGGCGATCGCGGCCCTGGACGGCCGCGAGTACGTGCTCCCGGACGACCTGCAGTCGCTGGCGGTGCCGGTGCTCGCCCACCGGGTGATCTCCACCGCGGACGCCCAGCTGTCCCGCCGGACCACCGACGCGATCATCGCCGACATCGTGCACCGGCTGCCGCTGCCCTCGCAGCGCCCGGCGTCCCCGTACGACCGGCCGGCTTCGCCCCCCTCCACCACCGACCGCAACCCGTACCAGCGCGGCTGACCGATGTTCGAGGCGCTCCGAGGGCTCACCACGCGCGGCCGGTCGTTCCTGGCCGCGGCCGTGGCGGCGGCGCTGTCCGCGCTGATCCTCGGCGAGAAAGACCTGCTACGGGTCTCGGTGCTGCTGGCCGCCCTGCCGCTGCTGGCCGCCGGGTACGTGGGGCGCAGCCGGTACCGGCTGGCCTGCACCCGCACGCTCGAGCCGCAGCGGATCCCGGTCGGGGCCCGGGCGCAGATCCGGCTCCGGCTGCAGAACCTGTCCCGGCTGTTCACCGGCACGCTGCTGCTGGAGGACCGGCTGCCGTACGCGCTGGGCAGCCGGCCCCGGCTGGTGCTGGAACGGCTCGCCGGCCACCAAGCGAGCTCGGTGACCTACACGGTCCGGGCCGAGGTGCGCGGCCGGTACGAGGTCGGGCCGCTGGTGGTCCGGCTGACCGACCCGTTCGGCCTGTGCGAGCTGACCCGGTCGTTCCCGAGCGTCGACCGGCTCACGGTGATCCCGCAGGTGGTGCCGCTGCCGGCGATCCGGCTGGCCGGTGAGTACACCGGCACCGGCGACAGCCGCGCCCGCTCGGTCGCGGTACACGGCGAGGACGACGCCGCGACCCGCGAGTACCGGCACGGCGACGACCTGCGCCGGGTGCACTGGCGCTCCACCGCCCGAGTCGGCGAGCTGATGGTGCGGCGCGAGGAGCAGCCGTGGGAGAGCCGGGCCACGGTGGTGCTCGACACCCGGGCGTACGCGCACCGCGGCGAAGGGCCGACCGCGAGCTTCGAGTGGGCGGTCTCGGCGGCCGCCAGCATCGCGGTGCACCTGCGGCACGTCGGCTACCGGCTGCGGCTGGTCTCCAGCTCGATCGACGTGGACGCGAACGAGAGCGTCGGCGACGGGCAGCTGCTCGACCACCTCGCCGAGGTCAAGCCGCGCAGCCAGACCGATGTCGCGACGCTGGTCGAGCAGGTCCGGCGCCGCTCCGACGGTGGGCTGGTGATCGGCGTGTTCGGCATGCTGTCCGCGGCCGAGGCGGAGGTGCTGGCCGGGCTGCGCGGCGGCGGGGTGACCTGCGTCGGGTTCGTGATCGACAGCTCCAGCTGGCTGAACCTACCGGCCGAGACCCGGGCCCGCAGCGACCGCGAGTTCCAGGCGGCGGTCGGGACCCTGCTCGACGCCGGCTGGCGGGTGATCCCGGTGACCCACGGGGCGAAGCTGGCGGCGCTGTGGCCGCGGGCCGCCCGCGGCTCGCAAGGGTTCGCGTTGCGCGCGGCGCTGGCTGAGACGGTGGCCGGAGGGGTGCGATGACCACCGAGACCGCCCGCAAGCCCCGGCTGGTCGGCGGCCGGCACCAGCTCGGGCTGGTCGCGGCGGCGGCCACGCTGCTGGCCGCGGCGCCGCTGCTGAGCCTGTTCGAGAGCTGGACCTGGCTGGTCCGGGCGGCGCTCGCGGTCGCCATGATCACCGGCGCGGCGGCCGCTGCCCGGTCGTTCCGGGCTCCGGTCGGGCTGCAGGTGCTGGCGATGGCCGGCGCGCTCCTGCTCGCGCTGACCTGGCTCTACCGCAGCGGCGAGGAGTGGTTCCTGCTGCCCAGCGGCGCGACGTTCGAGCACTTCGGGGCGCTGTTCAGCGAGGTCCCGGACGTGATCGAGAGCGAGGCGATCCCGGTCCCGGACCACGACGGACTGCTGCTGCTCACCACGCTCGGGGTCGGGCTGGTCGCGATCGTGGTGGACGTGGTCGCGGTGGGGCTGCGCCGGCCGGCGGTGGCCGGGCTGCCGATGCTCGCGATCTACTCGGTGCCGGTCGCCGTGCACGCCGGCAGCGTCCCGTGGTGGACGTTCATGATCGGTGCGTTCGGCTACCTGTGGCTGGTCGGCGCGGACAACCTGGACCGGGTCCGCCGGTTCGGCCGGCGGTTCACCGGCGACGGCCGGGACGTCGACATGTGGGAGCCGTCGCCGCTGGCCGCGGTCGGCCGCCGGCTGACGGTGATCGGGGCGCTGATCGCGGTGATGCTGCCGGTCGCGGTGCCCGGCATGACCACCGGCCTGATCGACCGGTTCGGCCCCGGCCTGGCCGGCACCGGCACCGGTGGCGGCGGTGGCTCACCCACCTCCGTGAACCTGTTCGCCGCCCTGGATGGCCTGCTCAACCGGGACTCCCGGGAGGAGCTGGTGCGGATCACCACCGACGACCCGTCCCCCTACTACCTGCGGATCGGGGTGGCCGACCAGATCACCGAGCGAGGCTTCAACCACCGCAACCCGCAGGGCGCCTCGGTCAGCGAGCCGCTGCCGCCGTCCCCGACCACCGTGACCGCCGGCGTGACCAGGCAGAACCACCGCGCGCAGGTGGACATCCTGGGCTGGCGGATGAACCGGGCCCCCACCTACTCGGACCTCACCGCGGTCTCCGGGCTGGACGACGACTGGCGGTACGACCCGGAACAGCAGGTGGTCTTCAACACCGACGAACGGATCTCCGGCAGCTACGAGTTCGAGTACACCCGGCTGGAGTTCGATCCGGACCTGCTCCGCCAGCTCCAGCCGCTGCCCGACGACCACGAGATCCAGCGGCAGTTCACCGAGGTGATCGAGGTCGAGCCGATCGAGGACCTGGTCAACTCGCTGACCGAGGGCCTGACCAGCCCGTACGAGAAGACGCTGGCGATCCGCAACTACTTCTCCCGGGCCAACGGCTTCCGGTACAGCCTCGAGACCGGGTCGGAGACGACCGGCGAGGCGATCGTCGACTTCGCGATCGAAAACAAGGCCGGCTACTGCGTGCAGTACGCGTCGGCGATGGCGTGGATGGTGCGGCAGGCCGACATCCCGGCTCGGGTCGCGATTGGCTTCACCACCGGTGGCGCCCGGGACGGCGACACCTACACCCTGACCAACTTCAACCTGCACGCCTGGACCGAGGTCTACTTCCAGGGCGTGGGCTGGGTGCCGTTCGACCCGACCCCGGGGTCGGCGGTGGTCGGCTCGGTGGACCGCGAGTGGTCCCCCGACCCGGACCGGCCGGACCCGAACAACCCGACCGGCCCGAACAACGGCCCGGGCGGCGCGAACTCCACCGCCGACCCGACCAACCCGGACGACATCGCCAACCGGCTGCCCGATGACGAGATCGGCCCCGGCATCGGGGGCCCGATCGAGGAGGAGCAGTCGACCTGGCCGATGTGGCTGGCCGGGATCGGCGCCGGGCTGCTGGTGTTGCTGGTGCTGCCGGCGCTGCGCCGGGCCCAGTTGCGCCGCCGCCGGGTGCCGCGGGCGCTCGGCAAGCCGGCGACCGGGCCGGCGGCCAGCCCGGCCGCCGCCACCGTGGTCAGCGGCGACGCCGGCGCCACCGCCCGGCACCGGGCCCACCAGGCGTGGGAAGAGCTGCTCGACACGATGATCGACTTCGAGGTGCGGCTCGACCCGGCGGAGACCCCGCGCAACACCGTGGCCCGGCTGATCCGGGAGTGCCGGTTGGACGCCGACGGCTGGTCGGAAGCCGGCGATGGGGCCAGGCTGCTGGGCCGCGCCGAGGAGCGGGCGGCGTACGCGCTCGCGCCGCTGCCGCCGACCGGGCTCGGTGCCGCATTGCGGGCGGTACGGCGGGCGCTGGCGGCGCAGTCGACTCGGTGGACTCGGGTGCGGGCGGTGCTGTTCCCGCGCTCGACGCTGCTGCGCTGGCGGACCGCGGCCGGCGAGGCGGCCAGCCAGGCCACGAACGCCGTGAACCGGCTCGGCGAGCTGCTCGCCCGGCTCTCGCCGCGGCGGCTGCTCACCCAGCGCGGCAGCTAGCAGCAGCTAGCGCGGGACGGCGGGTGGTTCGGTCGAGGTCGGCGGTCGGTCGCCGAGGTCGGCGATCAGCGGTTGCCCTCAGGGCGGCGGCGCCACCGCTCCTCGAGGCGGTCGATCAGCGATGACCGGCGGGTGGCGCGGCTGCTGGTGCCGTCCACCACGTGCAGGGTCGGGTTCTTGGCGCGCCGCTGCGACTGCATCGCGAACGCCGCTCCGGCGAGCATGACCACGAAGCCGCCGGCGCCCAGCGGGAGCAGGTTGTTGACCGTCCCAAAGACCACCAGGGCCAGGCCGGCGAGCACGATCAGCACGGCGAGGACCAACCGACGCCGGACTCGCACCCGCGGGTCATGCGCGCGCACTGCCGAGGCGAACTTCGGGTCCTCGGCGAGCGACCGCTCGATCTGCTCGAACGCCCGCTGCTCATGTTCCGAGAGCGGCACGATACTCCTCCCCGGTCGTCAGACCGCGGCAGCCGGCTGGCTGCTTACCCGCAAGTCTACGAGGGCCTCGCCCGGTCGGAAAGCGGGACCGCTGCCGTTGCCGTGACAATTTCTTCATCACTGCCGTTCAACGAGCGTCCCCGGTGGTCCCGCCCGCCACTCGCCTGGTCAGCAGGCTCGCCGGCCGGACCGCCGCCGGGCCGAACCGGGCGGCAGCGGCGTCCGCGGCCACCTCGGCCTCCCGCCAGCCCCGCTCCGGCTCCCCCAGCGACGGTTGCCGGGCCGCCCCGCCGGCGCCGGTCAGCCCCTCCACCCGTACCCCCACCAGCCGGATCGGGTCGCTCGGGCGCAACGCCCGATAGAGCGCCCAGGCGGTGGCGAACACCTCGCGGGTGACATCGGTCGGGGTGCCGAGCGTGCGGGACCGGCTCACGGTCCGGAAGTCCGCCAACCGGACCTTGATCGAAACGGTCCGGCCGGCCAGCCCGGCGCGCCGCAGCCGGCCGGCGGTCTTGCCGGCCAGCGCCAGCAGCGCCCGCCGGATCGTGCCCGGGTCGGCGACGTCGGTATCGAACGTGACTTCCGCGCCGATCGACTTCTCCACCAGGTCCGGCTCCACCCGCCGTGGATCGTGCCCGGCCGCGAGCGCCTTCAGATGGTCGGCGGCGGCCGGGCCGAGCGCCGAGCGCAGCAGCCCGATCGGTGCCTCCGCCAGCGCGCCGATGGTGCGCAGCCCCAGCCGGTGCAGGGTCTCGGCGGCCTTCTCCCCCACGCCCCACAGTGCCGCCACCGGCAGCGGGGTCAGGAACTCGGTGACCAGGTCGGCCGGCACCACCACCAAGCCGTCCGGCTTGCCGATCGCCGAGCCGAGCTTGGCGATGAACTTGTTCGGCGCTACCCCGACCGAGCAGGTCAGCCCGAGCTCGGTGGCGACCCGGTGCCGGATCCGGGTAGCGATCGCCGCCGGCCGGCCGAACAGCCGCACCGCGCCCGCGACATCCAGGAACGCCTCGTCGAGCGAGAGCGGCTCGACCAGCGGAGTGATGTCGTGGAAGATCTCCATCACGGTCCGGGACGCCTGCTCGTACGCGCCGAAGTCCGGCGGCAGGAAGACCGCTTGCGGGCAGAGCGCCCGGGCCCGCTGCATCGGCATCGCGCTGCGGACGCCGAACCGGCGGGCCTGGTAGCTGGCCGAGCTCACCACCCCGCGCGGGCCGAGCCCGCCGACCACCACCGGCCGGCCGCGCAGCTCCGGCCGCCGGCGCACTTCGACGGAGGCGTAGAACGCGTCCATGTCGACGTGCAGCACCGTGCACCCGGTGTCGTCGGCGCCGGGCCCGAACCGGGCGTCCCGGTCCTTCGGCACCGCCTGGCTGCGCCCCACGCAAGCAGGCTAGCCGGACCCCCTGACGATTATCAGCGGCACGAGCATCTCGGCGGCGGTCCACGAGCCGTGGTACGCGACCAGTTCGGACGCCTGCGGCGGCTCGTGGACGCTGGCGAGCACCACGTACCGGTCGCGGCAGACCACCACCACGTCCCCGATCCGGGCGAGATGGGCCTCGCTGACCGGCCCGAACCAGCCGGCCGCGATCACCTCCTCCCGGCGGGCCACCCAGGCGGCCTCGCCGAGCACCTCCCGCCAGGTGTCGATCACGTCGTCGACCGCGCCCGGCACGGTGTGCAGGTAGCGCACCCGCGGCTCGCCGGCCACAATGTCCACACCGGACGACAGCCGCGGGTCGGTGTCCAGGTCGAACCGGGCGTCCTCGGGGACGTTGAGCTGGCCGTGGTCGGCGGTGACGACCAGCGCGGCGTCTGCCGGCAGCCCGGCGATCAGCCGGTCGAGCAGCTGGTCGACGCCGGCGACCGCGGCCCGCCAGGCGGGCGAGTCGACCCCGTGCCGGTGTCCCGCCCGGTCGACGTCCCGGTGGTATCCGTACACCAGCGCCGGCGGGTCGGCGGTGGTGAGCGCGGCGAGCATCCGGTCGGCGAGCGCGTCCAGGTCGTCGGCGGGCCGGTAGGCGGCGCCGCGCCAGGCCGACTCGGTCAGGCCGCTGCCGACGAACTCCGATCTGGACACCACCGTCACCGAAATCCCGGCGGCCGCGCCGAGCGCGAGCTGGGTGGGCAGCGGCTGCCACCACCGCGGGTCCGGGTCGGTGGTCCACTCGATGTGGTTGAGCACCCGGCCGGTGCCGGGCACGCTGACCCGGAACCCGAGCAGCCCGTGCACCCCCGGCGGGGCGCCGGTGCCGAGGCTGGTGAGGCTGGTCGGGGTGGTGGACGGGAAGCCGGTGGTGATCGGCCGCAGCGCACCGAGCCGGCCGGCGGTGAGGTCGGCGAGCACCGGCGCGACCGGCCCGGCGACCGGTAGGAGTTGGTGGCCGAGCCCGTCGACCAGCAGCACCGCGATTCGCCGTACCCCCGCCAGCCGGCCGGCGAGCCCGAGCCGGTCGGTCGCGCCGGCCATGCCGAGCACCGCCAGCAGGCTCGGCAGCAGGTCGGCGAGGCTGCCGTCGCCGTACGCCGGGCGGACCAGCCGGTCGGTCAACGGTCCGTCCGGCGCGCGAACAGGTGCAGCTGGGCGGCGATGTCCCGGTACGGCTGCTTTCGGGACAGCCGGGTCTCCAGCTCCAGCAGGGTGGCCGGATCCGCCTCGGCGACCGCCGCCGGGATCAGGTCGGCGAGCACCCGCACCCCGTGGATCTCCTCCAGCTTGAGCCCGGCACCCTCCAGCATCGCCGCCACCGTGGCCGCATCGAACCGGCGCGGCAGCTCCGGTTCGACCAGCAGCGCGACCGCGGCGTCGAGGTGGCCGGCCATCGCCCGCGACAGCACCGCCGCCGCCCGGTTGGCAACCAGCACACTGGCCGCGCCGCCGGGCCGGAGTGCCGCCGCCACCGATCGCACCACCTCGGCCGGGTCGTCGACCACCTCCAGCAGGCTGTGGCAGAGCACCAGGTCGGCGGTGCCGGCCGGAACCAGCTCGGCGAGCCGGTCGCCGTCACCCTGGACCGCGGTGATCCGCTCGGGTACGCCGGCCTCGGCCGCCCGCCGGGTGAGCGCCGCCAGCGCGTCCGGGCTCGGGTCGACCACCGTCACCCGGTGGCCGGCCCGGGCCAGCGGCACCGCGAACCCGCCGGTACCGCCGCCGACGTCGACCACCGACAGCACCCGCCCGGGCTGCCGGTCCAGCTCCGCGGTGAGCACCTCCCACACCACGGCGGTACGGGGTGAGCTGGCGGTACGTGTCTCGGTGCGCTCCACCCGCTCAGCCTACTGGCCGAGCGCGTGGGTCCACCGTTCCAGCGGGGCAACCCAGGCGTGGTCGGCGTCGGGGTACCGGGCAGTGGTGGCGGTTCCACAGCAACACCACCGCCGAGCTCAGCTGCTGGGCGGGTTGGCGCGGCCGAGGCAGCGGGCCAGCGACTCGAGGCTGCACTCACCGAGTACCGCCCGTACGCCGGGCCGACTCCACAACGTGTCCGCCGGATCGAGACGATGATCGTCGCGCAGCCGGGCGGCGAGGACGGGGAACCGGACCAGCAGGATCGCCGCCCGGGCCATGGCGTCGTCGGTCTCGGTGTGCTGGACGTGTCGCCGGATCGCCTGCAGCATCCCCAACGCGTTGGCGACCCGCTTGATCATGCGCGGGTTAGCCGGCATCAGGCTCGGGTAGCTGTGGAGCAGATGATGGCTACGCAGGTCGGTCGCGGCGGCCGTCGCCGCCTGGCGGACTTGGTCGAGCTGGACCCGCTCGTGGTCGCGGACGGAGGGTCCTGGGACAGCGTGGTCTGCTCGGTCGCCGGCCGTCTGGGCGTTGGCCCGGGCCGATGGCCGGCCGGTCTCAGCCGGCACGACCTCCGGCCGGGGCTCGACCACGCTGTCGAGGTAGGCCGAGACCTGCTCCGCGAAAAGCTCCGGCACCAGCACCACGTGGTCGAACACCTTCTGGGTGAAGTCGGATCCGATGTCCCGGGTACCGCACCCGGCATCCTGGAACTCGGCGAACCGGGACGTGAACGCTTGTCGGACCCAGTTGCCATCGGCGAGCACCAGCACGAACAGGCGGGCCGGTTCCCGGCGGGGCAGCCGACCGCGGGCTGGCGGCCGGCGCAGGATCGTGTGCACGGTCTCCAACAGCTTCACCACCCGTTCCGCGGGGCACCGGTCCAGGTCATCGATGACCAACAGGATCGGTTGCCGCCGCCGGGGTTTCCCATCCCCGCCAGCCGGCACCAGCGGCGTCCAACCGCGCAGCCAGCTGACCATGTCGGCGACCTGGCCGAGCGGGTTGTCCTCGGTATGCAGGTGCAGCCGGCCGAACGGAGCCGAGTGCCAGAACAGGATCCGCCCAACCACCTGGCCGAAGCCGATCAGGCCGGCGATCACCGCCAGGACGCGGGCCCCGGTCTGGACCCAGGGCGACGGCAGTAGCGTGCTCGCCAACCCACCGATGACGACCACCGCGAGTGCGATCACCGTGGCGGGTGACCGAGCGGTCCGCGCCACGACCGACCACACGCGCATGACGTGGCCGACGAGCACGGATCGGGACCGGCGCACGCTGTTCTCGATCGCGGCGGCCAGCGACCACCACTCGGGTGCGATCGCGCATTCCCGCCAGGCTTCGTAGTCCACGACCAGCGGAGGCGTCCAGTTGGGGCCGTGCGGCTGCTCCTTGTCGAGCAGCAACCTGACCAACGTGCTCTTGCCGGCGCCCCACGGCCCGTCGACGTGCACCACCGCGCTCGTGCTGTCAGAGTGCTCGGCCAGCTCGCCCAGCAGCCCTTCCAGGTGTGCGGCGAGGATCCGCCGCCCGAGCCGGTCCGGCCCCCGGGTGGAGTCCACCTGTGCCGGTGCAGACAGGCGCGGCTGTGACGTCCAGGCCATCGGGGCCACGATCACACCGCCGTCGGTGCCGGCCGCGAGCTTGAGGTGATCATCCGCCAATGGCACCGCG
>DATCKZ010000044.1:0-68146 GCA_036564175.1 Natronosporangium sp.
GGCGATCCCGCCGGAGATCTTCGGCCACCTGCTGCCGCTGTTCCTGAACTCCGCCAACGGAGTTATCTACAATGGACTGCCACCGTATTCGATCTGGGAGCACCCGCCGCGGATCGGCCGGATTCCGCCGCACCGGACCGACGCCGGCTGCTTCCTGCTCGCCGAGTGCTTCGGGGTCAAGGAGCTGATCCTGTTCAAGGACGTGGACGGGCTCTACGACGAGGATCCGCGCCGCAACCCGGACGCGGCGTTCATCCCCGAGATCGACGTCGCCGAGCTGCGCCGGCGCCGGCTTCCGACGCTGCCGTTCGACCCGGTGATGCTCGACCTGCTCGAGGAGGCCCGGCTGATCAAGCAGTTCCGGATCATCAACGCGCTCAAGCCCGAGAACATCCGGGCGGCGTTCGCCGGCGAGAAGGTGGGGACGGTCGTCTACGCCTGAGCCGGCGGTTCGTTGGCTTCCCGGTCGGTGGCGCGCGCCGCGGCCGCCGCGGACTTGGTGCCGGGCCGGCGGCGCGCCACCCAGCCGTCGATGTTGCGCTGCTGGCCGCGGGCCACCCCGAGCGTCCCCGGCGGCACGTCCTTGGTGACCGTGCTGCCGGCGGCCACGTAGGCGCCGTCCCCGACGGTCACCGGGGCGACCAGGTTGGAGTTGCTGCCGACGAACGCGGCCTCCCCCACCTCGGTGCGGTGCTTGGCGGTCCCGTCGTAGTTGACGAAGATCGTCCCGGCGCCGATGTTCGCCTGCGGGCCGATCGTGGCGTCCCCGACGTACGCCTGATGCGCCACCTTGGCGCCGGCACCGACCTCGGAATTCTTGGTCTCCACGAAGGTGCCGACCTTGGCGCCGGCGCCGAGCCGGCTGCCCGGCCGGAGCGAGGCGTACGGACCGACCTCCGCCCCCGGCCCGATCACGGACTGCACGGCGTGCGCCCGGACCACGCTGGCGCCCTCGCCGACCTCGGTGTCGATCAGGGTCACGTCGGGGCCGATGGTGGCTCCCTCGCCGATCACAGTGGCGCCACGGAGCTGGGTGTTCTGGTCGAGGACCGCGTCCCGCCCGACCGACGCGGTGACGTCGATCCAGGTGGTGGCCGGGTCGAGGATGGTCACTCCGGCCCGCATCCACGCGGCGTTGATCCGGTCCCGCAGCAGCGCCCGCAGCGCGGCCAACTCGGCCCGGTCGTTGCAGCCGCGGGTGTCGGTCGGGTTGGCGGCGCGGTGCACCGCCACCTGGTGGCCGGCCGCGATCAGCAGCGCCGGCACGTCGGTGAGGTACTCCTCTGACTGGTCGTTCTCGGTGCCGAGCTGGTCGAGCGCGGTCCGGAGCAGCGCCGCGTCGAACGCGTAGAGGCCCGCGTTGACCTCCCGGATCGCCCGCTGCTCCGGGGTCGCGTCCCGCTCCTCGACGATCCGGACCAGCCCGCCGCGGTCGTCCCGGATGATCCGGCCGAGCCCGGTCGGGTCGGCCAGCTCGGCGGAGAGCAGGGTGGCGGCCGCGCCGTTGGCCTCGTGCGCGTCGACCAGGCCGGTGACGGTCTCGGGGCGCAGCAGCGGGGTGTCGCCGTACATCACCACCACGGTGCCGGTGATGTCGTCGGCGGCCGCCAGCGCGGTGCGGACCGCGTGGCCGGTGCCGCGCTGCTCGGCCTGGGTCACCGCGACGGCTTTCGGGGCGATCTCGGCGAGGTGGGCGGCGACCTGCTCGCCACCGGCGCCGACCACCACCAGGGTCCGGTCCGCCGCCAGCCCCTCGGCCGCCGCGAGCACGTGGCCGAGCAGGCTCCGGCCGAGCAGCGGGTGCAGCACCTTCGGCAGGGCCGAGCGCATCCGCTTGCCCTCGCCCGCGGCGAGCACGACGACGGTACGAGGTTCCTGGTGGCTCACGAGCACGCTTCCCTTCGCTGCCTAACGGGTCATTGCCGGCTCGGCCGCCAGGACTCGAACCTGGAAAATCTGCTCCAAAGGCAGACGTGTTGCCTATTACACCACGGCCGAATATATAAGGGTCGAAACGGGCATCCTGGCCCGTGCTCCGACCGTCCCTACCTTACCTAACCACCGGCCGGCCAACGCGCTGTCCGAGCCCCTGCATGATGCCCTCGACCCGCCAGTCCAGCTCCCGGCTCCGGGGCACGGTGACGATCAGGCAACCTCGATATCGGTCCCCCGCGTTGTGGCGGCCGGGCTGCGGGTTGTGGCGCTTCAGGGTCGGTCGCTGGAACCGCTCGGCCGGGATCCCCAGCCGCGCCGCCCACCAGCCGGTGGCGCCGGCGACGTCAGCCGACTCGTGGATGCGCAGCCGGTATTTCATAGCCTGCCGGTGCGCCCGCCAGTACGCGTCGGCGCCTTGCCAGGCCCGCTGCCGGTTGTCGCTGGCGCGGTCCGATCGCGGGTCCAGCGGCAGGTGGCGGACCCAGCGGAAGGCCGTGGACTTGGCGACGCCGAGCGAGGCGGCGATGTCCGGCACCGACCAGCCAGCCCGCCGAGCTGTTCCGCCCGGGCGCGTAGTTCCGGTTTCATGCCAGCAGTTTCGCCCGCCCGTACGACAAATCCGGGTGACCGATCCGAGTGACCGATTTCGCCGTACCCTTGCGAGGTTACGATGCCGTAGGTTACGGTGACGTAAGCGTAAGGTTTGCGGTCGCCCGCGGGCGGCAAGACCTCAAACCTCGATGAGTTTTTAGTGAGGTGTCATGTCAACTGCCGTCCTCGAGCAACCCACCAGCGACCGCGGCCCCAAGCCGCTGACCGAAGGCACACAGTCCACCGGCGTGCTGATCGCGCTGTGGTCGTTCGTCATCATCCCGTTCGCGGCGCTGATCGCCGCCATTCCGGTCGCCTGGGGCGGCTGGCTGTCCTGGACCGACGTCGGTCTCGCCGTGCTCTACTACGTGGTCTCCGGGCTCGGCATCACGATCGGCTTCCATCGATACTTGACGCACGGCTCGTTCAAGGCGAAGCGGCCACTGCGGATCGCCTTGGCGGTCGCCGGCTCGCTCGCCGTCCAGGGTGACGTGGTCCAGTGGGTCGCCGACCACCGCCGCCACCACATGTTCTCCGACGTCGAAGGCGACCCGCACTCGCCGTGGCGATACGGCGCCAGCGTCAAGGGCCTGACCAAGGGCCTGTTCTACTCGCACATGGGCTGGCTGTTCCACCGGGAACTGTCCAACCGGGCCCGGTTCGCGCCCGATCTGCAGAACGACCCGGCGATCCGGAAGGTCGCCAAGCTGTTCCCGCTGCTGGTCATCATCTCGGTCGCGTCGCCGGCGCTGCTCGGCGGCCTGATCACCTGGTCCTGGCAGGGCGCGCTGACCGCCTTCTTCTGGGCCGGGCTGGTCCGGGTCGGCCTGCTCCACCACGTCACCTGGTCGATCAACTCGGTCTGCCACGTGTTCGGCGAGCGGCCGTTCATGGTCCGCGAAGGTGACAAGGCCGCGAACTTCTGGCCGCTGGCGATCCTGTCGTTCGGTGAGAGCTGGCACAACCTCCACCACTCCGACCCGACCTGCGCCCGGCACGGGGCACTGAAGGGTCAGATCGACATCACCGCCCGAGCCATCTGGATCTTCGAAAAGTTCGGCTGGGTCTACGACGTCCGCTGGCCCAAGCCGGAGCGGATCGCCGCCAGACTTGCCGAGGCGCGGTGACCTGCCAGCGCGGCGCGGCGGCTGGGGCTCCCGCCGCCGGCGCCGCCGGCGCGCCGCCTGGCAGGATAGCCGGGTGACCGATCCGACCCTCCCGGCGCCGCCGGTACCGACCGAGAGCAGACGCTCACGGATCCGGATGTCGGCCTCGCAGCGCCGGGAGCAACTCATCAGCATCGGCCGGCAGCTGTTCGCCGAGCGGGGATTCGACGCCACCTCGATCGAGGAGGTCGCCGCCCGGGCCAAGGTCTCCAAGCCGATCGTGTACGAGCACTTCGGCGGCAAGGAAGGCCTGTACGCGGTGGTGGTCGACCGCGAGGTCAGGTCCTTATTGGACCGAGTCGGGGCGGCGCTGACCGCCGGCCACCCGCGGGAGCTGCTGGAGCAGGCGGCGCTGGCGCTGCTGGACTACATCGAAGAGGAGACCGACGGGTTCCGGGTGCTGGTCCGGGAGGCGCCGGTGATGTCCACCAGCGGCAACTTCTCCTCGGTGCTCAACGACGTCGCGCACCGGGTCGAGCACATCCTGGCCGCCGAGTTCAAGACCCGCGGCTACGACCCGAAGCTCGCCGAGCTCTACTCGCAGGCGCTGGTCGGGATGGTCGGGCTGGTCGGGCGGTGGTGGCTGGACGTCCGCAAGCCACGCAAGGCGACCGTCGCGGCACACATGGTCAACCTCGCCTGGAACGGTCTATCCCATTTGGAGCCTAAGCCGGTCTTGCAGACTCGTCGCGGTCGCTGAGCGGGTTCTCCTCCCGGACCACCTGCTCCCGCTGCTCGGGTCGCAGGGCGCCGCGCCGCAACCGCTCCTCGGCTTCGGCCTGCTCCGGTGACCCGGACTTGCCGTACAGCCCGGCGTGCAGCAGCACCAGCCCGATGATGAACGACACCACGCAGTTGCTCAGCGAGAAGTTGAGCACGTTGAGGTCGAAGTGCAGCACGGTCATCATCGCCAGGCCGGCGACCAGGAACACCGCACCGCCGTAGAGGTTGATGATGTGGTCGAGATTCCGGCCGTAAATCGCGCCACCGACGATGACCAGGCCGGCCACGATCGACAGGACGCTGAAGGCGGGATTGGTCTTCAGTCCGAGCACCCAGGTGTCGCCGCGCTCGAAGAACGACTGTCCCCAGGTCTCGAGCAGACCCACGATCCCGAAGACCAGTACGTACAGGCCGACCGCGCCCGCGAGCACCCGCAAGAACGGTCGTGCCGGATGGTTGACGGGCAAGTGTGCCATGTCTGCTATCTTCCCCAATCTTCCCCGAATATGCAGCCGGCTCGGCTCACCTCGTACCATCGGGTTGTCGTACCGCCAGGGCGAGGGATGGTATGAACGGGAGCCTGCACACGGATCTGCCGGCGTTTGTTGGCCGCGACCAAGAGTTGGCGACCCTGCGCCAGGCGCTCACCGAACCGGCGGTGGCGCTGATCGAAGGCGAAGCGGGGATCGGCAAGAGCCGGCTGGTGCACGAGTTCCTTGCCAGTGCCGGCACCGATCACCGGATCCTGCGCGGGGTCTGCCCGCCACTCCACGAACCGCTCATGCTCGGGCCGATCGTGGACGCCCTCCAGCCGTACGGTGACGCGATCGCCGACCTGCGGCTGAGCGCGCTGGCCGGCACCCTGCGGTCGCTGTTTCCGGAGTGGGCACCGCACCTGCCGCCGGCGCCCGAGCCGTTGCCGGACCCGAAGGCGGCCCGGCACCGGCTGTTCCGGGCGCTCGCCGACCTGATCGACAGCCTTCACACCACCGTGCTGGTGGTCGAGGACGTCCACTGGGCCGACGTGGTCACCCTGGAGTTCCTGCTGTTTCTCGCCTCCCGCTGGCAGCAGCCGCCGGCCGGGCTGAGCCTGGTGGTGACCTACCGGCCGGAGGACGTGCCGGCCGACTCACTGTTGCTGCGGCTCTCCTCCCGGCTACCGGTGGGTAGCCGGCATCTGCGGATCCCGGTGCCGCCGCTGGACCAGTCGGACACCGCCCGGCTGGTTTCTTCCATGTTGGACGGCGGCCCGGTTTCCGAGGCGTTCGCGAGCTTCCTGCACGAACGCACCGACGGCATCCCGCTGGCGGTCGAGGAGTCGGTCCGGCTGCTGCGAGCCCGCGGCGACCTGCTGTACGTGCAGCGGCCGGGCGAGTCGGCCGGCGAATGGGTCCGCCGCAAGCTGGCCGAGCTGCAGGTGCCGCCGACCGTCCGGGACGCGGTGCGGGAACGCGTCCAGCGGCTCGGTGGCGCGGCCCAGCGGGTGCTGCAGGCGGCGGCGGTGCTCGCCGAGCCGGCCGGTGAGCAGAGCATCGCGGCGGTGGCCGGGCTCGCCGACGACGCGGCCCGGGCCGGGCTGGCCGAGGTGACCGCCGGCGGGCTGCTCCGGGAGGACGACCGGGGCCGGGTGGCGTTCCGGCACGTGCTGGTGGAGCAGGCGGTCTACCAGAGCATCCCGGCCGGTACCCGGCGGGAGCTCCACCGGGCCGCGGGCGAGCTGCTGGAGCGCGTCGAGCCGGCGCCGCTGGCCACGCTCACCCGGCACTTCCGGGCGGCCGACCAGCCGGCGAAGTGGGTGCAGTACGCCGAGCGGGCGGCCGACTGGGCGATCGAGTCCGGCGACTTCGACGCCGCCGTGATCTGGCTGAACGACGCGCTGACCCACGCCGATCCGCCGCCGGCGGTCCGGCTGCGGCTGGCCCGCCGGCTCGCCACCGCCGCCGGCTTCCGGCCCGGCCAGCTCGACGCCCGGCACCAGCAGGCGATCGCCACCCTACGGACCGTGCTCGACACCACCCCGCTCGACCCGCCCGAGGAGGCCGAGCTCCGCAACGGCCTCGGCCGGCTGCTCGGCCAGCTCGGCGACATCGAAGGTGCCCGGGCCGAGATCGTGCGGGCGGTGCCGCTGCTCGCCCACGACCCGGTCGAGGAGGCACGGGCGATCCGGGCGCTGTGCCTGCCGTTCGGCGAGGAGCCGGCCAGCGAGCACCGCAAATGGCTGGACCGGGCGGCCGCCATCGACCCTGGCCTGCTGCCGCCGGGCGAGCGGCTGGCACTGCTGGTCGACCGGGCGGCCGCGCTGCTGCAGCTGGGCGACGGGTCGGGCTGGGCGGTCGCGGCCGAGCTGCCGGCCGACGCGGACACCGCCGACGAGCGGCGGCAGATCGCCCGGGGTCGGGCCAACATCGGCTGGTGCGCCAGCCTGTGGGGCCGGTACGAGCAGGCGCGCGAGCTGCTCGACAGCGCCGCCGCGCTCGCCGCCGCGGACGGGTACGAGCGGATCAAGCCGCAGATCGAGATGTCGGGGCTGCAGCTGGACTGGTTCACCGGCAACTGGGACGGGCTGACCGACCGGGTGACCGAGCTGGTCGACCCGACCGGCGACGAGCCACCGGAGCTGCTGGGCGCCACCCGGCTCGGGCTGTGGCACCTGGCGCAGGGGGCCTACCGGAAGGCCGAGGCGTTTCTCGGCCGGGCCCGGGACGAGGCGGTCAAGCGCGGCGGGGTCGACGACGCGTTGGAGCCGGCGGCCGGGCTGGCCCGGATCCGGCTGCTCGAAGGCAAGCTCAACGAGTCGCTCGCCGACACCGACCAGCCGGTCCGGGCGATCGCGGCCAAGGACGTCTGGCTCTGGGCCACCGACATCGCACCGGTACGGGTGGCCGCGCTGGTCGCCGCCGGGCGGCTCGACGAGGCCGAAGCGCTGGTCTCGGCGTACCGGGAGGGAATCCGCGACTCGAACCCGCCGGCCGCGCAGGCGGCGCTGGCCACCTGCGCGGCGTTGGTCGCCGCCGGCCGCGGCGACCACGAGGCCGGTGCCGCCGGGTTCGCCGAGGCGGCGCGCGCCTGGGAGCGGCTGCCCCGGCCGTACGAGGCGCTGCTCGCCCGCGAGCAGCAGGCGCAGCAGCAGCTGGCGATCGGCCACCGGGACGCGGCGCTGGCCCAGCTCGCCGCCACCTTCCAGGCGCTGTCGGAGCTGCGCGCCCGGGGCGACGCTGACCGGGTGGCGCGGCAGCTGCGCGAGCAAGGGGTGGACGTGCGGCGGGAGTGGCGGCGCGGCCGCCGCGGCTACGGTGACCGGCTCTCGCCACGCGAGCTGGACGTGGTCCGGCTGGTCGCGACCGGCGCCACCAACCGGGAGGTGGCCGCTGCCCTGTCCCGGTCGCCGAAGACGGTGGCCGGCCAGCTCAGCTCGGCGATGCGGAAGCTTGGGGCAACTTCCCGCACCGAGTTGGCGGTGGTGGCGCTGCGCGATGGATTAGTACCGGATCCTGACCGGTAACCAGCGGTAAAAGCCGAGCCCCGATGAGTAAAGATTGGGGCCTTCGACGCATGACGAGTAGATCGATATTCGCCGAGACTCGTCGATATGCTCCCGCGAATCCTGTTGGCATGCTTGCTCGCCGCCGGCCTCGCGGCGGTCCCCTCGCCCGGATCCGCCGCCCCCGCGCCCACCCCCGACAAGGTCGAGCCGGCGCTGCAGGCGAGTCTCGAGGCGAGCGGCACCGCGGACTTCTGGATCCGGTTCGAGGCGCGCGCCGACCTCGGCCAGGCCAGCCAGCTCACCGACTGGCGGCAGCGCGGTGCGGCGGTGGTGGCGCGGCTGCGCTCGACCGCCGAGGCGAGCCAGGCGGAGGTCCGGGCGATGCTGGACGCGGCCGGGCAGGCGTACCGCGCGTTCTACGTCACCAACGCGATCTACGTCCACGACGGCACCCCGGCGCTGGCGGAGCAGCTGGCCGCCGAGCCGGCGGTGGCCGAGCTGCTGGCGCCGACCGCGTATGAGCGGATCGAGCCGCGGGTCACCGAGCAACCGGCGCAGCAGCTGCAGTCGCTCGCTTGGGGGATCGAGAACATCCGGGCCAACCAGGTCTGGGACCAGTTCGGCGTCCGCGGCGAAGGCATCACCGTCGCGACCATCGACAGTGGAGTGCAGTACGACCATCCGGCGCTGGTGAACCAGTACCGCGGCAACCTCGGCGACGGTACGTTCGACCACAACTACAACTGGTTCGACGCGACCGGCGCCTGTCCGGACGCACCGTGCGACCCGGAGGGCCACGGCACCCACGTGACCGGCACGATGGTCGGCGACGACGGCGCCGGCAACCAGATCGGCGTCGCGCCGCACGCGAACTGGATCGCCACCAACGGCTGCTGCCCGTCCGACGAGGCACTGGTCTCCTCCGGCGAGTGGTTGCTCGCCCCGACCGACCTCGCCGGCGAGAACCCGGATCCCGGCAAGCGGCCGCACATCATCAACAACTCCTGGGGCACCCGGGTGCCGTCCAACGATCCGTTCATGGAGGACGTGCTGGCGGCCTGGGAGGCGGCCGGCATCTTCGCGGTCTGGTCCAACGGGAACAACGGCCCCGGCTGCGAGACCTCCGGCTCGCCGGGCAGCCGGATCAGCGCGTACTCGGTCGGCGCCCACAACCGCAACAACCTGATCACCGGCTTCTCCAGCCGCGGCCCCGGCCAGGACGGCGAGACCAAGCCCGACATCACCGCTCCCGGGGCGACCATCCGGTCCGCCTTGCCCGGCAACCGGTACGGCACCTCGGACGGCACCTCGATGGCCGCACCGCACGTGGCCGGCACGGTGGCGCTGCTGTGGTCGGGCGCGCCCGGCCTGATCGGTGAACCGGAGGCCACCCGGGAGCTGCTGGATCTGTCCGCAATCGACACCGAAGACCTGACCTGCGGTGGTACCGCCGGCGACAACAACGTGTACGGCGAGGGCCGGCTGGACGCACTCGGGCTGATGCAGATCGCCCCGATCGACAACATCGGCCGGCTCACCGGCCGGGTGACCGGCCAGGCCGGCGAGCCGATCGTAGGTGCGAAGGTCACCGTCCGCGGCGAGGTGACCCGGGTCCGCACGATCGGCGCCGACGCGGGCTACACGGTGCTGCTGCCGCCGGGCGACTACCAGGTGACCGTCGAAGCGTTCGGCTACGCCACCGTCACCGACCAGGTGCAGATCACGGTCGATGAAACGGTCACTCGGGACTTCACGCTCGCCACCGTCGACCGGGTCACGGTCACCGGCCGGGTCACCGACGGCTCCGGGCACGGTTGGCCGATGTACGCCCGGATCCGGGTGCTCGACACGCCGGTCACCACCTACACCGACCCGCTCGACGGCAGCTACCGACTGGAGCTGCCCGAGCAGTCCGATTACCATCTGCTGGTCACTCCACAGTATCCGGACTACCAGCGGCTGACCGTACCGGTCGCGGTCGGCGGTACCGATCTGGTCCGGGACCTGGCGGTGCCGGTCGACGAGCGGTGCACGGCCGCCGGCTACGAGTTCGGCTCGGACGGCACGTTCACCGCCTTCCACGGCGCCACCCTGCCCCGGGGCTGGAGCATCGTCGACAACCTCGACGCTGGCGAGGGCCAGGTCTGGCGGTTCGACGACCCAGGCGAGCGGGGCAACCTGACCGGCGGCGACGGCGCGTTCGCCACCGTCGACGGGATCTCCCAGGGCCCGGCGCAGGACACCGAGCTCCGGACCCCGGTGCTCGATCTGTCCGATGTGGCCGAGCCGGTGGTCCGGTTCGACCACAGCTTCGGTCGGTTCACCTTCGGCGACCAGGTGGGCCGGGTTGAGCTGAGCCTCGACGCTGGCGAAACCTGGCGCACCCTGCTCCAGATCGAGGCATCGGTCACCGGTCGGGAGGAGATCCCGATCCCCGAGGCGGCCGGTGTTGCGGGGGTGCAGGTCCGCTTCCACTACACGAACTCGGCCAACGGGTTCTGGTGGCAGCTGGACAACGTGCTGGTCGGCAGCGAGGTCACCTGCGATCCGATCGAAGGTGGGCTGGTTGCCGGTCACGTTCGCGACCGCAACACCGGCTCGGGGATCGCCGGCGCCGCCGTCCGCAGCGACGACCTCACCACCACCTCGCTCGCCACCCCGGACGACCCGGCGATCGACGACGGCTTCTACTGGCTGTTCGCGCCGGGCACCGGCGAGCGGGAGCTGGCCGGCTCAGCGCACCGCTACCACGACCACGCGGTCACGGTCACCGTCACCGACTCCGCGCTCACCCACGCCGACCTGCCGCTGCCGGCCGGCCAGCTGAGCATCGACGGCGAGATCGCCACCGAGTTGCAGGTCGGTTCCTCGACCGAGGCGACGGTCACCATCACCAACACCGGCACCGCCCCGGCGAGCCTGCAGCTGCGCGGGCGCGGCGTACCGGTCGAGCCGCCGGCCGGTGCCGGCGCTGCCCCGCGACGGATCGACGCCCCGGTCACCGACCTGTCGCTGGCGGCCGCCGAGCTGCCGGCCGGCGCCGTCCCGCCCGGCAGCACCGCGGCACCGTGGCAGGAGATCGCCAACTACCCGTTCCCGGTGCTCGACAATCTGGCCGATGTCTGGGACGGCGTGGTCTACTCGGTCGCCGGGATCGACGCGAACCGGTGGCGGAACGATACCGTCCGGTTCGACCCGGTGACCGGCACCTGGACCGAGCTCGCCCCGATCCCGACCCCGCGCGAGAAGCCGAACGGCGCGATCATCGACGGGAAGTTCTATGTGGTCGGTGGCTGGGACACCGACGGGGACACACCGATCCCGACCCTGGAGATCTACGACATCGCCACCGACACCTGGTCCACCGGCGCGCCGATCCCCACCGCCTGGGCCGCCTCCGGTAGCGCGGTGGTGGACGGCAAGCTCTACCTGGTTGGCGGCTGCGCGGCCAGCTGCGGTAGCACCGACGTGTGGGTCTACGACCCGGCCACCGACAGCTGGTCGGCGGCGGCGCCGTACCCGATGACGGCGAGCTGGACCCACTGCGGCGGGATCGACGGGCTGCTCTACTGCGCCGGCGGCAGCCGTCCGGTCACCGGCAACGGCTACGTCTACGACCCGGCGCTCGACGAGTGGCGGTCGATCGCGTCGATGCCGCAGCCGCAGTGGGGCGGCGCCTACGCGGTGGCGAACGGCCGGCTGGTGGTATCCGGCGGCGTGATCGCCAGCCAGATCACCAACCAGGGCTACGCGTACGACCCGCACACCGACCGCTGGGAGCCGATCCCGAACGCCAGCCAGGCGCGCTACCGGGCCGGCGCCGCCTGCGGGTTCTTCCGGATCGGCGGCTCGCCCGGTGGCACCGCCCCGGCCCCCGACAGCGAGCGGCTGCCCGGCTTCGACGACTGCGCCAATGACCTGGACCTCGGGTGGCTGTCGTTCGAACCGGCCACCGCGACGCTGGCGCCCGGTGAGCGCCTGACCGTGACCGCGTCAATGGTCGCGACGCCGGACACCGGCGTGACCCAGCCCGGTGCCTACGCGGCGCGGATCACCGTCGCCGACGACACCCCGTACGTCACCGCGCCGTTGCCGGTCACGATGGACGTCACCCCGGCGAACAACTGGGGCCGGATCACCGGTACGGTCACCGGCGTCGGCTGTGACAGTGAGCCGGTGCCGCTCGGCGGTGCGACCGTCCACATCGATGGCCGGCAGTTCGACGGCACCGTCACCACCGACTCGGCCGGCCGGTTCGAGTACTGGTCACCGGTGCAGAACAACCGGCTCACGCTGACCGTGACCCGGCCGGACTACCAGCCGGCCAGCCGCAGCACGCTGGTCCTGCCGATGCGCGCGGTGACCGAGGACTTCACGCTGGTCTGCGCGCCCTAGGTCTTGAGGGGGTTACTCGTGCCCGCTGACCGCCAGGTCGGGTGCGATCGCCGCCGAGGTCCGCAGCTCGACCGCGTGGGCTACCAGCGCATCGCCGCACCCGCCCGGACCGACGACCTCCGGTCCGTGGTTGACGGTGACCGCGACGATCTCGCCGCGCGAGCTGCTGACCTCGACGGTCGGCGCGGTCGAGCAGGGCCCGCCGAACCATGCGATCCGCAGGTCCCAGCCGGTCGCCGGCGTCACCACCGCCGCGCCGTGGCGGTCGATGGTCGCCCACTCGCGGTCGGAGATCGGGTCGGGCGGGTCGTCTGGAAGCTCGCCGCCGAGCAGGAACCGCGACTCACGCACTACGCCCGCATCGTCCACCAGCCGCGGCTCCGGCGCGGCGCCCGCGCACGCCGACAGGCAGGCGGCCAGCAGGACCGCCGCGCCGTACCGCGCTGGCATCGTCCGGCTCGCCATACCTCAATGTACGGCGAGCCGGAGGGTCGGACTAGCCGGTCGGGAGCCGCCAGGCCCGGATCACCTCCTGCTCGATCCGGTTGTCATCGGCGTCCCACGCCTCGACCCGTACCGACGCGAAGCCATTGTGCGTACCGGGCTCGGGCAGCACCGCCTGGAACTCCCCGTCGCCGGTGGCGGTCACCGGCACCGGCTGCCAGCTGGCACCGTCGTCGAACGAGAGCGACAGCTCGGCTCCGGCGATCGCGGGCAGATCGGCCGGTTGCTGCGACACCCGGAGCGTGAGCTCGGATCCGACCAGCGTGTTCGACAGGTCCAGCTCGGCCAGGTAGTCGATCGACAGCAGCGGCAGCACCTGCGTACCGTTGGTCGGTCCAGATTGGAACGTCCAGGCGGTACGGGTCGCCACCGACCGCTGCCACCAGTCGGCCTCCCGGGTGACGTCCAGCTCCACCCGGTACTCGGCCGGCTCGGCCGCCATCGGAAACTCCCCACGCGGCTTGTCCGCCTCGGCCACCAGCTCGCCGTCCCGCAACAGCCGGACCGCGATCGTGTCACCCGGATACGGCGCCAGCCCGAACAGCTCCGGGAAGTGGTTGCCGTCGCTGTCCACCCACTCGTACGCCACCAGCTGGAGGGTGTCGCCGGTGCGGGTGGTCTGCCCGACCTCCGGCAGCAACGCCGGCCGGATCACCTGCTGGAACCAGCGCTTCGTGACCTCGCTGGCCGGCGGATAGAAGGTGTACGCCGGCTCCTGCAACCGGGCCTCGAACGGTAGCTCGCCGAAGACGGTCTGCTGGTAGCTCATCGCATCGCCGCCGATCAGGTACTCGGTCCGCTCGCGCGGGCCCTCGATATAGGGATGGAGGTACGCAGAGGACGAGTGGAACGGTCGCGAGAAGTGGCGGGCCTCCGCCATCGGGTGGCCGCCGATCGCGTCATGGTGGTAGCGCACCCGCAGCTCGGCGAGGTCGTCGCTGGGCACCACGTAGCTGAGGTCCTCCGGGATCCGGTCCGCCTCCACCAGCACCAGGTCGTAGAGGTACGGCGACCAGCGGGTGCCGCTCACCCGGACCGTTGTCTCGCCACTCTGGAGGATCGCCCGGACCGCCTGCCCCTCGGCCTGGGTCAGCGACAAGGTCGGGATGCTGCCGGGTTCTTCGCTGAGCGAGCCGACCAGCCGGCCGGGCACGTCGTTGGTGATGATGAGCACGGCGGCGCCGGCGGCCGCGGCGTGCTGCTCCTGCTCGACCGGTGGCACCGGTCCCCGCTCGACCAGCACCGCGGCACCGGTGACGTCCACCCCTTCGTAGTCTTCCGCCGCCCCGGCACCGACGTCGACCAACCGCAGGGTGTGCTCGCCGTCGACCGCCGGCGCCCGCATCAGCACCGGATCGAGGGTCAGCCCGGTCGGGGCGGTCACCGCCAGCTCCGCCTCCGGCGCGGCGAGCCGCCAGCGGCTGTAGAACTCGAACCCGCCCAGCGTGACCGGCTCGGTGGGGGTCGCGAAGAACTCGCGCCCGGCGTGCAGGCCGAGGAACGCCAACCCGAGCATCGGGCCGGGTTGGGCGGCGGTGCGCCAGTAGCCGAGCCCGACCTGCCCCTGCGGGTCGGTCACATGGTCGGGTGTCTCCACTGTGATCGGATTGGCCTCCCGGGCGTCGAGCACGACCGTCGTGTCCTCGGTCACGGTCAGCTCCGGGTCACCGACGAACGCGGTCTGCTGGATGTCCTGGTTGTGCTCGTCGAAGGTGTGGATGCTGCCGAGCACCGCGTAGGTCCCGGCCGGGACCCGGGTCTGGAACACGCCGTCCACGAACCCGTTGCCGGGTTGCATGAATCGGCTCATATCCTCGACGTCCAGCACGGCGAGCGTACTGGCGCCGGAGGCGAGCCGGCCGTCCCGGGCGATGCCGATCACCGTCAGCTCGAACGTGGAGTCCTCTTTGTAGAAACCCACCGAGGTACGGACGGCGGTGCCGCCGGTGGTCGCGACCAGATACCCGCCGTAGATCCCGGGATCGCCGGCGGACACGTCCAGCGTGACCGTCGCCGCGGCGGTGCCGCCGGGCTCGATCGTGAGGGTGGCCGGCTCGACCGAGAGCATCGCCGGTGGTGGCACCGCCCCGTCCCGGCTGCTGACCTCGAGGTCGAGCGCCAGCTCGACCGGCGCGCCGGTCCGGTTGATGTAGCTGACCTCGGCGGTCACCGGCTCGGCGCCCTCGTGCGGGAACCGGTGCCGGCCGAGGTCGATCGGCGCTTGGGCGACCTGCACCGGCGCGGCGAGCGCGGCCGGCACGTCAATCCGGCCGCCGCCCTGCTGGTAGACGTCGAGCGTCGGGTTCGGCACGGCGGTGCCGACCAGCCGGGCTTTCACCTCCGCGGCGGTCAGGTCGGGCTCGGCCTGGCGCAGGATCGCGGCCGCGGCGGCCGCGTGCGGTGCCGCCATCGATGTGCCGGACAGCTGGGTGTACTGCTCGCCGACCGGTGACCCGAGTTCGGTGCCCTCGCCCTTCGCCGCCACGATCCCCACGCCCGGCGCGGTGATGTCGGGCTTGACGGCGAAGTCGCCGGCCCGCGGTCCGCGGCCGGAGTCGCCCGCCAACTGCTCCTGCTTGTCGACCGAGCCGACGGTCAGCGCGGCGCTCGCGGCGCCGGGGCCGGTGACCGAGTGGTCGGCCGGGCCGGTGTTTCCGGCGGCGATCGCGAACAGCACGTCGTGCTGTTCGGTCAGCTGGTTCACCGCCTGGCTGATCGGGTCGGTGCCGTCGCTGGCCGGACCGCCGAGGCTCATGTTGATGACATCGGCGCCGGCGCTGGCCGCCCAGGCCATGCCGGCGATGATGTCGCTCTCGGCGCCGGACCCGTTGTCCCCCATCACCTTCACGTTCAGCAGCTCGACGCCGGGCGCGATCCCGGCGAACTCGCCGTCGGAGGCCTCGCCGGAGCCGGCGATGATCCCGGCCACATGGGTGCCGTGGCCGTGCCGGTCGAGGTCGGTGGTGGACTCGGTGAAGTTCTCGGACTCGATCACCTTGCCGGCGAGGTCGGGGTGGTCGACGTCGATCCCGGTGTCGAGCACGGCGACGGTCACGCCGGTGCCGTCGAAGCCGGCCTCCCAGGCGCGCGGCGCCCCGATCAGCGGGCCGCTGTCGGCGAGCGCCACCTCGACCCGTTCGTCCAGCCACACCCGGCCGGCCGCGGCCGGCTCCGACCGCACCGCCCGCCACCAGGCGCCACTGTCGTCCACTGTGGTGGCGTAGCCGTCGATCGCGGACAGCTCGGTGGCGGCCGAGACGCCAACCCTGGGTTCGACCTGGCCGGTGGTGATGACCGGTACTCCGTCGACCAGTCCCTGCTCGGCGAGTTTGGTCACATTGAACAGTTCCCGGTCGAGCTGGTCGGGGATGAGCGGTAACGCGTCGGAGGGCAGCACGTAGAGCTGCTCGCCGTCGTCGATGCTCTGGAACGTGCCGTCGAACCCGGATCGGGCCAGCGGGTCGACGCTCACCTGGTAGCCGCCGGCCGGTGACCGTCCGAACACGACTCGGTCACCGGTGACCAGGGTGACGGTGTGGTCGGCGGTCGCCACCGCCGGAGCGGCCGCCGGGGCGGGGTCGGGCTGCGCGTCGGCGGCCCCCGCTCCGTCGCCGAGCAGCAAGGTCAGGGCAGCGATGGCCGCCAACGATCCGTGGGCAGGTCGCATGAAGAGCTCCAATGTCCATGGCTGGGTGACGCAATGTGCATGCGTCAAGGCAGGACGCAGCCAGACATGCCCCCGCGCGCGCGGCCATCGAGCCGACCGCCATCTATCTATGGCAATCTATCACACCCAGTTCCCGGCTCTCCCGCGCTAGACCAGGCGGGCGCCGGGGACCGGTCCGTGGGCCGGGTGCACGGCCTGGCACACCCCGGCACCGGCCAGCTCGACCGCGATCCGTTCCGCGTCGGCCGCGTCCCGGGCCAGGAACACGCAGGTCGGGCCGGAGCCGGAGACCAGCCCGGCGAGCGCCCCGGCGGCGGCACCCGCGGCGAGCACCCCGGCCAGCGCCGGCCGCAGCGCCAGCGCCGCCGGCGCCAGGTCGTTGCCGAGCGCCGCGGCGAGTACCGCCGGGTCCCGTTGCCGCAGGGCCGCCAGCACCGCCGACGGGTCGGCCGCCGGCGGCGGCGCCGCCCCGGTCGCGCGGAGCCGATCCAGCTCCGCATACACCCGCGGGGTCGGCAGCCCCTCGTCGGCCACCCCGACCACCCAGTGCCAGGCGTTCCCCCGGGCCAGCACCGGACTGATCTGCTCCCCGAAGCCGGTGCCGAGCGCGGTCCCTCCGTACAGCAGGAACGGCACGTCGGCCCCGAGCCGCGCCGCCACCAGCGACAGCTCCTCCCTGGGCAGGCCCAGCTCCCACAGCGCGTCGCAGGCGACCAGCGCGGCGGCCGCGTCGGCGCTGCCGCCGGCCAGCCCGGCCGCCAGCGGGATCTGCTTGCGCAGGTGCAGCCGGGCGTGCGCGGCCACGCCGGCATGCGCCGCCAGCGCCCGCACCGCCCGGATCACCAGGTTGGACTCGTCGAGCGCCAGCTCGCCCGCGCCCTCGCCCTCCATGGTCAGCGTCAGCGTGTCGCCACGCCGGGCGGTCAGCTCGTCGTAGAGCGAGATCGCATGGTAAACCGTCTGCAGCTCGTGGTAGCCGTCCGGGCGCCGCTCCCCGACTCCGAGGTACAGGTTGATCTTCGCGGGCACCCGTACCCGCACCGGTCCGGAGGCGGCCGGCCGCGGCCGGTCGTACTCCTCCTGGTCGGCCCACAACGGTCTGGTCATGCGGCGCGGGCCCTCTCCTGAGCGATCTCGGTGAACTGCTCTATGGTGAGCGACTCGCCGCGGGCCTCCGGCGCCACCCCGGCCGCCGCCACCAGCGCCGCGGCCCGGTCCGCCCCGCCGGCCCAATCCGCCAACGCCGCCCGCAGGGTCTTGCGCCGCTGCCCGAACGCCGCGTCGATCACCGCGAACACCGCTCGCCGGTCGGCCGCCGCGGCTGGCGGCGGCCGGCGCGTGAACCGGACCAGGCTGGAATCCACATTGGGCACCGGCCAGAAGACGGTACGCGGGACCTTGCCGGCCGGCTGGGCGTGGGCGAACCAGGCGAGCTTCGCCGACGGTGCCCCGTAGATCCGGGAGCCCGGCGCGGCGGTCAGCCGGTCGGCCACCTCCTGCTGCACCATCACCAGCCCGTGCCGCAGCGACGGGAGCACCGCCAGCAGGTGCAGCACCACCGGGACGGCAACGTTGTACGGGAGGTTCGCGACCAGCGCGGTCGGGGCCGGATCGAGGCTCGCGTCCAGAGTGAGCGCGTCTCGATGATGGACGGTGAGCCGTTCGGCGTACTCCCCGGCCCGGGCGGCGGCGGTCGCCGGCAGCGCACCGGCGAGCACCGGGTCCACTTCGACCGCGTGGACATGCCGCGCCGCGGGCAGCAGCGCCAGCGTCAGCGAGCCGAGTCCGGGGCCGACCTCGAGCACCACCTCGGCCGGGTCCAGCCCGGCGGTGGCGACGATCCGGCGGACCGTGTTCGGGTCGTGGACGAAGTTCTGCCCCAGCTTCTTGGTGGGGCGCAGCCCCAGCTCGCTCGCCAGCTGGCGGATCTCGGCCGGCCCGAGCAGGCTCACCATCCGCCGAAGACCCGTTCCCCGGTTTCCGAGATCGCCTGGCACAGCCGGTCGACGTCGACCTGCTTGGTCTCGGCCAGCGACCGGACCGTCAGCGGGATCAGGTACGAGGCGTTGGGGCGGCCGCGGTACGGCATCGGAGTCAGGTACGGGGCGTCGGTCTCCACCAGCAGCTGGTCGACCGGGCAGACCCGCGCGCCGGCCCGTACCGGCTCGGCGTTCTTGAACGTGACCGTGCCAGCGAAGCTGAGCACGAACCCGCGCCGGACGCACTCGGTGGCGAACTCGGCGTCGCCGGAGAAGCAGTGCATGACCACGGCGTCCGGCGCGCCCTCGGCGTCCAGCACCCGTAGCACCTCGGCGTGCGCGTCCCGGCAGTGGATGACCAACGCCTTGCCGTACCGCTTGGCGATCGCGATCTGCGCCCGGAAGCTGGCCAGCTGCGCCGGCCGCCCCGCCGGCCCGGTCCGGAACGTATCCAGCCCGGTCTCGCCGATCCCCCGTACCCGGGGGTCGGCGGCGAGCTTCTCCAGTTCCCGCAGCGCCTCGTCCAGGTCGGGCAGCCGGGGCGCCTCGTTCGGGTGGATGCCGACCGTGGCGAGCACCGCCGAGTGCTGGTGCGCGAACTCGACCGACCACCGGGACGACGGCAGGTCCACCCCGACCTGCACCAGCCGGTCGACCCCGACCGCCGCGGCGGCCGCGACCTGCTCGACCGGATCGGTGCCGGCACCGTCGGTCACGACCACGTCGAGATGGGTGTGGCTGTCCGGCACCGGAACGGTCAACGGCGCCGGGGCCGGTGGCGGAGTGCGGTTCACCCGGGTAATGATTCCAGATCGGCCGTCGACCATGCGGTTTCCGGCCTCACGCCCACGGGCCGAGCTCCATGGCGGTGCCGAACGGCTGACCGGTTGCCGACCCGGCTAGTCGGCCGAGCCACGCAGCCGGGCCAGCTCCTCGTCCACGATCGACGGGTCGAGCTTGCGGAACACCGGCTTCGGCGGCGCCAGCCGGCGGCCGACCGGCAGCGGGTTCGACTCCCACCGGGCGCCGGTCCGGTAGTCGCCCATCAGCACCGGGTAGCCCGGCCCGCCGTCGAGGTCCGCCACCTCCCGGATCTCCGGCATCGGCGCGTGCACCCCGGTGCCGCCGAGCTGCTCGTAGATCTTCTGCGCGGCGTGCGGCAGGAACGGGGTCAGCAGCGTGTTGCAGTCGTTCACCACCTGCAGCGCCACGTGCAGGATGGTGCCCATCCGCTCCCGGTCGGTCTCCCGCAGCTTCCACGGGGCCTGGTCGGACAGGTACCGGTTCGCCTCGGCGACCACCCGCATCGCCTCGCTGATCGCCTGCTTCTGCCGGTGCCGGCCGATCAGCCCGCCGACCACCTCGAACGCCCCGCTCGCCAGCTCCAGCAGCCGCCGGTCGGCCTCGGTCAGCCCGCTCGGCCCGATCGGCGGCACCGAGCCGAAGTTCTTCGCGGCCATCGAGATCGACCGGTTGACCAGGTTGCCCCAGCCGGCCACCAACTCGTCGTTGTTGCGGCGCAGGAACTCCGCCCAGGTGAAGTCGGTGTCCTGGTTCTCCGGGCCGGCGACCGCGATGAAGTACCGCAGCGCGTCCGCGTCGTACCGCTCCAGGAAGTCCCGTACGTAGATGACCACCCGCCGGGACGAGGAGAACTTCGCGCCCTCCATGGTGAGGAACTCGCTGGACACCACCTCGGTGGGCAGCTCCAGCACCCCGAACTCGCCGGGGGTGCCGCCGCGCGACCCGCGGCCGTCGTAGCCGAGCAGCTCGGCCGGCCAGATCTGGGCGTGGAAGGTGATGTTGTCCTTGCCCATGAAGTAGTACTGCCGGGCGTGCGGGTTGTTCCACCACTGCCGCCAGGCGTCCGGGTCGCCGGTACGCCGGGCCCACTCGATCGACGCCGACAGGTACCCGATCACCGCGTCGAACCACACGTACAGCCGCTTGTTGGGGTTGTCCTCCCAACCCGGCAGCGGCACCGGCACGCCCCAGTCGATGTCCCGGGTCATCGCCCGCGGCCGCAGGTCCTCCAGCAGGTTGAGCGAGAACTTCAGCACGTTCGGGCGCCAGTCGGTGCGGCCGCGCAGCCACTCCCCGAGCGCCTCGCCGAGCGCCGGCAGGTCGAGGAAGAAATGCTCGGTCTCGACGAACTCCGGCGTCTCACCGTTGATCCGCGACCGTGGGTTGATCAGGTCGACCGGGTCGAGCTGGTTGCCGCAGTTGTCGCACTGGTCACCGCGGGCCGCGTCGTACCCGCAGATCGGGCAGGTGCCCTCGATGTACCGGTCGGGCAGGGTCCGACCGGTCGACGGGGAGATCGCTCCCTTGGTCTTCTGCTCGATCATGTACCCGTTGCGGTGCAGAGTGCGGAACAGCTCCTGGGTCACCGCGTAGTGGTTGCGGGTGGTGGTCCTCGTGAACAGGTCGTAGCTCAGCCCGAGCCCGGCCAGGTCCTCCACGATCACCCGGTTGTACCGGTCGGCGAGCTCGCGGGGCGGTACCCCCTCCTGCTCGGCCTGCACCAGGATCGGCGTGCCGTGCTCGTCCGTACCGGAGACCATCAGCACGTCCTGCCCGGCCATTCGCTGGTAGCGGCTGAACACGTCGGAGGGGACCCCGAACCCGGAGACGTGGCCGATGTGCCGCGGGCCGTTCGCGTACGGCCAGGCGACGGCGGTGAGGACGTGGCTCATGTCGCCCAAGCGTAGTGACTAGGGCATCCGAGCCGCGACACGCCCCGACGGTACGGGGTAAACACCGACAAACGTAGTCGAATAGGAGAGTGACGGAGCTGGAGACGGCGCCGGCCCGGCGTCCGGAACCGGCGCGCCGGCCAGGCGACGTACGGAACGCCAAGCCGCCGCGCCGGCCGGCGGTGGCCCTGGCCGGGACGATCCTGTTCGGGTTGCTCGCCGCGTTCTTCGCCTGGCAGGCCGCGGAGCCGCTGTGGCTGGCGCTCGGCCAGGGCGAGACCGGGACGGCGACCGTCACCCGCTGTCAGGCCAGCGAACAGGTCAGCTACCGGTGCGTGGTGTTCCAGGCCGACGGCGGCGCCTACCAGGTCACCGACGTCACGCTGCGGGGGGCGGGCGACGCGCTGGCCACCGAGGGTGCGCAGGTGCCGGCCCGGATGCTCTCGGCCAGCCACGAGCGGGCGTACGCGGCCAGCCCGGCCGGCCTGCACCTGCGGTGGGCGGCGGCGCTGGCGCTGGTGGTGGTGTGCGGGCTGGCGATCGCCTGGGTGAGCGGCGCGACCCGGCTCGACGACCGCCGCTCCCGGCGCCGGGCGGTGCTGCTCAGCGTCGCCGCCCCGCTGCTGCTGACGCTCGGGTTCCTGACCGCCGCCCTCTGACCCGCTAGCGCCGGTTCAGCCGGTCGCGGAGCCGGCGCATCCCGGCCAGCCACCGGTCCCGGTCGGTGGCTCGGCGCCGCTCGTACTCGGCCACCTCCGGGTGCGGCAGGATCAGGAACCGGTCGGCCGCGAACGCCGCCATCACCGCGTCGGCCACCTGCTCGGGGGTGATCGCCGGCCCGGCGGCGAGGGTCGCCGAGTTCGCCGGGGCGCCGGCCAGCATCGGGGTCCGGACCGCCTGCGGGCACAGGCAGGACACGCTCACCCCGGTCCCGCCGTACCGGATCGCCAGCCACTCGGCGAGCGCGACCGCGGCATGCTTGGTCACCGCGTACGCCGCACTGTCCAGTTCGGTCAGCAGCCCGGCCGCCGAGGCGGTCACCAGCAGGTGGCCCCGACCGCGCGTGGCCATCCGGGGCAGCACGTGCCGGGCGGCGAGCAGGTGCGCGTGGACGTGCAGCCGCCAGCACCGCTGCCAGTCCTGGTCCGTGCCGAGCCCGACCCCGCCCGGCACCCCGGCGTTGGAGCACCAGATCCCGATCGGCCCGACCTCCGCCTCGATCCGGGTCACCGCGTCGGTCACCGACGCCTCGTCGCCGGCGTCGAGCCGGAGCGGCCGGCCCACCGGCAGTTCGGCGGCGACCCGCTCGGCACCGGCCTCGGCGATGTCGGCCACGACCACCGCGGCCGCCCGTTCGGCCGCGAACCGCCGGGCCAGCGCCGCGCCGATCCCGCTCGCCCCGCCGGTCACGACCACCACGGCGTCGCGTACCGAAACCATCGCGCACCTCCCCTACCGGCTGGTAACCTACCGGCACCATGACCGCTCCGGAAGCCGCCACGGCTCCGCCCCGCCGCTACGGGATCACGATCCCGTTCACCGGCGTGCCGCTGGCCGAGCAGCGAGCGCTGGTGGCCGGCCTGCCGGCGGCCGGCTACACCGACGCCTGGTCCTCGGAGACGGCCGAGGCGGACGCGTTCACCCCGCTCGTGCTCGCCAGCGTCTGGGCGCCGCGGCTGCGGCTCGGCACCGCGATCGTGCCGGTGTTCACCCGCGGCCCGGCCACGCTGGCGAGCAGCTGCGCGGCGCTCGCGGCGATCGCGCCCGGCCGGGTGGCGATCGGCCTCGGCACCTCCACCGAGATCATCGTGAACAAATGGAACGGGTTGCCGTTCGAGTCGCCGCTGGCCCGGGTCCGTGACACGGTCCGGTTCCTGCGGGCGGCGCTGGCCGGTGAGCGGATCCGGGAGCGGTACGAGACGTTCACAGTGGACGGGTTCCGGCTGCGGCTGGTGCCGCCGGAGCCGCCCAAGCTGCTGGTGGCGGCGCTGCGGCCGAAGATGCTCCGGCTGGCCGGTGAGGAGGCGGACGGCGCGATCCTGAACTGGCTGGCGCCGACCGACGTGCCGACGGTCGCCCGGTACGTGGGCCCGGGCAAGGAGCTGGCGGCCCGGATCTTCGTGATCGCCGACCCGGATCCGGATCGGGCGCGGGCCGCCGCCCGGCCGCTGCTCACGGCGTACCTGACCGTCGACGTGTACCGGCGGTTCCACGAGTGGCTCGGCCGAGGCGAGGCGCTGGCGGCGATGTGGCGGGCCTGGGCGGCCGGGGACCGGGCGGGCGCCGCTGCCGCGATCCCGGACCAGGTGGTCGACGAGCTGGTGGTGCACGGGTCGCCGGAACAGTGCCGGGACCGCGTCCAGCAGTACGTCGCCGCGGGCGTCACGACGCCGGTGCTGGCGCTGGTGCCGACCCCGGACCAGCCCTCGCTGCCCGACCTGCTCCCCCGCCTCGCCCCGTCGATCTAGGGGAAATCCAGCCCGATTCGCCCCGATTCCGACGTGAACAACTCCTAGCTCGGCGGGATCGTGAGCTCGTACACGTCCCGCCGGCGCACGCCGTACTCCCGCGCCACCGCCGCGACCGCGTCCCGGTGCGACATCCCCTCGGCCCGGTGCGCCTCGACCGCCGCCCGCAACGTCCCCGGGTCCGCCGCCGGCTCCGCCCCCGGCGCCCCGGCCACCACCAGCGTGATCTCACCGCGCGGCGCCGCCTCCGCCGCCCAGGCGGCCAGTTCGCCGAGCCCGCCCCGCCGGATCTCCTCGTACGGCTTGGTGAGCTCCCGGCAGGCGGCGGCTGGCCGGTCCGCGCCGAACGCCGCGGCGAGGTCGGCGAGCGTGTCGGCGAGCCGGTGCGGCGCTTCGAAGAAGACCATCGTCCGGGGCTCGCCGGCGAGCCGGTCCAGCCAGGCCCGGCGGGCGGCCGGCCGCCGGGGCGGGAACCCCTCGAAACAGAACCGGTCCGACGGCAGCCCGGAGAGCGCCAGTGCGGTGGTGACCGCGCTCGGCCCGGGCACCGCGGTGACCGGCACCCCGGCTTCGTGCGCCGCGGCGACCAGCCGGTAGCCCGGGTCCGAGACGCTCGGCATACCGCCGTCGGTCACCAGCACCACGCACGCGCCGTCCCGCGCCGCCGCCACCAGTGCGGGGGTACGGCGTTGCTCGTTGCCCTCGAAGTAGGAGACCACCCTGCCGGGGATGGTGATCCCGAGGTCGGCGGCGAGCCGGGCCAACCGGCGGGTGTCCTCGGCCGCCACCACGTCGGCGGTGGCGAGCATCGATCGAAGCCGGTCCGAGGCGTCGGCCGGGTCGCCCAGCGGCGCCCCCAGCAACACGATGCGGCCTTCTGGCACGCCTCAGCTTACGATTCATCCGTGACCACCAGTCTGGCGGCGTCGGAGCAGGCGCAAGCGGCGGCCGAACCGTCCTCCGACCCGCTCGGGCCGGAGGTCCCCGAGGCGACCCGGCGGCGGCTGGCGCCGCTGGTCGGCCCGGACCCGTGGTCGTGGGTGGTCACCGCGGCGGTCACGCTGGTGGCGGCGATCGTCCGGCTGGTGGAGTTGGGCCGGCCCGGGCACATCATCTTCGACGAGACCTACTACGCGCCGAACGCGTGGGCGCTGGGCAAGTACGGGGTCGAGTGGTCGGTCCCGGAAGGCGGGGCGGCCCCGGTCAACGGGGCGCCGGTGCTCGGCGACACCGCCGCGTACGTGGTCCACCCGCCGCTCGGCAAGTGGATGATCTGGCTGGGCGAGTCGATCTACGGGTACAACCCGTTCGGGTGGCGGATCGCGGCCGCGATCGCCGGCATCGCCTCGGTGCTGATGATCACCCGGATCGCCCGCCGGCTGTTCGGCTCGACCGTGCTCGGGGCGACCGCCGGACTGCTGGTGGCGCTCGACGGCATGCACGTGGTGATGTCCCGGACCGCGCTGCTCGACATCTTCCTGCTGTTCTTCGTGGTGGCGGCGTTCGGCGCGCTGGTGATGGACCGGGACACCCGCCGGGAACGCTGGCTGCGGGCGGTCGAGGCCGGCCTGGACCGGCCACCGCCGGCGCTGCCCTGGTGGCGGTTCGCGATGGCCGGGCTGCTCGGCTGTGCGGTGGCGGTGAAGTGGAGCGGCGCCTTCTTCATCCCGGTGTTCCTGATCCTGCTGATCTGGTGGGAGATCGGCGCCCGCCGCAGCGCCGGGGTACGCCGGCCGTGGCTGGACACGCTGACCGGGGAGTGGCTCAGCGTACTGGTCACGGTGGTGATCACCCCGGTGGTCTACCTGCTCAGCTGGACCGGCTGGTTCGTCACCGACCACGGCTACCATCGACTCACCCCGATCGACGTCCGGGACTCGTCGCCGCTCGGCTGGCTGTTCGGTTCACTGTGGAATCTCTTCCAGTATCACCGGCAGGTGCTGGACTTCCACGACGATCTGGTATCCGACCACCCGTACGCCTCGGACGCCTGGCAGTGGCTGATCCTGGCCGAGCCGACCGCCTTCCACTGGTCGAACGAGGGTTCCTGCGGGGCACCGACCTGCGCGTCGGCGGTGCTGCTGCTCGGCACGCCGCTGCTGTGGTGGTCGTTCCTGCCGGCGCTGGCACTGCTGGCCTGGGTCGGCATCGCCCGGCGGGACTGGCGGGCGGCGGCGATCTGGTTCACGGCGGTGATCGGGATCGCGCCCTGGCTTCTCATCGACCGGGTGATGTTCTACTTCTACGCGCTGCCGTCCGAGCCGTTCCTGGTGCTCGCGGTCGTCTACCTGCTCGGGGCGCTGATCACCCCCGGCCCGAGCAGCAAGGAAACCCTGCTCGGGTTCGACCGGCGGATCGCCGGAATCGTGCTCGCCGGGGCCTATGTGATGCTGGTCGCACTCAACTTCGCCTACTTCTACCCCATCTACACCGGCCAGCTGATCCCGTACGAGGCGTGGCAGGCCCGGATGTGGGTGAGCAGCTGGGTATAGTCGGTCCGGTACGGCCTGTCGACGCGCCTGCTGCGCGGGAAGGAGTTCGCCGTACCGGACGCTCGGCTGCACGACTCCGCGTCCCAGATCCTCGTAATCCCTGCCCGCGTAGTGCGTAGCCCTGCGCTGGATCGGGTACGGACCAGGTGGGCGTCCTGCGTCCTTGATAGAAACCGCAACAGAGGAGTTTGCTGGCATGCTTACCATGACCGACAACGCCGTGGCCGCGATCCGGTCGCTCACTTCCCAGCCGAACGTGCCGGAGAGCGCGGGGCTGCGGATCGCTACCGACCCGGGCGCCGGCGCGCTGCAGCTGACCGTGGCTCCGGAGCCGCACGAGGGTGACCAGGTGGTCGACACCGCCGGTGCCCGCTGCTTCCTGGACGCCGACGCCGCGCTGCTGCTCGACGACAAGGCGCTCGACGCGACCGTCGACGACCAGGGGGCGGTCCAGTTCGCGCTGGCGGACCAGTAGCGCCAACCTGCCCGTTCGTTCCGCGCTGGCGGCCGGCGGGGACCGGCCGGCCACGCCGGGCGGTCCCACGGCCGCCGGCGCGGATCAACCGCGGACGTCAACCGCGGACCTCGCGGACATAACCTGTCCGTCCCGGCGGTTACGGTGGTTGCGTGCTGCTGGACCGCCGTACGCTCAACCGCGCGCTGCTCGACCGGCAACTGCTGCTGCGCCGGCACGTGATGGCACCGCTCGACGCGGTCCGTCACCTGATCGGGTTACAGGCGCAGGCACCGACCCCGCCCTACTACGGGCTGTGGAGCCGGCTGGCGCGCTTCGATCCGGCCGAGCTGTCCGGGCTGCTGGAGCGCCGGTCGGTCGTCCGCGCCACCCTGCTGCGCGGCACCATCCACCTGGTCGCGGCCGAGGACTGCCTGCCCCTGCACGCACTGCTGCGGCCGTTGCTCGATCGGCTGCTGCTGGCCAACCCGCAGCACGCGACCACGCTGGCGGACATCGACCGGGATAAGCTCGCCGCCGCCGGCCGGGAGCTGCTGTCCGGACCACCATTGACCGGTAAGGCGCTCGGTGAGCGGCTGGCCGAGCGCTGGCCGGACCGGGATGGCCGCGGCCTCGCGTACGGCGTGCAGTACCTGGTGCCGGTGGTGCAGGCGCCACCGCGCGGGCTGTGGGGCCGCAGTGGCCAGCCGGCGTGGGTGTGCGCCGAGGCTTGGCTGGGGCAGCCGGCCACGCCGGCGATGCCACCGGCGGTGCTGGTGCGGCGCTACCTGGCGGCGTTCGGGCCGGCGTCGGTCGCGGACCTCCAGCACTGGTCCGGCCTGACCAACCTCGGCGAGGTGGTCAAGCAGCTGCCACTGCGGACGTTCCGGGATGAGCACGGCCGGACACTGTACGATGTGGATGGTGCGCCGCTACCCGACCCGGACACGCCCGCGCCGGTGCGGTTCGTCGCACCGTTCGACAACCTGCTGCTGTCCCACGCGGACCGCACCCGGATCATCAGCGACGAACACCGGCCGCGCGTGTTCACCGTCAACGGCATCATCAAGGGGACGGTGCTTGTGGACGGCTTCGTCGCCGCCACCTGGCGACTGGACCAGCAGCGGAAGCGGGCCACGTTGACCGTAGAACCGTTCGGGCGACTGTCCAGCCGGGATCGAGCCGCGGTCGAGGCGGAGGGGACGGCGCTGCTGGAGTTCGCCGCCCCCACCGCCGACCACCGCGAGCTACTGCTCCGGTGACGCCGAGTACGGCCGGTAGGTAAGGATCGCCGTACCCGAGCTGGTGCGCTTGGCGTCCACCAGGGTCAGCCGCTTCAGCGCGTCGCCGTCGCCGAACAACCGCTTGCCTTTCCCCGCCACCACCGGATGGACCAGCATCCTGAGCTCGTCGAGCAGGTCGTGCTGCAGCAGCCAGCGGACCAGGGTCGGGCTGCCGGCCACCCCGATGGATTTGCCCGGCTGCTGCTTCAGCGCCGCCACCTGGGCCGCGACGTCACGGACCAGCGTGCTGTTGGACCACTCCACCTTGTCCAGTGTGGTCGATGCCACGTACTTCGGAGTGTTGTTGAGCATGCTGGCGAACGGCTCATCGGTCGAGGTCGGCCAGTAGTCCACCCACTCCTGGTAGGTGACCCGCCCCATCAGGATGGCGTCCTGCTCCTCCATCTGGGACATCACCGCCTCGGCCATCTCGTCGTCGAAGTCGAACTGCCACTGGTCCGGCGACTCGGCCACCCCGTCCAGCGAGATGAACAGCCCGGAGACAACCTTCCGCATCGTGGTTCCCCTTCTCCTGTGCGCTAGGCGACCGAGTGCCGCCAACCCGCCCAAGTCTGGGGGATCTTGCCGGCGGTCAGATACGTCAGCGGACGTATTACCTGCGGGTTTCGCCGGCCGGCTACTCGCCGCCGGCCTGGTCGGCGACCGCCTCGGCCTCGCCGAGCCGCCGGCGCGCCGCCACCACCGCCCGCCGGGCGGCCAGCCCGTCCGCTTCCGCCTGCGCCAGCCGCTCCACCGCGGCCGCCCGCCGCGCGGTCAGCTCGGCGAGCTGGGCTTCGATGTCCGCGAGCGCCTGCTTGGCGTCGCGTTGCGCCGCCGTGGCGCGTTCGAGTGCCTGGTTCGCCTCGGCGAGCGCGGCGTTCGCCTCGGCGAGCTCCGCCTGCGCCGCCTGCCGGGTGACCGTGCCCGGATCGGCGGGCGCGGGTGCCTCGCCGGTCCCGCCCTCGACCACCCGGAGCCGGGCCCGGGGTAGCTCGCCGAACCCTTCGTACCCGACCGCCCGGATCAGCCGGCCGCTCTTCACCGACTCGGCCACCTCCCGGTCGGCGAGCGCGGCGTTGAGCGTCCGCTCCACCTCCGCCAGCGGCAGCTTGCCGTCGGAGGCTTCCGGGTCCGCCTCGAGCGCCAGCGAGCGGGCCATCGCCACCAGCGCCGAGACGGTCGCCCGGCGCTGCGCGGTCAGCTCCCGCAGCTGCTCGCCGTCCAGGTTCTCCTGCGCGGCCCGCAGCGCCGAGGCCAGCTCGGCCAGCTCGGCGACCAGCTCCGGCCGCCGCAGCGCCAGCAGGTTCACCAGCCAGGCGGCCACGGTCGGCCGCCGCAGCTTCGCCACCGCCGCCGCGGTCACCGAGTCGCCCGCCTCCCGGGCCTTCGCCACCGCCGCGTCCCGCTCCGCAACGAAGTCCCGCGGTGGCAGTGCGTACAGCCGGTCCGCGATCTCGGCGGTCGTGGGTGGTCCCTCGCCCGGAGGCCCCGCCTGCCCAGTCACGCATCCCATCCTGCCTCACCGGTCGGCGAGGCGACGGCGGATCGCTAGTGCGCCACTCCGTCGTAAACCAGATGCAACATCATTCCCTGGTCCGCATGGGGCAGATTGTGGCAATGGTTCATCCACAGGCCCGGGTTCTCCGCCCGGAAGGCGATCCGCCACACCTCACCGGGCCGGACATCCACCGTGTCCAGCCATAGTGGGCTGCCCGCCGGCGCCTGCCCGTCGCGCGAGAGCACCAGCATCCGGTGCCCGTGCAGATGCCAGGGGTGGGTCTCCAGGCTGCGGTTGACCAGCGTCATCCGGACCAGCTCGCCCTCCCGCACCTGCTGGGCCGGCGGGAACGCCTGACCGTTCACCGTCTGGGCGAACGCCGGTACCCCGTCGACGAGCGCGAACCCCCGGTCCAGCACCAGCGTGAACTCCCGGTCGAACGCGCCGCCCAGGTCCACCGGCGCCGGCTCGCCATAGTGGAGCAGGTCCAGCTCAGGCCAGTCACCGGTCGCCGGCTCCGGCACCGCACCGGCGAACCCGGTCGGCAGCAGCCGGAGCCAGGTCGCGCCGCCGACCTGCAGCAGCACCGGCGTCTGCGGCATCGGGAACGCCAGGTCGTACCGCCCGCCGGCGGCCAGCCGCAGCCCGACCTGGGCCAGCTCGCCGGGCCGGTGCAGGTCCTGCCCGTCGACCGCGACCAGCCGGTACGGGGTGCCGGCGAGCGCGAACCGGCGGGGCGCGCTGTCGGTGTTCACCAGCCGCAGCCGGACCGGGGTGCCGGGCTCGACCCGGTGCTCGGCCGGCTGGTCCTGGTCACCGACGACGGTGACCCCGTCGAACGTGTGCACCGGCACGGTCAGGTCCAGCCCGACCGGAGCGGAGTCCCGCGGCAGTACCACCAGGGTCCCGTACAGTCCACGCCGGACGCCCACATGCGACACACTGTGCGTGTGGTACCAGTAGCTGCCGACCTGGTCGGCCCGGAACCGGTACTGGTGCTCGCCGCCCGGCGGCACCGCCGGCTGGGTCAGGTCCGGCACACCGTCTTCCGCGGACGGCACGTCGTAGCCGTGCCAGTGGACCGTCACGCCGGTTTCGATGTCCGCGTTCCGCAGCGTCACCTCGATCAAGTCGCCCTGCCGGGCGGTGATCGCCGGTCCGGGCAGCTGGCCGTTGTAGGTCCAGGCATCGACCCGCCGGCCGGAGCCCAGCTCGACCGTGGCGGTCTGGGCGGTCAGCGTGAGCCGGTGCACCTCGCCGCCCGGGGCTGGCGTATCCGGCCCGCGTAGCGAGCTCACCGGCACCGCGTCCGCCCGGTGCTCGACGCCCTCGTCGGCGGGCAGCACCACCAGCCCGGCGCCGATCAGCCCGGCCGCGATCACCACCGCGACCGCCGCGGTCGGCGCCGAGCGCCCGGTCGCCCGCGCCGTGAGCAGCGCCGCGGTCCCGACCAGCGCCACCGTGACCAGCGCCTCGCCCCAGCCGACCGGATACCCGACCAGCACCGTGACCAGCAGCCCGGCGGCTGCCGCGTACCCGGCCGTGAGCAGCCAGACCACCCGGGCCGGGCCCCGCCCGGCCAGCACCGCGACCACCCCGGCCACGCCCAGCAGCGGCAGCGCCACCAGCACCTTCTCCTGCACGAACCACCAGCCGGAGCCGGCCAGCGCCAGCACCGTACCGACCCGGCCGAGGCTGGCGGCGATCGCGCCGGCGAACAGGCCGATCGCGAGCCGGCGGCGGCCGGCCGCGGCGGCGGCGCCGGCGCCGATCCAGCCGGCCGCGGCCGCCACCGCGACCAGCAGGTCCAGCACGATCAGCAGGCTCATGCCTCGGTCGGGGTCGGGGTGGCGGCCGGGCTCCCGGTGCGGCGGGTAGCGCCGAGCTGGCGGGCCCGGGAGAGCACCGTGTGGGTGACGCTGATCAGGAACATCCCGTTCACCGCGTGCAACCCGAAGATCAAGTTGGCCGCGGTGGAGCCCTCACCGGCCGAGTCCTCGACCGCGCCGGAGATCATCGCGATCAGCGACTGCACCACCACCAGGCCGGCGACCGCCGCGGTCAGCCCGATCAGCCGGCCCGGCGCCCGGGCCAGCGCGGCCACCGCGATCAGCACCAGCGCCAGCACGAACAGCGACCGGCCCAGCAGCCGGTGCGGCTCGAACGAGTCCGATCGCGGTGCCGGGTCGAACGCCCCGGCCGCCGCGAGGAAGAACTGCATCACCAGCCCGGCGATCATCACGCCGGCCAGCACTATCAACACCTTTCGCATGCGCCGATGCTGCCGGCGGGCCGACCCGGCTGGCATCGGTCCGGCAGCGGCAACCGGTACGCAGGGCCGCGTCGCTCCGCCACGCCGGGCGTACGTCAATCGGCGTACCCGACTGCGCTGGCTGGCCGATCCGGCACCGCGGCCGGCCGGCTAGCATCGCGGGCATGCTCGGCCTGCACGCGCGCCTGCGCCTCCCTGCCTGGTTGCAGGATGTGCTGATCGCCGGGTTCGTGGCGCTGCTGCAGATCACCGGCACCCGCGGAGCCGCCCAGACCCCCGGGGTCGACGACCCCGACCTGCTCGGCTACGCGTCGCTGGCGATGACCGGGTTGGCGTTGGTGGTGCGCCGCCGCTACCCGGTGCTGGTGTTCCTGGCGCTCGCCGGCAACAGCGGCTGGTGGTACACCGTCGGTTATCCGGACGGCCCGGGCTGGCTGGGGCTGTTCGTCGCTACCTACACCCTCACCGCCCACGGCGACGGCCGCCGGTCGCTCTGGATCGCCACCGGCGGGATCGCCGCGCTCGCGCCGATCTGGCTGCTCACCGCTGACCTGGAGCCGCGGGCCGAGGCGGGCTGGGTGTTCTTCCGGATCGGTGCGGCGATCATGGCTGCGGCGCTCGGCGAGTCGGTCCGGTCCCGGCGGGTGATCGCCCAGGAGGCGCAGGAGCGGGCCGAGCGCGCCGAGCGGACCCGGGAGGAGGAGGCGCAGCGGCGGGTCGACGCCGAGCGGCTGCGGATCGCCCGCGAGGTGCACGACACGGTCGCCCACGCGATCGCGATCGTGAACGTCCAGGCCGGGGTCACCGCGCACGTCCTCGACAAGCGGCCGGAGCAGGCCCGGGAGGCGCTGATCACGATCGAGCAGACCAGCGCCCGGGCGCTCCGCGAGCTGCGCGCCACGCTCGGCGTACTCCGGGACGTCGACGAGCCCGCGCCGGCCGGCGGGCTCGACCAGCTGGACGAGATCGTGGCGATGGCCCGGGAGGCCGGGCTCGAGGTCACCGTCGAGGGCGGGGTGCCGGCCGGTGAGCTGCCCACCGCCGTCGACCGGGCCGCCTACCGGATCCTGCAGGAGTCGATCACGAACGTGATCCGGCACGCCGGCCCGGCCCGGGTCACGATCACGATCGGCCGCCACGAGCGCGGGCTGGAGCTGCGGGTGGTCGACGACGGTCGCGGCCCGCGCGGGTCGGCCGGCGGCGCCGGCCGCGGCATCGTCGGGATGCGCGAGCGGTGCCAGCTGCTCGGCGGCGAGCTGACCGCCGGGCCCGGCCCAGACGGCGGCTTCCAGGTGTGGGCCCGGTTGCCGCTGCCGGTCCAGGAGCCGGCGACGGCGTGATGGACCGCCCGATCAAGGTGCTGCTCGCCGACGACCAGGTGCTGGTCCGGACCGGGTTCAAGCTGCTGCTCGACGTCGAGGACGACATCACCGTGGTCGGCGAGGCGGCCAACGGCGCAGAGGCGGTGACGCTGGCCCGCGCCGCCCGGCCGGACGTGGTGCTGATGGACATCCGGATGCCGGTGCTCGACGGCATCCAGGCCACCAAGCAGATCGCCGCCACTCGTGGGTTGGAGCAGGTCCACGTCCTGATCCTGACCACGTACGACACGGACGCGTACGTGTTCGAGGCGCTGCAGGCCGGTGCCAGCGGCTTTCTGCTCAAGGACGCCGGCCCGGCCGAGTTGCTGCACGGGATCCGGGTGGTGGCCGCCGGCGAGGCGCTGCTGGCGCCCCGGATCACCCGCCGGCTGATCGCCCAGTTCACCGCCGTACGGACCGCCCACCAGCGCGCCGAGGAGCGGCTGACCGTGCTCACGCAGCGGGAGCGGGAGGTGGTCGCGCTGGTCGGCCAGGGACTGAGCAACGCCGAGATCGCCGCCGCGCTGACGTTGAGCCCGGCCACCGCCCGGACCCACGTGAGCCGGGCGATGGTGAAGCTGGGCGCCCGGGACCGGGCGCAGCTGGTGGTGATCGCGTACCAGACCGGCCTGGTCAGCGCCAGTCCGGGGTAGGTCGTCAACTCCCTCAGCAGCTGCCAGCACCGGTGCTGGCAGCTGCTGAGGCGCTGGCAACGCACCCTTGGCCCCGGGGGTCAGCGGACCACGTCGACGGTGATCCCGGGCACCCCGCTGTCGTGGCCGGGCTCGCCCTCGACGACTGACTCCGCCCGGGCGGCGGTCCGCAGCGGCTCGGCGATCGCCGTCAGCAACCGCCGCGCCTCCGGCGTCGAGGCGTGCAGCACCAGCCGGGACAGCCGGGCCCCGGCACCGAGCCGCAGCCGACTCCGCAGCGCCCGCACCTGGTCCAGGATGATGACCAGCTGGTCCACATCAGACCGGTCGGTCCGCCACTCCGCGGGCACCACCGGCCAGCTGGTCAGGTGCAGGCTGACCGCCGACTCGTCGGGCCGGTAGAGCTGCTGATAGAGGTGCTCGGTGACGAACGGGGCGAACGGCGCGAACAACCCGAGCAGCACCCGCAGCGACTCGCGCAGGGTGGCCCGGGCGCTGGCCCGGTCGGCCTCGCTGTGCTCCTCCGGAAACCGGAACCGGTCCTTCACCATCTCGATGTACCGGTCACAGTAGATTGACCAGAAGCACCGGGCGGCCGCCTGGTGCGCCCGCATCACGTCGTACTCGTCGAACGCCGCGGTCACCTCGTCGACGGTCTCCGCCAGCTGGGACAGCAGCCACCGGTCCACCGCGGTCCGCTCCGGCACCGGCACATCGTCGGCGGTCCCGCCGGCCCGCTCGGTCACGAACCGGGCGACGTTCCACAGCTTGACGGCGAACTTCCGGCCGGCCCGCACGTCCTTCTCGTGGTACCGCAGGTCGCTGCCGATCCGCGCCTTGGTCGCCCACAGCCGCAACGCGTCCGCCCCGTACCGGTCGATCACCTGCGCCGGGTCGTACCGGTTGAATCCGTTGCCAGCGGCCAGATCCCGCTTGGCGATCTTGCGCCCCTGCTCGTTCAGGCCCCAGCCGGAGACCATCACCGCCCGCCAGGGCAGCCGGTCGAACCGCAGCTGCGACTGGACCAGCGTGTAGAACAACCAGGTACGGATGATCTCGAACGCCTGCACCCGCAGGCTCATCGGCGCCAGCGCCGGATCGTCGCCGGCGGTGAGCTGGTTGATCTGCGGGGTGAGCGACGAGGTCATCCAGGTGTCCATCACGTCCTGGTCCGGCTCGAGCGTGCTGCCGCCGCAGGCCGGGCAGGCAGCCACCGGCGGTGGGTCGGTGAGCGGGTCGACCGGTAGCGACGCCTCGTCGGCGAGCACCGTGAACCCGCAGTCACCGCAGAACCACACCGGGAACGGGGTCCCGTAGTAGCGCTGCCGGCTGAGGTTCCAGTCCCACTTCAGGCCGTCGATCCAGTCCAGCAGCCGCCGCCGCATGAACTCCGGCACCCACACCAACTCGTGGGCCCGGCGCCGGAATGCCTCCCGATGCTCGGTGATCCCGACGAACCACTGTGGCCGGAGCTGGAACTCGATCGGGGTCTGGCAGCGTTCGTGCACGCCGACCGTCTGGCTGATCGGGTCACTGGCCAGCAGGGCACCGGTCTCCGCCAGCCGCTCGACGATCCGGGCCCGAGCCTGCGTCACCGGCAGCCCGGCGAACCCGCCGGCCAGCTCGCCGAGCCGGCCGTCACCGCCGATCACCAGCCGCAGTTCCAGCTTGTCGCGGCGCCACTTCAGCACATCGTCGCCGTCGCCGAACGTACAGACCATCATCAGCCCGGTGCCGAACTCGGGGTCGACGGCGTCGTCGGTGCGGATCGGCACCTCCTGCCCGAACAGCGGCACGGTGGCGGTCCCGCCGATCAGCGACTGGTAGCGCGGGTCGGCCGGATTGGCGTACAGCGCGACGCAGGCCGGCAGCAGCTCCGGCCGGGTGGTGGCGATCACCAGCCCATCGCCGAACGAAATCCGGTGCAGCTTGCTGGTCCGGGTGAGATCCTCCACATCGGCCTGCGCGAGCGCGGTCCGGCACTCCGGGCACCACAGGATCGGGTCCTCGGCACGCCGGATGTGCCCGGCCCGGTACAGCTTGAGGAAGTCCAGCTGCGCCACCCGCCGGCACCGTTCGTCGATCGTGGAGTATCGCAGTGACCAGTCCACCGACAGCCCGAGCCGGCGCCACAGCCGCTCATAGGTCGCCGTGGTGCGACTCGTCTCTGCCAGGCACAGGGCCACGAACTCGGCGCGCGGCATGTCCACGGCTTTCACGCCATGGGTCTGCTCCACGTACCGCTCGGTCGGCAGACCGTTGTCGTCGAAGCCCATCGGGTAGAACACCCGCTCGCCCCGCATCCGCCGGTAGCGGACCACGAAATCGGGCTGCGAATAGCTCATCGCGTGACCGACGTGCAGGTGCGCGGCGGACACGTACGCCGGTGGCGTGTCCACACTGAACACCGGACCCGACTCGGTCCGGTCGTACCGGTAGACGTCGTGCTGCTCCCAGAGCGCGCGCGCCGCCGCCTCGATCTCCTGGTGGTCGAAGTCTCCCAACTCGACATTGCGCATGGCGAGGTCTCCCTAGGCAAAGCGTGACTGTGGCTGACCAGCTGGGAGTGGCCCCGGTGATCTGGGGTCAGACCACGCGGGGCTTGGCTACTACCGCCACGACGAGGGGAGACGTCCCGTCGCGACCAATCCAGAACGAGCCAGCCATACCGGTCAGTGTGTCACACCGGTGCGGTGACGTCCACGCGGTTGCCGGCCGGCACCCGCGGCTCGGCCGGCACCGGGCGGGCGCCGCTGGCCGCGGCGACCGCGACCGCCGCCGCGCCGAGCACGACCAGCAGCGCCCGGTGCACCCCCACCTGGTCGCCGAGCCAACCGAGCAGGGTCGGGCCGGCGAGGAACGCGGTGTAGCCGATCGACGAGACCACGCTCACCCGGGCCGGCGCCCGGGCCGGGTCGTCGGCGGCCGCGCTCATCCCGACCGGGAAGCCGAGCGCCGCCCCGGCGCCCCAGACCACCGCGCCGGCGAACGCCACCGGCAGCGAGCCGCCGAACACCACCAGCAGCACCCCGGCGGCGATCAGCAGTCCACTGGCCCGGAGCGCCCGCACCCGGCCGAACCGGTCGAGCACCACCGTGCCGACCACCCGGAACCCGGTCATCGCCGCCACGAACACCGCGAACCCGAGCGCGCCGGTCGCGTTCGACACGCGCAGCCCGTCGACCAGCCCGATCGCCAGCCAGTCGTTGGCGATCCCCTCGGCCAGCGCGAACGCGAGCACCATCACCCCGAGCAGCAGCGTCCGCGGCTCCCGCCAGGCCAGCCGCAGCCCGGTCTTCGGCCGCTCGGCCACCGCCGGCACTGGTTGCCCGGGCAGGAAGAACCAGGTGGCGGCCACACCGGCGGCGGCGGTCACCGCCGCCGCCAGCCCGATGTGCACCGAGACCGGCAGCTCGACCGCGGCGGCGGCCGCACCCAGCCCGGCGCCGAGCACGGTACCGAGGCTGAACCCGGCGTGCAGCCGCGGCATCAGCGCCCGGCCGCGCCGCCGCTCCACCTCGGCACCCTCGACGTTCATCGCCACGTCCCAGGTGCCCATCCCGTACCCCATCGCGAACAGCCCGGCGGCCACCAGCACCGGGCTGCGCAGCGGTTCGGCGACCGCGAACAGCCCGCCCCCGAAGCTGGTCAGCAGCACCGCGCCGGCGACGGTCCAGCGCGGGCCGAACCGGTTCACGATCAACCCGGCCAGCGGCAGCGACCCGACCGCGCCGACCGCGCCGATCAGCACCAGCCGGCCGAGCTCGCCGGCGGTGAGCTCGAGGTGGTCGCGCACGTGCGGCAGCCGGGACAGCCAGCTGGCCAGGATCAGCCCGCTGAGCAGGAACACCGTCGCCACCGCGTTGCGCGCTCCCCGTACCGCCATTGGTTGCCCGCCCCCTCGAATCGATTCGATCGAATCGATTCGAGTATGCTTGCGGTAGCTGGCCACGGTCAAGCGAGTTTGATCACAGGGTGGGTGGAGTACGCATGGGCCGACAGCGGCGGGTGACCCTGGCCGACGTCGCGGCGCGAGCGGGGGTTTCCTCGTCCACGGCGTCGCTGGCGTACAGCGGAGCCGGTCCGGTGGCCGAGCCGACCCGGCAGCGGGTGCTCGCCGCCGCCGCCGAACTCGGCTACGCCGGGCCGGACCCGCTCGCCCGCTCGCTGCGGCAGGGCCGCACCGGGGTGGTCGGGGTGGTGATCGGTGAGCGGCTGCTCGACGCGTTCCGGGACCCGGTCTCGGTGGCGCTGCTGGACGGGATCTCCGCTGAGTTGACGCCGCTCGGCTCGGCGCTACTGCTGCTCCCCGGCGACACCCGGGCGGCTGGTCAGCCGCCGGAGCGGGTGGCGCTGTATCCGCTCGACGCCATGGTGTTCGCCGGCTGCGACGACGAGCACCCGCTGATCGCCCACGTGCTGGCCCGCCGGGTGCCGGCGGTGGCGGTCGAGGGCCCGCGCCGGCCGGAGTTGCCGATCGTCGACATCGACCACCTGGGCGGATCGCGGCAGGCCGCCGAGCACCTGCTGCAGCTGGGCCACCGGGAGATCGCGGTGGTGTCGCTGCCGCTCACCGCGGACACCCGGCGCGGCCCGGTCGACCCGGCCCGGCGGGCGGCCTGCACGTTCGCGCTGTGCCGGGATCGGCTGCGGGCGGTCGAGGAGGTGCTCGGGCCGACGGTGCGGATCGTCGAGACCGCGTCGAACCTGGTCGAGGAGGGCGAGCTGGCCGGGGCGGAGCTGTTCGAGTCGAGTCCTCGGCCGACCGCCGTGATCGCGCAGGCCGACCTGCTGGCGATCGGGGTGATCCGGGCGGCGGCGAAGGCCGGGTTGCGGGTGCCGGAGGACCTCAGTGTGGTCGGGTTCGACGGGATCGACTCGTCCGGCTGGCTCGGCTCCGAGCAGCTGACCACGGTCGAGCAGCCGATGTACGAGAAGGGGCACGTGGCCGGCCGGATGGTCGCCGAGCTGGTGGCCGGGCGCCGGCCGGCCGACGTGACCCTGCCGGTGACCTTCCGGGTCGGCGCCACCACCGCCCCGCCCGCCGCATGATCGCGGTGATCTAGGCGATATTCAGCCCGGTTTGCCGGTTTCTGGCCTGAACAACTCCTAGATCGCGGGATAGGAATGAGTCATGCCCAATCAGATGACCGCCGCCGCACAGGCGCTGCTGGACCGGCTGGACGACCAGGCCCGCGAGCTCGGCCACCGCCCGCTGCACGACGAGCGGCTCCGCTGGCTGGACTACCGGCCGGTGGCGCGGCCCGGCGTGAGCCTGACCGACCTCGACCCGGCCGCCCGCAAGGCCGCCCACCGGCTGCTCGCCACCGGCCTGAGCTCGCACGCGTACGCCCAGGCGATGGCGATCGTGGCGCTGGAGGAGGTGCTCGACCGGAAGGAAGGGTGGCGCCGCGGCCGGCACAGCAACGACTACTGGGTGGTGGTGTACGGGAATCCGGGCGACGACGCGTGGGCCTGGCGGTTCGAGGGCCACCACCTGTCGGTGACGATGACCGTGATCGACGGTCAGGTCCACCCGACCCCGGTGTTCCTCGGCGCCAACCCGGCGGCGGTCCGGTACGCCGGCCAGCCGGTGCTCCGGCCGCTGGCGATCGAGGAGGACCTGGCCCGCGGTTTGCTGGCGGCGATCGGCCCGGCCGGCCGGGCCGCCGCGATCGTCGCCGACTTCGCCCCGGCGGACATCCACAGTGGGGTATCGCCGCGCGCCGCCGACCAGATTCCACCGTTGGGGGTACGGGCGGACGCACTGAACCCGGATGCTCGGGAACTGTTGAACCGGCTGGTCCGGCTCTACCTGGACCGGCTGCCCGAGCCGCTGGCCGCCGCCGAGGCGAGCCGGCTCGATCTGCGGGACCTGCACTTCGCCTGGGAGGGCTCGACCGAGCCGGGCCACGGCCACTACTACCGGATCCAGGGCGGCAACCTGTTGATCGAGTACGACAACACCGCCAACCAGGCCAACCACGCCCACACCGTGCTGCGCCGGCCGCGGTCCGACTTCGGCGGCGACGCGCTCGCCGCCCACCTCGCCGAGGTGCGGCATCGGGCTTAGTCGAACTTAGATCGAAGGTTGCACAAGTCTCTGTGCCCGACCAGATCCACAGTGGGCTCGCCCGAATCACCCGATAGGGATTCACGTATCGACCTAGATTTCGCTCGGTCAGGCGAACCAACCGTCAGAAACCCGACTCTGCAGGAGACAGCACCGGCCGCGCCGCCCAGCATCAGCGGCAGACCGGGGAGCCGTTTCAGTGAGGAGGGTTCATGAAACACCTACTCAGCAAGGGAAGCGGACTCGCGGTCATCGCGAGCGTCGCTGCCCTGGCGACCACCGCCGGTACCGCGATCGCCCACCCGGTGGCCGACACCCTACCGGCCGGCACCAACCTCTCGGTGTCGATCGACACACCGGCGGACGGCGCGGTGCTGCCGCCCGGCCCGGTGACCGTGGCCGGCACCGCCTCGGTCGGGACGGGTCAGCCCAACACCGGACTGATCACTGTGATCGACGTATCCGGCAGCACCACCGCCGGCAGCGACTGTCCCACCCCCGGTGACACCGTGATCGACTGCGAGAAGGCGGCGGCGATCGCGCTCAACGGACTGGCGGTGGACGCGGTCGGTGAGGTCGGCGCGGTGTTCTTCGGCAGCAACGCGCAGGCGGCCGACCTCGACCCGGCGGCCGGCACGCAGCTGATCACCACCCCGACCGCCGACCTGGACGGCAACGGGGAACGTGACGTCGAGCAGGTGATCGGGTCGGCGCAAGCCAGCCAGTTCACCGACTTCGCCGGCACCACGGCGGTCGGTGGCGGCACCAGCTACGGCAACGCGGTGACCGCGGCGGTGGCGGCGGCATCGCAGTCCAGTATGGATCGGGTGCTGGTGGCCTTCCTCTCCGACGGCCAGAACCTGGAGGCCCCGCCGGTGTCCGGCCTGGAGGACGTCGCCGAGCACATCGACTTCCACACGTTCGCGGTGGGCACGTTCGGCTGCGACAGCGATCCACTCGGCCTGGGCAGCCTGCAGGACATCGCCGACGGGACCGGCGGTGAGTGCCGGGAGGTCGACAACATCGCGGACCTGCCGGGCGACCTGCTCGAGGCGTTCGCCGCCGAGCTGAGCGGGCTGTCGCTGTCGGTGGACGGTGGCCCGGCCACGCCGATCACCTCGGTCACGCCGCCGCTGCCGCAGGAGGGTCCGGCCGATGTCGACTACACCGTCGACACCGAGCCGCTCGGCCCCGGCGTACACGAGCTGTGCGTCACCGCCACCGGCAGCGACGCCGGCGGCAACGGCAGCGTGACCGACTGCCACACGGTCACCATCAACGCCGCGCCACAGGTTGACCCCGGCGGCCCGTACGCCGGGCAGGAAGGCAGCCCGGTCGGCGTGCTCGGTGATGTGGTGGACCCGGACGGCCCGAACCTCACCACCCAGTGGAGTGTGGCGCCGGTGACCGCCGATCCCGGGACGGCGTGTGCGTTCGCCGACCCGAGCGCGCTGGCCACCACCATCACCTGCACCGATGACGGGACGTTCGAGCTGACGCTGACCGCCGACGACGGGGTCAACCCGCCGGTCAGCGAGACGACCACATTGGAGCTCACCAACGAGGCGCCGGTGCCGACCATCACCGCCCCGGCCGACGGTACGCTCGCCGAGCCCGGCGAGCCGGTGGAGTTCGTGGTGCCGTTCACCGACGCCGGCAGCAACGACACCCACACCTGCACGGTCGACTTCGACGACGGCACCCCGATCGCCGACGGTGAGGTCGACCAGGGCGCCGGCTCCGGCACCTGCACCGCGACCCACGAGTTCACCACGGTCGGCGCGCACCAGGTGCTGGTGCGGGTGACCGACGACGACGGTGAGTCCGGCACCGCGGTGGTGACCGTGGTGGTCTTCCTGCCGGGCGAGGCGTTCGCGATCCAGGCCGCCGGGCCGGTCACGATCCAGAAGACGCCGCACGCCACCTGCCCGCCGGACGAGATCGAGACGCTGGCACAGCTCAACGTCGCGATCGCGGTGGTGGACGCGCTCAACGCCGAGTGCACGGTCGACCCGGACACCGGCGAGACGGTCGCCTACGCCTCGATCGACGGGGCGAGCCTGCTCGGCGGCGCGATCGTCATCTCGAACATCGAGAGCAGCTGCGTCAGCAACGCGGACGGGGTTACCCGGTCGTCGCGGGTCGGCACCATCAACGGGGTGCCGATCGGGACCGGCTCCGGCGCCATCTCGATCCCGCTGGTGGCAACGGTCTTCTACAACGAGACCACCACCAACAGCAGCGGGCAGCTGGTGCAGAACGCGATCCGCGTACAAACCGTGCTAGGCCAGCAGATCATCCTGGCCGGCTGCCGGCTCGGTTAACGCCCCCCGGTAGCCACTGGCGGTGCCGCCACCCGGCGGCACCGCCAGTGGCGGCTCGGCTACCGTAGATCCGTCATGCGGATCACCACGCGCAACGCCACCTTCCAGCAGTGGCAGGCGCTGCTCAGCAACCGCACCAAACGCCAGCGGGCGCGGGAGTTCTTGGTGCAAGGGGTACGCCCGATCAACCTCGCGATCCAGCACGGCTGGCCGATCCGGGCGCTGCTGTACGACGCGTCGGCCCGACTGTCCAGTTGGGCCACCCAGACCCTCGACAGTGTCCAGACGAAGCGGGTCGCGATGGCGCCGGAGCTGCTCGCCGAGCTCGGCGAGAAGGAGGAGCTGGAGCTGCTGGCGGTGGTCGAGCTGCCGGCCGACGAGCTGGCCCGGATCCCGGTCGGGCCGCGGCTGCTGGTGGTGCTGTTCGACCGCCCGAGCAGCCCGGGCAACCTCGGCACGCTGATCCGCTCGGCCGACGCGTTCGGGGCCGCCGGGGTGGTGGTCGCCGGGCACGCCGCCGATCCGTACGATCCGCGGGCGGTCCGCGCCAGCACCGGCTCGCTGTTCGCGGTGCCGACCGTCCGGGTACCCGGTCCGGACCCGGTCCTGGCCTGGCTGGCCGACCTGCGCGAGCGCGGGATCGCGGTCCGGGTCGCCGGCACTGACGAGCACGGCTCGACCGAGCTCGCCGGGTTCGACTTCACCGGGCCGACCCTGCTGCTGGTCGGCAACGAGACCACCGGCCTGAGCGCGGCCTGGCGCGCCGCCAGCGACGCGCTGCTGCGGATCCCGATCACCGGGGCGGCGAGCTCACTCAATGCCGCCACCGCCGGGTCGATCGCGCTCTACGAGGCGGCCCGGCAGCGCGCGGCTGCCGGCGTCGCGCTGGCTACTGAAGGTAGTTCTCGACCTCGTTGACCGGTCTGGCCTCGACCGCGTCCGGGTCCTCGCCGCTGTCGGCCGCCGCCCGGCGCCGCCGGAGCAGGTCCCAGCACTGGTCGAGCGCCGCCTCGACGGTACGCAGCCGGGCGTGCTCCTCGTCGCTGGTGATCTTGCCCTCCGCCAGCTGCTGGCGGAGCCGGCGCTCCTCCTCCACCAGCTCGCTGATCCGGCCCAGCACAGACTCCTCGCTCATCGTTCAAGGGTCGCACGCCCGGCCGCGGCGCTCGGCCCCCGCCCCCAGCCGCGCCGCAACTGGAGCCGGCGGAGCGGCCGGGTCCGGCGGCGCCGGGCTAGCCGGCCGCGATCGCCTCGATCTCCCGGCGGTGGTGAGCACCCGCTCGACGTTGCGCCACGCCAGCCGGCACTGGCTCTCGAAGTCCGCCGGCAGCGGCTCGTCCCGGGACCACGGCGGCTGGCCGCTGACGAACACCAGCCGCCGAGCCCCGGTCACCGCCGTGCCGTGGCACGAGCTCGGGCCGGTGTTCGGGAGCTCGGCGGGGTCGATCGGTTGGATAGTGGGCATCGTCGTGGCACCAGATCCTGACACGGCCCCCGGCGACCGCGATCAGGCGTCGCGTCGGGCGATCAGGACCGCGGCCAGCCCGGCGAAGGCCACGATGTAGCCGGCGAGTACGGCGACCGAGGCGGAACCGGACAGGATGGTGAGCACGCCGGGCGCACCACCGGCCTCCTCGACGCTGGCCGCACCGACCGCGCCGGCGAGCGAGCCGGCCGCCGTGCCGGGCAGGTAGTCGGTCACCGGCTCGAACGGCCCGAGCAGGCCGGAGACGCCGCGCAGCAGGCTCTCCACCACCAGCGCCCAGACCAGCCCGAGCCCGACCGCCATCGCCGGCCCGCGGGCCAGGATGCCGACCAGCGCCCCGGCGACCGTCCACATCCCGGCGATCAGCAACGCCGCACCGGCGCCCTCAGCGACCGCCTGGAAGCTCGGCCAGACCAGCGGCTGCGACTCGATGGTCAGCACGATCGCGCTCGCCGCCAGGTCCACTACCCAGGTCAGCACGACCGTCACCACCAGCAGCCCGGCCAGCGCGAGCAGCGTGCCGCCGAGCGCGGTGAGCCGGCTCGGGCCCTGGGTGAACACGGTCTTCCAGGTGTTCCAGCCGTAGCCGCTGCCGGTGGCGAGCGCCGCCAGGGTCAGCAGCAACGCGCCACCGAACATCGGCAGCCCGGCCACGACCGCGCTCGGCACGCCGGTCAGCGACAGCTGCGACAGCAACGCCGCCGCCTGGCCGGCATCGCCGTTCGCCACCGCGTCCCGGTAGCCGAGGTAGTCCAGTACGTACCCGAAGAACAGGTTCAACAGCAGCCAGACCCCGATGATTACCCAGCTGGCCGGCCACTTGCCGAGCCGCAGCAACTCGGCTCGCAGGCTCGCTATCATGCCGCCGCTCCTTCCTCTGCGGTCATCTCGAAGAAGACCTCTTCCAGCGAACGTTCGACCGGGCGGAGCTCGTGGACGTCGACCCCGGCCTGAACCAGCGCCCGGACGATCCCGGGGTGCCGGTCCGGCTCGGTGGCGACGGTCAGCGCGCCGTCCGTGGCCTTGCTGACCGCGGCACCGCCCAGTGTGGACTCGATCACCCGGGCCGCCCGGTCGGGCGGTTCCGCGCGGACCAGCAACGAGCTGCCGCCCTGCAACTCGGCGACGGTGCTCTCGGCGATCAGCTCGCCGCGCGAGATCACCCCGACCCGGTCGCAGATCTGCTGCACCTCGCCGAGCAGGTGGCTCGACAGCAGCACGGTCTGGCCGGCGTCGGCGAGCCGGCGCACCAGCTCCCGCATGTCGGCCATGCCGGCCGGGTCCAGCCCGTTGGTCGGCTCGTCCAGGATCAGCAGGTCCGGCTCGCCCAGCAGCGCGGCGGCCACGCCGAGCCGCTGCTTCATGCCGAGCGAGTAGGACCGGAACCGGTCCCGGCCGCGCTTGTTGAGGTCCACTTGCGCCAGTGCCCGATCCACGTCGGCATCGGACAGTCCGCGATACCGGGCGAGCACCCGGAGGTTGTCCCGCCCGGACAGGTACGGGTAGAAGCCGGGGCCCTCGATCAGCGCGCCGACCCGGCGCAGCACCCGCGGGTCGCCCGGCCGGCCGCCGAGCACCCGGGCGGAGCCGGCGTCCGGGCGGATCAGCCCGACCAGCATCCGCAGCGTGGTGGTCTTGCCGGCGCCGTTGGGGCCGAGGAAGCCGTAGATTTCGCCCCGGCGTACCGTGAGGCTGACCGCGGCCACGGCGGTGTGGTCGCCGTAGCGCTTGGTCAACCGGTCCGTGGTCACGATCGGTTCAGTCATGCCTCGAGCATCGGCCGGTCGAGGCGGGCGGACGTACGTCGAGCCGCGTATCCGGTCGTCGTATCTTCGCCGCGGGCCGGAGCGGATGGAGGCCGGGATGGCGCGCGATTTCGAGCCCGGGCCGCTGGCGGAGGTGGCCTGCGAGACCGGCGCCGGCGACCGCCCGACGCTGGTGTTCGTGCGGGAGCTGCGGCACCCGCCGGAGCGGGTGTGGGTGGCGCTCACCGAGCCGGCGCAGCATCCCGGTGAACCGGTGACCAGCGCGGCGGTGGGGCGCCCCGCCGTCGTGGCGGTGCGCCCCACCGGAGTTTGCGTGGACTAGCCCGGGAGCCTGCGTGGCCTAGACTGCGAGCAGCCGATCGAGCAGGTCGCGGTAGCGGCGGACCACCATCCGCATCTGCTCGGTCTCGCTGGCATCGGTGTCGCGCCAGCCGTCGAGCCCACGCTTGTGCGCTTCGAGCGCGGTCTGGAACCGCTCCAACGCCTCGGTCACGAGCTCGTGGGCCTCGTCCGCCGCGGCCCGCGGGTCGTCGACGAACCGCCACTGCACCTCGCGGAACCGCTCATGGATTTCCTGGACCGCGTCGGCCGACCACAAGCCGTCGGCGGCCGGCGTCGACTCCGGTTCCGGCTGTGCGGCTGGTGCCGGCGTTGGTTCAGCGGCCACATCGGTGGCCGGCTCGGCCACTGAGTCGTCGGCTGCGTCGGTGGCGTGTTCCGGGGTCGGCGCGACCACCGTACCGGTGTGCGGTTCGGAAGCGGAGTCGGTCTCGGGAGCCGGCTCGGTGGCCAGATCCGGTTCGCGAGCCGGCTCGACCTCGTCGTCGACCGGTGGCACCGGACGCTGATAGTCGTGCTGGGTGTCGTAACGCATGCGATTTCTTCCTTACCGGCGAGTGGTGGTATCTGGTTCGCGGACCGTCTCCGGAGCCGGAGTTTCACCCAGGAGATCGGCGAACAGTGCCCGATAGTGTACAAGCGCCTGCCGCAGCTCTTCGGTGTTCGACTCCCCCCGGAGGTGCCGCTCGTGGATGTCGTGGGCGGCCCGGTACCGGTCGAGGGTCCGGGCGTGCTCCACCGACAGGTGGGCGACCTGCTCGTCGTAATCCCCGGTCGGGTAGCCCCGTTCGGCAATCAGCCTGGTCACCAGCTCGTCGGCGGCGCCGATCGAGTTCTCCGGGTCATCGACGAACCGGGCCTGGATGTCCAGCCACGCCGTCGCGTACTGCTCCCGGGTCTGGTCGTCCAGCTGACGCAGTTCCAGCGAGGCGTGCCGGCGCTCCCGGCCACGCAGCTCCCGCTCGGCCGCGATCGGACCTTCCTGTTTGGCCAGCCGGCGGTACTCCGGACCGAACCGGCGACGAAGGGTCTGGTGCCGCCATAGGTAATAGCCGGCGGCGACGAGCGCGACGACTAGCACGACAGCGACCACCAAGACCGTGATCTCAACAGCTGACATTGCTGCCTCCTCCCAATATGGAGGAAGTTCCCCGCACGGCGGCCGCCAAACCCGATCCGGCAGCCGCACTCTTCGTGGGCGGTGCGCGACCTACTGTCACGATCATGCAACGATTCAATCCGGACTGCAGCGCCCTTGACAAGACAGTTCACCACTCATAGCCTCCGGACAGTTGTATCGTTTCAGCTCGGCCGAGGAGGCCAGCATGATCCCGCGTAACCATCCCCCGCTTCGTAGCTTCACCGCCCTGGCCGCCGTGTCATCGCTGCTGGTCACTGGCGTGGTCGGCACGGTCGGCTCGCCGGCCGCGGCCGGCCGGCCCGGCGGTCACCACCACCGGGACGCCGTCCAGCTTGAGCACCTCGACCGCGGCCTGGTCGCGGCCGCCACCGGCGAAGGTGTCTTCCTGAGCTGGCGGCTGCTCGGTGACGAGGTCACCGGGCACACCGACGCCGGCATGGCCGGCCCCAGCTTCCACGTCTACCGGGACGGCCGGCGGATCGCGACCGTCACCGACAGCACCAACTACCTCGACCCGGCCGGCACGTCCGACTCGTCGTACCGGGTGGCGGCGGTGGTCCGCGGCCGGGTGGTCGACCTGAGCGACCGGGTCGAGCCGTGGTCGGACAACTTCTACGACCTGCCGCTGCGGAAGCCGCCGGACGGGGTTACCCCGGCCGGTGAGGCGTACACGTACAGCCCGAACGACATGAGCGTCGGCGACGTGGACGGCGACGGCGAGTACGAGTTCATCGTCAAGTGGGACCCGTCCAACTCCAAGGACGTATCCCAGAAGGGGTACACCGGCAACGTCTACATCGATACGTACGAGTTGGACGGCCGGCTCCGCTACCGGATCGACCTCGGAGTCAACATCCGGGCCGGCGCGCACTACACCCAGTTCCTGGTCTACGACTTCGACGGCGACGGCCGGTCCGAGCTGATGTTCAAGACCGCGCCGGGCACGAAGGTCATCAAGTACAACCCGCACGGGAAGGTCGTCTCGGAGCGGTACATCACGATGCCGAGGGAGGACCGGCAGGCCGGGTACTCGCACCAGGACGACTACCGGTTCAGCGCCGAGGACTACTACCAGTACGTGGTGGACATGTTCCTCGGTTGGCACGAGCACCCCGAGGTGGTGGCCGGGCGGTGGCCGGCCACGCTGGAGGAGGCGTTCGGCATCGACCCGACCTACCAGTATCCGCTGTCCAGGGCCGACGCCGAGGCGCTCGCCGACTACTTCATCGACGTCTACGCGCCGAGCCGGAGCGACCGCAACGACCTGCGGACCTTCGAGGGGTTCATCATCACCGGCCCGGAGTACCTGACCGTGTTCGACGGCGCCAGCGGCCGGGAGCTGCAGACCATCCACTACAAGCCGGAGCGGTTCGACGACGGTCTCATGTGGGGTGACTACGCGCTGTCCCGGATCGAACCCGGCAACCGGGTCGACCGGTTCCTCAGCGCGGTGGCGTACCTCGACGGTGAGCGACCGGCGGCGATCTTCGCGCGCGGCTACTACACCAGGTCCACACTGGTCGCCTACACCTGGAACGGCCGGCGGCTGCACGAGGAGTGGTTCGTGGACAGCGGCTGGGTGCCGATGACCAACCCGTTCAACTATCCGGCGCACGGGCAGGACGGCACCGACCCGGAGTTCGGGACCATCACCACGCAAGGGTTCCACTCGCTTTCGGCAGCCGATGTGGACGGTGACGGCCGGCAGGAGATCGTGTACGGGTCGGCGACCATCGACGACGACGGGAGCCTGCTGTACAGCTCGTTCGACGTGATGCCGCCGGAGAGCGCCGCGCCGGGTGAGACGCTGCGGCTCGGCCACGGCGACGCGCTGCACGTCGGCGACTTCGACCCGAACCATCCCGGGCTCGAGATCTACGCCTGCCACGAGGGCGGCACGTTCGCCCCGTACGGCCACACCATGCGGGACGCCGCCACCGGCGAGGTGCTGTTCGGTGACTACACCGGTCGGGACACCGGCCGGGCGATGGTCGGCGACGTCCATCCGGAGGTGCCGGGCCTGGAGGCGTGGCCGGCGCTCCCGCCGAACGCCGAGGATCTCGGGATCGGGCTGTTCTCCGCCAGCGGCGAGCTGCTCGGCCCGACCACCCCGGGCACCAACCAGAGCATCCGGTGGGCGGCGGACATGACCACCCAGATCGTCAACGGTGCCGAGGGTACGCCGGTGACCACCGTGACCATCGACGACTGGCAGCGGGGCACGCTGCTGGTGGCCGAGGGCACCGGTACCAACAACTTCACCAAGGGCAACCCGAGCCTGGTCGCCGATGTGCTCGGCGACTGGCGAGAGGAACTGCTGGTCCGCACGCTGGACGGCAACGCGATCCGGATCTACCTCAGCACCGAGCTGACCGACCGGAAGCTGTACACGCTGATGCACGACCCGCAGTACCGGGTGGACATCGCGCGCCAGCAGACCGCGTACAACCAGCCGGCGTACACCAGCTTCTACCTCGCCTCGGACATCGACTGGTCGCGGGTGCCGGTGCCCAACCTCCACACCCCGCGGCACTGACCCCGGTCAGCCGCGGGCTCGGGCGATGGCGGCGGCCGCTGCGATGGTGACCAGCGTGCCGCCGCCACCGGCGGGGGTGGCCGGGCGCGGCGGGTCAGGGCTGCGGCAGCGTGACGCCGAGCGCCTCGCCGAGGCCGGCCCGCCCGGCGTCGGTCAGCCGGACCGCGCGCTCCCCCCGGCGGCGCCGCACCAGCCACCCGCGCTCCAGCGGCGACCGGCACAGGCCCGCGCCGACCGCGCCGGCCAGGTGCGGCCGGCGCTGGGTCGCGTCCAGGCAGGGGAACGCGAACGCCCGCCGGGCCGCCCGCGCCCGGGCGAGGTCCACCCCGAGCGCCGCCAGCCGCTGCTCCCCCACTGGCGTCAACGCGTAGCCGTCGGTCCCGACCCGGAGCGCGCCGCCGGCCACCAGCGCGTCGTGGACCGCGACACCGAGCACCCCGGCGAGGTGGTCGTAGCAGGTCCGGGCGTACGCCATCGCGGCGGAGGTACGGGCGGCGCGCAGGGTCGGCGCCGGCGGTCTCGGCCGGCTCACCGCGGCCAGCGCCTCCAGCGCGCGCCCCACGTCGGCCGACGCGAGCCGGTAGTAGCGGTGCCGGCCGGCCGGCACCACCTCGACCAGTCCGGCCCGGCGCAGCTTCGCCAGGTGCTCGCTGGCGGTCGCCGGCGTGACCCCGGCCGCCCGCGCCAGCTCGCCCGCGGCGAGCGCGACGTCGCCCATCAGCGCGTCCAGCATCGCGGCCCGGGCCGGGTCACCGATCAGCCGGGCGGTAGTGGCCAGGTCGACGTCGGTCACCGATCCACGATAGGCCGCCGACGATTCGGCCGGTGCCGAATCGTCCCGGCGTTAGCGTCCGGGGCATGGTCCGACACCTGACGATCGCGGCGCACGCCGCCGCGTACGAGAAGCGCTGACCCGGCTCGCCGCCTGCTACGCCGCCCGGCTGTCCGGGCTCAGCCCAGCCCAGCTGGATGCCCGCTCGCCGAACCAGGGCGAGTGGACGCTGCGGCAGGTGGTCCATCACGTGTCCAATGTGACCTACGACGCGGAGATGCGCTCCCCTGAGTCGCGTTGATCTAGGAGTTGTTCATGCCCGGATCAGGCGAACCGGGCTGAACAACTTTTGGATCGGCGGCAGGATCGCTCGCTGCCCGGACCGCGGCCGCGACTCGATCGTCCAGTTCGGGCGGTACACAGCGGAGGTCGAGCAACAGCCGGTCCCGCTCGATCCGGCCAACCACCGGCGGATCGCCGAGCCGCAGCGGTTCTGCGTACCGAACCGGTAGCGCGAGCGCCCACGACCGGAGCTCGACCCCGGGCGCGCCACCGCCACCCACCACCGCGGCCGCCGCCACCACCTCGCCGGTCCCGGCGGCCGCCCGGAGCGCCTCGACCCGGCCACGCAGCGCGGCCGGGTCGGCGTGCAGCGCCTGCCAGGTGGGGGTACGCGGGCCACGCAGCGTCGCCTCCAGCGCGGCCAGGGTCAGCTTGTCCACTCGCAACGCCCGGGCCAGCGGGTGCCGGCGCAGCCGCTCCACCAGCTCGGCCTTGCCCAGCAGCAGCCCGGCCTGCGGCCCGCCGAGCAGCTTGTCGCCGCTGGCGGTGACCAGCGCCGCCCCGGCCCGCAGCATCGACGCGGCATCCGGCTCGGCCGGCAGCAGCGGGTCGCGGGCGAGCAGCCCGGAGCCGATGTCGACCACCACCGGTACGCCGAGCGTGGCGAGCCGGTCGACCGGGACCGATGCCGTGAACCCGGAGATCACGAAGTTGGACGGGTGGACCTTCAGCACGAACCCGGTCTCGGGCGTGATCGCCGCCGCGTAGTCGGCGAGGACGGTCCGGTTGGTGGTGCCGACCTCGCGCAGCCGGGCGCCGGTGGACTGCAGCAGGTCCGGCAGCCGGAACCCGTCGCCGATCTCGACCAGCTCGCCCCGGCTGACCACGATCTCGCGGCCGGCGGCGAGCGCGGTGGCGGCGAGCACCAGCGCGGCGGCGCCGTTGTTGACCACGTGCACCGCCTCGGCCGCCGGCACCGCAGCGGCGAGCGCGGCCAGCGCGGTGCGGCCGCGGCGGCCCCGCCGGCCGGTCGCCAGGTCCAGCTCGACGTCGGTGTGGCCGCTGGCCGCGACCACCGCCGCCACCGCGGCTGGCGAGAGCACCGCCCGGCCGAGGTTGGTGTGCAGGATCACCCCGGTCGCGTTGATCACCGGCCGGAGGCCGGCGGCGGTCACCGGCAGCTCGGCGACCACCGTGTCGGCGACCGACGCCGGGTCGAGGTTGCCGCGCCGCACCCGCTCCTGGACCGCGGCGACCACCTCCTTCACCCGGTCGCGGCCGAGCACGGCCGCGGCCTCGACCAGCCGCGGGTCGGCGAGCACAGCGTCGGTACGCGGGACGCGGCGGCGCGGATCGGTCACGGCTCCACCGTATGGCACCGGCGGGGTGCGCCGGTGCCATCCGGTGGACCGTTGCCGGGGTCAGCTCGCCGGGTAGTAGCGGATGGAGACCACCTCCGGTCCGGCCGGCAGCACCGGCCGCTGGAACGAATACTGCAGCGCGTCGCTGCCGGTGTGGTCCTCGATCCCGATCGTGGCGAACCCGCCCCGCTGCCGGTCGGTGTCGGCGTAGTTGCGGTATTGGGTGACCACGTCGCCGTTCTCGTGCAGGACGACCGCGATGTCGATCCGCTGGGTCGGATCCCCGAGGTCGGCGAACACCAGGTTGCGGAACTCGATGACGAACCGGCGGTTCGGCGCGGCGCCGACCAGCTCAGTCCGGATCGAGGCCTGGTCGTCCACCAGCAGGCCGGGGTCGTGGTACGCGTAGATCGCCGCATTCGGGATCGACGGGGACGGCAGCGGCGTGCCTCCCAGCGAGCAGCCGAACGGCAACCAGCCCGGGTGCGCGAACTCGACCAGCCCGTTGGTGCAGACGTGCGCCTGCTGGTAGGTCTGCCCGTAGAACTCGAACGGGAACGGCAGGTCGACGGTCCGGGTCACGAACCGGCCGCCGATCGGCAGCACCGTGCTCGCGGTCTGGAACGGCTCGTCGACCGGCTCGCACCGGTAGCCGTACCGGTCGACCCGGTGCAGCGTCAGGTCGACCACCGCGTCCCGGGTCGGGGTGACCAGCGCCCGGCCGCTCGCGGTGTCGTAGCCGATCGCGCTCGCGGACACGGTCAGCCGGTTGTCGACCATGCTGGTCCAGTAGACGAACCGGCCGTCGGTGCCGGTGCGCGCCCGGGTGCTGCGCTGCCGCCCGTCGAGTTGGACGGTGGCGCCGGTGAGGGCGATCTGCTCACCGCCGCAGTCCACCCCGGTCACCGTGCCGGTCACCTTGCCCCAACCGGGCGGCACGGTCGCGACCATCGTCACGTCCACCATCTCGACCGGGTACGGGGTGTCCTGGCCGATCCGGATCCGGGCGGTGTACGTGCCGGGCTGCGCCTCGGCCGCCGCCGCACTGTCCAATGTGACCCGGACGGTGACCCGCTCACCGGGGTCGAGCACCGTGCCGCTCGCCGGGGTGTGGGCCAGCCAGGTCACGTCCGCGACGTCGGGTACTCCGCTCTCGACCAGGTATACGGCCTTCGGGGAACCCGGCTCGTTGCCCTGGCTGACCATCCACAGGTTGCCGTCGTCGTTCAGCGCCAGCCCGGCTCCGTTGAACCCGGGCGACGGGTGGCCGATCGTGTCGAGCACCGCGCAGGTGTCCGGGTCGATCAGGAACACGTCGTCGGTGGCCGAGTTGGTGGCGACCCACAGCAGCTCAGCGGTCTGGTTCCAGGCCAGCCCGGAGACGCCCGGGAACGGGCACTGGTGCAGGATCTCGCCCGGCCGGTCGTGGCTGAACCCGCGGACCTGGTAGATGATGTCCTGGTTCCAACCTCCGATGTAGAACGTGTCGTCGTCCGGCCGGTAGGCCAGGCCGCGCTGGCCATCGGCGGTCCACTGGAAGTCGCCGGTGATCGCGCGGGTCGGCTCGCCGGTCTCGGTGTCGAAGCAGTGGATGCCTTCGCCGTCGAAGACCCGCACCTGGCACAGCTCCCGCTCGCCGAGCCGGGTCAGGTCGGCCGGCCAGCCGGTGCCGGACGGGGCCGGGTGGACCACTCCGGTCGGCGTACCGTCCACACTGAACTCGTAGTTGTGGAGGTCGAGCCCGTCGGAGACCCAGACGTCGTTCTCGCCGTCGACCCCGATCCCCCACGGCCGCTGCATCCCGGCCGGGGTCCAGGAGGTGATGACCTCACCGGGCGCCGCCGGGCTGGCGCCGGCCGGGTGGCTGCCCGGCTCGCCCCGGGTGGTGAACCCGTTCGGGTCGAAGGTTTGGTCCGGTGCGCCGGTCGCCGGCCACAGACCGGTGGCGGGCCGCGGCGCGGTCGCCGGGTGGGAGGTGGCCGCCGGTTCGCCGTCGAGCACCTGGAACCGGCCCGGGATCTCACCCAGCTCCAGCTCCGCCGGCGCGGTGCCGGTGTTGGTGATCGTGAACGTACGCTCGACCGAGTGCCCGAGCCGCAGCTCGGCGGCGAGCTCGTCCCGGTCCACCACCAGCCGGCCGGCCGGTAGCACGAAGTCCAGCTCGGTGGCGCCGTCGGGCAGTACGGAAGCCGTTTCGCCCCGCTCGGCGTACCCGTCGCCGGTGGCGGTGAACGCGACGCTCGCGCCGGTCCGGGAGGTGAACAGCCAGTAGAAGCCGTCACCGGTGGCCGGGTCGTCCGGGGTCGCCACCGACCGGCCGGTCTCGGCGGGACTGTCGACAGTGGTCACCGTGGCGTCGGCGACCGGTTCGCCGGTGTTCTCGTCGGTGATCTGGCCCAGCACCAGCCCGCCCGGGACCGGCTGGCAGCCGGCGTCCGCCGGCTGGTAGCCAGGCGCCTGCTCGCAGTCCTCGACCGTCGCCGCCAGGTCCAGGGTCAGCGGCTGGCCGGCGGCGACCACGGTGCCGGCGGCGGTCGCGTAGCCCGGATACTGCGGGGTCGCGACCAGCTCGTACTCCTCACCGACCGGCAGCGACAGCTGGTAGCGGCCGGTCACCGGGTCGGTGAACGTGCGCAGCGGGGTGCCGGGGACGTCCACCCGGGCGTAGAGCGGCCAACCGTGACCGGCGCCGTCGGTGACCCGGCCGCTCACCGCGACGCGGTCCACCTCGGTCAACGGCAGGTCCACTGTCGCCGCCTCCTGGTCGACGATGGTCACGGGGACGGTGCGCGACTGGTAGCCGAACGCGGCGGCGGTGACCGTGTACTCACCGGCCGGCAGGACGAACCGGTAGCTACCGTCCTCGCCGACCGTGCGCTCCCGGTTGACCGGCCCGGTGACGGTGATCGTGGCGCCCGGGATCGGGTCGCCGGTGCCGGCGTCGGTCACCGCCCCGGTGAGCCGCCCGCTCGGCCCGAGCGGCGCCTGTTCCATCGCGGCGAGCACGTCCAGCCGGCCCTCGCCCCAGATGTTGTTGTCGCCCGGTTCCCCGCCACAGGTCAGGTCGGGCATGTCGATCGCGGTCTGGTCGAGCAGGGCGCGGGTCTCGTCGACGTCGCGCACCAGCGCGTCGGCCGCCGACCAGAGCAGCGCGACCGCGCCGGCGACATGCGGCGAGGCCATCGACGTGCCGCTGGCCGCCACGTAGTCGTCGCCCGGGACGGCTGACCGGATGTCCACCCCGGGGGCGGCGATGTCCGGCTTGATGGCGGTCTCGTCCCACGCCGAGGCGCCGCGGTTGGAAAAGTCGGCGATCTGGTTGTCGATGTCGAACGCGCCAGCGGCGTAGCTCTCCGGCAGGTTGCCCGGGTTGCTCGCCGAACCGCACGGCGCCACGCCGACCGACGTGTTGCCGGCCGCGAACTGCGGGAAGATGCCCGCCTCCAGCCAGGCGTTCACGGTCGGCTGGTACCACGGGTCGGTCAGCGGGGTGCCGCCCCAGGAGTTGTTGACGATGTGCGGCCGTAGCTCGGGCCGGGGGTTGTTCCCGTCCAAGTCGGTCGGGGCGAGCATGAACTGCCCCGCCGAGAGCAGCGCGTCCTGCGAACAGGAGTCGAACTCGCAGCCGCGGGCGGCGATCCACTTGGCGTCCGGCGCCACCCCGATCCGGTTCTCGCCACCGTCGTCGCCGACGATCGTGCCGGTGACGTGGGTGCCGTGACCGGTGTGGTCGCACGGGGCGAGCGACGGGTTGCCGCACATCTTCGACGGGTCGTGCCAGTTGTAGTTGTGGTCGAACTCACCGTTGCCGAGGTTGCCGCGATACTGGTTGACGATCGCCGGGTGGTCGAACTGCGCCCCGCCGTCGATGACCCCGACCACGATTCCCTCGCCGGTCGCGCCGTACTCGTCCCACACCTGCGGCGCGCCGATCCGGTCGATGTTCCACTCGATCCCGTCGGCGGTCTGCGGCTCGGCTTCGGCCGGAATCGGCTCCGGCAACGTGTACGTCCGGTCGGCAGTGATCTGCGCCACCTCGGGCCGGGCGGCGATCCGCTCCAGCAGCTCCGCGTCGCCGGTCACCCGTACCGCGTTGACGATCCAGAATGGCTGGTGCGGCACGCCCTCGTCGGCCAGCAGCTCCCGGAGGTCGGCCTGACTGTCGGCGGCCGTCTGGGTCAGCCGGTCGTACACGAACCGGCCCTGGGCCGCCCGGTCCTCGATCGCGCGGGCCGGCGCCAGGTTCGCCTCCTCGCGCAGGTACACCCAGAAGTCGGCCGAGCCGCCGCCCGCCAGCTGGCTCAGCAGCTGCGGCTCGATCGGCGCCAGCGGCGGTTGGCTCGCCTGCGCCGACGCGGTCAGCAGGCCGGCTAGCAACACCGCCGCCAGCAGCGGCGCCACCAGCCGGCGGGACGGTACACCACGGGGATCGCCAGTCATCCCCACAGCTTGCGGGGCTACGGACGCCCGCAGCTATGGGAACAGTTGACCATTCTTTACTCGCCCTCATCTCAATCGGGCGGCAGCGCTTTCCTAAGTAACCAGGCCTTCACCGACCGCCGGTCCAGAAAGGACACCAACCTCCGCTGATCGGTTGCCGTCGCATGATCGCACAACAATGCGGCACTCGCGGGGTCTCGCGCACAAACCGGACCAAATACGCACCCAATTGCGACAACACAAACGATCACATAAAGTTGTGTAACAACCTCTGTCCGTGATACTTGGCCCGCTATGCAACTGCTGAACGCGGCGGGTGATACGGAGCTGGCGCCGGGGGCAGTTCAAGAACACCTTGCCCGAGCTGGATTGGTGAGGATCCGCCACGGTGACCTCACAAAGTTGCGCGCGCTACTTGGCAGCTGGACGACGCCGTATCGACACCCTCACGAGAGCGAACCCGGCGCTACTGCGATTTCTCCGGGCTGGGATAGCGATGCCGACGTCGGGCGGGCGGGGTTCACCCACAGACTGCTCGCACCACATACCGATCGGAGTCTGCAGCGTGACTCACCCAGCGTGCTCGCCGCCGTGCTGGTCACCCCGGCCGCCACCGGAGGCCATGCCCTGTTGGCGGACGGCGCCGCCGTGTTGGCAACCCTGCTCCGTACGCATGGCGCCTCGGCGGTCAGCAAGCTCCGACTGTGTACGGCCGACGGCGTCACGGTGCCAATCGTCGCCACCTGTGGCGGGTTGACAAGAATCAGGTTTCGCGACGACCGGCTCGCCGCACCTTGCAGCGTCGACGGGGACGAAGGTCTAGTAACGGCGCTGCGCCAGGCTGTCGCCGCCGCGACGTGGTCGCTGCCGCTGGCCGAGGGCGATGGGTACCTCATTCACAATCTCCGCTATCTGCACGGGCGCACCAGCTTCACGGGCAACCGGAAGCTGGTGCGGCTACTGGCGACGGTCAGGGCTAGCCGGCTCGCATGGCTCAACCAGGGGTTCTCAGGTGCGGATCTCTAGGCGGCGCAGTTCAGACCCGGATCGCGACCGGCTCATCGCGGCGTTGGCGCGCCTCCCCTCAGCCAGCGATCGAGACTTCCCGCAGGCCGTCCGGAGCGCACTGGAGGCGTTCACCGACCCGGAACCGATCCTTCGACGGCTCGTGACTGACCATTCCCTGCCGCGCGCACCACGGTTCGCCGCGCTGTACGCGCTGCTGCTTCGCCTACGCCGAGAAGAGCGGTACGCGGAGTACAGCGAATTCGTGCGCAGGTTCGAAGGCGAGTTCGGTACCGAACCATATTTCCTGACGTTCCGGGCGATCCTCCTCCGCGCCAGAGGCGATCTGGCTTCCTTACGAAGTGCGGTCGAGCTATCCAGGCAAGCTGTGAATCTCATGCCGCAGGTGGCGGGAATCGTCCACCAATTGGCTGCCTTCTGGATCGAGTACCTCGAACGGTTGGACGCACCGGTGCCGGGCCGAGACTTGGATGAGGTCGAGCGGCATGTCGACAAGGCGATCGCGCTATCCCACGGCGGAGTTGCGCACTACCTCGAGACCAAGAGTCGGGTGCTCATGATGCGTGGGGAGTTCGACGCGGCGCGGGCTGCGATCGGTCAAGCGATCGAGAGTGAGCCCCGATCGTCGCGCGACTACCAGCGCCGGCTCACGCAGTACCAAACCACCCGCGTACGGATCGAGCTGATGGAAGAGCGGGCCCGGTGGCAACGTTCACATCAACAGTTCCATGCTGAGTTGGCTGAGTTCAAGGGCCAGCAGCTTCAGCTGCTCGGGTTGCTCGCCGCGATCGTAGCCTTCATCGTCACTGCCGGAAACATCGCCAGCCAGACCAGTGGTGTCGACGGCATCCGGCTGATCATGGCTGCCGCTGGTGCTATCGCCGTGGTTTTCGGAACGTTCTCTCTGCTAACCAGCAACAACCTGCGTAGAGTGCTACTAACGGTGGCAATCGGATGCACCCTCATCGGCGTAGGGATCTTGTTACCCACGCTGGGTGTCGAGTAGGAATGGAGTTTGGTCACGCGGTGCGACTGGTTGATTCGATCACTACGCCCGGCGGTGCCCGTCCAAATGAAGACCGCGCTGGGCATCGTGGCAGCTTGGCGTGGGTCATCGATGGCGCCACCGATCTTTACCAAGATTCGGTCCTGCCAGCCGAGCGCGATGTCGTCTGGCTCGTCGATTTCCTATCCGCACAGTTGAGCAAGCGCGGCGAGGCGGGCTACCGCGGTGCCGGGAGCCAGTTGCTCGCCGAACTCGCCGAGGCGGTTTGCCAGGAGCAGGTACGGCACGCGTTCCCAGCCGGCCGGATTCCCCCGGCCTGCTCGCTCGCGATAGTGGTCGATCAAGGCGATACCTACGATGTCACCCGGATCGGTGACGCGACAGGAATCGTGTCCGGTACTCGCCTGCGCCGCGAGGCGACCGACTTTTTCGATCGGCGGGAGCGGGGCGGCGTGCATGATCAGCGCAACGGCGCCACGGCCGATCAGGTCCGCGAAGGGATGCTGCAACGGCGTTGGCAGACCATGACCGGTGGCCTACCCGAGTCGGTGTTCTCCGGGCATCCTGACCGGCAACTCCGGCCGCACACGATCACCGGTCCGTGGACCGAGGTGGACCAGATCCTGCTCTGCACCGATGGCTTCGCCCGCATTGTCGACGACTACGCGTTGTACCGCGACTGGCAGCAGGTCCTCGTCGACGCCCGCGCGCGCGGCCTTGCGTACCTGGAGAAGCGGATTCGCGAACGCGAGCGCGATCCTGCCAGCCCGCTGCCGGCACGATTCAAGCGTTCCGACGACATCGCGGTCGTGCTGCTCGTGCCCGACTCGGCGAGGGCGACATCGACAAGGGAGGGAACCAGTGGCCGAGCAAGCGCCCTACTTGATCGAACGTAGCCCCGGTCACGTCGAGTACCAGTTACCGATCTCCGTGAAGCTGGTCGTCGACTACCACGGTCAGGTTCCGCTGCTGAAGAACGAGCGGGACGAATGGGAGTTGCCAGGCGGCAAGCTCGAGCTAGGGGAATCGCCGGAAGCCACGGTCTGCCGGGAGGTCGCCGAAGAACTTGGCCTGACCGTCGACTCCGTACAGGTGCTCGACACCTGGGTCTACAAGATCACACCGTCCCGCCACGTCTTCATCGTCAGCTATGGCACCACCTACCAGGGCAATGAGCCACTCCGGCGGTCAGCCGAGCACCGGGAGCTGCAGCTCTTTTCGTACGACGAGATCGCGGGTCTGCACATGCCCGAGCCATACAAGGCGACGATCGAGGCTTGGCAGCGGCGAATGGCCGCTCGGTGATGAAACCGGTTGCGGGTTAGGCGATCCGGCACCACCATGAGGCAATGGTGGACACCCCGCCCCGCGTCGGCACCGGTGGCGTGGACTTCGCCCGGCGATGGCGCGCGGCGGTGGCACCGCCCACCGGTGAGCGCCGCTGCTGCGTACCGTGACCAATCGCCGCCGCGCCACCCAGCGCGTAAGGTGTGATGGGTCGATGCGGTCACGGAGGAGTCGAGCTGGATGACAACCGAACCTACTCTGCCCACACAGGACGATGTGCTGGGATTCTTCAACACACTGTCGAACTGGGGGCGGTGGGGTGACGACGACCAGCTCGGCACCCTGAACCACATCACCGACCAGGTGCGGCTGGCGGCGGCGCGGGCGGTGCGGCACGGCCGGAGCGTGTCCTGTGCTTGGGAAATCACCGCACCGGAAGAAATGGAACGGTCAACCACGGTGTTCGCGCGCGCCGTGGACATGCCGGGCGCCGAGAACATGCCATTGCAGGAGTTTCACAACGATCGGCGGTGGGGCTATTCGTCCGAGCGGCTCGGCATCACGTTCCACGGCAACACCATCACCCACCTCGACTCGCCGTGTCACATGTTCTGGGACGGCAAGACCTACAACGGTCGGTCGCACTCGGTGGTCGACGCCGAGACCGGATCAGCCTGGGGGACGGTCACCGCGGCGGCGAACGGGATCGTCACCCGCGGCGTGCTGCTGGATATCGCGACCGCCCGCGGCGTGCCGTGGCTGGAGCCCGGGCAGGGGGTGTTCCCGGAGGACCTGGCGGAGGCCGAGCGGCGCCAGGGGGTCGAGGTCCGCCCCGGCGACGCGGTGTTCATCCGGACCGGCTACGGCCGTGTCCGCCACGAGGCCGGCGAGTCCGGCGGGTTCACGCAGGCCGGCTGGCACGCCAGCTGCCTGCCCTGGCTGCACGAACGGCAGGTGGCGCTGATCGGTGCCGACACGCCGCAGGAGGTGCAGCCGTCCGGCTACCCGGATCTGCTGTTGCCGGTCCACGCGGTCGGGCTGGTGGCGATGGGGCTGTGGCTGATCGACAACTGCGATCTGGAGGCGTGCGCGGCGACCGCGGCCGAGCTGGACCAGTGGGACTTCCAGCTGGCGGTCGCGCCGATCCGGTTGGCCGGCACGTCCGGCAGCCCGGTCAACCCGATCGCCACCTTCTGACGGGGTGACCCCCTACCCCGTCACCACCCGGTAGTGGGTGGTGAGCCGGCGCTCGTCATCCAGCACGTGGAACGCAACCCCCGGCACGTCGGTCTCGTCGATGATGTTCCGCCAGGTCGGCTCCTCGTCCATCATCCAGGGCAGTCGCAGCGTCGAGTCGACCGCCGGCGCGACCACCACCGGCCGGCCCGCGAAGGTCGACGCACCCGCGCTGTGCGCGTGCCCGCAGAGCACCGCCACCACGTTCGGGCACTCCTCGATCAGCTCGGCGAGCCCGGCCGCCTCGGTCAACCGGACGCTGTCCACCAACGGCTGGTGCAGCGGCACCGGTGGGTGGTGCAGGCACACGAACGCCGGCGCGTCGGTCCCGGTCAGCAGCTCCCGCAGCCAGGCCATGGTCTCCGGCGCGAGCCGCCCCTCGACCCGGCCCGGGATGCTGGAGTCGCACAGCGCGAACAGCACACCGCCGATCGTCCGGGCCTGGTTGATCGGCCCGTCGCCGTCCTGGCCGAGCAGCACCTTCCGGAACTGTCCCCGGTCATCGTGGTTCCCCGGCAGGATCATCACCGGTACGTCCGCCACGAGCTCGGCCCGGGCCTGCTCATACTCCTCCGGGGTGCCGTTGTTGGCGATGTCGCCGGTGACGAGGATCGCGTCCAACCGGCGGCCCCGCAGGTACGCCATCACCCGGCGGACCCGCTCGAGCGCCCGCTCGCCACCGTCGAAGTGGGTGTCACTGATGTGCGCGAAGACAACCATCCGTCAACGGTAGCGGGCGGCCCGGCCCGGCCACCCGTTCCAGTGGTAGTCCAACACCTCCGCTGCCAGCATCGCCCCATCGTGCGTACCGCCGCCAGCGTCCGCAACCGGTTCGCGGCCGGAGGTTAGCCGCTGGTGAGCACGTCCGCGAGGTTGAACTTGACCGGCCGCTCCAGCTGGTCGTACGTACAGCTCGCCGGATCGCGGTCCGGCCGCCACCGTACGAACTGGGCGGTGTGCCGGAACCGATCACCCTCCATATAGTCGTACCGGACCTCGACCACCCGCTCCGGTCGCAGCGGCGTGAACGACAGGTCCTTGCCGGCGTTCCAGCGACTTCCCTCGTTCTTGCGCGGCGTCCGCTCCCCCAGCTCGTGCGCGGCCCAGTTCCACGGGTGCCCGTCGAACGTCGTCACCAGTGGCTGCAGTTCCTTGAACAGCGCGATCCGGGTCGCCATCGGGAACGCGCCGACCACCCCGACCGACGCGAGCACGCCGCGGTCATCGTACAGTCCTAACAGGAGCGAGCCGATCCGGTCCGGGCCGGACTTGTGCACCCGGTAGCCCGCCACCACGCAGTCAGCGGTGCGCTCGTGCTTGACTTTGAACATGGCCCGCTTGTCCGGCTGGTAGGTCAGGTCCAAGGGCTTGGCGATCAGCCCGTCCAGCCCCGCCCCCTCGAAGGTCTCGAACCACCGGCGGGCGGTCGCCAGATCCTGGGTGGTCGGGGTGAGGTACACCGGCGGCTGGGCATCGGCGAGCACCCGCTCCAGCTCCCGCCGGCGCTCGATCAGCGGCCGGCCGGTCAGGTCGGTGTCGCCGAGCGCCAGCAGGTCGAACGCGATGAAGCTGGCCGGGGTCTGCTCGGACAGCAGCTTCACCCGGCTGGCGGCGGGGTGGATGCGTTGCTGCAGCGCTTCGAAGTCGAGCCGGTTCGCCTCGGTGTCGGCGATCACGATCTCGCCGTCGATCACCGCCCGCTCCGGGAAGTTGGCCAGCACCGCCGCCACGATCTCCGGGAAGTACCGGGTCATCGGCCGCTCCTTGCGGGAGCCGATCTCGACCTCGTCACCGTCCCGGAAGATGATCGAACGGAAGCCGTCCCACTTCGGCTCGTAGAGCTGGCCGGCTGGAATCTCGGCCACCGGCTTGGCGAGCATCGGCGCCACCGGCGGCATCACAGGCAGGTCCACCAGGCCATACTCCCCGCTGGCCGGGTCGCCGGTCGACCCGGGGTGGCGAGTCACCGCTCGTTGATCCAAGAGTTGCTCAGGCCGGATTCGGGCATTTCGGGCTGGACGTCTCCTAGATCGGCGGCTACCAGGCGGCTACAGGATCTCGCGGCGCTGCAGCTGGGTCCAGAGCAGCCAGGCCGGCAGCATCGGCAGCCAGAACGAGATGATCCGGAACAGCAGCACCCCCGGCACGGCGACCGCGGCGGGCGAGCCGAGCGCGGTGACCCCGGCACTGAGCGCCGCCTCCACCGCCCCGAGCCCGCCCGGCGTCGGGGCGGCCGAGCCGACCGTCTGGCCGACCATCTGCACCACCGCGAGCCCGGCGAAGTCCGACCGGCCGCCGACCGCCCGGATCGACGCGTAGAAGCACACCACCAGCGCGAGCGTCTGCAGCAGCACGCCGCCCACCGCCTCGGCCAGCTTGCGCGGCCGGCTCAGCACGTCCAGCAGCCGGGACATGCCACGCCGGGCGAAATCGTCCCAGAACTTCCGGATCCGGCGGCGGATCGGCGGGATCAGCGTCACCAGCCCACCGGCGAGGATCGCGCCGGTGGTCGCCGCCAGCACGGTCGGGGACGGACTCAACCCGGACACCCCGAGCCCCGAGACCACCCCGAGCACGGCGATCAGCGGCACCGTCACCACCACCGCGCCGAGCTGGTACGCGGCGACGCTGGCCGCCGCGGCCGGCCCCGGCACCCCGGCCTTGGTCAGCAGCCGCAGGTTGATCGCCGCGCCGCTGACCGCGACCGGCGCCACCACCCGGACGAACCCCAGCGTGACCTGCGCGGCCAGGGCGTGCCGGAACGGCACCGGCTCCGGCACGAATCCGAGCACCGCGTACGCGGCCCCGATGTAGTTCACCGCCATCGCCACCACCGCGACCGCCACCCATCGCCAGTCCGCCTGGCCGACCACCTCGCCGATCGGCACCTCCGAGAGCTGGGTGGCGACCAGGTACACGGCGACCACCGTCGCCACCCCGGTGACCAGCGACAGCAGCCGGAACCGCCGGACCCGCACCGGGGTCGCCGGTGGCCCACCCACCTCCGAGCCGATCCGGTCCCGCAGCGCGGCCAGCAGATCCCGGTGCTCCCGCAGGGTCCGCCGGGTGCCCCGGGTCAGCACCAGCGCCTGCAGCAACGGCACCGCCCGGCTGACCGTCTCCGCGCCGAGCGTCCGGACCGCGCTCGCCGCCACCCGGTCCGGGCCGGCCACCAGCGCGGTCGTGACCAGCGCCTGCGCCAGGTCGGTCCCGAGCGCGACGTCCGGCGCCGCCACCTCCCCGCCGGACGGGTTGAGCAGCCAGATGTGGCCGTCATCGCCGGCCAGGATCGTGCTCGGACCGAGCCGGCGATGGGCCACCTGGTGGGCTCGCATCCGGTCCAGCTGCTGCCACAGGTCGGTGAGCATCTCGTCGGTCAGCTCGTCGCTCTTCCCGTCGGCGGCCAGCTCCCGCAGCGGCCGGCCGCGGATATGGTCCTGCACCAACAGGGTGGTCTCCGCGTCCAACCGGATCACCTGCCGCAGCCGCGGCACCCGGGCCCCCGCCCACTCCAGCGCCAGCCCGATCAGGGTCAGCCGGTCGGTGATCGTCCGCATCGTGACCGCCTGCCGGGGCAGGATCTCCTCCCGGGTACGCAACCGGTCGACCAGCCGGGACAGCAGGCCCGCCCCTTCGATCTCCCGGTTCAGGACCAGTACCCCGAGCGGCCCGTCATCGGTCTCCACCACGTACCGCCGGTAGTCCGCGACCGGGTCGGCCACCACCCGCCGGACCCGATGGCCGTGCTCGACCAGCGCCCGGACGATGTCGGCCGCGCGCGGCACCACCAGCTGCTCGCCACCGATCAGCCGGGCCGCGAGCCCAATCACCCGGCCCGTGCCGAGCGCCACCAGCGTGCCGGCGACGCTGGCCTCGCCGCGCAGCAGGCCGACCGTGAACGTGCCGGCGACCGCGAGCAGCGCCACCTGGAACACCCGGCGGGACTTGAGCCGGGTGGCGACCGTCACCACCGCGACCACCAGCGCCGGCAGCGCCGGGATCGGTGCCCGCTCCGGGTCCGCGACCAGCGGCGCGAACGCCCGCTCGACCTGCTCCGGGGCGTAGGTCTCCAGCCAGATCGACGCGCCGACCGTGATCGCGGCCGCCGCCAGCCCGGCCGCGAGCAGCTCCACAATGGTGCGGACCCAACGGCGCCAGATCAGGATCCCGACCAGTGCCAGCGGCAGCGCCCAGGCCGCCAGCTCAGCCGCGAACCCGACCACGTCCACCAGCGCCGCCGGGACCTGCTCCCCCAGCTGCGCCAGGTCGGTGGCGAGCCCCCGGAAACTGCCCTCCGCGAACACCGCCCCCAGCACCACCAGCGCGGTCGCGCCGCCGTAGAGCAGCATCCGCACACCGTCGATCGGGCGGCGAGGCCGGCGCGGGGCCGGCTCCGCCACCGGGATGTCGCCCTCCGGACCGGGCTCGACCGCCGTTGCGCCATCTGCCATCGGGGTTGATCGTGCCATGCACCGGCGATCCGTACCGCGCTAACGTCGCGTAGGTGGCTACCGACGCGGTTGGGGGTGAAGCCGGTTCGTGAGCAGCGCAGCCAGCAAGACCGCAGCTCAGCCACCTACTGGCCGCCGCCCGCCGGGCCGGCGGCTGCTCATCGGCGCCGTCGCGCTGTCGATCCTGGTCGGGGCGGCGGCGACCGCCGTCCTCGGACCCAGGCCGCCCCGGCTGGGTGAGGCCACCACCGGCGACCGGCAGCTCGCCGAGCAGGTGCGCGGGCTGCTCAGGGACCGGGAGGGTACGGGGTACCGCGCGCTTTCGGTCGCGGTGGTGGAGAACGGCCAGCTGCGGGTGGCCGGGCTGGGCGAGTCCGGCGACCGCGACCGGCCAACCGTGGACGAACGGAGCCGGTTCGAGATCGGCTCGATCGGCAAGGCGCTGACCGGCCTGCTGCTCGCTGAAATGGCCGAGGCCGGCGAGGTGGACCTGGATCAGCGGGTCGGTGACCTGGTGCCCGGCACGCCACTCGGGTCGGCCGGGGACGCCACGCTCGCCGAGCTCGCCAGCCACCGCTCCGGCCTGCCGAGGCTCTCTCCACGGCCGATGGACCTGCTGCGCGCCAGCGCCACCTCGTTCACCGGCGGCGATCCGTACCACGGCTCGCCGCAGCAGGTGATGGACATCGCCGCCGGCGCCGGCCCGGACGGCGACGGCTCGTACGCCTACTCCAACCTGGGGTACGCGACGCTCGGCAGCGCGCTCGCCGCCCACGCCGGCATCCCGTACCGGGACTTGCTTCGCGAGCGCGTGCTCGCGCCACTGTCCATGACCGACACCGTGGTGGTCCACGGTACGGATGAACTGCCCGACCCGCGGGTGTCGGGGATCGCGCGGTCCGGCCGCGGCCAGGACCCGTGGATCGCCGAGGGCTACGCCCCGCTGGGGGTCGGGATCTGGTCCACCAGCACCGACCTAGGCCGGCTGGCGGCCGCCATCCTGGACGGCACCGCGCCCGGGTTGGCGGCGATCGAGCCACAGTGGCCGGCCGGTGGCGACACCCGGATCGGGCTGGGCTGGTTGACGTCGGAGATCGACGGCCGGACGGTCACCTGGCACAACGGCGGCACCGGCGGGTTCCGGTCGTGGCTCGGGATCGACCGGGCAGCCGGGCGGGCGGTGGTGGTGCTCGGTGCGACCACATTGGATGTCGACCCGATCGGCGAGCGGCTACTGGTTGGGGACGGGTCATGACTGCGCTGCTCGAGTGGCTGATTCCCGCGGCGGGGATCGCGTTCCTGCTGTGGTACCCGGCCGCGTTCGCGTACTCGGCCACCGCGGTCGGCCGCCGGGGCGGTGCGAAGGACCGGCTGGCGCTGTTCGTCGCGGCCGCCGGTGCCGGGTTCGGGCTCGCGTTCGGGCGGTCGTTCGGCCCGTGGGACCTGATCCCGCCGGCGCTGTGGGCCATCCCGGCGGCGCTCACGGCGTGGGGTGTGCTCGCGTCGATCTGGCAGTGGCCGGCGCTGCCGGTGGTGGTCGGTCGCCGGCCCCGGCTCCGGATCGCCACGACGGTGGCGGGGATCACGACCGTCGTACTGCTGATCGTCCTGATCGTGTGACGTATTCGGTGCGGCGTCAGCTCGCGGTTGCGTTTACCGCTGGTGGCCCCGGGTAACGCCGCGGGAGCACACAAATCCGGCGAGTTGGGGGGACGACGATGCAGAACAGCAATGGCAGCACCCACGCAATGACCCAGGCGGTGCACGATCTCGGGTCGGCGATGTGGTTCGGCGGCGCCACCATGGGCGTGGTCGGGGTGAACAAGGCCGGCCGGGACCTGCCGCAGGGGATCGACCGGATCCGGGTGGCGAAGTCGGGCTGGACCCGGTTCTCGCCGCTGGAGTGGGCCGGCATCGGCGCCACCATGCTCGCCGGGCTGATGCTCACCCGGCGCAGCGCCGCCCATCTCGCCGCCAAGCGGGGCTTCCGGTCGGTCGGTGCGGCGAAGGCCGGGGTCACGGCGGCCGGTGCGCTCGCTACCGCGTACGCGGCGTTCTGCGGGGCGAAGGTGGCGTCGCTGGCCGAGCAGGCGTACGAGCGGGGCGAGAAGGTGGAGGTCACAGACGCGACCACGCCCACCCCGGAGACGCTGGGCAAGATCGCCTCGTGGCAGAAGCAGCAGCAGGTGGTCCAATACGTGGTGCCGGTGCTGGCCGGGGCGAACATCGCCCTCGGGTCCTACTTGACCGGTTCCTACCGGCCGACCGCGACCATCAAGAGCGTGCTGCGCTCGATGCGCCGCCGCTGATCCGGGGCGGAGGCTGGGCTCTGCCTGCCGTGCGGTGATGTGGTCAACGGCGCTTCGAAAGCGGACCTGTGTTGCCTGTCCGTCGCCGGCTGAGTTGTGGAGGCAGCGCCGCATCCGCTAGTTGGCCCAAATGGTTCCGGCCGTCCTATGCGGAGTCGACAGCCGGTGTGCGCCGGGGGTGTCGTCTGTTGGCGAACCCGAGGTTCGACTTGCGCAGACGGAAACCGACCTGGTCATGGTCTGCTTTAACAGCCTCAGGACCTGATAGCACCGATGCTAGCGGTAGCTGGTAACCATGCACGGCTCGATCCCGTGGCTATAGGTCGAGTGTATTCGCTGTGTTCACCATGGGCTAGCGCGTGCGCGAGCGCTAGCGCCGCTGCTATCGGGGTAGGTATGCCGGTACACGCCTCCTACGGGCAGCCAACCGCCGCCTCTCCCACAGAGGCGGCAGCAGGCTCGACAGTGCACGGGGAGCACTTTTTGCGCCAGTCGATCCAGGCCTGCACCATCGGATCGTCCCCGCGTGCACGGGGAGCACGCAATGGCGATTGGCTGGCCTCGGGAGCAATAGGGATCATCCCCGCGTGCACGGGGAGCACCCAGAGAGGACAATCATCACTGGCAATCTCTACGGATCATCCCCGCGTGCACGGGGAGCACCCCATGGCCAGGGTCAGCCCGGCGGTC
>DATCKZ010000045.1:0-6220 GCA_036564175.1 Natronosporangium sp.
GGGGCGATGCCGGGGGAGGAGAGGCGTTCCAGCACGTCCGCGTGGAGCTTGCCGTTGGTGGCGACCGCCGACCCGCCGGCCGGCCCGGGCCGACCGTCCAGGTCGGTGAACCGGCCACCCGCCTCGGTCACGATCGGCACCAGCGCCGCCACGTCCCACAGTGACAGCTCCGGCTCCACCATGATGTCGACCGCGCCCTCGGCGACCAGCATGTGCCCGTAGAAGTCGCCGAACGCTCGGCTGCGCCAGACCGTCCGCATCAGGTCGAGCATCGCCCCGAGCCGGCCGTTCTGCTCCCAGCCGGTCAGGCTGGAGTAGCAGAAGGAGGCATCCGAGAGCCGTCCCACCCCGGACACCGAGATCGGGGTCGCGGCGGCCGGGTGGCGGCCGGCGTACGCCCCGTGCCCCTTCGCCGCCCACCAGCGCCGCCCGAGCGCCGGCGCGGACACCAGCCCGACCACCGGCTCGTCGTTCTCCAGCAGCGCGATCAGGGTGGCCCAGATCGGCACCCCGCGGACGAAGTTCTTCGTACCGTCGATCGGGTCGATCACCCACTGCCGGGACCCTGGCCCGGCCGCCGCCTCGGTGGCCCCGAACTCCTCGCCGAGCACCGCGTCGCGCGGTCGGGTCCGCGCGAGCGTGGCCCGCAGCGCGGTCTCGACCGCGGTGTCGGCATCCGACACCGGGGTCAGGTCCGGCTTCGACTCGACCTGGAGATCCAGCGCCCGGAACCGGGCGATCGAAATGGAGTCGGCCGCGTCGGCTAGCACGTGCGCGAGCGACAGATCATCCGAGTAACGGGCGGTCACGCTCGACAACCTAGCTCACGAACCCAGCTCACGCCTCACCGGCGCGGGAGGCGAGCAGCCGCCGGAATGACGCCAGCCGCCCCGGATCGGCGTGTCCGGCGGCCACCCAGGCGTCCAACGCACAATCGCCGCCGGCGGTGTGCTCGCACCCCGGTGGGCACTCGGCACTGGCTTCCACCAGATCGGTGAAGCTGTCCAGCAGGTCGTCCGGTGACACGTGGGCCAGCCCGAAACTCCGTACCCCGGGCGTGTCGATGATCCAGCCGGGGTCGCGGCGCGACCGCGGCTTGCGGGGCAGCCGCAGCGCCACCGCGCTGCTGCTGGTGTGCCGGCCCTTGCCGATCGCGCTCACCGCGCCGACCGCCCGGGCCGCGTCCGGCACCAGCCGGTTCACCAGCGTCGACTTCCCGACCCCGGAGTGGCCGACCAGCACCGACATCCGCCCCCGCAGCCGGTCCATCAGCTCTTCGAGCGGCTGATCCGGCCGGCACAGCACGTACGGCAGGTCGAGCGCCGCGTAGTACTCGCGCAACGCGTCCAGCGGGGCATCGTCGGTGAGCAGGTCGGCCTTGGTGAGGCACAGCAGCGGGTCGATGTCGGCGTCGTACGCGGCGACCAGGCACCGGTCGATGAACCCGGTCCGGGGCGGCGGGTCGGCGAGCGCCGACACGATCACCAGCTGGTCGGCGTTGGCCACCACCACCCGCTCGACCGCCGCTTCGTCGTCGTCGGCGGTCCGGCGCAGCACCGACCGACGCTCGCCGATCCGGACGATCCGGGCCAGCCGGTCCGGGTCGCCGGACACGTCGCCGACCAGCGCGACCCGGTCGCCGACCACCACCGACCGCCGGCCCAGCTCCCGGGCGCGCATCGCCCACACGGTCCGGCCCTCCACCTCGCACACATACCGTCCGAGGTGGACCTGGGTGACCATCCCCTCCACGGCTTCCTCATGGCGGGGCCGGATCCGGGTACGTGGCCGCGACGAGCGGGGTGGGCGGACGCGTACGTCCTCCTCGTCGTATTCCCGCCGCCGCGCCAAGGGCTATCCCTCCACCATGGAGGTCCACAGTGCCGGAAACTCGGGCAGCGTCTTGGAGGTGCAGGCGACGTCGCTGAGCCGGACGTCCGGCACCACCAGCCCGATCACCGCGGCGGCGTGGGCGAGCCGGTGGTCGGCGTAGGTCTCGAACACCGCCCCGCGCAGTGGCCGGGGTGTGATCGCCAGCCCGTCGTCGGTCTCGGTCACCTCGGCGCCGAGCCCGGTCAGCTCGTGGGCGAGCGCGGTCAGCCGGTCGGTTTCGTGACCCCGGATGTGGGCCACTCCGGACAGCCGGGACGGCGAGTCGGCGAGCGCGCACAGCGCCGCCAGCACCGGCGTCAGCTCGCTCACGTCCGACAGGTCGGCGTCGATGCCCCGGATGGTGCCAGTGCCGCGCACGGTCAGGCCCTGCGGGGTCAGCGTGCAGCTGCCGCCGAACTCCTCCAGCAGCTGCCGCAGTTGGTCGCCGGGCTGGGTGGTGGTGCGGGGCCAGCCGGGCACGGTCACCTCACCGCCGGTCACCAGCGCGGCGGCGAGGAACGGCGCCGCGCCGGAGAGATCCGGCTCGATCTGCCAGGCCCGGCCGGACAGCCGCCCGGGCTCGACGGTCCAGACGTCGGGGACGCTGTCGTCGACGCCAGCGCCGGCCGCCCGGAGCATCTCGGCGGTCATCCGCAAGTGTGGCCGGGACGGCACCTTGGACCCGACGTGCCGGACCTTCACGCCGCGGGTGAACCGCGGGGCCGCCAGCAGCAGTCCGGAGACGAGCTGGCTGGAGGCGGACGCGTCGATGGCGATCTCGCCGCCGGCGAGCTGCCCGGTGCCGTGGACGGTCAACGGGAGGCCGCCGGTCTCACTGGCGGTGATCCGGGCCCCGGCGGCCCGGAGTGCCTCCACCAGCGGCCGCAGCGGCCGCTGCCGCGCCTGTGGGTCGCCGTCGAACCTGACCGGGCCGTCGGCGAGCGCCGCCACCGGCGGCAGGAACCGCATCACCGTGCCGGCTAGCCCGACGTCCACCTCGGCCGGCCCGTGCAGCGGCCGCGGCCGGACCAGCCAGCGTCCATTGTCAACCGTGGCGACGTACGAGCCGAGCGCCCGTAACCCGGCCGCCATCAGCTCGGTGTCCCGGGCCCGCAACGGACCGTGCAGCGTCGAGGGTCCCTCGGCGAGCGCGGCCAGCACCAGCGCCCGGGCGGTCATCGACTTGGAGCCGGGCAGCCGAACGGTGGCCCGGACCGGGCCGGTAGCAACCGGCGCGGTCCACGGGATCGGTGCGCCAGCGGCGGTGGTCGTGATCGGCTGCACCCGTTCATTCTGACTGGTCGTCGGCTGCCCCGGCACGCCACCCGTACGCTTGCGGCATGTGTGGACGGTACGCGACCACCCGCAGCGCCCAGGATCTCAGCTCGCTGTTCGACGCGGTGGATGAGACCGAGGAGCCGGTCACCCCGCGCTACAACGTGGCGCCGACCGATCCGGTACCGGTGGTCAGAACCTCCCGGTCAGCCGGTACGCGGGTGCTGTCGACCGGGCGGTGGGGGTTGCTGCCGCACTGGGCCCGAGACCGCAAACAGGCCGCCCGGATGATCAACGCCCGGGCGGAGACGGTCGCCACCGCACCGGCCTTCGCGCCCTCGTTCGCGTCCCGCCGCGCGCTGGTCCCGATCGATGGCTGGTACGAGTGGCGCCGGCTGACCGGCGGCGGCAAGCAGGCGTACTTCATGACCCCGGCCGATGGTTCGGTGCTGGCGTTGGCTGGGCTCTGGAGCCGGTGGGGCGCGGAGGGGTTGCTGACGTTCACCATCGTGACCACCGCGGCGCTCGGGGAGCTGACCACCGTGCACGACCGGATGCCGCTGGTGCTGCCGCCGGAGCGGTGGCAGGAGTGGCTCACCGCGGACGCGCCGTCGCTGGCCCCACCACCGCCGGAGCTGCTGGCCAGCTTGGAGCTGCGGCCGGTCGGGCCGGCGGTGGGCAATGTGCGCAACGACGGGCCGGAGCTAGTGATGAAAGTCGATCCCGAACCGGCGTCGGCGGAGGCGCCGCCCACGCTCTTCTAGCGGCCTCGGCCGGCCCGGTGCTGGCGTGCCGGGCGGGCGTGCGCCGGCGTGACCGGAACAGGCCGCCCGTCGTACCTTTATTTCCCGATTCGGGCCGGTTCTGGTAGCGAGATTTTGCAAATCTTGGAGCAACCCCTTGTCCTGAGTCCGGCTTGTGCGATAAAACACAGCGCCGGAGCAGTTTGCGAATTGGCTACGAGTCGATCCGAAGGCCACACAGTCCACAGAGTCGAGCCGAACCCGTGAATACGGGCCGGGAGGTGTTTGAGTTGACACGGGCGCGGACGCCCCGCCCGCACGAAGTCGAGGAGGCGCGCCGCGACGAGCGGCTCCTGCGCGCCTTCCGGGAGGCTGGTCGCGATCCGGCCTGGCGCACGCGCGGCGCCTGCCAGACCGTCGATCCGGAGACGTTCTTTCCCGCTCCCAGCGAGCCCGCGGATACCGCGATCTCGCTGTGTCGCACCTGCCCGGTGCAGGGGGCCTGTCTGGCCTGGGCGTTGCAGGCGGGTGATCTGCATGGAGTCTGGGGTGGCACCACCGCCCGGGAACGGCGGGCGATGGCCGTGGTCTGGCGCAGTGGCCGCCGCCCGTCGGCCGCCGACGAGCCCTCGCTGGCCGGTGCCAACCAGTCCACCACGGCGTCCCGCTCCGCCGAGCCGGCCGAGTTACCGACGGTCGGTGCCGTCATGGACCGTGCGGAGCTGCTTCGGCTCGTCAAGGCTGGCTGACGCTCGATCCCGCTGGTTGACGATCGGGCACGCTGGTTGACGCTCGGCGCCTCGGGTAACGCGCTCGGCGAGCCGGGAAACGCCCGGCAACGCCGGGTGACCCCTCCTGGCCGGCCGGGGTCTCGGCCGACCAGGAAGGGTCGGGAGGTTGGTGCGGTCCGATGGATCCGCCGGACTGGCGTCCGCATGGTGTTTGTCTGTATCTGGCGTCGCTCTGCTCAACGAACTCGCCCGCGAAAGGTGACGCTGGGCCAGCGGCGAGTCTCGCCCGGCCAGGTCCGGCCCGAGCCGGCCGGCCGGAAGCGGAATGGCTGGTCACCGGCGTGCGTTACCGAGGGTTGGGAGCAGTAGTGGCGACTGACCTGCCGAGGGCGGGCGGGGGAGGCGAAACGCGAGTGCAGACGCTGCAGCGAACTCGGCCCGTACGGGGCGTGATGGGTACGCCGGTTCGACGCGTATCCTCAGCGGGACGGCCGCCGGTGGGCGCAGCCCACCACGCGCGGCCGTCCGGATCGACGAAGACGAGGATGGTTGCCCGGGTGACCCCCAGCGAGCCCTCAGTGCGGCGGCAGGTGGAGACCGCCGAGGAGCGCCAGGCGCGGTTCGAGCGCGACGCGCTGCCGTACCTGGATCAGCTCTACGCCGCCGGCCTGCGGATGACGCGCAACCCGGCCGATGCCGAGGACCTGGTCCAGGAGACCTTCCTGAAGGCATTCGCCGCCTTCCACCAGTTCGAACCAGGCACCAACCTCAAGGCCTGGCTGTACCGGATCTTGACCAATACCTACATCAACTCGTACCGGAAGCGGCAGCGGCAGCCGATCCAGGCGCCCACCGAGGAGATCACCGACTGGCAGCTCGCGGAGGCGGAGTCACACACCTCCAGCGGTTTGAAGTCGGCTGAGGCCGAGGCGCTGGACCGGCTCCCGGACAGCGACGTGAAAGCGGCGTTGCAGCAGCTCCCCGAGGAGTTCCGGCTAGCGGTCTACCTGGCCGACGTCGAGGGCTTCTCATACAAGGAGATCGCCGACATCATGGGCACCCCGATCGGGACGGTGATGTCCCGGCTGCACCGCGGCCGCCGCAATCTACGCCGGATGCTGGAGAGCTACGCCGCGGGACGCGGGCTGGTCCCGACGGCGGCGCCTGGTCCGGCCGCGACCGGCAAGGAGGTGTGACCCCGTGAGCTGTGGAGACCCTCACGAGACGGATTGCCGCGAGGTACTCGAGGAGGTCTACCTCTATCTCGACCTCGAGGTCACCAACGGCCGTCGTGAGCTGATCAAGAAGCACCTCGACGAGTGCTCGCCCTGCCTGCGGGAGTACGGCATCGAGCAGGAAGTGAAGGCGCTGGTCGGCCGGTGCTGCGGCACCGAGACCGCGCCCGCCGAGCTCCGGGAACGGTTGCGACGCAAGCTCACCGAGCTGGTCGCGACCGGCAGCCTCCGGGAACCCCAGCGCGACTGACCTCCCGCGGCGCTAGCCCGCCAGCCTGCCGGTACGAAGGTCACTGCTGCGCCTGTGGCGCCCGGGCGAGCTCGGCGGCGGCGTTCGCGCCCGCCTCGGCGATCCGTTGCAAAA
>DATCKZ010000046.1:0-4610 GCA_036564175.1 Natronosporangium sp.
CCGAACGGTGACGGGCCGCCAGGTCGATCGAAGGCGAGCTCGCTCACCGGCAGTCGCTCGTGTTCCAGTTGGGGCCGATCCGCCGGATCCGGCGTTCGCTTCGGGGGTGGGGATTCAGTCACGGTGATCAGTTTCGCACGCTCGGCCGGGGCGCGGGCATCCGTCGCGGCGGCTAGCGTTGAGGGGCAATGAGCACAACATTCGCCGACCACCTGCGCGGGCTCTCCGACGAGGAGTTGGGCGCGCTGCTGCGGCTGCGCCCAGACCTCGTCGTGCCGGTCCCCGCCGACGTGTCCGCGCTGGCCGTCCGGGCGCAGTCCCGGGTGTCGGTGGCGCGGGCACTGGACGGGCTGGACCAGTTCCACCTGGAGGTACTGGACGCGCTGCGGCTGACCCGGGATCCGCGGACCGGCTGCACCTCGGTCGACGCGGTCCTCGCGCTGACCGCCAGCGACCAGTCGGGCGTCGAGCCGGCACAGGTCCGGGCGGCCGTGTCGCGGCTGCGGACGCTCGCGCTGGTGTACGGTCCGGACACCGCGCTGCAGGTGGTGGGCGGCGTGGACGAGGTCAGCTCGCCGTACCCGGCCGGGCTGGGCCGGCCCGCGGCGGAGCTGGACGCCGGGACGGCGGCCCTGTGCGCGGACCCGGCCCGGCTACGGCGGACCCTGCTCTCCGCTCCGCCTCCGGCCCGGGCGGTGCTGGACCGGCTGGCCGCCGGACCGCCGGTCGGCACGGTCACCACCGGCCTGACCGAGCCGGACAACCCGGTCCGCTGGCTGGTCGACCACGAGCTGCTGGTGGGCAAGCCCGGTCCGAGCGGGGATGCCGGGTACGAGACGGTGGAGCTGCCGCGTGAGATCGGCATGCTGCTGCGCCGTGACACCGGGCCGCTTGGCGGGCTGCACCCGCAGCCGCCTCCGCTGACCGCCGATCGGCGCGAGGTCAAGGCGGCTGACCTGGCCGGTGCCGGCCAGGCGATGGAGCTGGTCCGGCATGCCGAGGCGGTGCTGGAGGCGCTGGCCGCCGAGCCGCCGCCGGTGCTGCGCTCCGGTGGGCTCGGCGTACGCGACCTGCGCCGTCTGGCCAAGGCCACCAGTCTGGACGAGCCGACCACCGCGCTGATTCTGGAGGTGGCGAACGCGGCCGGACTGCTCGGAGCGGACGAGCAGTTCCTGCCCGCCGCGGGCTATGACGCCTGGCGTTCGGCGCCGACCGCGCACCGGTGGGAGCGGCTGGCCCGGTCCTGGCTGGCGATGACCCGCCAGGTGGGCCTGATCGGGCAGCGCGACGACCGTGACCGGCTGATCACGCCGCTCGCACCAGAGGCCGAGCGGGCTGGCGCGCCGGCCCTCCGCTGGGCGGTGCTGACCGCCTTGGCCGGTCTGGAACCGGGCACCGCCCCCTCGGTCGATGCCGTGCTCGCCCTGCTCGCCTGGCAGGCCCCGCGCCGGGTCCGCGGGCGTGAGCAGGCCATCCGCGAGGCGATCGCCGAGGCGGCCCAGCTCGGGGTGACCGGGCTCGGCGCGCTCACCTCCTACGGCCAGTTGCTGGTGGCGCCGACACCCGCCGGTGACGAGGATCCGCTCGGCGTGCACGCGGACGACACCGCGGGTGGCGGGGTGGACGGGCTCGCCGCCGCGCTCGATGCCCTGCTGCCGCCACCCATCGACCACCTGCTGGTCCAGGCCGACCTGAGCGTCGTGGTGCCCGGGCCGCCCGAGCCGGAGCTCGCCGCCGAGCTGGCCCTGGTGGCCGACCCCGAGTCGGCCGGCGGCGCCACGGTGTACCGGATCACCGCGGAGAGCGTGCGGCGCGCGCTGGACGCCGGCCTCGCCGCCGGTGACCTGCACGCCCTGTTCGCCCGCCGCTCGCGGACCCCGGTGCCGCAGGGGCTGACCTACCTGATCGACGACGTGGCGCGCCGGCACGGCGGGTTGCGGGCCGGCTCGGCAGCGGGCTACCTGCGCAGCGATGACGAGGCTCTGCTCGCCGAGGTGGTCGCCGATCGCCGGCTCGCCGGGCTGGCGCTGCGCCGGCTCGCGCCGACCGTGCTGGTCTCGCCGTACCCGGCCGGCCGGCTGGTGAGCGCGCTGCGCGAGGCGGGCTACGCGCCGGTGCCCGAGGATGCGAGCGGGGCGGTGCTGGCCACCCGGCCGAAGGTCCGCCGGGCCGCGGCCCGCGCCCCGGTCACCCACCGCGGCCCGACCGGGCCGGGTGCCCGTCCGGCAGACCCGCTCGCCCTACCCGAGCTGCCCCAACCCCGGCTGCTCGCCATCATTGAGCAGATTCGGCGGGGGGAGGCGGCGGCCCGGGCCGCGCGCCGCGCGCCGGTCACCGTCCGCGGGGCCAATGGGCACGGCGCGGCCGGCCGCACCGCGGCGCAGGCCCACACCCAGGCGCTGGCCATCCTGCAACAGGCGGTACGCGAGAAGGCGCGGGTCTGGGTCGGGTACGTGGACGCGCACGGCACAGCCGCCTCCCGCCTGGTCCGTCCGGTTTCCATCGGCGCCGGCTACCTGCGCGCCGAGGACGAGCGCAGCGAGATCCTGCACACCTTCGCACTGCACCGGATCACCGCGGCGGTGCTGGAGGAGTAGGGCGGCGCTCACCCGGCGTGGCCGCCAGGTCGCTCGGCCGGCGGCTCAGGTCCCGGGCCGGCGGCTCAGGTCCCCGGCCGGCGGCCGAACACGTAGACCCGGGTGCCTACCTTGCCCAGCTCCCACAGCCGGATCGCGTCCCGGCGCAGCAGGTTCACGCAGCCGTGCGAGCCGAGCGACTTGTCGTGCAGGTAGGACACGGTCTCGTGGAACCCGATCCCGCCGTTGAACTGCTGCCAGTAGGGCATCCACACCTCGTACGGGTCGGACCACTCGCGCCGGTTCTTCCAGCCGATGCGGTAGGTGCCGGTCGGGGTGGCGTAGCCGCGCATCCCGGTCCGGGTGACCGTGGGCTCCATCACAACCTTCCCGTCCCGCATCACCCAGACCGTCTGCAGGGTCAGGTTCACGCAGATGGTCGTGCCGGAGCCGGTCCGGCACTGGTCGGTCCGGGTGCTGGCCAGCCGGCGGGCCACGTCGGCCGTGGTCGGCCCGGCCCGCCCGGCCGCCGGGCTGATCCCGTACCGCCGCTGGAACTTCTTGATCGCGGCGCAGTCCGCATCGGACTGGCTACCGTCCACTGTGACCGGTCCGAACGTACCGAGCTGTGCCAGGTACTTCTCTACGTCGCGCTGCCTCTCCCCCTGCGGGCAACCGGTGCTGCTCGGCTTGGGCTTGGGTTTCGGCTTCGCAGATGCGGAGGCCGTCGCGGACGGGGACGGCTTCGCCGACGGTGATCGCGACGGCGAGGGCGCCGCCTTCCCCACCGACGCCGACCGGCCCGGCCCGGGCGCTGCGCTCGCCCCCGTCTCGTCCGCGGCGTTCACCGGCTCAGATCCACCCGGTCCGGCCTCATCACGCTGCGGCTCGAACGCACACGCACCGGCGCCGAACACGGCGACAACCGCGACGAGGGCGAGGCCCCTGAGAATGCGCACTGCTCCTCCCCTACCCGTGGCGTTGCCGCCGTTCGGATAGACGCCCAAGAACACCTACTTGGTTGCCCCCGGCGGCCAGCTTGTCCGGTTCGTTACCTGGCGTTCGATCTAGCCGTGCATTGGGACCGGCGGGTGGGTGGGTGCAAGACTGGTTGGCTGTGACCGGTGGTCCCCTGATCGTGCAGTCCGACAAGACCCTCCTGCTGGAGGTCGACCACCCGGACGCGCTCGCCTGCCGGATGGCGATCGCGCCCTTCGCCGAACTCGAACGCTCACCCGAACACGTGCACACCTACCGGCTGACCCCGCTCGGCCTGTGGAACGCCCGCGCCGCCGGGCACGACGCCGAGGGCGTGGTGGACGCCCTGTTGCGGTACTCCCGGTATCCGGTCCCGCACGCCCTGCTCGTCGACGTGGCCGAGACCATGGACCGGTACGGCCGGCTACAGCTGCTCAACGACCCGGCGCACGGGCTGGTGCTGCGTGGCCTGGACCGGGCGGTGCTGGTCGAGGTGGCCAAGAGCAAGAAGCTGGCCGGCATGCTCGGGGCGCGCATCGACGAGGACACCGTGGCCGTGCACCCGTCCGAGCGGGGCCGGCTCAAGCAGGCGCTGCTCAAGCTGGGCTGGCCGGCCGAGGACCTGGCCGGGTACGTGGACGGCGAGGCGCACCCGATCACCCTGCGTGAGGACGGCTGGTCGCTCCGCTCGTACCAGCGGGAGGCGGTGGACCACTTCTGGGCCGGTGGCTCCGGTGTGGTCGTGCTGCCCTGCGGCGCCGGCAAGACCCTGGTCGGGGCGGCGGCCATGGCCGAGGCCTCGGCCACCACCCTCATCCTGGTGACCAATACGGTGGCCGGGCGGCAGTGGAAGCGCGAGCTGATCGCCCGCACCTCGCTCACCGAGGACGAGATCGGCGAGTACTCCGGGGAGCGCAAGGAGATCCGGCCGGTCACCATCGCCACCTACCAGGTGCTCACCACCCGGCGCGGCGGCGCCTTCACCCACCTGGACGTGTTCGGGGCCCGGGACTGGGGCCTGGTCATCTACGACGAGGTGCACCTGCTGCCCGCGCC
>DATCKZ010000047.1:0-30861 GCA_036564175.1 Natronosporangium sp.
GTTGAGCTCGCCGGGCAGGTCGTCCAGCCCGAGGACGGTGGTCAGCGGTATCTGCAGCTCGATGACGCCACGCCGGGGTGCTGGCAGTGGGGCGGATGATGCCGGCTGGCGGCAGGTGCCGCACACCACAGGCTGGTTGCCACCACCAGCAGCACGGCGGGCGGCGGTGATGGCGGGGTCGGTTTGCCAGCGGCCGGGCCAGTCGGCCGGCCACTCAGCTGGTCCGTCGTAGTCGTGCCAGGCGTCGTCATACCGGTCGATCGGTGGGCCGGTGGGGTCGGGGTGCACGTCGTGGGGGCCGCTCGGCTCCCACGGCTGGCTGGGCCAGGCCGGATCCCACCCCTCCACCACCGGTTCCGTCGCAGCCTCGGCAGCAGGCTCAGCGTCGCCGACCGGCTCGGTGGCTGGCTCCGCTTCAGCGATCGGTAACGGCTGCGGCGCACCAGCCGGCGACCGCTCCGGCTTGGCGTCTGCAGGCGACGGTGCCGTGCGGTTGGCGTTGACCGCCTGCGCCTCGGACCGCCGGGCGTCCGTGTCGGCCTGCTGTGTGACCGATGCGGGGTCGGGCTGGGTGTCCGGGTGGGGCTTGGTCTGGGTGTCCGGTGGCTGGGCACCAGCGTCCTGCTGGGTGTCGGGGTTGGGGAGGCCGCCGGTGTGGTGGGTCAACGGTTGCCCGACGGCGATGCCTTCGCCGATCAGCAGGTCGAGGAACGCGTCCACCCGCAGCTGCTGCATCGACCGTGGGTCGCCGGCGGCTTTGGCGGCGCGGGCGATCGCGGTCAGCCGCTCCCACGCCGCGGCGGTGTCGTGTGGTGGCAGGCTGCGTCCCCACAGTTCGGTGGTGCCGTCGGGGTTGTCGAACCACTCCACTCGCCGGGCTGTCACCGCCGACCGGTACCGCGCCTTGGCGGCTTCGGGGCAGATGGCCAGGATCAGCGTGCGCAGCTTGGCCCGCAACTGCCCGGTCGTCCACTCGGCAGCCTGCGCGATCACCCGCTCGACCAGCTGCCGCCGGGCCTCGACCTGGTGGTCGGGGAGCCACCCGACCAGCTCGCAGATCACCAACGCCTTGGGCATGTCGATCCGCCCAGCTAACAAGGCGGCGTGGACGGCGGGCAGGTCTTCGATCAGCTCGCGGGCTTGTTCGAGCCGGCCTGCGGCGGCAACCCGGGTCCACCGCAGCGCGAACGCCACTTCCATCTCAGCCCACGGATACCGCCCGGCCTGCTGCGGATCCACCACCGGATCCCGATCCTGGGGCGGCTCCTCCAACGACACCGCGTACAGGTCTTCCAGCAGCCGGGCCTGCACATACGACGCCAGCCGGTTGCGCGCCCGCGCCAGGCGCAGCCGGTCGGCACCCGACAGGCGGGTGCGGTCGACCGAGTCCAGCAGCGCAGCCAGGTCGGCACCTGGTGGCATCAGCTCCAGGTCTTCCGGCAACCCGGCCCGCACCCGCTGCTCGCTCACGTGTTCGAGTCTAGTCGTGCTACCCGTTTCCCCAAGGGCAAAACCGGACTGTCTACACAAGACGAAGGCAACGAATCTCAGCGGCCGCCGGCCACCCGGAGGATCGCGCCGGTCGTGTAGGACGCCTCCGGGCTAAGCAGCCAGGCGATCGGCGCGGCGATCTCGTCCGGCTCAGCCGGACGGCCGATCGGGACCTGCGGCGCGAGCCGGTCCAGCCGCCCCGGGTCGCCGGTCCCCCGCGCGTGGATCTCGGTGCGGACCAGGCCAGGCGCCACCGCGTTGACCCGTACTCCATAAGGAGCCAGCTCCTTCGCGAGCCCGATCGTCAGCGTGTCGACCGCCGCCTTGCTGGCTGCATAGTGGACATATTCGCCGGGGCCGCCGATCGTGGCCGCGCCGGACGAGACGTTGACGATCGCCCCGCCGGCACCACCGCGACTGGTCGACATCAGCTGCGCCGCCCGCCGGGCGCATAGCAGGCTACCGATCACGTTCACCTCGATCACTCGCCGGATGTCCGCGATGGCGGTGTCGACCAACGGAGCGGACCGGCTCGTGATCCCGGCGTTGTTCACCAGTCCGGTGACCGGTCCCAGCGCGGCTATCACGGTGTCGAAGAGCCGGTCCACGTCCGCCTCGACCGAGACATCGGCCGGCACGACCACGCACCGCCGGCCCAGGTCGGTGACCGACTTCGCCACCGCCTCGGCCGCGCTCGCCTCACCCAGGTAGCTGATCGCCACATCGTGGCCGGCCAACGCGAGCCGGCGGGCGGTGGCCGCCCCGATCCCGCGGCTGCCGCCGGTCACCACTGTCACCTGTCGCACGCCCCGACGCTATCCCGACCGGGTCGCAGCACCCGTTCGGCAGCCGAGGGTGGCGTACGCCAGACCGGCTAATCCGAGCCGGTGAACCGGGCGACGAACCACCGCTGCCAGGGCGTCTCGACCGCGCCCGGATGGTAGTGCTGCCGGACGAACGCCACCGCCCGGTCCGCCGGTACCCCGTCGATGACCGCGAGGCAGGCCAACGCGGTGCCGGTCCGGCCGCGCCCACCGCCACAGGCCACCTCGACCCGGCCAGCCTCGGCGAGCCGCCACGCCGCCAGCAGAACCTCCCGGACCGCGGCCCGGTCGCGCGGCAGCCAGAAGTCCGGCCAGCGTAGCCAGCGGCTCTCCCACGGCACCGGGGGCGGCGGCTGCCCGTACAGGTAGACACCGAACGTGGGCTCGGGCGTCGGGACCGGGTCGACCCGCAGCCCGCGGCCCCTAATCAGCCGGCCGGACGGCAGCCGGAGCACGCCCGGGGCGGAGGGGTCCCAACTCGCCGCCACGGGTGCGAGCGTAACCGGTGAGCCTCTAGTAAGGTAAGCCTAACCTTAAACGCGAAAAGGGGTCCTGATGAAACCCTCCCCCGCCGAGATCGCCAGGACGCTGGTCCGTGGCCGGCTGCCCGGCCGGCTCCAGCTGGCCGGTGAGACCGCCCCGACCGGCCTCGCCCACGCCGCTGACCGCGCCGGCCGGCCGCTGATCCTGGTCCGGGACAGCGACCAGCCGCCGCCGGCCGGGCCGGCGACCCTGACCGTGGTGGACGTGCCGCCGATGCCGGAGGCGCCGAGCCTCGGGCGGGTCCTGGTCGAGGGCAGCCTGCACCGGCTCAGCAACGCCGCCGCCGCGGTCGCGGTGCATACGTTCGCCGAGGGGAACCCGGTCGCCGACCTGCTCGACGTGGGCCGAGGTGCGTCGCTGTGCCGGCTCACGGTGACCCGGGTCCAGCTCGACCGGGGATCGACCACGATAGACGTTGACCTGGCGGATTACGCCGGCGCCGAGCCGGATCCGCTGCACGAGTACGAACGGGACCTGCTGGCCGATCTCGCCGGGCATCACCGGTACGAGGTCGAGAGCTACCTGCGGTGCCTGCTGGCGCTCAACGGCCGGGCACCGCGGGTGTCGCCCCGGCCGCTGCGGCTGGACCGGTACGGGTTCACAGTAGACGTCGGCGAGCCCGGCCGGTATCTCCGGCTGAGCTTCCTCCGGCCGGTGCATTGCCGCCACGAGCTGGCCCACCTGCTGCGGCCGGTGCTGTTCCCCAGCTGCGCCGACGGCCCGCCGCCGGTACGGTAGCCGGCGTGGGACTGTTCAAGCGGCGCCGCAAGGACCTGTTCGTCATCGAGGCACCGGCGCCGGTGCAGGACGCCGTGCCAGCGGGCGGCGGCGGGTTCCGGATGCCGGTGTCGGACGTCTTCGTCATCGCCCGCCGCGGAACGGTGGTCACCGGCATGGTCGAGTCCGGGTCGGTCTCGGTCGGCGCTACCGTCACCATCGAGCGGGCCGGACGGCCACCGGTCACCGCCGAGGTCGGCGCGATCGAGATGTTCCGGAAGACGGTCCGGCAGGCCGGTCCGGGCGATCGGATCGGCCTGCTGCTCCGGGGAGTGGATCGCGGCGAGGTCGCCGCCGGAGACCTGGTCAGCGCCCCGATCCTCGCCGACAACCCGATCGCCGAGTAGCGGGCGAGCGCCAGCAACCCAGCCGCCACCACGAGCTCCCGCGGACCGCCCGACGGTCCCCTGCTTCGCCGGGAAATGCCTGGTGAGACGCCGAGTCTGGAGCCTCGTTCCGGGCCTGGGCACCACACTAGAGTTGCTTCGGCCAGTTTCTGACCGCAATCGACGGGAAGCTGACGACATGGCGAACCCGAGTGCCCGGATGCTGCGACTGCTGTCGCTGCTGCAGACTCACCGCTACTGGCCGGGACCGGAGCTGGCCGAGCGGCTGGGAGTGAGCGAGCGGACGCTGCGCCGCGACATCGATCGGCTCCGCGAGCTCGGCTACCCGGTCAGCGCCTCCCGCGGCGTGGCCGGCGGCTACCAGCTGCGGTCCGGCGCCGCCATGCCGCCGCTGCTGCTCGACGACGACGAGGCGGTGGCGATCGCGATCGGCCTGCGGACCGCCGCCACCACCGCGCTCGCCGGCATCGAGGAGACCGCGGTGCAGGCGCTCACCAAGGTGATCCAGGTGATGCCGCCCCGGCTGCGCCGGCGGGTGGACGCGCTGCAGTCCCACACCGTGCCGGCGCTGCCCGGCGCGGCCGGGCCGACCGTCGAGGCCGGCGTGCTCACCACCATCGCGCAGGCCTGCCGGGACGGCGAGCGGCTGCGGTTCGGCTACACCCGCCGGGACGGCGCGGTGGCGAGCCGGCTGGTCGAGCCGCACCGGCTGGTTTCGCTGGGCCGCCGCTGGTATCTGGTCGCCTGGGACCTGGAGCGCCACGACTGGCGGACCTTCCGGGTGGATCGGCTCACCGGCCCGGCCACCACCGGCGCCAGGTTCCGGCACCGGGAGCTGCCCGCCGGTGACCCGGCGGCGTTCGTACGCAGCCAGGTCGCGGCCGTCCCGACCCGATATCAGGTGGAGGTACGGGTGGCCGCGCCGGCCGCCACCGTCGAGCGGGTGGTCGGCCAGTGGGGCACGGTCGAGCCGGACGGCGACGGATCGAGCGTGCTCCGGATGAGCGTGGACTACCTGGAGTGGCCGGCGCTGGTGCTCGGCTCGGTCGGCGCCGACTTCCAGGTGGTGCAGCCGCCCGAGCTGCGCGACCATCTGCGCGCGGTGGGTGAGCTGTTTCTGCGGGCCAGCGACGGTGCGGCGTAGCGACTAGGCATACGTATCCGGCGGTGGTGCCGCCTACGTAGCCAGCGAACGGCGAAGATACGCAGCCGCTGTCGATGTCGGGGGGCGGCGTTTTCGCGAGCATTGATGGCGTACCGAAGCCAAGTCAACCGCAGAGGAAGTCACCGCATGTTCAGCCACCCGCAGGCCATGCACGCGCTCAGCACCGAGATCCGCCACGAGCTGATGGTGGAGGCGGAGCGGTACCGGCTCCTCAAGGCCTCCCGCGACGCTCGGCGGAGCCGGCAGACCCGCCGGTTCAGCGACCGGCTGCGCCGCCGGGAGCGGCTCGTGGGCTGAGCATTGTGAGAAATCGGCCGAGCCGAATCGCACCATCGGCAACGGACCTCCGGTAGCGTGAACCCGGAGGTCCGTTCTTATGGCAGCGGAACCAATCGGCGGCGCCGGGCGGGCGTTGCTGGCAGTCGGCGGGCTACTCCGGCGAGCGGAGGTGTCGCCGGATGGGCGAGCGCTGTTCCGCTCCGGTGGCCGGTCGGCGGACGCGTTCTACCGGGATCGCTGGTCCTACGACAAGGTGGTCCGCTCTACCCACGGCGTGAACTGCACCGGGTCCTGCTCCTGGAAGGTGTACGTCAAGGACGGCATCATCACCTGGGAGGCGCAGCAGACCGACTATCCGTCGGTCGGGCCGGACCGGCCGGAGTACGAGCCGCGGGGTTGCCCGCGTGGGGCGGCGTTCTCCTGGTACACCTACTCCCCCACCCGGGTGCGCTACCCGTACGCCCGCGGGGTGCTGGTCACGGCGTACCGGGCCGCGAAAGCGCGGCTGGGCGATCCGGTGGCGGCGTGGGCGGCGGTGCAGGCCGACCCGGTCACCCGCCGCGCCTATCAGCGGGCGCGCGGCAAGGGTGGGCTGGTCCGGATCGGCTGGGACGAAGCGCTGGAGATCGCGGCGGCGGCGCACGTCCACGCCATCAAGGAGTACGGCCCGGACCGGGTGGCCGGGTTCTCGCCGATCCCGGCGATGTCGATGGTCTCGCACGCGGTCGGCGCCAGGTTCATCTCGCTGATCGGCGGGGCGATGCTGTCGTTCTACGACTGGTACGCGGACCTGCCGGTGGCTTCGCCGCAGGTGTTCGGCGACCAGACCGACGTGCCCGAGTCGGCCGACTGGTGGGATGCGTCCTACCTGGTCATGTGGGGATCGAACGTGCCGGTGACCCGGACCCCGGACGCGCACTGGATGACCGAGGCGCGGTACCGGGGCCAGAAGGTGGTGGTGGTCTCCCCGGACTACGCCGACAACGTCAAGTTTGCCGACGACTGGCTGCCGGCCCAGCCGGGCACCGACGGTGCGCTGGCGATGGCGATGGGGCACGTGATCCTGCGTGAGTTCTTTGTGGACAGGCCAGAGTCACCGTTCGCCGATTACGTCACCCGGTACACCGACCTGCCGTATCTGGTGACCCTCGACCCGGCCGGCGACGGCGACTACCGGCCCGGCCGGTTCCTCACCGCCGCTGACCTCGGGCGGGACGAGCAGCACGCCGCGTTCAAGCCGGTGGTCTGGGACCAGGCGGCCGACCGGCCGGCGGTCCCGCGCGGCTCGGCCGGGCACCGGTGGGACGGCTCCGGCGAATGGCGGCTGGACCTTGGCGGGCTGCGGCCGGCGTTGGGCTGTCCAGGGCCCGAGGCGGTGCCGGTGCGGCTGCCCCGGTTCGACACCACCCCGGCCGGCGTGCTGCGGCGCGGTGTGCCGGTCCGCCGGGTCGGTGACCGGTTGGTGACCACAGTGTACGATCTGCTGCTGGCCCAGTACGGCGTGGGCCGACCCGGCCTGCCCGGCGACTGGCCGTCGTCCTACGAGGATGGTGACACGCCGTACACTCCGGCCTGGCAGGAGCCGATCACCGGCGTACCGGCGGCGGCCTGCGCCCGGGTGGCCCGGGAGTTCGCCGACAACGCCGAGCGGTCCGGTGGCCGGTCGATGATCCTGATGGGGGCCGGCACCAACCACTGGTTCCACTCGGACACCACGTACCGGGCGATGCTGGCGCTCACCACCCTCACCGGCTGCCAGGGAGTGAACGGCGGCGGCTGGGCGCACTACGTCGGGCAGGAGAAATGCCGACCGCTCACTGGCTGGAGCCTGCTCGCGTTCGGGCTGGACTGGCTGCGGCCGCCCCGGCAGATGGCCGCCACCCCGTACTGGTATCTCCACACCGACCAGTGGCGCTATGACCACCACGACGCCGGCGTGCTCACTTCTCCCACCGGCGACGGCCGGTTCACCGGCGCCCACACCGCCGACCTGATCGCCCAGTCGGCGAAGTTGGGGTGGATGCCGAGCCTGCCGGCGTTCGACCGGAACCCGCTGCTGCTCGCCGACCAGGCCCGGGCGGCCCAGCCGGACGACCCGACCGGCTGGGTCACCGAGCAGCTCCAGACTGGACAGCTGCGGTTCGCCTGCGAGGATCCGGACGCGCCGGCGAACTGGCCCCGGGTGCTCACGGTCTGGCGGGCGAATCTGCTCGGCTCGTCCGCCAAGGGCAACGAGTATTTCCTGCGGCATCTGCTCGGCACCGACGCGTCGTTGCGCGCCACCGAGGCCGACCCGGCGCACCGGCCGCGCGAGGTGGCCTGGCGGGACCAGGCGCCGGAGGGCAAGCTCGACCTGCTGGTGAGCATCGACTTCCGGATGACCTCCACCACACTGTTTTCCGACCTGGTGCTGCCGGCGGCGACCTGGTACGAGAAGCACGACCTGTCCAGCACCGACCTGCACCCGTACGTGCACGCCTTCAACCCGGCGATCCCACCGCCCTGGCAGACCCGCACCGACTTCGACATCTTCCACGGCCTGGCCCGGGCGTTCTCGGCGCTGGCAGGCAAGCACCTGGGGGTCCGGCACGACCTGGTGGCGGTGCCGCTGCAGCACGACACCCCCGACGAGCTGGCTGCTCCGCACGGGGTCGCCGGTGGCACCGCGCCGAAGCTGGTGCTGGTGGAGCGGGACTACGGCGCGATCGCCGACCAGCTGGCCGCACTCGGGCCGCTCGCCGAGCAGCTCGGCGCCACCACCAAGGGGGTGACCTTCGACCTCCGGCCGGAAGTCGCGCGGCTGGCGCAGACCAACGGCGTGATCCGGGGCGGGATGGCCGACGGCCGGCCGGCGCTCACCCGGGACGTCCACGCCTGCGAGGCCATCCTCGCGCTCTCCGGCACCACCAACGGCCGGCTCGCGGTGGTCGGGTTCCAGGATCTGGAGCGCCGCACCGGCGCCCGGCTCGCCGACCTCGCCGAGGAGTCCGCCGGCCGGCGGATCACGTTCCCGGACACGCAGGCCCGGCCGGTACCGGTGCTCACCAGTCCGGAGTGGTCCGGCAGCGAGACCGGCGGCCGCCGCTACTCGCCGTTCACCACCAATGTGGAGCGCGGCAAGCCGTGGCACACGCTCACCGGCCGGCAGCACCTGTTCCTCGACCACGAATGGATCCGGGAGTTCGGCGAGCAGCTGCCGATCTACCGGCCGCCGCTGGACATGCACGCGCTGTTCGGCGAGCCGCGGCTGGGCCCGACCGGCGAGCTGGAAATCACCGTCCGCTACCTGACCCCGCACTCGAAGTGGTCCATCCACTCCGAGTACCAGGACAACCTGCTGCTGCTGACGCTGTCCCGAGGCGGCCCGACGATCTGGATCAGCGAGCCGGACGCCGAGCGGATCGGGGTGCAGGACAACGACTGGATCGAGGCGGTCAACCGGAACGGGGTGGTGGTGGCCCGGGCGGTGGTCTCGCACAAGCTGCCCGAGGGGACCGTCTACATGTACCACGCCCAGGAGCGGGTGGTGGACGTGCCGCTGGCCGAGACCAGCGGCCGGCGCGGCGGCATCCACAACTCGCTGACCCGGCTGCTGGTCAAGCCGACCCATCTGATCGGCGGGTACGCGCAGCTCAGCTTCGCGTTCAACTACCTGGGCCCGACCGGCAACCAGCGCGACGAGGTGACGGTGATCCGCCGCCGCAGCCAGGAGGTGACCTACTGATGCGGGTGATGGCGCAGCTGGCGATGGTGATGAACCTCGACAAGTGCATCGGCTGCCACACCTGCTCGGTGACCTGCAAACAGGCCTGGACCAACCGGTCCGGGGTGGAGTACGTCTGGTTCAACAACGTCGAGACCCGGCCCGGCCAGGGCTACCCGCGCACCTACCAGGATCAGGACCGATGGCAGGGCGGCTGGGCGCGGACCAGATCCGGCCGGCTCAAGCCCCGCTCCGGCGGCCGGATCAAGCGGCTGCTCTCCATCTTCGCCAACCCGAAGCTACCGTCCATCCAGGACTACTACGAGCCGTGGACGTATGAGTACGAGCACCTGCTCACCGCCCCGGCCGGCGAACACACGCCGGTGGCCCGGCCCACCTCGCTGATTACCGGCAAGCCGACGAAGATCTCCTGGTCGGCGAACTGGGACGACTCGCTGGCGGGTGGGAACCAGACCGCCGCCGGGGACCCGATCCTGCGGCAGGTCTCCGACCGGATCCGGCAGGAGTACCAGCAGGCGTTCATGTTCTTCCTGCCCCGGATCTGCGAGCACTGCCTGAACCCGTCCTGCGCGGCCGCCTGCCCGTCCGGTGCCATCTACAAGCGCACCGAAGACGGGATCGTACTGGTCGACCAGGATCGGTGCCGCGGCTGGCGGATGTGCGTTTCCGGCTGCCCGTACAAGAAGGTCTACTTCAACCACCGCACCGGCAAGGCCGAGAAGTGCACGTTCTGCTTTCCCAGGGTGGAGATCGGGATCCCGACCGTCTGCTCCGAGACCTGCGTCGGCCGGTTGCGCTACATCGGACTGATGCTCTACGACGCGGACGCGGTGGGTGCTGCCGCGGCGGTCGAGCGGGAGACCGACCTGTATGAAGCGCAACGGTCGGTGTTTCTCGATCCGCACGACCCGGCGGTGATCGCGGCGGCGAAGGCCGCCGGGATCCCGGACGACTGGCTCGACGCCGCCCAGCGCTCGCCGATCTGGGACCTCATCATGAAGTACCGGGTGGCGCTGCCGCTGCACCCGGAGTACCGGACCATGCCGATGGTCTGGTACATCCCGCCGCTGTCGCCGGTGGTGGACGCGCTGCGGGACACCGGCCACGACGGGGAGGATGCCGGCAACTTGTTCGGCGCGATCGAAGCGCTCCGGATCCCGGTCTCCTACCTGGCCGGGCTGTTCACCGCCGGGGACCCGGCGCCGGTCGAGGCGGCGCTGCGCCGGCTCGCCGCGATGCGGGCCTACCAGCGCCGGATCAACCTGGGCGAGCCGCCGGACGAGTCGATCGCGGCCGCGGTCGGGATGACCGGCGAGCAGATCGAGGCGATGTACCGGCTGCTGGCGATCGCGAAGTACGAGCAGCGGTACGTGATCCCGGCGGTCCACGCCGAGGCCGCCGCCGGGCTGGAGGAGCTCGCCACCGGCTGCTCGCTGGACTACGAGGGCGGGCCGGGGATGCAGGGCCCGTTCGGCGAGGCGTCCGGGACCCCGGCGCCGATCGCGGTGGAGAACTTCCACGCGCTCGCCACCCGGCAGACCGCCGACGCGCCGACCGCCACCGGTGTCCCCCGGGTGAACCTGCTCAACTGGGACGGCAAGGGCCGACCGGCCGGGTTGTTCCCGCCCCGGCGCGAGCCGCCGGAGCCGGAACCATGACCCCGGCGCACAGGGCACTCGCCGCCCGGGCCGCCTCGCTGCTGCTGCGCTACCCGGACCAGACCGTGCTGGCCGCGGTCCCGACCGTCACCGCGGCCCTCGCCGAGCTGCCGGCCCCGGTCGCCGAACCGCTGTCCACCGTGGCCGAGTATCTCGCCACCGGCGAGCCGACCGGGCTGGCGACGGCCTACGTGGAGACGTTCGACTTCCGGCGCCGCTGCTGCCTCTACCTCACCTACTACACCCACGGCGACACCCGGGCCCGGGGCCAGGCGCTGGCCGAGTTCGCCGCCGCCTACCGGCGGGCCGGGTACGTTGTGGACGCCGAGCTGCCGGATGCCCTGCCGGCGGTGTTGGAGCTCGCCGCGGCGGCCGGCGAGCCCGGCTGGCAACTGCTGCACGCGTACCGGCCCAGCCTGGCGCTGCTGCACGCCTCCCTGACCAAGGACCAGTCGGTCTACCGGCACGTGGTGGCCGCCGTACAGGCGCTGCTGCCGCCGGCCGGCCGGGCCGACCGGGCCGCCGCCGCCCGGCTCGCCGCCGCCGGCCCGCCGGCCGAGCTGGTCGGGCTCGGCCCGTACCCCACCGGAGGCGTCCGATGAGCACCCGGGACGTGCTGCTGTGGGTGGCGCTGCCGTACGTGTCGATCGCGGTGCTGGTGCTCGGCACCATCTATCGGCGCCGGTACGACTCGTTCGGCTGGACCACCCGCTCCTCTCAGCTCTACGAGAGCGACCTGCTGCGCTGGGGCAGCCCGATGTTCCACACCGGCATCCTGCTGGTGCTGCTCGGGCACCTGGGCGGCCTGCTGGTGCCGAAGTCATGGACCGAGGCGGTCGGGATCAGCGATGACATGTACCACGGGCTGTCCGCCGGGCTGGGCACGGTGGCCGGGCTGCTGCTGCTGCTCGGGCTGGTGATCCTGATCGCCCGCCGGCGGCTGGTCGGCCCGGTGTTCACCGCCACCACCCGCAACGACAAGGGGATGTACGTGATCCTCGGCCTGGTGATCCTGTTCGGGCTGTGGACCACCATCCGGGTCAATCTGGTCGGTGCCGGGTACGACTACCGGGAGACCGTCTCGCCGTGGCTCCGGTCGGTATTCCGGCTCAACCCGCAGGCGGAGCTGATGACCGGCGTGCCGGCGAGCTTGCAGGCGCACATCATCGCCGCCTGGGTGCTGCTGGCGGTCTGGCCGTTCACCCGGCTGATCCACGCGTTCAGCCTGCCGGTCGGGTATCTGACCCGCCCGTACGTGGTCTACCGGAGCCGGGACGCCGGCCCGGCTCGGACCCGGCGCGGTTGGGGAGCCCGGCCGTGACCGGCCCGGCCCGGGCGCTGATCCTGGCGACCCTCGGGTTCGCGCTCAACTTCTGGGCCTGGGCGCTGATCTCCCCGCTGGCCCCGGACCTGCGCCAGCAGCTCGGTCTATCCACAGTGGGGGAAGCGGTGCTGGTGGCGGTGCCGGTGCTGGTCGGCTCGGTGGGCCGGATCGCGGTCGGCGCGCTCACCGACCGGTTCGGCGGCCGCGTGATGTTCCCGCTGGTCAGCCTGGCCAGCGCGGTCCCGGTGCTGGCGCTGACGGTCGCCGACTCGTACGGCTGGCTGCTGGTGGTCGGGCTGGTGCTCGGCGTCGCCGGCACCTCGTTCGCGATCGGGATGCCGCTGCTCGCCGGCTGGTACCCGGCCCGGCGCCGGGGGTTCGCGTTCGGGATCTACGGCGCCGGGATGGGCGGGACGGCGATCGCCGCCTTCACCACCGTGCCGCTACGGGACGCGCTCGGGCCGGACGCGCCGTTCCTGATCGTCGCCGCCGGGCTGGTCGGCTACGCCGGGCTGGCCTGGCTGCTGCTGCGGGACGGGCCGGACTGGCGGCCGGCCGGCTCGCCGCTGCAGGCGAGCCGGGAAGCGATCCGGCTGCCGGTGACCTGGCAGCTGTCGTTCCTCTACGCGGTCGGGTTCGGTGGATTCGTCGCGTTCAGCGTCTACCTGCCGGCCTACCTGCGCACCGCGTACCAGCTCACCACCACCGACGCCGGCCTGCGTACGGCCGGGTTCGTGGTGGTGGCGGTGCTCGCCCGGCCGATCGGTGGCCGGCTCGCCGACCGGTTCCACCCGGCGAACGTCCTGGTGGGCGGGTTCGCCACCGCCGCGGTGCTGGCGGTGCTGGCGGCGTTCACGCCACCGCTGCTCCCGTTGGCGACGATCGCGCTGCTGGGGCTCGCCGGCTGCCTCGGCTCGGCGGCCGGCGCGGTGTTCGCGTTTGTCGGCAAGCTGGCGCCGGCGGACCGGGTCGGCGCGGTCACCGGGGTGGTCGGCGCGGCCGGTGGGATCGGCGGCTTCATCCCGCCGCTCATCATGGGCGCGGTGTACGCCGTGGACCACTCGTTCGCGATCGGCCTGATGCTGCTCTCGGACGTGGCGCTAGCGGCGGCGGTTTTCACCTGGTTCGGCCTCGGACCCTCGCGAACCGCCCAATCACGGCAAACCACCGCAGCAACCGTACGTTGTGAGCAACCCACGGTCAGTTGACGGGTACCTCGTCTCCGCGCGGATCCGGGCAAAAGATCTGCGGCCGAGCGGGCAAGTCGCCGCTACGCCGCTAGAGTCGGTAGCGGGTACTGGACGTTCGGGTTGGAAACGGGGGTGGCGGGGCGCATGGTTTCAGTCGAAACTGAGCGGGACGGCGACGTCCTGACGCTGTCTGTCTCCGGGGAGGTCGACCTCGCCACCAGCCCGGTCGTCGACGACGCGATCACCGAGGCGATCGTGACCAGCGGCGCCAACACCGTGTCGGTGGACCTGTCCGCGGTCGAGTTCCTCGACTCCTCCGGGATCGCGCTGCTGCTCAAGGGCCGCCGCCGCGCCGACGAGCGCGGCGTCGCGTACCGGGTGACCGGCGCCCAAGGCACGCCCCTGCAGGTGCTGCGGATCGCCGGGGTGTGGGGCCACCTGTCCGGCGAGACCGACCCGTCCGGCCAGTCCGTACGACCGTGACCGCCAACGGCGATCGGCAGCTGCGGCGGCTCCGCGCGGTCACCGACACCGAGCTGGCGCGGCTGGACATTGAGGACCTGCTCGCGGAGCTCGCCGCCCGGGCCCGGGCCGCGGTGGGTGCCGATACCTCGACCATCCTGCTGCTCGACCAGACCGGCCGGGAGCTGGTCGCGACCGCCGCCAGCGGGCTCGCCGCCCAGCTCGGCCCGGGGGTCCGGATCCCGGTCGGCACCAGCTTCGCCGGCCGGATCGCCGCCACCACCGAGCCGCTGGTGATCGAGGTGGACGCCGGCACCGTCCTCAACCGGTCGCCCATCGACGAGGGTCTGTCGGTGCTGGCCGGAGTGCCGATCACGGCGTCCGGCAAGGTGCTCGGCGTCCTGCACGTCGGCAGCCGGGACCCGCGCCAGTTCAGCGACGACGACCTCGACCTGCTCCGGGTGGTCGCCGACCGGGCCGGGATGGCCGCCCAGGCCCGCAACGCCCGGCTGGAACGGCAGGCCACGGTGGCGCTGCAACGCAGCCTGCTGCCGGCCCGGCCCCCGCACGTCGCCGGGCTCGACGTCGCCGCCCACTACCTGCCCGGCGCCGAGGTCGGGGTCGGCGGTGACTGGTACGACCTGTTCACCCTCCCCAGCGGGCAGGTCGGCGTGGCGATCGGGGATGTCGCCGGCAGCGGGCTGCGGGCGGCGGTGGTGATGGGCCGGATCCGCAGCGCGCTGCGCGCCTACGCGATCGAGTCCGAGGATCCGGCGGACGTCCTGACCCGGCTGGACCGCAAGATCCAGCTGTTCGAGCCGGACGCGTTCGCCACCGCGATCTACGCGGTGATCGATCCCAGCCGGTCCACCATGACGGCCTCGGTGGCCGGGCACCTGCCGCCGATCCTGCTCGATCCGGTCGGCGCTCCCCGGGAGCTGGTGGTCACCGCCGACCTGCCGCTCGGCGCCTACCCAAACGCGCCGCGGCACAGCGTCACGCTGCCGTTCCCGGACGCGCTGCTGCTCTACACCGACGGGTTGATCGAGCGCCGGGGCCGGCCGCTGGATGTCGCGATCAAGCAACTGCTCGAGACCCTGACCGGTGGCACCGCCGACGAGCTCTGCGCGCAGGTGATGGCGCTGGTGCACGGCGACCCGGTCGCCGACGACATCGCGCTGCTGGCGATCTGCCGGACCGACTAGGTAGCCACCGGGTCCGGCCGGCGGGCGAGCGCGGTCCGGATCGCGGCGAGGTAACCGTCGACCGACTGCAGACCGGTGACCCCGTAGCCGTCGCCCAGCCCCACGAACGGCACCCCGGTGATCCCGAGCGCCCGGCCGGCGGCCAGCTCCCGGCGCACCTGGTCGGCGTACGCGTCCCCGGTGAGCGCGGTGCGCGCCTCGTCGGCCGGCACCCCGGCCGCTGCCGCCGTCCGCACCAGCGTGTCGGTGTCAAACGGATCCAGCTCCCCGCCGAAGTAGCCGCGCTGCAGGTCCCAGAACAGCCGGTTGGCCACGCCGTGCGCGCGGGCCAGGTGCAGCGCCCGGTGGACGTCGAAGGTGTTGGCCACCGACCGGTCGGTGGTGTACGGCAGCCCGTCCGCGGCGGCGAGCGCGGCCACCTCCTGATCGGCCGCCCGGCCCCGCTCGACCGTGCCGGCGAACATCTGGGCCAGGTACTCCGGGACCGGCTGCTTGGTCGACAGGCCGGGGTCGAGCTGGAACGAGCGCAGCACCAGCTCCACCGGGTGCTCGGCGGCGGCGGCCTCGATCGCCCGGTCGAGCCGGTGCCGGCCGAGATAGCACCAGGGGCAGCTGATGTCGAGCCAGAGCTCGACCTGCAGGGGCTGGGTCATCGGGGGTGCTCCTTCGCGGTCCGGGACTGCCGCACCCATTGTGCCCCAGCCGCCTCGGTAAGGTCCGGTTGCGCGCTCGCGGCATACTGCCGGGACATACGGAGGTGATAACCAACTATGCCGGACTACAAGGGCGACAACCTGAATGCCGACATGGAGGCCGTGTGGGAAACCGCGGCCAGGAACTTCCCGGCCATGGCGCGGGCCTATCACGAAGCCAACGGGCTGGTGTACCGGACCAGCGAGGTCATCTACTCCGACTCCAACGTCCGGTTCATGACCCCGTGGCGGCAGATCCGCGACCAGCTGGTCTCGATACTCGGCCAGTCGTCACGCAACGTCGAGGACACCGCCACCGCCCTACGGGAAGCGATGACCGCCTATGCCGAGCAGGACGCGGCCGCGGCCGAGGCGCTGCGGCGGGCCTCCGCGGACCTGCCCGGTGACATCCCGGAGCTGCCGCCGACGAAGATCGCGCCCGGCGTCGCCAGCCGGATCCGTACCCGGTCCAGTCGCACCGCCCGGTCAGCCCGGAGCGGCTGCAGGACCTGTATACCGGCAGCGCCCCTACCGCCGAGGAGCTGCTCGAGAAGGCGCAGAAGGTCGACGACAAGCTGTACGAGGCCGACCTGGCGGCCCGTGGCCTGGTAGGCGACGTCCTGGGGATCCTCCCCCGCAGCTGGATCGAGGATGCCGCCCGGGACTCGGGCATGTACCTGTTCGCCGTGGACCTGATCCGGGAGTCGCTGTTCGGCGAGCCCGCCCACTACGCACAGGGGGTGGTCGCGCTGGACGACATCGCCGACCTCGACTCGGACAGCAAGCCGTTCGGGATGTTCCGGACCGAGGTGGAGAACGCCAAGGACGCGCTGAACCCGGAGATCTGGGGCGGCGACGCGGCCCGGGAGTTCCGGGCCAACTTCCTCAACGCGTACGAGGACATCTCGGCCGCTCAGGCGGTGGTGGTCAGCCTGCTGCAGAGCGCGCTGGACGGCTACACGAAGGCGCTGGAGGAGACATACCGACAGTACGACAGCGTCATGGACAGCACCATCCAGGCGTGTGACGGCATCATCAAGGGTGCCAAGAAGGCCGAGACCGCGTTCACGACCACCCTGCTGTCGGCGACGCTCACGGTCGGCGGCATCATTGCCACCGGCGGCACCGCCGCGCTGACCCAGACCGCCAACCTGTTCTCGCTCGCCGGCAGCGGGCTCAGCATCGCTTCCAGCGAATACCTCACCGGCGGCGGCGACGTCGGCACCATCCACACCAACCTGGTCAACGCGATCCGGAAGCTCAAGGGCAAGCTGGAAGACTTCGATGAGGAACTGACCCGAGGGCTCAACGACGATGTGGACGTGATCGACGAGCTGCGCACCCAGGACCGGCGGTTGGTGCTGCCGCGGCCGAACTTCGCCGACGATCCGTCGCTGTTCTGACCGCGCCACCGCTAGAGTAACCGCGTGTCGGTCTGGCTGGCAGCGAAGTGGACGGTCTGGTTCGGGCTGCTGCTCTGGATGCTCCGGGCCGGGTTCTTCGGGCCACCCCGGTTGTTCACCTGGCCGATGTTCTCCCGGGTCAGCGAGTGCCGGATGCGGCTGACCGACCAGGCCGGGCGGCCGATCAACCCGTGGCATGACATCGTCAACCAGGATCCGGGCATGAACGCCTGGGAGCTGAACTGCTACCTGGCGTACCTGCGGGAGGTCCGGGGCATCCGGGCCAGCGGCGAGGTCACCCTGGTGGACCACATCGGACGCCAGACGCTACGGGTGGAAGCCGGCCGTGTGGTGGGTTGAAGCGCTCGGCGACGGGTTCCGGTATCCGGCCTCGCCGCTGCCGATCTGCCTGTTCCGGGTAGTCATCGCGGTCGCGGCGTTGTACAAGTTCGGGTACGAGCACCACCGCGGCGCCTGGCGATGGTTCGCCCCGGACTCCTATGTCTACTACCGGTACCGGCGGGAGCACCCGCGGTTCCCGGTCGGCCCGGCCGGCTACCGGGTGCTCTACCTGGCGAAGTTCGCCGCCGCCGGGGCGCTGCTGGTCGGCGTACTGCCCCGGCTGGCGGCGCTGGTGCTGGCCGGCTGGTTCCTGTTCGAGCTGCGCTACGACCGCAAGTTCCACACCGCCTACCTCGGGCTGTGTTCGCTGTTCCTGGTCGCCAGCCCGGCGCTCGGGCAGGCGCTCACCTACCAGACCGTGCTGGACGCGGTCGCCGGCGACCCGGCCGCGGTGCTGCGAGCCGAGGCGAGCCGGGTCGCCGACGACGCGTTCGGGCAGCTGCTGCTGGTGCTGCTGACGGTGCAGATGTACCTGAGCTCGGCGTACCGGAAGCTGCGCAGCCCACAGTTCATGTCTGGGGCGGCGCTGCACGCGTTCACCGCCAGCCTGCACGCTGAGCGGCACGCGCAGCGGTTCCGGGACACCTGGTATCCGCCGCTGGTGGCGCGCCACTTCATCGACGTGCCCGAGCCGGTGGCCCGCCGGCGGTGGCGGCCGGCCGCGGTGGCGACCGTGGTGCTGGAGACGGTGCTGCCGGTGGCGCTGCTGGTGCCGGCCGCGTTCCCGGTGGCGGCGGCGACCGGGTTGCTGATGCACCTGGCGTTCACCGCGCTGCTGCCGATCCGGCTGGTCCCGTTCAGCCTCGCCACGGTCGGCTCGTACCTGCTGTTCATCGATCCAGCGACAGCTGCGGATTGGCCGAGCTTCGGCTAGGCTTCCGGCAAAGCTCCAGAAGGAGGTACTCGCATGACGCCCCCCACCCCCCGGGCCACTGACGCCGTCGAACACCGGGAGCACCCCGAGCCCGTGTACGAGCCACCCGCGCTGGTCGAGATCGGCAACTTCGCGGAGGTAACCCGCGGCTGGGACGGTCCGTTCTCGGACTTCCCGGCGTTCCGGCGCGGGTACTGGCTGATCTGACAAGTTCCGGGGTTGGCTGACCTGAGCCGCGACGGCGGCGACTGGTTTGTCATGCTGCCGGACTGTGCCGCCGCAACCGCGGCGGCACAGCTGTTCCTGGCGCCGCACCGGCAGGTGGTCCGGCATCCGTCCGGCCGGCCATGGCTGGTCGGCGCCTGGCCCGCCGACCGGCTGGCCGTGATCGACCGGGACGGCGTCCGCACCGCCCTGTTCGGACAGCTGCCGGAGCGCCCGGCCGTCGAGCCACCGGACCGGTTGCCGGGTTCCTTCCACGTGGCCACCGCCAGCGGGGAGCGGCTGCGGGTGCGGGGCACCGCCTCCGGGCTGCGCCGGGTCTACTACGCGCGGGTACGCGGGGTGGTGGTGGCCAGCGACCAGGCCCGGGTGCTGGCCGCCGCGATCGGTGCCGCGCCCGACCCGGCCACGGTCGCCGCCCAGCTGTTCGCCCCGAACCTCCCCCATCCACTGTCGCTGGACAGCCTGTGGCTGGGCGTGTCCGCGCTGCCACCGGACCACCTGTTGGTTGTGGACGGTGCCGGGCCGGCCCGGACCGAGCGCTGGTGGTCACCGCCGGCACCGGCCGGCTCGCTGGCCGAGGGGGCGGCGCTGCTGCGCGACCGGCTGCGGGCCGCGGTCGGGGTCCGGGTCCGAGCCGGTCAGCGGATCAGCGCCGACCTGTCCGGCGGCGTGGACTCCACCACCCTCTGCCTCCTCGCCGCCGAACAGGGCGCCGAGCTGGTCACGGTCCGGGTGGCGCCGGTCGACCCGGCCAGCGACGACCCGGTGTGGGCGCAGCGGGCCGCCGACCGGCTGCCCGGCGAGCACCTGGTGGTGGACCCGACCGCCGCCTGGGCGGCGGTCGACTGGTCCGAGCTGGCCACGCCGGCCGAAGAGCCGGTGGGCGGGCTGCTCACCCAGACCGTGCTGGGCCACCTCGCCGGCCTGGTCAGCGACCGGGGCAGCCGGCTGCACCTGGCCGGCTACGGCGGCGACGAGGTGACCGGCGTCTCCCGGGTCTACCTGCGGGACCTGCTGTGGCGCCGGCCGGTCACGGTGCTGCGGCACCTGTCCGGCCACCGGGCGCTCCGGCGCTGGTCGATCGCGACCGCGGTCCGGGCGCTGTCGGACCGCCGATCGTACCGGCGCTGGCTCGCCGACACCGCGGCCCAGCTGCGCGATCCGCCGCTGCCGGACGGGGCGCCGCAGTTCGGCTGGGGCGGCGCCGCCCGGCTGCCGGCCTGGGCGACCACGGCCGCGGTCGAGCTGGTCCGGGACCGGCTGATGCGGGCGGCCTTGGCGGGCGAGCCGGTGGCCGACAGCCGCGCCCAGCACCGGGCGGTGGCAGCGGTGTGGACCACCGCGCAGGCCGCCCGGCAGCTGGGCCAGATCATGCCGGGCGTCGAGCTCGCCGTCCCGTACCTCGACGACCAGGTGGTGGCCGCGGCGCTCGCGGTGGATCTGGCCGAACGCGGCACCCCGTACCGCTACAAGCCGCTGCTGGCGGCGGCGGCCCGGCCGGTGGTGGGTGACCTGCCGGAGCGCACCACCAAGGCGAAGTTCACCGCCGACGGGCTGGCCGGGGTTCGCCAGCACCGGGCGCAGCTGCTCGAACTCTGCGACGAGCTGCGGCTCGCGCGGCTCGGACTGGTCAACGCGGCCGCCCTCCGGGCGGCGCTGGTGGGCCTGGACCCGACCGGCCGGGTGCTGATGGCCGCCGAGCAGACGGTATCGGCGGAACTGTGGCTGCGGGCGGCCACCGAGACCGAGGAGCGGCGAGTTGCGGCTGCGTAAGGGAGTCACCGTGACCGAGACCGAGGACGGCGCGGTGGTGCTCGACGAGCGGTCGGGCACCTACTGGCAGCTCAACTCCAGCGGCTCGCTGATTTTGTCCATATTGCTCGCCGGTGGGACCGAGGAGCAGGCGGCGGACGCGCTGGCCGCGAAGTATCCGGTCGACCCCGGCCGGGCACTGGCCGACGTGCGGGCGCTGATCGAGTCGCTGCGGGCAGCGAGGCTGGTGCGGTCATGAGCGGTCCGGTGGCGATGCCGGCCCGCGGCCGGGTGCCGTGGCGGCAGCGGCCGGCGGTCTGGCTCGCGGTAGGGCTGGCCCGGGTGCTCGCCGCCCAGCCACCGCACCGGCTGCGCTGGCTGCTGCGGCAACTCCGGCGGGGCGCCCGGCCGGCGACCGTCGAGCAGGCCCGGGCCGCCCGGGCGGCGGTGGTGGCGACCAGCCCGCTGTGCGCCGGCGAGGGCTGCCTGCCCCGGTCGATCGCCACCGCGGTGCTGTGCCGGCTGCGCGGCAACTGGCCCACCTGGTGCACTGGGGTCCGGACCGCGCCGTTCGCCGCCCACGCCTGGGTGGAGGTGGCTGGCGAGCCGGTCGACGAGCCCTACCCCGCCGGCTACTTCCGGCCGACCGTGACGGTCCCGCCAGCCGGCGCCGGCGACTGACTAGGATCGGCTCCCATGCATCGATCAGCCGAACCGGCGGGCCCACCGATCGTCATCAACGACAACGGCGCCTGGTGCTGGTTCCAGGATCCGCGGGCGCTGCTGGATCGGGAGTCGCAGACCCTGGTGGTCGGGTCGGTGGCGGCCGCCGAAGGCCCGGGCGGCGAGTCCCGTTCGGGCAATGTGGAGCTGGCGGTGGTCGAGCTGGCGACCGGCCGCAGCACGGTGGTGGTGCTGCACCAGGGCCTGGAGGCGGACGACCACGACGCCCCGGCGCTGTGGCGGCGGCCGGACGGTCGCTGGCTGGCGGTGTACACCAAGCACAAGACCGACGACTACACCCGGTGGCGGATCAGCGAACCGGGCGATCCCACCAGCTGGGGCCCGGAGCGGGTGTTCGACTGGGCGGAGCTGACCGGCGGCCGCGGCGTCACCTACTCCAACCTGCACGCGCTGGCCGGCCGGCTGTACTGCTTCGCCCGGGCGGTCAATGACGACCCGTGCGCGCTCGTCTCCGACGATGCCGGCGAAACCTGGAAATACGGTGGCAAACTGTTCACCCGGGAGAAAGTCGGCTACGTCAACGGCTACACCCGGTACACATCGGACGGCAGCCGGATCGACCTGGTCACCACCGACCATCACCCGCGTGACTTCGACAACGCGATCTACCACGGTTACCTGACCGGTGCCGGGCTGCACCGCAGCGACGGCACGGTGGTCAACCCGGCCGGGGTCGGTGACCCCGCGCCGTCACAGGTCGAGCTCACCACCGTACTGCCGGCGAGCTCCCGGTGGGGCGACCGGTGGCTGACCCACTGCTGGACCACCGACCTCCGCCGGGCGAGCGACGGCACCATCGCCGCGGTGCTGACCGCTCGGGCCAGCGACGCGCCGGGATCCGCCGAGGTCGGGCTGGACCCGTGGCGGCCGGTGCCGGACCTGCGGTTCGTCTACGCCCGGCTGGCACCCGGCGGCGAATGGCGGGTGCACGAGCTGGCCAAGGCCGGGCCGGGGTTGCTGCCGCACGAGCAGGACTACACCGGGCTGGCGGCGATCGACCCGTACGACCTGTCGTCGGTCTACCTGTCCACGCCGATCGACCCGCGGGACGGCAGCCAGCTGCCGCATTACGAGATCTTCCACGGCCGGACCGGCGACGGCGGCGCGAGCTGGCACTGGCGGGCGGTCACCGAGCGGTCCGGCGTGGACAACCTGCGGCCGATCGTGGTGCCCGGTGACCCGGACCAGCTGCCGCTGCTCTGGTTCCGCGGCACCATGACCGCCTCCCAGCACTTCCGGTGCGAAGTGGTGCTACAACGGCTGACCAGGTCGGGCGGTGATGTCGAGGACGGAGGCGGTTCAGCCGGAAGCTGAGCCGCCACCGCCCCCGACATCGCAATGGGGGTGCCGGCCGGCGGCACCCCCGGGACCGCCGCGCTCAGCCGCCCTGCCGCTGCTGGCAAGGCACGCAGAGACGCGCATGCGGCAGCACCTCCAACCGCTCACGGGGGATCTCCGCCTCGCAGCGGGTGCAGATGCCGTACCGGTTCTCGCGGATCCGGCGCAGCGCGTCGTGAATCTCCGCCAAGCTCTGCCGGGTAGCCGCCGCCAACGCGCTGCGGTTGTGCAGCTCCCCCGGATCGCTGGTATCGGCGGTGAGCTCCTGCAGCCGCCGGGTGTGCTCCTCATAATCCTCGGTCAGCCGCTGTCGCAGCTGCTCAACCCAACCATCGGTTTCGCGGACAAAGGTTTCCATGATGCTCCTTTCTGATGGCAAGCAAATCCACAACGGGGAAAAGAAAAAGGGCCGGAGCTGTAGCTCCGCCCTTGGTGGTCTGATGCTGGGGATAGGGTCAGACCGTGGGCGGGCTCCGGGTGTCCCCGATCGGGCTCGGCAGACCAGCTGTGGCGCCGATCACACGCGGGGCAGCGAAGCACCGGCTAGCGCGCTTGTCAGCGCCCACCATCGCCGCCACCACCGCGGTGGCCTGCGTCCTGCCCGAACGATCCATTGCTCCAGGATAGGCCGGACCGAGCGGAAAGCCCAGTCCGTTCCGCTCGGGCACCGCCGGATTCAGCGGCGGGTGCCGGCCAGCCGCGGGGTCAGCAGCAGCCCGAGCGCCACCATCACCACCGCCAGGCCGAGGTGCAGCCAGTTGTCGGCGTCATTGAACGGTACGAAGTTGGCGTCCGTCTCGTGGTCGATCACCAACCCGTACAGCCACAGCACCGCGTAGATCACGCCACCGCCGATCAGGTAGCCGCGAGCGCCGGCGACGGTACGCGCGAGCGCCAGCCCGACGATCCCGAACAGCAGGTGCACGATGTTGTGCAGGATCGACACCTGGAACACGCCGAGCAGCATCGCCTCCGACTCGTGGCCGGCGAACGACAGCTGGTCGAAGTCGGTGGTAATGCCGGGTATGAAGCCCAGGATCCCGACCAGCAGGAACACCACCGAGATCACCACCGCGGCCAGCTGCACCGGCGCCCGACCAACCCGGTGCGTCGCCGCCGGACCAGACCTGTCAACCATCCTCGCCACCCCCCGAAACGCGCGACCTCTCCCGGGTTCCCCGTCGCGGGTCCACTAAACGCCGGCGCACCAGGCCCGGCGTTTGGGCACCGGACGGCCGGGAAGAAACCGGCGGTGAGATCCCGATACCTGCCCGACAACCCGCTGCGGCTGCTCACCGAGGGGTACGGGTGGCTACCGGACCTGCGCCGGCAGGCCGGCGCGGATACCGTCCGGATCCGGGTCCCCGGCCTGCCGGCGCTGGCGCTGTGCGGTCCGGCGGCGGCCCGGTACTTCTACGACGACGTCCACGTGCGCCGCCGGGGCGCGCTCCCGGGACCGGTCAAGCACACCCTGTTCGGCGAGGGCTCGGTGCACGGGTTGGACGGTGAGCCGCACCGGGTGCGGAAGGCGATGTTCCTGTCGCTGATGACCTCGGCCGGCATCGGCTCGCTGGTCAGCCGGGCCGGCGAGGCTTGGCAGGCCGCCGCCGGGGCCTGGCGCGAGCGGGCGGCGATCGGGCTGTTCGAGGAGGCGGGGCGGGTGCTCACCCGGGCGGTCTGCGGCTGGGCCGGGGTGCCGGTCGGCGACGCCGACCTGCCCGCGCTCGCCGCCGACCTGCAGGCGATGGTCGACGGGTTCGGCACGCTCGGGCCGCGGCACTGGCGGGCTCGTCGAGCGCGCCAGCGGCGCGAGGCGTGGCTGACCGAGCTGGTGACCGCCCGGCGCGCCACCGACAACGGCCGGCCGGTCTCGGCGCTGGACGTGGTGGCGCGGCACCGGGACACCACCGGCGAGCTGCTGCCGGCCCAGGTCGCCGCGGTGGAGCTGCTCAACCTGCTGCGCCCGACCGTGGCGGTCAGCTGGTTCGTCGCGTTCGCCGGCCACGCGCTGCACCGCTGGCCGGCCCACCGGCGCCGGCTGCGAACCGGCGATCCAGCGTTCGCCCGGGCGTTCTCGCACGAGATCCGCCGGTTCTACCCGTTCGCGCCGTTCGTCGGCGGCCGAGCGGTGACCGACCTGTCCTGGCAGGGCGAGCGGCTCCCGGCCGGCGGACTGGTCCTCTTGGACATCTACGGCCAGAACCACCACCCAGAGCTCTGGCCGGACCCGTACCGGTTTCACCCGGACCGGTTCCTGGACCGGCCGGTCGGCCGGTTCGAGCTGATCGCGCAGGGCGGCGGTGACCCCCTGGTCGGGCACCGCTGCCCGGGTGAGGCGCTCGCCGACTCGTTGCTGCAGGCACTGGCGGTCCGGCTGGCCCGGCTGGACTACCGGCTGCCGCCGCAGGACCTGCGGATCCCGCTGCGCCGGATCCCGACCCGCCCGAACAGCGGCGTCCAGCTCGAGCTCGGCCCACACCACAAAGTTCGCTAGATCGAGATACTCCTGTCGGAAAGTTGACCGATCCGGCTAGCCGGGCACCCCGACATGGCATTGTGGATCGTCGGCAAGGTGGGTGACACGCCAGGCGGGTGTTGCGTGTGGACGATCTTGCGTTCCGGATCCTGGGAACGATCGAGGTCTGGCGCGCCGGCGAGCTGGTCCCGATCGCGGCCGCCCGCCAGCGCGACGTGCTGGTGTCGCTGCTGCTGCAGGCCAACCGGGTGGTCGCCGTCGACCGGCTGATCGCGCTGGTGTGGGGCGACCAGCCGCCGCCGACCGCGCTCAACACCCTGCACACGCTGATCCGCCGGCTGCGCCGCCAGCTGGCCGGCTCGCCGGCCGAGGCGCAGCAGATCCTGCAGACCCGGCCGCCCGGCTACCGGCTGGTGGTCGCGCCCGACCGGCTGGATTTGAGCCAGTTCGAGCGGCTCCGGCAGGCCGGCCGGGAGGCGTTAGCCGGTGGCGACCCGCAGCGGGCCGCCCAGCTGCTCACCGAGGCGGTGACGCTGTGGCGGGGGCCGGCGCTCGCCGACGTGACCGCGCACTGGCTGCGGCAGGTCGAGCAGCCTCGGCTGCAGGAGCTCTACCTGCAGGCGGTGGAGGAACGGATCGAGGCCGAGCTGGCGTGCGGCCGGCACGCCGAGGTGCTCCCCCAGCTGCGCCAGCTGATCGCCGAGCAGCCGATGCGGGAGCGGCCGTACGGGCACCTGATGCTCGCGCTCTACCGATCCGGCCGGCAGGCCGAGGCGCTGGTGACCTACCGGCAGCTGCGGACCGTCATCGCCGAGGAGCTGGGGATCGAGCCGGACCCGGCGCTGCAGCAGCTCCACCAGGCGGTGCTGCGCGGCGATCCGGCACTGCGGCAGCCGGCGCCGAGTCCCGAAGTCCAGCCGGCCGAGGTCCGCCGGCCGGCACAGCTGCCGCCGGACGTCGGCGCGTTCACCGGCCGCACCGACGAGCTGTCCCAGCTGGACAAGGTGCTGATCGGCGCGGCCGGCGGTCCGATCCCGGCGGTGGCGATCGTCGGCACCGCCGGGGTCGGGAAGACCACGCTCGCCGTCCATTGGGCGCACCGGCTCCGGGATCGGTTCCCGGACGGCCAGCTCTACATTGACCTGCAAGGGTACGCACCGGTGCCGCCGCTGCGGCCGATCGACGCGCTCGGCCAGTTCATCCGGGCGCTCGGGGTGCCACCGGAGCGGGTACCGGCCGACCCGCAGGAGGCCGCCGGGCTGTACCGGACGCTGCTGGCCGAGCGGCGGGTGCTGGTGGTGCTCGACAACGCCCGCGCTCCCGACCAGGTGCGGCCGCTGCTGCCCGGCAGCCCAGGCTGCCTGGCGGTGGTGACCAGCCGGGACCGGCTGGACGGGCTGGTGGCCCGGGACGGCGCGTACCGGCTCCGGCTGGACGTGCTGCCGCCGGACGAGGCGGCGGTGCTGCTGCGGCGGGCGATCGACGAGGACGGCCAGGCCGATCAGGCCGGCATCGCCGAGCTCGCCCGGTTGTGCGCGTACCTGCCGCTGGCGCTGCAGATCGCCGCCGCCCACCTGGCCGGCCGGCCGGTCGACGTCGCCGGGCACGTCCGCCGGCTGCGGGCCGGTGGCGAGCTGGCCGGGCTGGCGGTGGCCGGCGACGAGCAGACCGCGGTCCGCGGCGCGTTCGACTTCTCGTACGCCAGCCTGCCGGCCGACTGCCAGCGGATGTTCCGGCTGCTCGGGGTGTTTCCGGGGACCGAGCTGCCGGTGGCCGCCGCCGCCTCGATGGCCGGCGTGGCCGAGCCGCTGGCCGACCAGTTGCTGGAGCAGCTGGCCGCCGCCCACCTGGTGTACGAGCCGGCGCCCGGCCGCTACGCCTGCCACGACCTGCTCCGGCACTACGCCGCCGAGCTGGCCGAGCCGGACCCCGACCGGCCGGCCAGCCTGCGGCGGCTCGGCGAGTGGTATCTGTCGACCGTGGACCGGGCCGCCCGGTTGCTCTACCCGGAGCTGACCCGGCTGCCGGCGGAGCCGACCGCCGCGCCGGCTGATCCTGATTGGACGGATCCGGCGGATGCGCTGGCATGGCTGGACACCGAGCGCGCCAACCTGGTCCGGTTTGTCCAGCACACCGCCGAGCACGGGCCGCGGCCGCTCGCGTACCGGCTCGCCGACGGGCTGCGCGGCTACTTCCACATCGCCCGGCACGTCACCGACAGCGAGGCGGTCAGCCGGGCCGGCGCCGCCGCGGCGGCGGCCGAACCGGACCGGTTCGGCCAGGCGGCGAGCCAGCTCGGCCTCGCCGACTTCCACCGCCAGCAGCACCACTATCCGGCCGCCGGCGAGCACTACCGGCGGGCGGCGGCGCTCGCCGAGCAGGCCGGTTGGCCGGCCTGCCAGGCGGCGGCCCTGGCCCAACTCGGCGCGCTGTACGGGGAGACCGGACAGCTCGCCACCGAAGTGGAGCACCTCACCCGGGCGCTCGCGATCTACCAGCGGATCGGCCACCGGGAAGGTGAGGCCGCCTGCCTCGGCAACCTCGGGGTCGCCTGCTTCGAGCTGGGCCGGCTGCCGGAGGCCGCCGAGTACTACACCCGCGCCTTGGCGCTCGACCGGGCGCAGGGATCGCGGCTGGGGCAGGCGTACACCCTCAACGGGCTGGGCGAGGCCTACCTGGAGCTGGATCGGCTCGACCGGGCGCGGGACTGCCTGACCGAGGGACTGGCGCTGTTCCGCCAGATCGGCAGCCCGATCGGTGAGTCGCAGTCACTGGCGATCCTGGCCGAGGTCCACTGCCGGGGCGGCGACTACCAGCGGGCCCGGCGGCTGGCCGAGCAGGCGTTGGCGGTGCTGCGGAGCACCGGCGACCAGGACGCCTACGCCCGCTGGGGCGAAGCGCTGGCGCGGAACGCGTTGGGGCTGGTCCAGCTGCACACCGGTGACGTCCCAGCCGCGATCGCCGAGCACCAGCGGGCGCTGCGGGCGGTCCGGGACGGTGGCAATCCGCACCCGGAAGCGGAGACCCTGCTCGCGCTCGCCGTCGCCAACCTGGCGCTGGCCCGGCCGGCCGGGCCGGGGTCCACACCGGACCAGGCGGCCCGGGCGTACGCCAGCCAGGCGCTGACCATCGCCCGCGAGCGCGGCTACCGGCTGCTCGAGGAGCGGGCGGCGGCGCTACTCGCCGGCACCGCCGACTAGCCGGCCGGCGCAACACCGGGGGCCGCGTCGCCGCGGCCCCCGGTGGCTCCCCAGGAAGTGATCGGGCTACCAGCTGACTCCCGGCTGCGGGATGGTGGTCCCGGCGGCGAATCCGCCGTGCCACAGCACCGAGGTGCCGACGAACGACGAGCCGTTGGAGACCGCCACGTAGGCATCCGCGGAGCCGCCGCGGGTGAAGGTCACGATGTCCTCGCGACCGTCGCCGGTGAAGTCACCGGTACCGGGCACCTCCGCGTTGACCGCGAACAAGCCGTGCCACAGCACCGCGGTACCGACGAACGACGAGCCGTTCGACAGCGCCACGAACACGTCGGCCGCCGGGCCGCGGGTGAAGGTGGCGATGTCGTCGCGACCGTCCCGGTTGAAGTCGCCGACCGCCGGCAGCTCGGAGTTGACCGCGAAGAAGTCGTGCCACTTGGCGCGGGACCCGAACGACGAGCCGTTGGACAGCGCCACGAACACGTCGGCGGCCGCGCCGCGGGTGAACTCGATGATGTCGTCCCGGCCGTCACCGTTGACGTCCCCGGCCATCGGGATCCGCCAGCCGCTGGCGAACCCGCCGTGCCACAGCACCGAGGTGCCCACGAACGACGAGCCGTTCGACAGCGCCACGTAAACATCCGCCGAGCTCCCCCGGGTGAAGGTAGCGATGTCATCGCGGCCGTCCCCATTGAAGTCACCGACCAGCGGCACCTCGGAGCCGAACGCGAACGCGTCGTGCCACTTCACCGCGGTACCGACGAACGACGACCCGTTCGACAGCGCCACGTAAACATCCGCCGAGCTTCCCCGGGTGAACGTTGCGATGTCATCGCGGCCGTCCCCATTGAAATCACCGACCAGCGGCACCTCGGAGCCGAACGCGAACACGTCGTGCCACTTGCTGCGGGACCCGAACGACGAGCCGTTCGACAGTGCCACGAACACGTCACCGGTGCCGCCCCGGGTGAACTCGATGATGTCGTCCCGACCGTCACCGTTGACGTCGCCGGTCGCGCTGCTGAAGCCGTCGTTGCCGGCGAACAGCATCCGGTTCGGCGTACCGGTACCGGGGTTGCTGATGACGTTCGGCGTGGCGTCGTTGATGATCGTGCTGGTCACCTGCGCCGGCGTGAACGACGGGCTCCGCTGCAGGATCGCGGCGGCGGTGCCGGCCACGTGCGGCGAGGCCATCGAGGTGCCGGACAGGGTGGCGGTGGCGGTGTCGCTGCTGATCCCCGCCGACCGGATGTCGGTGCCCGGTGCGAACAGGTCGACACAGCTGCCGAAGTTGGAGCTGGCGGCGCGCGCGTCGGCGGCGGTGGCGTTCGCCACCGTGATCGCCGCGGCTACCCGAGCCGGCGACGCGTCGCAGGCGTCGAGGTTGTCGTTGCCGGCCGAGACCACGACCGGGATGCCGGCGGTGATCGCCCGGTTGACCGCCGCGTCCGCCGCCGTGTTGATGCCACCGCCGAGGCTGGCGTTGACGACCGCCGGCCGCTGTCCGTTGGCGATCACCCAGTCGACCCCGGAGATGAACCAGGCCCACTCGCCGAACCGGCTGCAGCCGCCGTCGGTGCCGAGCACCTTGACCGCGTGCAGCCGCACGCCCTTGGCCACCCCGAAGCTGGTGCCGCCGACCGTGCCGGCCACGTGCGTCCCGTGCCCGTTGCAGTCGATGGCGTTGGCGAGCCCCGGGTGGATGGTGAAGTCGGCGTCCCGGCTGGCTCGGCCACCGAAGTCGGTGTGGGTGTCGCGGATCCCGGTGTCGAGTACGTACACGTGCACCCCAGCGCCGTTGTTGGGGTAGGTGTAGGCGGCGTTGAGCGGCAGGGTGGGTTGGTCGATCCGGTCCAGCCCCCAGGTCGTCGGGTTGGGTTGGATGTCGGCGGCCTCGGTGATCCCGTTCTGGACCACGTAGGCGACCGCCGGGTCGCGGCTGAGCGCCCGGGCGGCGGACTCCGGCAGCCTGGCCGCGTAGCCGGTGATCGCGTGCCGGTAGACGTGGGTGGCGAAGCCACCGTAGGTCTCCACCAGGCGGGTCCGGACGTCGTCCTGCCCGGAAACCGTGGCGGTCTGCGGGGTGTCGGCCAGCACCACGAGGTAGCTGTCCGGAATGCCGCCGCTGACCGCCGGCTGGAACTTCGCGTCGGTCGAGGGATTGGATGGGGCGAGGGAGGGGTCGGCGATTCCCGGTGCGGGTGCGCTTACGAGTGCGAGCACGCCGACCGCGATCGCGGTGACCAGGCGTGAAGTGTTCATGCCCGGCAGTGCATCCGGCCCGGCTGGCGCCGCCCTGGCGGGTCACTGGCGGGCCGCTGGCACGGCCACGCCTCCCCCGATGTCGGATCCGCCGGCCGCCGTTCGTGGATACGTTGAGGGCGGGCCACCGGGTCCGCATTGAGCTAAGGGGCAGACATGACCCAGTACTGCATCTACTTCAACCAGCAGTGGGTGGGCGACCACAGCGCGGAGTGGTTCCAGTCACGGGCGCCGCTCGGGATGGCGGTCGTGGAGGAGATGAAGCGGGCCGGGGTGTTCGTGTTCGCCGGCGGGTTGGAGGAAGACCTCGGCGAGGCGTTCAGCGTCGACCCGACCGGCGGCGAACCGGTCGTCACCGACGGGCCGTTCGTCGAGACCAAGGAGTACCTGGGCGGGCTCACCGTAGTGGACGTCCCGGACGAGGCGACCGCCCGGATCTGGGCTGGCAAAGTCGCGGAGGCGTGCGGCTGGCCGCAGCTGGTCCGCCGGTTCCAGCCACTCCCC
>DATCKZ010000048.1:0-34749 GCA_036564175.1 Natronosporangium sp.
GTACGACGCTGATGAGCAAGGGCATGCCGAACGCGCTGGCCGTGCTGGCCGTGGCCGAGCGGGGCGCGATGTTCGACCCCAGCGCGGTCTTCTACATGGAGAAGCTGGCGGTCGGCGCCGACTGCGCGCACGTGATCGACATCAACGCGGGCGTGGCGGAAAACCTGCGCCGCATCGCGAAGGTGAAGAACTCCGGCGTTTCCGACGTGACGGTCTGCATCCTCGACCGCCCCCGCCACGAAAAGCTGGTCCACGAGGTGCGGCAGGCCGGCGCCCGGATCCGCTTCATCTCCGACGGCGACATCGCCGGCGCAATCTCGGCGGCGAGCGAGCAGTCCGATGTGGATGTGCTGCTGGGCATCGGCGGCACCCCTGAGGGCATCACCGCCGCCTGCGCGCTCAAGTGCATGGGCGGGGCGATGCAGGCCAAGCTCTGGCCGCGCGACGACGCCGAGCGGGAGAAGGCGATCGCCGGCGGCCACGACCTGTCCCGGGTGCTCACCACCGACGACCTGGTCAAGGGCGACGAGAACTTCTTCGTCGCGACCGGCATCACCTCCGGCGACCTGCTGCGAGGCGTCCGGTACCGGTCCGGCGGCGCCTACACCCAGTCGATCGTGATGCGCTCCAAGAGCGGCACGATCCGGGTCATCGACTCCTTCCACCGGCTGGAGAAGCTGCGCCGGTACTCGGTGGTGGACTTCGACGGCGAGCCGCTCGCCAACCGGGTCTGACCCAGCTGGCGAGCGGCGAGGCGGGTGGCCGGTCAGCCGCCGATCACCACGCCGCCGCCAGGGTTGCCGCTGCAGCCGTTGTAGGTGGCCAGCCCGGAGCCGGCCGAGACCGGCTCGGTGACGGTCAGGAAGACGTTCGTCCCGTCCTCCGGGAGCTGGTTGGTCTGGATGCTGATCCCGCCCGGCTCGTGGAAGGTGTGGCTCAGGACCGGCGTCACCGCCACCCCGTCCCAGCCTTCGCCGAACGCCAGCGCCCGCCACTGGTACTTCACCGTCACCGGATACTGCCCACCCTGGACGGTGATGGTGCCGGAGGCGGAGCAGTGGCCGTTCGGGGTGATCGAGGTGATCTTCGCCTCGACCGACCGCGGGCCGGCCGGCTCCTCCGGCTCCTCCGGCTGCTCGCCGCCGTTGCCGCCGGACTGGTCACCGCCCCCGCCCGACCCGCTGCCGGACGGCCCGCTCCCGGCCGGCCCACCGCCGGACCCGCTGCCGCCGGCTCCGCCGCCGACGGTCGCGGTGTCGCCGCCCGGGTCCTCGGCCGAGCCGGTGGCCCGGTTCGGCTGCCCGGTCGGGGTCGGCTCGACCGACGGGCTCGGGCTCGCCGCGCCCAGCGTCGGGATCGCCGGCTGGTCGGACCGCGCCACCTGGACGGCGATGACGACCAGCAACACGGTCAGCACCGCGGTCAGCGTGCCGGCCGCGGCGAGCCACCGGCGCCGGCTGGTCAGGCCGGGGTTCGCGTTCTTGCTCGCGTACATCATGGTTCGACTCCTTCTCGCAATGCCCAGCCCGTTGCCGGACATCGGTAGGAGTCGCCGACCCGGTCAGGACCAACGAGTTTGCTCCGAAGTTCCTTCGCCGGTCCGGACCGCCTCGCCGTTGGCCGCCGCGGCGATCGCCCGCAGCAGCTGGTCGCCACCGTCGAACTGCCAGGTCACGCCGGTCCGCACATCCTCGACCAGGCCGCGCCAGTCAACCCGGCCGGTACCCGGCGCGGGCTCGAAGAGTCGTACGATCACCGATCTCACATCGTCACCGCCATTCTCGACGCCGGCCGCAGCTCGGGCAGCACCCGCTCCGGCATACGGTCCAGCCGCGCCGCGAGCTGACCGGCGGTGAGCACCCGCAGCTGCGCCGCGGCCCGTTCGATCGCCAATGGCACCCCCGCCAGCCGGCTGGCGATCTGGCTCAGGTAGGGCAGCTCCGACGCCCCGATCGCCGATCCGCCGCGGGCGGCCGCCGCCCGGTCGGCGAGCAGCCGGACCGCGTCGCTCTCCCGGCCAGCGTCCGGCAGTTCCAGCGACATCGGCGCCAGCCGCCACACCACCTCGCCGGTCACCCCGATCGGCTGCCGGCCGGTGGCGAGCACCCGGATCGCCGGCCCGGCGGCGAGCAACCGGGACACCGCCGGCGCCACCACCCCGGGCTGCGCGTCGCAACTGTCCAGCACCAGCAGCAGCTGGCGGGTCGGGAGCGCGTAGGCCAGCGTCTGCCAGATGTTGCGGCCGGGCTCCGGGTTCACCCCGAGCGTGCCGGCGAGCGTCAACGCCACCCCGTCCGGGTCGGTCACGGTCGCCAGATCCAGGAACCAGACCCCGTCCGGGTACGCGTCGACCAGCCCGGCCGCCACCTGCACCGCCAGTCGGGTCTTGCCGACCCCGCCGGCGCCGACCACGGTCACCAGCCGGTACGCGGCGACCAGCTCGGCGAGCCGGCGCTGCTCAGCCTGCCGGCCGACGAATGACGTGACCGGGGCCGGCAGGTTGTGGGGTGGCGCGGGGACCGTCCGGGGCCGCGGGAACTCCCGCGGCAGCCCGGGCGCGATCAGCTGGAACAGCCGCTCCCGGCCGTCGAACCCGTGCAGCCGGTGCAGCCCGAGGTCGGCCAGGGCCAGCCCGTCGGGCAGTGGCCGGGCGGCCCGGGCGGTGCTCGCCGAGCACAGCACCTGGTCACCGTGGGCCGCGCTGGCGACCCTTGCGGCGCGGTGCACCTCCGGGCTCGCGTACTCCTGCCCGACCGGGCGGGCGTACCCGCTGTGCACGCCGATCCGTACCCGCGGGCGGGCGTGCGCCGCCGGCCAGTCGGCGGTGCGGAGCGCCTGCTGGGCGGCGCGGCAGAAGGCGAGCGCGGCGCCAGCGTCCGGGAACGCCGCGAAGCTGGAGTCGCCCCAGGTCTCCACCTCAGTCCCGGCGTGGTCGCGGATCGCCGCCCGCAGCAGTGCCCGGTGCTGGTGGAGCACCGGGCGGTAGTCGGCCCCAAGCAGCTGGGCCAGTCGGGTTGAGCCCTCGATGTCGGTGAACGCGAACGTCACCAACCCACTCGGCAGTGCCATGCTCAGATCATCGGCACCAGACTTAAGACTGTCTTAAACCGCGCCGGAAGCCCGGCTGAACCGATTCCGGCCAGCCCGGGTCAGGCCGGAAACGGGGCCGCCTCGACGTCGATCTCGTCCATCCGGCTGCAGTAGTGCCGGTAGTAGCGGCGGGCGTCGCCGTGCCGGCCGCTGGCCACGAACGTCGACACCAGCCGCAGGTGCGCCCGCTCGTCGTACGGGTCGTGCTCGAGCATCCGCAGCAGGTAGCGGGTGGCGGCGTCGGTGTCGCCAGCCTTCGAGGCCCGCTCGGCGAGCACCGCGGCCACCTCGAGATACGCCGCCCGGGCCTGTTCGCGCACCGGCACCGCCCAGTCCTCGTACAGGTCCTCTTCCAGGAAGTCGCCGCCGTACCGGCCCTCGGCCCGGACCAGCTTGGGCAGCGCCTCGGCCGGCCGGCCGGTGCGCAGCAGCCCCATCCCCTCCCGGACGTCGGCCAGGAACGCCTCGACGTCCACCTCGATCGCGTCGAGCCGGAGCCGGACCGCCTCGCCCTCGGTGACGATCACCTCCGGGGCCAGCACCGATCGGAGCGTCGAAATCGCGACGTTGAGCCGGTTCGCGAGCGGCTCGGGCGGTTCGCCCGGCCACAGCGTCTCCATCAGATAGTCCCGGGTCACCGGCCGGCCCCGCCGGGCCACCAGGATCTTGAGGATGTCGCGCGCCTTCTTGGACCGCCACGCCGAGGCCGGGACCGCCGCGCCGTCCCGCAGCACCCGGAACGTCCCCAGGGTCTCGATCCGGAGCCGGCCGCCGGCCGGCGCGGCCAGCCGGGCCAGCAGCGCGTCCGCCCGGGCCGCCAGCAACCGGCAGCCGACGGTCCGCATCCGCTGCCGGACCGCCTCGGCGACCATCCGGGCGGCGGCCGGATCAAGCCGCTCGGCGAGCACCAGCTCGGCCCGGGCCTGCCCGATCGGGTCCTCGATCTCCGCCCACCGGGCGGCCGACCGGCTGGCCAGCGCCCGCGCCTGCGCGTCGTCGTCGGTGGCGGCCGCGGTCACCTCGTCGGCCTCAGCGATCCCGGCCCGGTCCCGGCGGGCCGCGGCCACCGTGGCGGCCCGCTGCCCCCATTGCCGGGCGGCGTCCCGGTCGCCCCGGGCGAGTGCCGCCCAGGCCGACGCGAGCAGCGCCTCCACGTAGCCGATCCCCTCGCCGCACGCCACCGCCTGCTCGGCCAGCGAGGTGGCCCGCTGCGGGTCGGACTCGGCGAGCAGCTTGGCGAACCCGGCCAGCGCCGGCACCTCCGCCTGCCGGTCGCCGCTCTGCTCCGAGTAGGCCAGCGCCTGCTCGAACGCCCGGGTCGCGGCCGCCTCGTCGCCGCGCAGGTGGTGGTACTCCCCGAGCCGGGTCAACGGGTAGGCGGCCTTGCGCGAGCCGAGATCCTCGAAAATGGTCAGTGCCGCTTCGAGGTCTTGGCGGGCCTCCTCCAGCTGGCCCAGCCGGAGCCGGATCTCGCCCCGGTTGACCAGTGCCACCCCGCCGAACCCGCCGTAACCATACAGATCGGCGAGCCGGATCGCGTGGTCGAGCTCGGCCAGCCCGGCGCCGTACGCGCCCTCCTCCAGGTTGTGCGAGCACCGGTTGGTGTGGATCCGGATCAGCTGCAGCACATCACCGGCCTCCTGCGCATAGGCCAGCGCCTTGCCGTAGTGGGCGGCGTTGCTGCGCCGGTCACCCTCCAGTGCCGCCAACATGGACTGTACGGTGTGGGCGGTCGCCAGGGCGGCGGGGTCGCCCACCTCGGTGGCGATGCTGAGCGCCTGCGCCGCCAGCTCCCCGCAGTTCTTCGAGTCGCCCCGGATCCAGTGCGCCGCCGCGGCCCACGCCAGCACCATCGCGGTGTCCCGGTTGACCGGCCGGCTCAGGTCGGCCCGCTGGTAGGTGGCGAGCGCCAGGTCGTGGTCGCCGCGCAGGTAGTGGATCATCCCGATCCGCCAGGCCAGGCTGGCCGGCAGCGGGCCGTCCTCGCCGGCGGCGTTGGTGTATCGGGCCAGGGCCTGGTCCCACTCGCCGCGCACCAGGTAGGCGTAGCCGGCGAGCTGCTCGGCGCGGGCGTCCCGCTCGGCGTCCGGAATCGCGGCGATCGCGTCCAGCACCACGTTGGTGTGGCCGTTGCTGACCAGCTGCTCGCCGACCTCCGCCAGCAGGCTCACCACCTGGTCGCGGTCACCGGCGGCCAGCGCCGACCGGAGGGCCGCCTCCGGTACCCGGTGCTCGGCGAACCAGCGGGCCGCGTTGGCGTGCAGCTTCGCCAGCTCGTCCGGCGGGGTTGCTCCGTACTCGCTGATGAACCGGTGGGCGAGCGGATGCAACCGGAACCATTCCTCCCCGGCCGGCGTGGGCAGGTCGCCGGTGGCCGGCTCGATGAACAGCCCGCGCCGGGCCATGCCGGTCACCAGCTCGGCAGCGTCGTCGACCCCGAGCGCTTCGCAGAGGCCGACCGTGAACCGGTCGAACCGCGCGCCGATCGCCAGCAGCCGCTGCACCGGTGCCGGCTCCTGCTGGTAGGTGGCCCGGATCAGCTCGGTGAGCTGGCCGTGCGGGCCGGCCAGCCCGGCCAACCCGGCGACCTGGCCGGCCCGGTCTGCCGGGTCCACATCGCGCAGCGCCTGCGCTGCCAGCCGCACCGCCATCGGCCAGCCGCCGGTGACCGCCCGCACCTGCGGCGCCAGGCTGGTCGCGGTTGGACCGACCACTTCGGTCAGCACGCCGGCCACCTCGACGGTGGTGAACGCCAACTCGGAGCCGGTCAGCTCCAGCAGCTGCCCCTGCGAGCGCAGCCGCCGGACCGGCACCGGCAGCGGTCCGCGGGAGGCGAGCACGATGTGCAGCAGCGGCGGCGCGTGCCGGACCAGCCCGGCGATCAAGCTGGCCGCCGGCCCGGTGGCGATCAGGTGCGCGTCGTCGAGGATCAGGACCAGGTCGCGGGTGAGCCGCTGGGCCAGCGCGTGGCCGAGCAGCTCGGCCATCGCCTGCGGCCGGACGCTGTCGCTGTGGGCGGAGACCGGGCCGCGGACCGGTTCGGTGCTGCTCGCCAGCTCGGCGGGCAGGTCGGTCAGGTGCCGCCGGAGCGCACCGGCGAGCCCGCGCCACAGCTGGGTCAGGTCGCGGTCGCCCGGGGTCAGCTGGTGGACCACCGCGTTGATGCCGGCCGACCAGGACGTCAACAGCGTCGTCTTCCCGAAGCCGGCGTCGGCCACCACGACCGTCAACCGGTGCGCGAGGGCAGCGTCGAGCTTCGACTCCAGCCGCGGACGCGGCGGCAGGTGCTCCACGACTCGCTCCTCCCAGGTCGGGAAGCCGCAGGACGTATCGTAGAGCGCGCGAGCGGGCCAGGTGGGTGCCGAGACCTCGTACCACATGGTCAACCTCCCTTTCGAAGGTGGGAGGTTGCGCCGCCGGTCAGGCCAACAACTTTCTCCGTACGGGTGGAATCGGCTGCTCCGGCCGCCGGATGCTTGCCCGGGTGGGCCGGCGCTGTTCCAGCCCGCCCGGCGTCGGCGGTGCGATTGGCTGCGGCCGGTTGTCTGGTGCCGGTTGTCGGACCCGCCGGGTAGCCTGCGGGCGATGGCTACCGCGGACGACGTGCGCCGGATCGCGAGGTCACTGCCGCGCACCACCGAAGGGATCGTCCGGGACTACGTGAAGTTCCGGGTCGGCCGGATCGTCTACGCGTCGCTCTCGCCGGACGAGACGATCATGGGGGTCGGGTTCCCCAAGGAGGAGCGGGCGGCAATGGTCGAGGCCGAGCCGGAGAAGTTCCTGATGCCGGCCCCGGCGGACCTGCGCTACCGGTGGATCCGGGTCCGGCTGGCCGCGATCGACGAGCAGGAGCTGCGAGAGCTGCTCACCGACGCGTGGCGGATGGTGGTCTCGAAGAAGACCGCCGCCGCCTACGACGCCGGTCAGCTCGCGTCGGAGGAGTGACCCGGGAAGACGTGGGCGGACGGGTCGATCACCACCGCGGCGTTGTTCACCGCGGTCGCCGCCTCGCCGAACCCGGTCGCGATCAGCTTGACCTTGCCGGGGTAGGCGGTGATGTCCCCGGCCGCGAACACCCGGGGCAGGTTGGTGGCCATGGTGGTGTCCACCACGATGTGGCGTTTGTCGACCTTGAGCCCCCATTGTGAGAGCGGGCCGAGGTCGGCGACGAAGCCGAGCGCCGCGATCACCGTGTCGACCGGGATCAGCTCCGGCTCCCCGCCCTTCGGGGTGATCTCGGCGCCGGTCACCCGCTCCTCCCCGATCAGCCGGGTGAGCTCGGCGTTGACGATGATCCGGACCGGTAGCGCCTGGACCCGCTCGACGGTGTGCGCATGCGCCCGGAACCGGTCGCGCCGGTGGACGAGCGTGACCGATTTGGCGAGGTTGGCGAGTGCCAGCGCCCAGTCGAACGCCGAGTCACCGCCGCCGACGATCAGCACGTCCTGGCCGGCCAGCGGGTCGAGCTGCTTGACGAAGTAGATCACCCCGTCACCGGTGAAGCTCGCCGCCGCCGGCAACGGCCGCGGGTTGAAGCTGCCGATCCCGCCGGTGATGAGCAAAGCCTTGCAGCGCAACGGCTCCCGGTTGGCGAACTCGACCACCGGCAGGTCGTCGTCATAGGACAGTGAGTCGGCCTGGGCGCCGAGCAGGTAGTCGGGCTTGAACGGGGCGGCTTGGGCGACCAGGTTGTCGATCAGGTCCCGGCCGCGGATCGCCGGGAACCCGGCCACGTCGAAAATCTGTTTCTCCGGGTACATCGCGGTGACCTGGCCGCCCGGCTCGGGCAGGGCATCGATCACCGCCGTGGAGAAGCCCCGGAAGCCGGCATAGTAGGCCGCGAAGAGTCCGGTGGGACCGGCTCCCACGATCGCCATGTCGACCTCGTGCACGAGCATCACCGCTTCCGCATGGCCGCCGTCAATGTGTGAACGGTACGGGCCGCCGGCCGCTCCGGCAACCACCCCACTCCCCACCCTTGCACCCCCCGATCCCAGTTGCGGCACAACTGGGGTGTCAGCCTCGATTTTCAGCTCAGTTGTGCCGTAGTTGGGAGGCGGTCGGCGGGTTGGCTCGGCCGGCGGCGACGGAACACGATCGCGGCCGCGATCCCGCCAATCAGCCCGAACAGGTGGCCCTCCCAGGAGATGCCCTGCTGGGTCGGCTGGATCCCCTGCCACAGCACCACCCCGTAGAGCGCGCCGATCAGCAACGCCACCGAGCTGCTCCACAGGCTGCGTTCCAGGATGCCGCGGGTGAGCAGCAGGCCGAGGTAGCCGAACACCACGCCGCTCGCCCCGACGTGCGGGCCGACCCGCTCGCCGTCCTGGAAGAACAGGTCGCCGAGCAGCCAGACGCCGGCCCCGGCGACCAGCATGATCAGCGCGGTCGACCACAAGGTCCGGCGTACCCCGTCGGCCAGCACGAACGTGCCGACCAGGATCAGCGCGATGCCGTTCCCGGCGACGTGCTCGAAGCTCCCGTGCAGGAACGGCGCGAGCACGATCCCGTCCAGTCCGTACAGCTGGCGCGGCACGATCCCGCCGGCCCGGGCCAGGTTGTGATCGGTGAGCAGGTTGACCAGCTCGACCAGCAGCAGCACCGGCACGACCGCGCACATCACCACGAACGCCCGGCCGATGCTGGCGTAGAAGGCTTCAGTCCCGAACTCCGGCGGGGCGTCGTCCGGCCGCGCAAGCTCACCCATCACGGTTCGTTGGTACCAGGCGAACCGCCGCCCAGCCAACCCCGACCGGCCACCGGCGCGACGACCGCCGCTCCCGCCCGCCGATCCGGGCACGGGTTCACCCTTGGGGGGGTGGGCGACCCTCACCGGATCAGCCGACGGGAGCCGGGGTGGCGGTCGGGAGCCGGCCGGTCAGTACCAGCCGTTGGCTTGCGAGTGCGACCAGGCACCGCACGGCGTGCCGTAGCGCCCGGCGATGTAATCCAGGCCCCAGCTGATCTGGGTCGCCGGGTTGGTCCGCCAGTCGTCGCCGTGCGAGGCCATCTTGTCACCGGGCAGCGCCTGCGGGATGCCGTAGGCACCCGACGACGGGTTCTGCGCCCGCTCGTTCCAGCCGCTCTCCTTGGTCCATAGACTGTCTAGACAGGACATCTGATCCAGGGAGAAGCCATTGTCGAGCAACAGCGCGCAACCGATCGCTCGGTTGCCACTGTACTGATTGCACGACTCCGGAACCGAGCCGGCCGACTCACCAGAGTCCTCCGAGGAGCCAGATGAGTCTGATGTGGACGACGGTTCCGGCGGCGGGCTTTCCTCAGGCCCTTGTGCCCGACTGGCCCGCTGTTCGGCTTTCGTGACCGCTTCCCGAATGCTGCGGTCGGTCCGTTCGGCGACTTCCACCAGTCTGCGTAGTGCGCTCTGCTCGCCATCGACGGCAGGCGGAACGGCTACCGCGGCATCGGCCTGGGATGGCGGCTGATGCCCCCGCTCCCCGCCCACAATGGTGCTGCCCACAGTGCTGAGCAGCAACAGTCCAATGGCGAGGAAACGGATTGTGAATCGGGACACGCGACCGGTGGTACCGGTGCTGCGACTCACCACAGAGAACCCTTCGTCCGGGGACATGGACACGTTGCGTACCGGGGGCGCGCAACAGCCGCCAACCATGACTGACCCGGACTCCGGGGGTGGTCAGCACCCCCGGTCGGTTGTGAGGATCAACACGGGAATTTCAGGGAAAATCCGGGCAAATCTACCGGCTTTCCGTCACCGCGGGATATCTTCGAGCAACTCTGTGACGAGTTCCGCAATCGCGGACCGTTCCGAGCGGGTCAGCGTGATGTGGGCGAACAGCGGCTGCCCGGTCAGCGCCTCGATCACCGCGGTCACCCCGTCGTGCCGGCCGACCCGGAGGTTGTCCCGCTGCGCCACGTCGTGGGTCAGCACCACCCGCGAACCGCTGCCGATCCGGGACAGCACGGTGAGCAGCACCCCCCGCTCCAGGGACTGCGCCTCATCGATGATCACAAACGTGTCGTGCAGGCTCCGACCCCGGACGTGGGTCAGCGGCAGCACCTCCAGCAGCCCGCGGGCGAGCACCTCCTCGACCACGTTCTCGTGCACCACCGCACCGAGCGTGTCGAAGACCGCCTGCGCCCACGGCGACATCTTCTCCGACTCGGTGCCGGGCAGGTAGCCGAGCTCCTGGCCGCCGACCGCGTACAGCGGCCGGAACACACTGATCTTCCGGTGCCGGCCGCGCTCCATCACCTGCTCCAGCCCGGCGCACAGGGCCAGCGCCGACTTGCCGGTGCCGGCCCGGCCGCCGAGCGAGACGATCCCGATCGAGTCGTCGAGCAGCAGGTCGAGCGCGATCCGCTGCTCGGCCGACCGGCCGCGCAGGCCGAACGCCTCGCGATCACCCCGGACCAGCCGGATGGTCTTGTCCGGCTGCACCCGGCCGAGCGCCGAGCCGCGCGGAGAGGTGAGCACCAGCCCGGTGTGCACCGGGAAGTCCGCGGCGACATCCAGCGTGCCGTCTGCGTACAGGGTGTCGATCTGCTCGGCGGCGAGCTCGAGCTCGGCCATCCCGGTCCAGGTCGCGTCGCTGGCCTGGTCGTGGCGGTATTCGTCGGCGCGTAGACCGACCGCGGCCGCCTTCACCCGCAGCGGCATGTCCTTGGTGACCAGCGTGACGGCCGCCCCCTCGCCGGCCAGCCCGAGCGCGGTGGCCAGGATCCGGGCGTCGTTGCTGTCGGTCCGGAAGCCGATCGGCAGCGCCGCCGGGTCGGCGTGGTTCAGCTCCACCCGGAGCGTGCCACCGTCCTCACCCACCGGCACCGGCTCGTCCAGCCGACCGTACCGCTGCCGGAGGTCGTCGAGCAGCCGCAGCGCCTGCCGGGCGAACCAGCCCAGCTCCGGGTGGTGGCGCTTGGCCTCCAGCTCGGTGATCACCACTAGCGGCAGGATCACCTCGTGCTCGGCAAATCGGTACAGCGCGGCCGGATCGGAGAGCAGGACCGAGGTGTCCACCACGTACGTCCTGACCGCCGGCTTGGGACGGGACCGGGCCATGCCTAGACGCTACTGGTCGCGCACCGGTTGCACCACGCTACGCGCCGAACCGTCGCTGCCGCTGGGTATAGCTGCGGAGCGCCCGCAGGAAGTCGACCCGCCGGAACCCGGGCCAGTTGACGTCGCAGAAGTAGAACTCCGAGTACACCGACTGCCACAGCAGGAAGCCACTGAACCGCTGCTCGCCGCTGGTCCGGATCACCAGGTCGGGGTCGGGCAGGCCCTTGGTGTAGAGGTGCTGCGCGATGTGGTCGACGTCGAGCTGCTCGGCCACCTCGGCCAGCGACAGCCCGGCCTCGTGATACTCGAGCAGCAGCGACCGGACCGCGTCCGCGATCTCCCGCCGGCCGCCGTAGCAGATCGCCAGGTTGACCTGGGCGGCACCGGTACGGTTGACCGTCCGCTCCTCGGCGGCCTTGAGCGCGGCGGCGTGGTGGGCGGGCAGCAGGTCCAGCGCCCCGACCATCCGCAGCCGCCAGGGCTGGTCGTCGGCGGCGAGTTCGGTGGCCAGGTTCTCGATGATCTGCAGCAGCGGCTCCAGCTCACTGGCCGGGCGGGAGAGGTTGTCGGTCGAGAGCAGCCAGACCGTGACGTGGCCGATCCCGACGTCGTCGCACCAACGCAGCAGCTCCTTGATCCGCTCCGCACCGACCCGGTGCCCGTCGTTGGGGTCCACGTACCCCATCTCCCGGGCCCACCGCCGGTTGCCGTCGACCATCACCCCGACGTGATTCGGCAGCGGCTTCCCGGCCAGCGAAGCGGCCAACCGCCGCTCGTAGAGCGAGTAGACCAGCTCGCGCAGTCGCATCACGGCGCAAGCCTAGTGCGTGATCGCTAACCGCGGGACGCCCCGTCGTGAAGATGCCTCGCGGCAGCGAGGAGCAGCCCCGGCATGCCTCCAGGGCACCCGGACAGCAGCGGCGCGGCGGCGTGGGGCCCGGCGGCCGGGTGGCGGCGTGGGCGGTGGCCGGGCGGCGGCGGTGGGGCCGCCGCCCGGGCCGGCAGCGTTTCTGGGCGCGGCGCGGCTACTCGACGCCGAGCCGGGCCTTGAGCGCGTCGAGCTCGGCCCACAGGACGCCGGGCAGCTTGTCGCCGAACTTCGCAAACCACTCGGTCACCTGCGGGATCTCGGCCTTCCACTCCTCCGGGTCGACCCGCAGCACCGCCTCCAGGTCCTCGCGCGGGATGTCCAGGCCGGTCAGGTCCAGCGACTCCGGCGTCGGGACGAACCCGATCGGGGTCTCCACCGCCTCGGCGGTACCCTCCAGCCGGCCGATGATCCACTTCAGGACGCGCGAGTTTTCCCCGAACCCGGGCCACAGGAACCGGCCGTCCTCGCCCCGCCGGAACCAGTTCACGTAAAAGATCTTGGGCAGCTTCGACTGGTCGCCGGCGCCGGCGCCGCCGCCCTTGCCCATCTCGATCCAGTGCCGGAAGTAGTCGCCGGCGTGGTAGCCGATGAACGGCAGCATCGCCATCGGGTCCCGGCGCACCACCCCGACCTTGCCGGCGGCCGCCGCGGTCGTCTCCGACGACAGCGTCGCTCCCATGTAGACCCCGTGCACCCAGTCCCGCGACTCGGTCACCAGCGGGATGGTGGTCTTGCGGCGGCCGCCGAACAGGATCGCCGAGATCGGCACTCCGACCGGGTCTTCGTATTCCGGCGCCAGGATCGGGCACTGCTTGATCGGCGTGCAGAACCGGGAGTTCGGGTGCGACGACAGCTCCTCGCTGTCGGGTGTCCAGTCCCGACCCCGCCAGTCGGTGAGGTGGGCCGGCGGGTCGCCCATCCCCTCCCACCAGATGTCACCGTCGTCGGTGAGCGCCACGTTGGTGAAGATGGAGTTGCCGCGTTCGAGCGTACGCATCGCGTTGGGGTTGGTGGTCCAGTCGGTGCCGGGGGCCACACCAAACAGACCGTATTCGGGGTTCACCGCGTACAGCCGGCCATCTTCGCCGAACCGCAGCCACGCGATGTCATCGCCGAGCGTCTCCACCGTCCAACCGTCGATTGTGGGCTCCAGCATCGCCAGGTTGGTCTTGCCGCAGGCGGACGGGAACGCACCGGTGATGTAGTAGACCTTGCCCTCCGGCGAGGTCAGCTTGAGGATCAGCATGTGCTCGGCCATCCAGCCCTCGTCGCGGCCCATCACCGAGGCGATCCGCAGCGAGTAGCACTTCTTGCCGAGCAGCGAGTTGCCGCCGTACCCGGAGCCGTAGGACCAGATCTCCCTGGTTTCCGGGAAGTGCGAGATGTACTTGGTCTGGTTGCACGGCCAGATCACATCGGACTCACCCTCGGCCAGCGGCTTGCCGACCGAGTGCAGCGCGGGCACGAAGTCCGCGTCGTCGCCCATCTTCTCGAGCACCGCCGAGCCCATCCGGGTCATGATGTGCATCGATGCAACCACGTACGCGGAGTCGGTGATCTCCACTCCGTACATTGGATTCTCGGCGGTGAGCGGCCCCATGCAGAACGGGATCACATACATGGTGCGCCCGCGCATGCAGCCCCGGTAGAGCTCGGTCATGATGGCCTTCATCTCGCCGGGGTCCATCCAGTTGTTGGTCGGACCGGCGTCGGACTCATCGACCGAGCAGATGAACGTGCGTTCCTCGACCCGGGCGACGTCGGTCGGGTCGGTACGGGCCCAGAACGAGTTTGGCTTGCGATCGGGGTTGAGGCGCACCAGTGTGCCCGCCTCTACCAGCTCATCGGTGAGACGTTGCCACTCTGCCGCCGACCCATCGCACCACACGACCCGGTCGGGGGTGGTGAGCGCAGCCACCTCACTCACCCAGCTGAGCAGGCGTGGGTGGTTGGTCGGGGCGTCCTGTAGCCCAGGAATGGCGGTCGCGGTCATGACGGCTCTCCTCGCGCGCGGTGACTTGACCCGACACAGCACTCGCCGCCCGAGGCGGCGGTGGCTCGGGGTTTATGTAGATGAGCCTAAACCCCAGCCGGGCGCACCAGCATCCGGACCACCCGGGCGTAGAGGCATGAAGCCTATAGAAGCCGGCTAGCTAGATCAAGCCTTTCTTTTAACTACAAATCACCTTAAGGTCGGCACAACAACCAGAGCGGTTCACCCATGAGCCTCCCGTGGGGGTACGCCGTGACAAAGCTCGTCGGTCGGCACCGGCCGGACGGTGACGCGCCCGCCGACACCGAATTGATGGCCGCGGTCCGGGCCGGCGACTCGGGCGCCTTCGAGGTGCTGTACGACCGCCACGTCGACGCCGCCCGCCGGCTCGCCCGGGCGCTCGTACGCGACCCGGCCGACGCCGATGACCTGGTCGCCGAGGCGTTCGCCAAGGTGCTCGCCGCGCTCCGGCTCGGCCGCGGCCCGACCGTGGCGTTCCGCGCCTACCTGCTGACCGCGGTCCGGCACGCCAGCTACGACCGCAGCCGGCGGGACCGCCGGATCGAGTTCACCGACGACCTGGCGCGGTACGAGTCGGGCGGCGGGCCGACCGCCGGCGACCAGGTGGTGACGCGGCTCGACCGCTCCTACGCGGCCCGCGCCTTCGCTCGGCTCCCGGAGCGGTGGCAGGTGGTGCTCTGGCACACCGAGGTGGAGGGCGAGAAGCCGGCCGCGATCGCGCCGCTGCTGGGGCTGACCCCGAACGCGGTCGCCGCGCTGGCCTACCGGGCCCGGGAGCGGCTCCGGCAGATGTACCTGCAGGAGCACCTCAGCGGCACCAGCGACCCGTCCTGCCACTGGGCGGCGGCCCGATTCGGCGCCCATCTGCGACGCGGCCTGCCCCGGCGGGAACGCACCAAGGTGGATGCCCACCTGGCCGGCTGCGACGACTGCCGGGCGGTCTGGGCGGAGCTGGCCGAGGTCAACCGCGGCCTCCGGGGGGTACTGGCACCGGTGGTGCTGGGGGCGGCTGCCGCGCCCTACCTCGCTTCGGTACCGGCGGCGGCCTGGTGGACGGGTGCGGTAGCGGCGGTACGGGAAGCCTGGGCGCTGCTGGTCGGCCGGGTGCAAGGCTGGATCCAGCGGCACGGGTCGACGAACGTCGCCGCCGGGGCCGGGCTGGCCGCCGCCGGGCTGATCGGGGTGCTGCTGTTCGCGCTGGTGATGATGCTGAAGCCGCCGGACCCGGCGGAGCCGGAGCCGCCGGTCGCGGAGGCCCCGCCGCAGCCGGCGCCGGAGCCGGCTCCGCCACCACCGCCACCACCGGTGCCGCCGCCGGAGCGGCCGGCACCGGCGGACCCGCCGACCGGGCGGCCGGCCGCGTTGCCGGAATCGACCAGCTCGGCCCCGTCCACGCCGGCCCCGCCGGCCGGGTCGCCGACCCCGGCGCCGATCGAGGTGGCACCGGACCTGTCCGGCACCAGCCTCGCCGCCGGCGAACCCGGCCAACTCGCCATCACGGTTCATCGCCCGGCGACTCCCGCCGCGGCCACTTCTGCCGACGCGTCCGACAAGTCGATCATGGAGGTTTCGCGCGACCCGCCGCACGACCCGCGCGAAAGCTCCATGATCGACGCGGGAGAAGGCGCAGACGAAGCCCAGTTGGCGGTGCGGTGGCCGGCGGGGATCCGGCTGGCGGACCCCGATGCCGGGGACGGGTGGGAGTGCGACCCCGCCCCGGCCGGCCCGGCCAGCGTGGTCTGTTCCCGGCCGGTCTGGCCGGCCGGCGAGGCCAGCACCGCCCGGCTGCCGGTGACCGTCGACCAGTCGCTGGGCGGGTTCGCCCCGATCACCGTGGACGTGACCGGAGTCGGGAAGCCGAGCCAGGCCCGGTTCCGGGTGCCGGTAGCGCCGCCCGGGTTCACCACCGGGTACGCCGCCACCGGCCCACTCGGGCTGGCGATGATCGGGAACACCTGGCTGTCCTGCCCGTACCGGCCGGCCTGCCTGGCCGACGACCCGCTCGACAACGACCTGCTCCCGCCGCTTCCCTACCTGCCCGGCACCGGCGAGCCCACGATGCCGCCCGGACTGCCCGGCACGGTGGTCGCGGCCAGCGGCGCCCGGCTGGCACTGCCGGCCGGCGCCGAGGTCAGCTGGGCGGCGCTGCACTGGGCGGCCACCGGCCCGAACGGTCCGCCCCAGGTCCGGCTGCACGGGCCGGCCGGCGGCTGGCACACGATCGCCGCGGACGCGGTCCAGCCCCAACCGGACCGGCCGCTGCGGCAGGCGTACGCCGATGTCACCGGCCTGGTCCGGGACGCCGGCGCCGGCGCGTGGTGGGTGGCGGCCGACCGCGGGCCGCTCCCGACCGGCCGGACCGCCTCGGCGGGCTGGAGCCTGACCGTGCTGTACGAGCTGCCCGGGCCGGAGCGGGACGTGGCGGTGTTCACCGGGCCGGGGTCGCTCGGTGGAGACCGGCCGTCGCTGTCGGTGACCGCCGGCGAGGTCGATGCCGACTGGCCCGACCCCGAGGACGCCGCGCTCGAGGTCGGGCTGGTCGGCTGGGAGGGCGACCGGATGCTCACCGGCGACCGGCTGCGGCTCGACGACCAACCCCTCGGCGATCCGGAAAACGCGCTGGCCAGCCGGGCGGCCGGGGCGCTGGAGTGCGGTCGGCAACCGATCGACGACTGCCGCTGGCACACGTTCGGGGTGGACGTGGCGCAGTACGGCGGCACCGGCCGGGCCGTCCGGCTCACCACCGAACAGGACCGCCTGGAGATCGGCGTACTAGTGCTGTCGGTGGACCGTTCCAGGTAGGCTCGGGCGCGTGTGGCTAAGGCGGATCTACCAGCGCTTCCGAGACTTGATCCACGAGATGGGCAAGTTCGGCATTGTGGGTGGGATCGCTTACGTGGTCGACACCGCGCTGTTCGGCCTGTTGCTGACGGTGATGAGCTCCTACACCGCGAAGATTATCGCCACGGTGGTCGCCGCCACGGTCGCCTTCGTCGGCAACCGGTTCTGGACCTGGCGGCACCGCGCCCGCTCCGGCCTGGCTCGCGAGTACGTGTTGTATTTCACGTTCAACGCGATCGGGCTCGGCATCTCGCTGCTGTTCCTGTGGGCGAGCCACGATGGGCTGGGTAGCATCTGGCCGGTCTTCCGCACCCCGCTAGCCGACCTGATCTCGGCAAACGTCATCGGCCTCGCCGCCGGCACGGCGTTCCGGTTCTGGACCTACCGGCGGTTCGTCTTTCGTGAGGCAGTAACCGAAGGCGACGGGATCGGTAAGGTTCCGGCGGTCGATACGATATGAGGCGACGTCAACCGACAGCGACTCCCCGATCCGCGACGCCGTCGCGTAAAGTTGCGCCGGTGCGTGGCTGGTACCGCCGCTGGCGGACATTGATCGGGGAGGCTTGGCGGTTCGGGATCGTGGGTGCCGCCAATGTGGTCATCAACTTCGTGGTCTTCAATGCGCTCGCGCTGACGCTATTCAGCGGGAGCGAGCTGAAGGCGAATGTCGCGGCCACCGCGGTCGCCACCACCACGTCATACCTCATGAATCGTGGTTGGACGTTCCGGCACCGGAAGACTTCCCGGATCTCGCGCGAATACGTGTTGTTCTTCGCGTTCAACGCGGCCGGGTTGGCGATCGAACTCGGCGTGATGGGCGCCGCCAAGTACGGGCTCGGGCTGACCACGCTGTGGGCGCTGAACTTCGCCAAGGCGGCCGGGCTGGGGCTGGGGACGATCTTCCGGTTCTGGACCTACCGCACGTTCGTGTTCGCGGGCAAGCCAGCGCCGGCCGAGCCGGCGATCCCGGCGCCGCAGCCATCGCCGGAGGCCGGAGCGGTGGCGGCGGGCGCTGAGGCCGTGGCGGCCGAGACCGTGCGGGCCGAGCCCGTGGCGGCCGAAGCGCTGGACGCGGAGGCAGAGGCACTGGAGGCCGAAGCGCTGGAGGCGGAAGCCGAGGCACTGGAGGCGGAAGCCGGGGCGCTGGCGGAGGCCGAGCCGGCCGCGACCGACGCATTCGCCAGCGTCCGGCGCTGACCACCGGCGCCAACTCCACCGTCCGTACGCCGGCACACCCGTCCGTACGCAGAGCCGCGCGGTTGACCGTACGCGGTCCGGGCGCAGCATTGCGCGGCCGGCCGTACCGGCGTGACCGGGCGTACGGCGCGCGGCCGGGCGTACCGGGATTTCTATAGTGGATGGAACCGGTGGCGGCGAGCGCCTATTTCTGGTTTTCCTGCTGCTCGGCGGCCCGCTCGGCGTCCCGGAACTCCTGCAGGATTTCCCGCATCTCACCGTCACCGAGCGAGTGCTTGTCGTGGTGGGTCTCCACCAGGTCGTAGAGCAGGGTCTGCACCCGCTGCACCTTCGGCACGTCGATGAGGACGGTCTGGCCCCGCTCGCCGGCGGACTCGATGGTGAGCGTGCCGCACCGGAAGAAGCGGTCGATGAGCGTCTGGTTCATCGTGTGGTCGTTGACCCGCTGCAGCGGGATGTCCCGCCGCTCCCGGCGGAACACGCCGTGCTGGAGGATCACTCGCTCGTTGGTGAAGACATAGTGGGTGGTCCGCCAGACGATCCAGGGCCAGATCGTCAACCACACCACCAGCAGCACCACCACGCCGAAGATGACATACAGAACGATCTGCCAGGCGGTGCTGTCGTCGGGCAGGAAGACGAACGCGGCGACGACCGCGGCGATCCCCAGTAGCAGGACCAGCACCGGCCGGACCATCTCCCGCCAGTGCGGATGCAGGTGCATCGCGATCTGCTCGTCGTCAGTGAGGATCTCTTCCGGAAATGCCACGGCGTCAGCGTAGCGCCTGCCCGCCAGCCTCGCAGCCCGCCGAGCGGATGTCCGGATCTGCGGCGGCCAGACCGGCCGATCAGTCCGCCGGCCGGGCCGTCAGTCCGCCGGGGTCAGTCCGCCGGGCGGAGGTGGGTGATGTCGCCGGCCGCCACCGCTCGCGGGCCGGCCGGTAGCGCCAGCACCAGCCGGCCGTCCGGGTCGACGGTGGTGGCGGTGCCGGTCGGCTCGGTGCCGTCCGGCAGCAATGCCCGGACCCGCTGGCCGATCGTGGCGCATGCGCGCAGGTACGCCGGGCGCAGGCCGGACGCGTCGGGATCGCCGGCCGCGTCCCGCCACCTGCCGTACCACGCCTCGATCGCGGCCAGTAGCGCGACCAGCAGCCGCGTCCGGTCGGTGGTCCGGGCGCCGGCGAGCGCGAGCGAGGTGGCCTCCGGGATCGGCAGCTCGTCGGCGCGGAGCGTGACGTTCAGGCCGATCCCGACCACTACCGCTTGCACCCCGACCGCCTCGGCGAGGATGCCGGCGCACTTGCGGCCGCCGATCAGCAGGTCGTTCGGCCACTTCAGGCGGGCCAGCAGCCCGGTCTCCCGGTGCACCGACTCGGCGAGCGCCACCCCGGCGAGCAGCGGGAGCCAGCCCAGCCGGGTCGGCGGCACCGCGGGTCGCAGCAGCACGCTGACCGCGAGCCCGGCCCGGGGCGGCGAGGACCAGCTGCGACCGGTCCGGCCCCGGCCGGCGCGCTGGTGTTCCGCGACCACGATCAGGCCCTCGGCCGCGCCGGCCCGGGCCGCGGCGGCCACGTCGGCGTTGCTGGAGCCGGTCTCGGCCACCACCCGCATCTCCCGCCACAGCGCACTGCCGCGCAGCACCGCTTCGCGCAGCGACGACTCCGGCAACGGCGGGCGCTCGGGTTGCAGTTCCACGTCGACCGCCTACCTTTCCCGCCGATCGGATCCCCGCTGGCGATGATCCGGCAGGGTACGGTACCGGACTGCGGGAGGTGGCTGGGCTGGCACTCACGGACCAGGCGGCCGAGCGGATCCGCCGGGTCGACCGGCGGGAACGGCAGCGAGCCGGTGGCCGGTGGCACGCGCACATCGCGGCGGCCGGCGGCGGCCAGCGCCGACCAGCGCTAGCCGGGATTCCGGTCGCCTCGGTTGCGGTTGCCGGAGTTCCGGTCGCCCCGGCTCCGGCCGATCGGCTTGCGACCGCCGAACTTGCGAGCGCCGGTCATCCGATCGCTGGCCTTGCGGTCGCCGACCTTCCGCTCGCTGGCCTTGCGATCGGCGGCATCGGGCTCGCGGGCGGTGCGGTCGCGGGCCGGCGGCTGCGGACCGGCCGGGCGGCGGGTCGGCGGGTCCGGGCGGAGCAGCGACGACGCCGGCGGCCTCGCCCGGCCCACCGCGGTGACCCGGGTGGGCGCGGCGTCCACCCGCTCCAGCACGACCGTGTGCTCCGGGATCGCCACCCGGCCGACCGCTCGGGCCGGTCGGCCATTAGGCCGGCGTTGCGGCCGGCGCGCTGGCCGGCCCTGTGGTCGGCTCGCCGGCCGGGTACGCGGCTGCCGCGGGTTCCCCGGCCGCTGGCGGTTGCCCGACCGGGCCGCCCGCCACCGCGCCCCGCGCCGCCGCCACCGGGCCGCCACCCGGCCCGCCCAGCGGGCCGCCGGTGCGAGCCGGTTCAGCCGGGCGGCGATCGCATCGAGCATCGGGACCCGGCACGGCAGCTCCTCGCGGACCCAGACCAGCACCCCGAGACCGCCCACCATCAGCGCGAAGCCGAACAACAACACACCGTGTGCAACGAGGTCGTACCGGGCAGGGAGTCGGTTTAGCCAGATTTCCGGCAGACCGGGCCATCCGTGGCGCGCCGAGTGGTGTAGCCCGGCGGGAAGCGGCTGGTGATCGGCGGCCCGGAATAATGAGCGGCGTGACTCAGACCGAGCCAGACATCCACACCACCGCCGGCAAGCTCGCCGATCTGCGGCGCCGGGTGGAAGAGGCGGTACATGCCGGCTCCGCCCGGGCGGTGGAGAAACAGCACGCCCGCGGCAAGCAGACCGCCCGGGAACGGATCGACGCGCTGCTCGACCCGGGTTCGTTCGTCGAACTCGACGAGCTGGCCCGGCACCGCTCCAGCAACTTCGGGCTGGCCAAGACCCGGCCGTACGGCGACGGCGTGGTCACCGGCTACGGGACCATCGACGGCCGGCAGGTGATGGTCTTCTCGCAGGACTTCACGGTGTTCGGCGGCTCGCTCGGCGAGGTCTTCGGCGAGAAGATCGTCAAGGTGATGGATCTGGCGATGAAGACCGGCTGCCCGATCATCGGGATCAACGACTCCGGCGGCGCCCGGATCCAGGAAGGGGTGGTCGCGCTCGGGCTCTACGCCGAGATCTTCTACCGGAACACCCGGGCCTCCGGGGTGATCCCGCAGATCTCGCTGGTGATGGGGCCGTGCGCGGGCGGCGCGGTCTACTCCCCGGCGATCACCGACTTCACGGTGATGGTCGACCAGACCAGCCACATGTTCATCACGGGGCCGGATGTCATCAAGACCGTCACCGGTGAGGACATCGGCTTCGAGGAGCTGGGCGGCGCCCGCACCCACAACACCAAGTCCGGCAACGCGCACTACCTCGCCGCCGACGAGGCCGACGCGATCGACTGGGTGAAGACCCTACTGTCCTATCTGCCCAGTAACAACTTGGACGACCCACCGGCGTTCGAGGCGCCGGCCGACCTCACGCTCACCGACACTGACCTGGCGCTCAACACGCTGATCCCCGACTCGCCCAGCCAGCCGTACGACATCCGGGTAGCGATCGAAGCGGTCCTCGACGACCACGACTTCTTCGAGGTGCAGCCGCTGTTCGCGCAGAACATCGTGATCGGGTTCGGCCGGGTGGAAGGCCGGACGGTCGGTGTGGTGGCGAACCAGCCGATGCATCTCGCGGGCACATTGGACATTGATGCGAGCGAGAAGGCGGCCCGGTTCGTCCGCACCTGCGACTGCTTCAACATCCCGATCCTTACCTTTGTAGACGTTCCCGGGTTCCTGCCGGGAACGGCGCAGGAGTGGGGCGGGATCATCCGGCGCGGGGCGAAGCTGCTGTACGCGTACGCCGAGGCGACCGTACCGAAACTCACCGTCATCACCCGCAAGGCGTACGGCGGTGCGTACGACGTGATGGGCTCCAAGCATCTCGGCGCGGATCTGAACTTCGCCTGGCCGACCGCGCAGATCGCGGTGATGGGCGCGCAGGGCGCGGTGAACATCCTCTACCGGGCCGAGCTCGCCGCCGCCGAGGACCCGGCCGCGCTCCGGGCGCAGAAGATCACCGAGTACGAAGACACGCTCGCCAACCCGTACATCGCCGCCGAACGGGGCTATGTGGACGCGGTGATCGAGCCATCGGCAACCCGGGCGCAGATCGTCCGCGGGCTGCGCGCGCTCCGCACCAAACGGGACAGTCTGCCGCCGAAGAAGCACGGCAACATCCCGCTGTAGCGGCACGGCCGCCGGCTCACCAGGCGGCGATCGCGGGGCGCAGCAGGATCGACACCCCGACCGCCAGCGCGCCGAGCGTGACGACGCCGAACAGGCCGACCCAGAGCAGCCCGGGCAGCCAGGTGAGCCGGCTCAGCTGGTCGGCGTCGGAGTCCCGGGCCCGGCCCCGCCACCGCAGCACCTGCAGCTCGCCGACCGGCCGGACCGCGCCGAGCAGCAGGAACCAGACGAACCCGTACGCGAACGCCGCCTGCACGTCCGGGTCGGCGAACCACGAGACCAGGAAGATGGCCGCCCCGGCGGCGAGTACCGAGACCAACCCGTACAGGTTCCGGATCATCAGCAGCACCGCGAACAGCAGCACCAGGCTCGCCCACAGCAGCATGGTGATCCGGCCGGCGGCGAGCAGCCACGCCCCGCCCAGCCCGAGCAGTGCCGGGGCCGGATAGCCGGCGAGCAGGGTGAACACCATCCCCGGGCCGGTCGGTCGGCCCCGCGACACGGTCAGTCCAGAGGTGTCCGAGTGCAGCCGGATCCCGGACAGCCGCCGGCCGGCCAGCACGGCGGCCAGCGCGTGGCCACCCTCGTGCGCGATCGTGATCCCGTTGCGGGCCAGCCGCCAACTTGGCCGGAACCCCACCACCAGCAGCGCGATCGCCGCGGTAATCACCACCAGCGCCGGCGGTGGGTCCGGCTGGGTGCCGAGCACTTCGTCGAGCAAATCCGAGAGGGTGTCCACGGCGGGTTAGCCTGCCATATCCTGATCGCCATGGCAGACCCCGAACCGGCGCTGCGGGTGGTGCGCGGCACCCCGACCGACGAGGAGCTGGCAGCGCTGGTCGGCGTGCTGCGCACCCGGAGCCGCGTGAGCCAGCAAGCCGCGACCGGCCCCTCACCGTGGGTACGCAGTGGCCGGCCCACCGCCGGCCGGATGCCGGTCCACCGAGGACCGTCGAGCTGGCGGCACTGGCGCTGACCGGTCGGCCGGGTCAGCCCAGCCGGTCGGCGGCGCGCTGCACCAACGGGATCACCTCGTCGTCCGGGAGGTTGTAGTAGGAGATCGTGGTGACCACGTCGCCGACCCGTACCACCGCGACGTACGTCGCTTCCCCGGCTGGTTCGATCTCGTTCTCGCCGACGAACACGTACGGCTCCACCCGGATCAGCAACGACTCGTCGCCGGCGAACCCGGTCGACTCGATCTCGTAGTAGGTGGGCGCCGCCTGGTCGCCCGGCTCCGGCCGGCGGGAGCAGGTAGCGAGGTAGTTCCGGACGTCGGTGATGGCTTGCTCGCCCACGCCGGGCTCGAACAACTCCACCACCTGGTCGACCCGCACCGCCAGGGCGGTCTCGTCCCGGCGCCAGCCCCGGACGTCGAAGGCTTGCTTCCGGGCCAGCGACGGGTAGTCGGACACCCGATACTCCGGGCACCACGTCTCCGCGCCGTCCCAGTACCAGGCGCCCTGGACCGTCTCGCCGGTGTCCTCCGACCAGCCGGAACCCGGCAGGTCATCGGTGGTGAGCAGCCACCGCTGGGGGACCGTGGTCGGTACCGACCCGGTCGGCTCGGTCGCGGACGGGCTGGCCGGATCCACCGGCTGCGGGGACTCACCGAGGACGGTGACGATCCCGCCGGCGCCGAGGCCGGTCACGGCGAACAAGGCCACCCCGGCCAGCACCGCCTGCCGCTGGGCGCGCTGCCGGCCGCGCCGGCGCACCGCCTCCGGCGGGGCGAACGGGGCCGGCGGTGGCTGCCCGCGGAGCCCCTCGAAGAGCGCGTCGAGCCGATCAGACATGGGAGTCCTCCGAGATCTCGAGGAGACCGGCCAGTGCCCGCCGGCCGCGGGACAGCCGTGCCTTGACCGTCCCTTCGGGTACCCCCGTCTCGGCCGCCACCTCGGCGACCGGCAGCCCGAGCAGGTGGTGCAGCACGATCGCGGTCCGCTGGGCGCTCGGGATCTGGTTGAGCGCCGTCACCAGCGCGACCGTGTCCGGACCCGGACCGGGCAGCGGCGGCGGCTCGCCGAGCCGGCGGTGCGCGGCCAGCCGGTTCCGGGCCCGACGCCATCGACTCACCGCGATCCGCCGGGCGACCGTCCGCACCCACGCCTCCGGGTCGCCGTACTCGCCCACCTTCGACCACCGCTGCCAGGCGCGCGCGTATGCCTCGTGCACCGCGTCCTGCGCCTCGGTGGCGTCGCCGGTCAGCGCGTACAGACAGTCGAACAGCCGCTGCCGGCTCGCCCGGTAGAAGGCGTCGAAGCTGTCCTCGTCCGGCACATCCCTAGTCACGCCTGGCTGGCTGGGCAGGTTGCGTCCGGCTCCGCGACCAGGCATTGGATCGCGGCCGGGCCCAGCTCCGACCCCCAGACGGTGACCACCTGGTCACCGTAGCGCACGACCGCCGCGTACCGGGTCTGGGTCTCCGGCGGCATCAGCCGGACCGTCTCCACCAGCAGCGACTCGTCCCCGGCGAAGTCACTGGCCAGCACCTGGTGCTGCTCCAGGAACGACTCGCTCTCGTAGCTGGCGCACTCCCGGACCACCGACCAGACGTCCTCGATCGCCCGGGATCCCCAACCCGGCTCGTACTGCTCCACCTGCTCGGACACCACCACTCCAGCGTGGACGCTGACCGAGCTGCGGTGGGCCTGCGCCGGGTAGTCGGCCGGCTGGTAGACCACGCAGTCCGGCATCTCCCACGCCCACGGGGTCGGTGCGGTGCTCGGCGGCTGCGGGGAGGCGCAGCCGCCGAGCACGACCGCGAGGACCATCGCCGAAACCACTGCACAGATGACCGTACGGCCGACCGCCGATCGATGCCCGCCCATCCGGCTCCTTCCCGCCCGCTCCCCGGTGGCCGACCGGCCCGCCGGGAAGCTTTGTGATGTTCACGCGCGAGCCCCCCAATCGGTTGCGGGTACGCTGAGCGCCCGTGACCAATGTCGAGGGGACGGACGGGTGGGAGCGTCGCCCGGTGACCCAGCCGCGGCTGGTGCTCGCCTCGGCGAGCCCGGCCCGGCGGCGGGTGCTGGCGGCGGCCGGCATCGACGCCCAGGTGGTGCTCAGCGGCGTCGATGAGTCGATCGTCGACGCGGCCCGGCCGGACACGCTCTGCGCGGTGCTGGCGCGGTTGAAGGCGCGGGCGGTCGCCGAGAAGTTGCGGCACGGCTCAGGGCCGGTCGACGGGGTGCTGGTGCTCGGCTGCGACTCGGTGCTCGGGTTCGAGGGCGAGGCGCTAGGCAAGCCGGGGGACGCCGCCGAGGCGGTGGCCCGATGGCGCCGGATGCGGGGCCGGGAAGGCGTTCTCTACACCGGCCACACGCTGGTCGACCTCGGCACCGCCCGGACCGCCGAGGCGGTCGCGGACACCCGGGTGTTCTTCGCCGACGTGAGCGACGAAGAGGTCGACGCGTACGTGGCGACCGGTGAGCCGCTGGAGGTGGCCGGGGCGTTCACGATCGACGGGTTCGGTAGCCCGTTCGTGGAGCGGATCGACGGCGACCCGGGTACCGTGCTCGGGCTGTCGCTGCCGCTGTTGCGCCGGCTGCTCGCCGAACTCGACATCCCGATCACCGCGCTCTGGCGGCGCTCCTCCTCCGCGCTGCCGCCCACGATCTAGCCGTGCCGCTGCCCGCGATCTCGGAGTGCCCTGGCGCCCCGCGATCTAGGAGTGGTTCAGCCCAGCTTCCGGCGAATCGGGCTGAACAACTCCTAGATCAACGGGGAACGGCGAGCGGTCAGCGGACGGTGCGGGCGAACTCGCGGGCCGCCCAGGTGACCGCCAGCGCGGCGAGCACCACCACGATCAGCAGTCCCTGCCAGACCCGGTCGTTGCCGATGTCACCGGCGAACAGCGCCCGCACCCCGTCCACCGCCCAGGAGAACGGGTTCGCCTTGGCGATGTTCTGCAGCCAGACCGGTCCCACGGTGAGCGGCAGCAGGATCCCGGAGAGCAGGAACACCGGCTGGGCGACCGTGTTCATCAGCGGCGCGAGCGCGTCCTCACTGCGTACCTTCAGCGCCACCGCGTACGACGTGGCGGAGGTCATCAGCGCGATCAAGGCGAGCATCAGGAACGCCAGCAGCAGGTAACCGATCTGCGCCCGGAACCCGAACACCAGCGCCAGCAGGGAGATCAGCACCGCCTGGATCAGCAGCGTCACGGCGTCCCGCAGCGACCGGCCGACCAGCATCGCCACCCGGCTCACCGGGGTGACCCGGGACCGCTCGATGATCCCGGCACGCAGCTCGGCGATCAGGCCGAAGCCCTGGAACAGCCCGCCGAAGATGGCGATCAGCACCAGCAGCCCGGGTACGAACACCCGGTAGACCTCGGCGTTGGTGGACAGGTTCATCGAGAGCTTGAGCGGCTCTTCGAGCAACGGGGCGAACAGCAGCAGGTACATCACCGGCTGGAAGATGCCCACGAAGATCCAGACCGGTTGCCGCACCTGCAGCAGCATCTGTCGCTGGAACACCAGCCAGGTGTCGCGTAGAAACTTCACTATTCCTCCCGCAGCGAGCGGCCGGTCTTGGCCAGGAACACGTCATCGAGGCTGGGCCGGTGCACCTCGACCGAGGCGAGCGGGATGTCCGCGCCCTCCAGCGCCCGCATCACCTGCGGGACCGCGGTCGCGCCGTGCTCCACGTACAGCCGCAGGTCGCCGTCGATGGTCTCCAGCTTGCGGACGAACGGCTGCGAGTCGAGCACCTCGGCGGCCGCCGCCACCCCGCCGGCGGTGTCCGGCTGCAGGCCGACCGTGACCACCTCACCGGAGATCTCGCGCTTGAGGTCGACCGGCGTCCCCTCCGCCACGATCTGGCCGTGGTCGATGATCGCGACCCGTTCGCAGAGCGCGTCCGCCTCCTCCAGGTAGTGGGTGGTGATGAAGACGGTCATGCCTTCGGAGCGGAGCCGGCGGATCTCGTCCCACATGTGCGCCCGGCTCTGCGGGTCGAGCCCGGTGGTCGGCTCGTCCAGGAACACCACCCGGGGCTCGTGGATGACCCCGAGCGCGATGTCGACCCGGCGCCGCTGGCCGCCCGAGTAGGTCTTGCACTTGCGGTCGGCGAACTCGGTGAGCTGGAAGGCCTCGAGCGCGCGGGTCGCCCGGCGTTCCGCCTCCGCCTTGCTGATCCCGTACATCCGGGCGTGCAGCACCAGCTCCTCGCGTGCGGTCACCTCGTCCCAGGTGCTCCCGCCCTGCGCGACATAGCCGATCCGGCGGCGCACTTCGCCCGGATCGCGCCGTAGATCGACGCCGGCGACCGTCGCCTCGCCACCATCCGGCTCGATCAGCGTCGCGAGCATCCGCAGCGTGGTGGTCTTGCCGGCGCCGTTCGGCCCGAGGAAGCCGAAGATCTCACCTTCCTCGACCTTGAGGTCGACGCCGCGGACCGCTTCCACGGTCTTGACCTCGCGGCCCTGCCGGGAGCGGAAAGACTTCCGCAGCCCGGCGGTCTCAATCATCATGCGTTTCCCCCTGACAGTCCCCCGGTTACCGGCCCGGTCGGCCGCGGCGGACCGCGAACCAACCTAGCTTTGGCGGGGCGATGCGTCAAACTTGAATATTGGTAGTTCAGGCATCCCCGGTGCGGGCCGCCACCGGCGGCCAGCGCGCGAGCCGGCGCCGGTATCGGCCGGTGGGTGGGCGGGCTGGTCGGCACCCTGGCCGGTGGCCGGCCCGCCGTCCGGATCGGCGGGCAAGCTGCTGGCCGGTGCCGGCTGGTCGAGCGCCCCTTCCTCGACCAGCGCCGCGACCCGGTCACACCAGCGCGCCTCCGCCTCGGCCAGCACGATGGTGCGCTCGAACTGCCAGGCCACGTGCGGTGGCTTGCGATCAGCTGCCCAGCCGCTGTCGATCGCGGCCCGGAACAGCTGGGCGCTGCCGCGCAGCACACCGGCCCGGTTGCGGAGCGCCGCCGAGATCTCCGGTGCTGGCAGCGCCGGCATGAACGCCAGCGCGGCCTGGAACGGGTCGACCGGATTCTCGCACTCCCACCAGTGCTTGCGCAGCAGGGTTTCGAACTCCTCGGCCCCCTTCGGGGTCACCTCGTAGGTGGTCCGGGCCGGCCGCGCGCCGACCCGCTCGGTCGCCACCTCCCGGAGCATCCCTTCCTGGGTCAGCCGCTTGAGCGCGTGGTAGATCGACCCGGGGTGAACGTTCGCCCACTGGTCGGCCCGCCAGCGCAGCAGCTCCCGGCGCACGTCGTACCCGTGCACCGGCTGCAGCCAACTGACCACGCCGAGGATCATCATCCGGGTCGTCGACACCCGTCCAGCTTAATAGTCAAACTTGACGCACGGCTAGACTCCGGACATGCGGAAGGCGTTTCGCAAGGTGCTGGTGGCAAACCGGGGTGAGATCGCGGTACGAGTGATCCGGGCGTGCCGGGATGCCGGGTTGGAAAGTGTCGCGGTCTACGCCGACGCCGACCGCGACGGGTTACCGGCCCGGCTGGCCGACGAGGCGTATGGGCTGGGTGGCGAGACCGCCGCCGAGACCTACCTGCGGATCGACAAGTTGCTCGAGATCGCGGCCCGGGCCGGGGCCGACGCCGTCCACCCGGGCTACGGGTTCCTCGCCGAGAACGCCGAGTTCGCGACCGCGGTGACCGAGGCCGGGCTGGTCTGGATCGGGCCGCCGCCGGCGGCGATCCGGGACCTCGGTGACAAGGTCACCGCCCGGCGGCTGGCGATGCGGGTCGGGGCGCCGCTGGTGCCGGGCACCGCCGACCCGGTCAGCGACCCGGCCGAGGTGGTCGCGTTCGCCGAGCAGTACGGGCTGCCGGTGGCGATCAAGGCGGCGTACGGGGGCGGTGGCCGGGGCCTTCGGGTAGCGCGCACCCTCGAGGAGATCCCGGCCCAGTTCGAGTCGGCGACCCGCGAAGCGGTGGCGGCGTTCGGCCGCGGCGAGTGCTTTGTGGAGCGTTACCTGGACCGGCCCCGGCACGTCGAGGCGCAGGTGCTCGCCGACCAGCACGGCAACGTGGTGGTGGTCGGCACCCGCGACTGCACGCTGCAGCGCCGGCACCAGAAGCTGGTCGAGGAGGCGCCGGCGCCGTTCCTCACCGACCAGCAGCGGACCACCATCCACGAGGCCGCGAAGGCGCTCTGCCGGGAGGCCGGCTACCAGGGCGCCGGCACGGTCGAGTTCCTGGTGGGCGCCGACGGCACGGTCTCGTTCCTGGAGGTCAACACCCGGCTGCAGGTGGAGCACCCGGTCACCGAGGAGACCACCGGCATCGACCTGGTGCGGGAGCAGTTCCGGATCGCCGCCGGCGAGCCGCTCCGGTTCACCGCCGATCCGGAGCCGCACGGCCACTCGATCGAGTTCCGGATCAACGGCGAGGATCCCGGCCGCGGGTTCCTGCCGGCCCCGGGGACGGTCACCGCGTTGCGGCTGCCGTCCGGTCCGGGGGTACGGGTGGACACCGGTATCGAGTCGGGCAGTGTCATCAGTGGCAACTTCGACTCGTTGCTGGCGAAGCTGATCGTCACCGGCGCCGACCGGGTGGCGGCGCTGGAACGGGCCCGCCGGGCACTGGACGAGTTGGTGGTCGAGGGGATCGCGACGGTGCTGCCGTTCCACCGGCAGGTGGTGCGGGACCCGGCGTTCGTGGCCGAGCCGTTCACCGTCCACACCAGATGGATCGAGACCGAGTGGCAGGGCGAGGTGGCGCCGTTCGAGGGTGGCGCCCCGGTCGCGCCGCCGGAGCCGCGCGAGACGGTGGTCGTCGAAGTCAACGGCAAACGCCTCGAGGTCAGCCTGCCGGCCGGATTCGGCGGCGGCTCGGCGGGGCGGTCCGCCCCTGGCCGGCCGGCGCCGCGCCGGCGGCACGCGAGTCACCAGCCGCTGCCGGCCGGCGGCGACGCGCTCACCTCGCCGATGCAGGGCACGATCGTGAAGCTACTGGTCGCGGACGGCGATCAGGTCGGCGAGGGCGACCCGATCGTGGTCCTGGAGGCGATGAAGATGGAGCAGCCGCTGGCCGCCCACAAGTCCGGTGTGGTCAGTGGGCTGACGGCGGCGGTCGGCGACGTGGTCAGCGCCGGCGCGGTCATCTGCCAGATCACGTAGTCCCGGGCCCCGCGGCGGCGGTCGCGTCGACCGGGCGGTGGGTCGTGGCTTGCCTCGCGACCTGCCAGCATCCGTGCGACTAACCCGCCGACCAGCCCGCCGGGCGAGACCATGGAGGTTTGGGCCGGCCCGCCGGGCGAGACGCCGAAGACTCCATGATCGACGCGAGCAGGCTACCGGTATCCGACGTCGATCCGGTCGCCTCGGGCGTCGAAGAAGTGGAGCGCGTCCAGCCGGACCGAGACCGACAGGGTCTGGCCGGGCGAGATCTGCGGGTATGGGGCGAGCCGCACCGCCAGCTCGGCCGGGCGGCGATGGTGGCGCCCCGGGTCGTAGAGCACGCTCTGGGCCGGCGCCTCGGCGGCCCGGCCGTTGCCGGACGGCTCGCCCCCACGGCCACCGGTGAGCCGGTTGAGCAGCTTGCCGATCGCGCCGCGCCGGCCGTTGCCCGGCGGGCCGGTGACCGGAGCGCTGCCGCCCAGCTCCTCGAGCGCGATCGCGCTCGCGCCGACGTCGATGAACGCCAGGGTCTCGTGCCCGTGGTGCTCCAGGAACCGGATCCGCCCGACCAGCTGGTCGCCGCCGGCGTCCGGGGCGGCCGGCATCAGCGCCTCCGGCCGCATCCCGACCACGATCCGCTCGCCGTGGTAGTGGGCGACCACCCGGCTGCGGATGTCGTCCCACGGCAGGTAGAGCGCCTGCTCACCGAGCGAGAGCACCACATACCGGTCAAGGTGGACGTAGACGGTCGCCTCCAGCAGATTCATCCGCGGGTTGCCGAGGAACGCGGCGACATAGAGGGTCGCGGGCCGGTTGTAGACCTGGGTCGGCGTGCCGACGTCCTGCAGCACGCCCTTGCGCAGGATCGCCACCCGGTCGGCCATGGTCAGCGCCTCGGCCTGGTCGTGGGTGACGTAGACCGTACTCACCCCCAGCTCCCGGGTGAGGCTCGAGATCTCGGCCCGCAACTCCGCCCGCAATCCGCTATCCAGGTTGGACAGCGGCTCGTCCATCAGGAATAGCCGCGGCTGGCGGATGATCGCCCTGCCCATCGCGACCCGCTGCCGCTGGCCGCCGGAGAGCTGGTTCGGGCGCCGGCCGAGCACGTCTCCGATCCCGAGCGCGGCCGCCACATCGCCGATCCGCTCCTGCCGCGGCTCCGGGTCGACGCCGGCCAACCGGAGCGGGAAGCCGATGTTGTCGTTCACGCTCATGTGTGGATAGAGCGCGTAGTCCTGGAACACCATCGACACCCCGCGCTCGCGCGGGGCCAGGTCGTTGGCCGGGGTGCCGTTGAGCAGCACCTCACCGGAGGTGGGTTCCTCCAGCCCCGCGATGATTCGCAGCACAGTGGATTTTCCACAGCCGGACGGGCCGAGCAGCACCATGAACTCACCGTCGGCCACCTCGAGGCTGAGCCGGTCGACCGCGACTGTCCCATCCGGAAACACCTTGGTGACGTCTTTGAGCGCGACGGCGGTCACCGTCACCTCCCACGAGTCGCTAGCTCGCCTCCCAGGCGTCCCAACTCTGACCGGTACGAACAGACCGTAGCAATCGGGTAAACGACCCAAGTACCGTCAGTGACCGTCCAACTACCTCGCGACGGCGACCTACCTGACGACGGCGGTGAGCAGCCGCCGACGTACCCGGGCGGCTGCGAGCCGGCCGACGTAGCCGGTGGCGCGCAGCAGCGACCGCAACCCCGCCACCGGCACCGGGGCCGGCGCCGGGGCGGCCGGCCCCGGTGCCGGTGCGGTGGCGAGGTCCACCACCCCGAACTCCGGGCCACTGGTCCAACCCGCTCCCCAGACCGCGGCCACCAGGTCGGCGAGCGGCTCACCGGCGCGCTGCCGGCGGCGGGCCCGGCTCACCGCGGCGGTTCGCCACAGCTCGACCACCGGCGGCGAGACGCCGGCGCCGCGCCGCGCCGGCAGCAACCGGAGCAACCCGAGCCGCCGGGCATCCGCCTCGGCGACCAGCCGCCGGACCGCGCTCCGGCCGACCCCGACCCGGGCCGGGACCCGCAGCAGGTACGGCGACGGAAACGCGGTCTGCGGCGCCGCGCCGGCGAACGACACCCGGGGCTCCGACCGGTAGGTCGCCGCGATCAGCCGGCGGTCGAGCAGCGGGTCGGCGAGCACCGGCCGCCGGCCGGCCGGGCGGGCGTCGGGCAGGCCCTCCCAGTCCCCCACCAGCACCACCCGCAAATCGGTTTCCTCGCTGGCGAGCAGTCGGTCCACGCACTCCCGTACCTGCTCATATGGATCGTCGTCGGCGACCTCGACCACCGCCACCACCAGCGGCACCGCCCAGATCCGGTTGCCGGAGCCGCGCAACCACCGCGGCTGCGGCATCCGGTCGGCGAGAAACGGCCGGTTGTAGCGGCGCTGCCGCTCGCCGACGGTCATCGCGTGCGAGGGACCGAGGTGCCAGCTGCGCGACCGCGGCTCGGGCACGAACACCGCGCCGGCCTGGGCGAGCCGGTAGCCGAGCTCGTTGTCCTCGCCGAGCCGTAGGCTCGGATCCACCCCACCGGCGGCCAGGTAGAGCTCACGCCGGAGCGCGGCGGTCGCCCCGACGTGCGCCCGGAACGCCAGGTGGTCGGCGGCCCGGAGCCGGTCGGTGGCCTCGATCAGCTCCTCCACGTAGTCGTGCGGCTCGGCCAGCGCCGGCGGGAACAGGGTCTCGATCGACCGCCCCGGGTCAGCCACCTCGGCCGGGGTCGGCCAGTCCTCCTCGGCCGGGGTCGGCCAGCCCCCGCGTACGAACCGCTTGTAGCCGAGCGTGACCACCTCCGGCGCCACCGCATGCCACCGTGCCTGCGCCGCGACGTGCTCGGGGAACGGCAGCAGGTCGGCGTCGAGCCACTGCAGGATCTCGCCGTCACTCACCGCGGCGCCGACCCGCAGCGCGTTCGCCCGCCCCCAGCCGGTGGAATGGTCGGGCGCCCGGACAATCCGGGTGTTCGGCGGCGCGACCTCGGGCAGCTCCAGCTTCGGCTCGGAGCCGTCGTCCACCACCACCACCTCCAGCAGCCCGGCCGGGTAGGTCTGGCGGGCGAGCCCGGCCAGCGCCAGGTCGAGGCACCACTGGCAGTTGTACGCCGGGATGATCACGCTGACCGAGCTGGTCGGCCGCCACCCGGCCAGTGGTGGCGGCGACAGTGCCCGCCAGTCGTTGCGGACGACCAGCGGGAAGCTCGGATCGGCCATGACCGCCTCCCCAGCGCCGATGGACGAGTGTTAAGAAGGATATAGCGGATTTGTCCCATAGACGGGGGCTTCCCTGTGAACGGACCGGCCGGCCGGCACTGCGCCGGCAGTATGCTGGCGCCGGGCGCAGGAACTCGGGAGGGTGGATGGCGGACGGCGAGACGCTCGACGTGACCGTGGTGCTGCCGTGCTACAACGAGGAAGATCACGTGCTCGCCGAGGTGGAGCGGATCTCCGAGGCGATGACGGCGAGCGGGTTCAGTTGGGAACTGCTCGCGATCGATGACGCCTCCACCGACCGCACCCTGGAGATCCTGCAGGCCGCGCAGCTCGACTACCCGAACCTGCGGCTGCTGCCGCTGCCCCGCAACGGCGGCTCCGGGACCGCCCGCCGGATCGGCACCCAGCAGGCCCGCGGCGAGATCGTGGTGTGGACCGACGCCGACATGACCTACCCGAACCACCGGATCCCCGAGTTCGTCGAGCTGCTCCGCAAGGACTCCCGGATCGACCAGGTGGTCGGGGCCAGGACCAGCGAGCAGGGCACTCACAAGCTGCTCCGGGTGCCGACCAAGTGGCTGATCCGCAAGCTCGCCGAGCGGCTGGTCGGGCAGCGGATCCCGGACCTCAACTCCGGGCTGCGGGCGTTCCGGCGCGAGGTGTCCCTGCCTTACCTGCGGCTGCTGCCACCCGGGTTCTCGTGCGTCACCACCATCACGATGGCGTTCCTCCACAACCAGCACGCGGTGGAGTACGTCCCGATCGAGTACTCGAAGCGCTCCGGCCGGTCCAAATTCCACTTCGTCACCGACGCGTACCGCTACATCCTGCAGGTGCTGCGGATGATCATGTACTTCAACCCGCTGAAGGTGCTCATGCCGCCCGCGCTCTGGCTGGTCGGCATCGGGTTCGTCAAGGGCGTGTGGGACATGATCCAGCACCCGTTCTACTTCCCGGCCAACACCGTCATGATCTTCCTGTCCGGGTTGCTGATCGGGTCGGTGGCGCTGCTCGCCGACCTCATCGTGCGCTCGCGGGGGGAGTGACGTGCGGATCGCGATCGTCGGTCCCACGTACCCCTACAAGGGCGGCGGGGCGCAGCACACCACCGAGC
>DATCKZ010000049.1:0-7831 GCA_036564175.1 Natronosporangium sp.
CCGGCGGCCGGCGAATTCCCGATGCCGATCGACGCGGTCGGCACCGACCCGTCCTGGGTCGGCCGGATCCGCCGCTCGCTGGACGACCCGCGGGCGCTGGACTTCTTCGTCACCGGCGACAACCTGCGCAAGGGGGCGGCGCTCAACACCGCCCAGATCGCCGAGCTGCTGGCACCGGAGTTCGCCCGGGCCTGAGCCGGCTGCCGGCGGTCAGGCTGCCGTGTGCGTCGGTGGTCCGTCTGCCGCGTGCACAGTGTTGCGGCCGGCCCGCTTCGCCTCGTAGAGCGCGGCGTCGGCCCGCCGCAGCACCGACTGTGGCGGCTCGCCGTCGGTGGCGATCGCCACCCCGACGCTGACCGTCCGGCCGGTGCGCTCCGCGGCGTCGCACAGCCGCCGGGCGATCCTCGCCGCCTGGTCCAAGCTGGTCGCCTCGACCAGCGCGACGAACTCGTCGCCGCCGACCCGGTAGAGCTCGTCGGTGTCCCGCAGCGCCGCCTGGAGCGCTTGCGCCAGGTTGACCAGCGCCTCGTCGCCGGCCTGGTGGCCGTGCGTGTCGTTGAGCTTCTTGAACCGGTCGACGTCGATGCAGAGCACCGCCATCCCGGTCAGTGGGTGGCCGGCGAGCCGGTCGGTCAGCGGCCCGTAGTGGCGCAGCCCGGTGAGCGGGTCGGCGCTCGCCTGCTGCTGTAGCTCGGCGAGCTCGGCGAGCCGATCCCGGCAGGCCCGCTCGTGGGCGGCGAGCAGCGCCAGCAGCGGCTCGGGTTCGGGGGTCGATTTGGTGATCTCGGCGGCGGCCCGCTTGGCGAGCGCGGACAGCTCATCGGGGGAAGTCGCCCGGGCGAGGGCGAGCGCGTGGCGCAACGAACGGTGCGCCAGCGAAGTCTGGTGATGCATACCGCTCTCATGTCCGCAGGGTGGGATGGTCACGGGCAAGTGTACTGACAGTTACTGAGCGGTAGGTGAGAGCGCAGTGACGGTGAGCCACGTCATACCCGAGGCTTTCGTCCGGCCCGGTGGCTGCCGCGCTCGGTCAGTCCGCGACCGGCGGCGGCTGCTCCCGGCGGGGCGTGACCCGGCCCTGCTCCTTCTCCCAGCGGGACAGCTGCTGCTCGAGCGCCTTCATGATCTCCCAGATCTGCTCCGGCCGGATCCGCACCCGCGCCACCATCCGGGCCGGCACGTTCACCATCTTCTGGCCGTCGACCTCGATGATCGAGGGGGGATTCGTGTGCACCGAGAAGTCCAGGATGAACTGGTAGGGCTGGTGCCACACGCTGACGAAGTCGGCGTACACGCCGGCCTCAACGTCCGGGGTGGCGGCCACGCTGAGCCGGCGCGGAAGTGGAGTCGGTTGGCTCGGCTGGGTCATTCAGCAAGGCTACCGTCCCGGGCGATCAGGCCGGCCGCCCGATAACGCAGACCAACCCGGCGCCGGTCGCGGTGGTGCCGGTGACCTGCTCCCGGTCTCGGCGGCGAGGGTCTCCAGCGCGACCGTCCGGAACACCGCTCGACCGCGACCAGCTTGCCGCTGGTCAGGCGGTCGCAGACCAGCTCCGCCGCGACTCCGCGGCCACACCCGATCTCCAGTAGCCGGTCGGCATTCCGCACGTCGAGCAGGTCGACGGTCCATCGAAGCCGGTCGGGAACGTTGACCATGATCGAAGTGTAGGGACTGGCGAGCCGATGCCGCGGATGGCATGCTGAGGGTTTCGGGTGACCACCCCCCGGAGGTAGGCGTGGACCGTACGCAACCGCAGGACAGTGCCGACAACGACAACGACAACCTCAATGCGGAGTCTCCGACCGCCATCCGGATGCTGGTCGGTGCGCATCTGCGCCGGCTCCGGGAGGAGTGCGGGATCAGCCGGGCCGAGGCTGGCTACGCGATCCGCAGCTCCGAATCGAAGATCAGCCGGATCGAGCTGGGTCGGGTCAAGCTCAAGCATCGCGACGTGGCCGACCTGCTCACGCTCTACGGCGTGACCGAAGGTCCGGAGCGGGAGGCGCTGCTGTCCCGGGTCCGGGAGGCGAACACGCCCTCCTGGTGGCAGCCGTACGGGGACGTCACGCCGGACTGGTTCACGCGCTACCTCGGCCTGGAGGCCATGGCCACGCTGATCCGCACCTACGAGGCCCAGTTCGTGCCGGGCCTGCTGCAGACCGCGGACTACGCCCGGGCGGTGATCCGGCTCGGGCATCCGAGCGCGTCCGAAGCGGAGATCGATCGCCGGGTGCAGTTGCGGCTGGAGCGGCAGTTGGCGGTCCTGCACCGGCCGGACCCGCCCAAGCTGTGGGCGGTGGTGGACGAGGCGGCGCTGCGCCGCCCGATCGGCGGCAAGGCGGTCATGCGCGACCAGCTCATGACGCTCATCGAATACACCGCCAAGGCACCGCACGTGCGGCTGCAGGTGATGCCGCTGGCAGCCGGTGGGCACGCCGCGGCCGGCGGTTCATTCACGATCCTTCGGTTCGGCAAGCAGCGACCGTACCTGTCCGATTTGGTCTACATCGAACAGCTGACCCACGCGCTCTACCTGGAGAGCCGGGCCGACGTCGAGGTCTACTTTGACACCGTGAACCGGCTCTACGTCGATGCGGCGCCGATCAGCCGGACCGCGGAAATTCTGGAGGGCATCCTCAACGAGCTGTACCCGGGCAAACCCCGGTAGGGCGGTGAGCGGCGGCTGGCACCGGCCCCGGCCGCAAGCCGTAGCGTGACCGGCATGTAGCCGTCCGATATCTATATCGGGATGCGATATCCGGGTATAACCGCAACCACCAACCGGTTTGGACGGACCGCCCGTTCGGCGGATGCGCAGCAGGGCTGATATCGGCTCCGGAGATATATCGCCGGCAACCGCTGTTCGCTGACCCACGGTCGCCGCCGGCTCGCCCGTCGCGTGGTGGCCACGGCACCACGACGACAAACCTGAGATCTGTTCACCCGGGTCCCCCGGTGGTATCTTCTGGCCACTTGATCATCTGGACCCGAGCGCGCCGCACAACGGCGCGGCTGCGGGTGGGCGGAACGGAAGGTACCGATGAGAACGCTCCGGAGGAAGGCTGCCGCATGGCTGCTCGCTACCGCGCTCGCCATGCCGGTGACTGTGACCACAGTGGCCGGTCAGGCGGCGGCGCAGGCCGGCTCGCCAGCCGGCGCACCGGCCGGCGCGGCCACCGGCCTGGCGACCGGACCGCGCACCACCCTGACCCTGCTCACCGGTGACCGGCTGACGCTGGCCGGGGACGAGCTGCTGTCGGTGGAGCCGGCGCCGGGCCGGTCCGACGTCACGTTCGCCGTCAGCCGGCTCGGCGACCGGCTGCGGGTGGTCCCGAGCGACGCGGAGCCGCTGCTGGCCGCCGGCCGGCTCGACCCACGGCTGTTCGACGTCAGCGACCTGCTCGCCGCCGGCGCCGACCGCCCGGACAGCCTGCCGCTGATCGTCACCGGCGGGTCCGGCGCCGCCCGGGTCGCCGGGCTGGCCACCGCCGAGGCAGGCCGCGAGCTACCCAGCGTCGGCGGCGCGGCGGTCCGGGTGGACCCGCGCGACGGCAGCTTCTGGGCCGGTCTGCTCGCCGGCCAGCGCGCGCTCGTCGCCGACCGGACCACGATCTGGCTGGACGCCGTCCACCAGCCCACCCTCGACGTCAGCGTGCCGCAGATCGGCGCGCCGACCGCCTGGCAGGCCGGCTACACCGGCGAAGGGGTCACCGTGGCGGTGGTCGACACCGGCATCGACGAGACCCACCCCGACCTCGCCGGCCGGGTCACCGCCGCCCGCGACTTCACCGGCACCGGCAGCGACGACACCCAAGGCCACGGGACCCACGTCGCGTCTACGATCGCCGGCAGCGGCGCCGCCTCCGGTGGCCGCTACCAGGGGGTCGCGCCCGACGCCGCGCTGCTCGATGCGAAGGTCTGCATCGGACGGTCCTGCCCGGAGTCACTCATCATCGCCGGCATCGAGTGGGCGGCCGAGCAGGGCGCCAAGGTCGTGAACATGAGCCTCAGCGGCCCGGACACCCCTGAGCTGGACCCGCTGGAGCAGGCGGTCGACAACCTCACCGCCTCGCACGGGGTGCTGTTCGTCACCGCCGCCGGCAACGAGGGCGACGACGAGACGGTCGGCTCACCGGCCAGCGCCGACGCCGCGCTCGCGGTCGGCGCCGTGACCAAATCGGATCAACTGGCGGACTTCTCCAGCCGCGGCCCGCGGGTCGGCGACGCCGCGATCAAGCCGGACGTGACCGCGCCCGGCCAAGACATCGTCGCCGCCCGGTCGTCCACTTCGGGCATCGGCGACCCGGCCAACCCGTACGCGACCTTGTCCGGGACCTCGATGGCCACGCCGCACGTGGCCGGCGCCGCGGCGATCCTGGCGCAGCAGTCGCCGACCGCCACCCCGGCGCAGCTGAAGGCGGTGCTGATGGCCTCCGCCGTCCCGCATCCACAGCTCGGCGCCTTCGCGCAGGGGGCGGGCCGGATCGACCTGGCCCGGGCGATCGAGCAGCGGCTCACCACGGACCCGCCGAGCGTGAGCTTCGGCCGGCAGGAGTGGCCGCACGAGGACGACCAACCGGTGGTGCGCACGGTCACCTACCGCAACCACGGCGAGACCCCGGTGACCGTGGACTTGACGTTGACCGTCCGGGCCGAGGACGGCACCCCGGCCCCGGCCGGCATGTTCACGCTCAGCGCGGACACGCTCACCGTGCCCGCCGGTGGCGAGGCGCAGGTGACCATCACCGCCGACACCAGCCTCGAGGGGCCGACCGGCTACCTGTCCGGCCAGCTGGTCGCCACCGGCGACGGGGTGAGCGCCGGCACCCCGGTCGCGGTCGATCGGGAAGGGCTCACCCACCGGCTCACCGCGGTCGCCACCGACCGCAACGGTGACCCGGCTTCTGCGTACAACGCCTATCTGGTCTCATTGGACGAACCGGTGGAGTACCGGTTGGACAGCGCCGACGGCAGCCGGTCGGTGCGGGTGCCACCGGGCCGGTACGCGGTGGTCGCGCACATCTTCACCGGCCCGCCGGACGGGGAGCGGTCGCTGACCAAGCTGGTCCAGCCGGAGCTGGTGGTCGACGGTGACCTGACGGTCGCGCTGGACGCAAGGCTCGGCGCGCCGATCGACGTGTCGGTGCAGCGCGCCGACGCGGTGGTGATCCTGCAAGAAGTTGCGGCGATCATCACGGCGGCCTGGGGCCAGACCAAGTACGGGATCCTGTCGTTTGCGGAGTCGCCGATGTACTCCGGCCAGCTCGGCCCGGACCAGCCGGCGGCCGGGTTCGTCTCCTACTACAACACCGAGCTGCTCCGGCCCGGCCCGGACGGCGAGTGGCTGGACAGCCCGTACTACTACCACCTGACCTGGTACGAGCCGCAGCGGATGCTGACCGGGCTGTCCCGCAACGTCCGCGACCAGGACCTCGCCCGGGTCACCGGCCGGTACGCCGGCCAGGGCGACGGCAGCGTGCTGGGCGGGAAGACCACCTCGTTCGTCCTGCCCGGGTTCGGCGGCGGGGTGGCGGCGGTGGTGCCGTTCCGGCTGCCGTTCCAGCGCACCGAGTTCTACACCACCGACGGCGACATCCAGTGGCAGGACAACTTCCTCCAGATCGGAGAGTCCGGCTCCACCGACGAGATCACCACCACCTACGCCGAGCCGGTGTCCTACCAGGCCGGCCGGCGGTACACCGTGACCTGGAACGAGGCGGTGTTCGCGCCGGCGCTGCCGACCGTCGAGCAGCCGCGGGCCGGGGTGCTCCGGTCCGGCGACGTGATCGTCGTGGACCTGCCGATCTACGGCGACCAGGCCGGCCGGGAGGGGTTCGCGTTCTCGTCGACCGGCCGCACCGAGCTCTATCGGGAAGGGGCTCTGGTCGGTGCCTCGGACCTGGCCGGTCGCGGCGTGTTCGAGGTGCCGCCGGAGCCGGCGAACTACCGGCTGGTGGTGACCGCGCAGCAGGACCCGCGGTTGTCGCTGTCCACCTCGATCACCGCCGAGTGGACGTTCCAATCGGCCCATGTAGAGGGTGGCGGCGGCAAGGACGAGAAGGGCGGCGCCGCGCCGCAGCCGCTGTCGGCGGTCCGGTTCATGCCGGCGGTGAGCGAGCACAACACGCTGCCGGCCGGCCGGGCACACGTCGTCCCGTTCGAGGTGTACGGGCAGGCGGGCGCACCGGTGGCGGTCGACGAACTCACCGCGTCGGTGTCCACCGACGGCGGCGCGAGCTGGCAGCCGGCTCGGACGGTGGTGTTCCGGAGCGGGACCGGCCTGCTGTTCCTGCCGCCCGGCCAGCCCGGTTACGTCTCGCTGCGGGTGTCCGCCAGCGGGCCGACCGGCACCGTCGACCTGACCGTGGCCAACGCCTGGCAGCTGGTCAGTCGTCCGTGACCTGCCACAGGTCGGTGGTCCGGTCGATCAGCTGGTCGGCGGTCATATCGCCGACCAGCAGCTGGCTCATGCCGGCGTTCAGCTCTCTGGCGACGTCGCCCGGGAGGGCGGAGTCCAGGTAGAGCTGCATCGCCGGGGCGTCCTCGACCGCCGCCACCAGCGGCTCCTGCCACGGCTCGACTGGGATCCCCAGGTCGGTCCGGACCGGCAGGAGAGACGTGTCGACGCTGGCGATCCGCGGGTAGGTCTCCTCGCTCAACAGGAACCGCAGCAGCTCGAGGGCGGTGTCCGGGGCGTCGGCGGCGACCGTCAGGCCGGCGCCGCCCCCGTAGATCTCGGCGGCCGGCCCGGACCCGCCATTGACCGCCGGGAACGGGAACCAGCCGATGTCGTCGATGGCGCTGCCGCTGACGCTTTCGTAGGTCCCGGGTGCCCAGTCGCCCATCAGCTCCATGGCGGCCTCGCCGTTGGCCATCAGCTCGATCTGCCCGTCCGGCCCGGCGTAGGTGGCGGACTCGTGGCCGGGCTGGAACGGCTCCGCGGCGATGAACTGTTCGAGCAGCTCCGCCGCGAACTCGTAGCCCTGGTCAGCGCGCAGCGACCGCTCCGCCAGGGCCGCGTCGAACGCGTTGGCTCCGGCGGCCCGCGTCGCCAGGTACCCGTACCAGAACAGCAGCGGGAACTGGTCCAAGCCGCCGAGCGCGACCGGCGCGATCCCGGCGTCCTTCAGCGTCGCCACCGCGTCGAGGAGGTCGGACCAGGTGGCCGGTGGGTTGTCCGGGTCGAGCCCGGCGTCGGCGAACAGCGCCCGGTTGTACCAGATCCCGGCCACCGAGGCGCGGGTCGGCAGCGCGTACACCCGACCGTCGATTGTGTACGGTGTGAGCAGGGCGGGCGGGATCAGGGCGATCACATCGGCGAGTTCGTCGGTGAGGTCCCGGACCAGCCCGCGCTCGACCAGGTTGCGCAGATGTGAGCCGCCGGGGGTCTCGAAGACCTGAACGCTGCCGTTCCCCAGCCGGGATTCGAGCATCGCCCGGTACGCGTCGGCCGGCACCGGCTCGTGCGTGACCTCAGCCGTGTAGCGCTCCGAGAACTCGGACGCGAGGTCACTCAGCAGCAGGTCGAGGCTAGGCTCGTCGGCCGAGACCGTCACCCAGGCGACGTAGCCATCCGCCGGCGGCTCCGTCGGGTCCGAGTCGTCGGGGTCGTCGAACACCCCGGCCCGGTCCGCGATGACCAATCCGCCGGCTACCACCCCGCCGCAGAGAACCAGCAATCCGGCGAGCACCCCGGCGATGATTCCGACGATCTTGCCGGGGCTGGTCCGGCTGGGCGGCGTTGGCGGCGGCCAGCCACCCCCCGGTGGGATCGGACCACCGGGTGGGATCGGGCCACCGGGTGGGATCGGGCCACCGGGTGGGATCGGG
>DATCKZ010000050.1:0-49935 GCA_036564175.1 Natronosporangium sp.
GAACACCTCTTCGGACAGAGCTGGTCTCTGCCCGGAGCAGGTCCGAACCACACACCAGCGGCGCGCGGCCGCCACGTTCTCGTTGGCGTGCCCACGTCCGGAACTGCCGCACATATTGACGATCACGACGATCACAGCTGAGGAGCGTCATGACGCAGAACCGCGCCACGAAGCAGAAGGCCAGCTCGAACGGCAAGGCCGCCTCGGCCGCCGCGGAGCCGGCCGCGCCGGCGAAGGGCGCCGACAGCGGCAGCGCCGGGCAGGGCAGCGCTGCCCTGCCCGAGTCGGGCAAGGCCGCCGCCGGCGCGGGTGGTGGCGCTGGCACGGGCAAGGCCGCTGACGGCAAGCGCACCGGCCTGCGCATCAAGCGGCGCTTCACCACCCCCGGGGTGCACCCCTACGACCAGGTCACCTGGGAACGCCGTGACGTCGTCATGACCAACTGGCGGGACGGCTCGATCAACTTCGAGCAGCGGGGGGTCGAGTTCCCGTCGTTCTGGAGCGTGAACGCGTCCAACATCGTCACCTCGAAGTACTTCCGGGGCGCGCTCGGCACCCCGCAGCGCGAGTGGTCGCTCAAGCAGCTCATCGACCGGGTGGTCCGGAAGTACCGGGAGGCCGGCGAGCAGCACGGCTACTTCGCCTCCCCGGCCGACGCCGAGGTGTTCGCCCACGAACTCACCTACCTGCTGCTGCACCAGTACTTCAGCTTCAACTCACCGGTCTGGTTCAACGTCGGGACCCCCTCGCCCCAGCAGGTCTCGGCGTGCCTGCCGTACGACGCGCTGGTCAGCACCCCGGCCGGGCTGGTGCCGATCGGCGAGCTGGTGGAGCGGGACGCGGTCGGCGGGAAGGTCTACGACGCGACCGGCGTGACCAAGATCGTCGCGACCAAGGCGAACGGCGTCCGGGAGGTGATCCGGCTCCACACCGACGCCGGCTACACCCTCGACGTCACTCCCGACCACCTGGTCTACGAGCGCAGCCGCGGGTTCGTCGAGGCCGGCACGCTGCGGCCGGGCGACCAGCTGGAGTGGCACCGCCGGGACGCGTACGGCGAGCGCGAGTTCGACCTGCGCGAGGTGGCGGAGGCGGCGCTGGCCGGCTGGTTCCAGTCCGACGGCCGGGCCGGCCGGCACCAGGGCCAGGTGACCGTCGAGGCGATGACCGTCACCGACGAGGAGTACCGGTGGCTCGCCACCGCGATCGAGCGGGCGCTGCCCGACGTCGACCGCCGGGAGGAGCCGGTCGGGGAGCGGGGCAGCAGCCGGCACCTGCGGCTGTCCGGCGGGTCGCTGCCGGCGTTCGCCGAGAAGTGGGGGCTGCTGGCCCGCCGCGACCAGGCGGCGGTGCCGGCGAGTCTGTTCACCGCCCCGTTGCCGGTGGTTTCCGCGTACCTGCGCAGCATCTTCCAGGCCGAGGGTGACCTCGGCCGGGGCGGGTCGGGGCCGGTCACGGTGGCGCTGGCCGCCCCGAGGCTGGCCCGCGGCCTGCAGCAGCTGCTGCTCCGGTTCGGGATCTTCGCCCGGCTCGCCGAGACCGGCGGCCGGTGGACGCTGACCATCGCCGACGGCAGCGACCGGGAGGCGTTCGCCCGCGAGATCGGAATGGGCGGGCCGGCTGCCGAGGAGCGGCCGGCCGCGCCCGGGAGCGCCGAGCCGGTGCGGGCGCTGGCGATCGAGCGGATCGAGCCGCTCGGGTCGGTCGAGGTCTACGACATCCAGACCGAGTCGGGCGAGTTCCTCGCCGGCAACCTGCGGGTGCACAACTGCTTCATCCTGTCGGTCGACGACTCGATGGAGTCCATCCTGGACTGGTACAAAGAGGAGGGTCTGATCTTCAAGGGCGGCTCCGGCGCCGGGGTGAACCTGTCCCGGATCCGGTCCTCCAAGGAGCTGCTCTCCTCCGGCGGCACCGCCTCCGGGCCGGTCAGCTTCATGCGCGGCGCGGACGCCTCGGCCGGCACCATCAAGTCCGGCGGCGCCACCCGGCGGGCGGCGAAGATGGTCATCCTCGACGTCGACCACCCGGACATCGAGGAGTTCATCGAGACCAAGGCGCGCGAGGAGGACAAGATCCGCGCGCTCCGGGACGCCGGGTTCGACATGGACCTCGGCGGCAAGGACAGCGTCAGCGTCCAGTACCAGAACGCCAACAACTCGGTCCGGGTGTCCGACGAGTTCATGCGGGCGGTGGAGAACGGCGAGAAGTTCCACCTGCGGGCCCGGCTGGACGGGTCGGTGATCGAGACGGTCGACGCCCGGGCGCTGTTCCGGAAGATGGCGCAGGCGGCGTGGGAGTGTGCCGACCCCGGGATCCAGTACGACGACACCATCAACGACTGGCACACCAACCCGGAGACCGGCCGGATCACCGCCAGCAACCCGTGCAGCGAGTACCTGTCGCTGGACAACTCGTCCTGCAACCTGGCCTCGCTGAACCTGATGAAGTTCCTGCGCGAGGACGGCTCGTTCGAGATCGAGAAGTTCGTCAAGGCGGTCGAGTTCGTCATCACCGCGATGGACATCTCGATCTGCTTCGCGGACTTCCCGACCCAGAAGATCGCCGAGACCACCCGGGCGTACCGGCAGCTGGGGATCGGGTACGCGAACCTGGGCGCGCTGCTGATGGCGTGCGGCCTGCCGTACGACTCGGATGAGGGGCGGGCGCTGGCCGCGTCGATCACGTCGCTGATGACCGCCACCTCCTACCGGCGTTCGGCGGAGCTGGCCGGCATCGTCGGCCCGTACGACGGCTACGCCCGCAACGCCCACGCCCACCAGCGGGTGATGCGCAAGCACGCCGCCGCCAACGACGACATCAAGCCGAAGACGCCGGCCGCGGTGGCGGTCGCCCGGGCCGCCGGCGAGCAGTGGCGGCTCGGGTACGAGCTGGGCGTGAAGAACGGCTGGCGGAACGCGCAGGCGAGCGTGATCGCGCCGACCGGGACGATCAGCTTCATGCTCGACTGCGACACCACCGGGATCGAGCCCGACCTGGCGCTGGTGAAGTTCAAGAAGCTGGTCGGCGGCGGGTCGATGCAGATCGTCAACCAGACCGTGCCGCGGGCGCTGAAGACGCTCGGCTACCAGCCGGAGCAGATCGAGGCGATCGTGGAGTACGTGGCCGAGCACGGGCACGTGGTCGACGCGCCCGGCCTGAAGCCGGAGCACTACCCGGTGTTCGACTGCGCGATGGGGGAGCGGTCGATCTCCCCGATGGGCCACATCCGGATGATGGCGGCCGCCCAGCCGTTCGTCAGCGGCTCGATCTCGAAGACAGTGAACATGCCTGAGTCGGCCACTGTGGAGGACGTCGAGCGGATCTACTTCGAGGGCTGGAAGCTCGGCCTCAAGGCGCTGGCGATCTACCGGGACAACTGCAAGGTCGGGCAGCCGCTGTCGGCCGCCAAGGCGGCGAAGGCCAATGCGGAGCCGGAGAAGGTGGTCGAGTACCGGCCGGTCCGCAAGCGGCTGCCGAAGAAGCGGCCGTCGCAGACGGTCTCGTTCGCGGTCGGCGACGCCGAGGGCTACCTGACGGCGTCGTCCTACCCGGACGACGGGCTCGGCGAGATCTTCCTCAAGTTCGGCAAGCAGGGTTCCACGCTCGCCGGCATGATGGACGCGTTCTCGCTGGCGGTCTCGGTGGCCCTGCAGTACGGCGTGCCGCTGGAGAAGTACGTCGAGAAGTTCATGAACATGCGGTTCGAGCCGGCCGGGATGACCGACGACCCGGACATCCGGATGGCCACCTCGGTGATGGACTACGTGGCTCGCCGGCTGGCGCTGGACTTCCTGCCGTACGAGAAGCGCGCCGAGCTCGGGATCTTCACCGCCGAGGAGCGGGCCGCGCAGGTCCGGGCCGAGGCCGGGGAGGACCCGGAAGTGGACCTGACCGCGCTCGCGACCGCCCCGGTCTCGGCGAAGCCGGCCACCAACCCGGCCCCGCCGGCGCCGGCGGCCGGGAAGCCGGCATCGTCGAGCAAGTCGAGTGAGGCGAAGCCGGCACCGGCGAAGGTCGGTTCGTCGACCGAGCTGGTCGAGTCGGTGATCGGCAAGGCCGCCGACGCGCCGCTGTGCCTGACCTGCGGCACGAAGATGCGGCCGGCCGGCAGCTGCTACGTCTGCGAAGGCTGCGGCTCCACCTCCGGCTGCAGCTAGCGCTTACCGCGGGCGGGGCGGCATTCGAAGCACTCGAATGCCGCCCCGCCCGCTGCTTTCTGCGTCCGCTCGCTTGGTTGGGCAGCGAGGTCCCCTCGCTTGGTTGAGCAGCGAGGGATCTTGTATCCGGAAAGTCCGACATATCAGCGCGCAAGCTTCCGCTCCAGCCAACCAAGGACGGTGGGCATCGAGGTATTGCCAACTGGCGCTGGGTGGCCGAGGATGGGAAATCGGACGTCTGACGTTTCCCGCGCGGGCGCCGGTACCTCGATGCCCGGACGGGGGTGGAGGGAGGCACGGTCCGGCTCGGCACGACCGCGGCGCAACTGGGCTATCCGGCAACCCGGATCGCCCAGTCGCGCCGCAACTGACCCCCGGGGTGGGGGTGCGAGCGGGGTACCCCCGGGGGTCAGCTGACCGTGCAGGCGCTCCCGTTGAGCGTGAACGCGTCCGGCTCAGCGGTGTTGCCGGTGTGGGTCGCCTGGAACCCCATGTCGATCGACTGGTTCGGGCCGATCGTCGCGTTGTACGGCATGTTGGTGGCGGTCACCGCCCCGCTCGGCGGCGAGTACACCGCGTTCCAGCCCGAGCTGATGGTCTGGCCGGACGGCAGCGTGAACGCCAGCGACCAGCCGTTGATCGGCGTGCTGCCGGTGTTGGTGACCGTGATGTTGGCGACCAGCCCGGTGTTCCAGGACTGGCTCTCGTAGGTCACCCGGCAACCGCCCGGGTTCGGTGGTGGGCTGGTGTTCGGTGGTGGGCTCGTGTTCGGCGGCGGGCTGGTGGTCGGCGGCGTCGACGGGGGTGTATCGGGCTGGTCCAGGCCGAGGAACTGGATCGCCCGGGCGGCCATCCCGCTCATCAGGATGTTGTGCGAACCGCCCTGGATGCTGATCGCCTCCACCGGCGGCATCGTGCCGGTGCCGCCATAGCGGGTACGGGTCCAGTTCGGCTGCGGCGAGTCGGTGAACGACGGGGTCTGGCTCAGCCCGTGCACGTTGGTCCACTGCTTGATCTGCTCGTCGAAGTTCGGGTACCGCAGCGTGTCATCGTTCGTGCCGTGCCAGATCTGGATCCGCGGCCGGGGACCGGTGTAGCCGGGAAAGGCGCCGCGCACCAGGTTGCCCCATTCCTGCGGCGTACGGATGATCTGCCCGTTCGCGCAAGCGCTGTTCCACATCGACCCGTCGGTGGTCGCGAAGCACGCGAACGGTACGCCGGCGAACGACACCCCGCCCTTGAACACGTCCGGGTAGGCGCCGAGCAGGACGTTGGTCAGCATCGCGCCGGAGGAGAGCCCGGTCGCGTAGACCCGGTCCGGGTCGGCGTTGTGGTTCTGCAGCACGTAGTTGACCATGCTCACGACGCCGACCGGATCGCTGCCGCCGTTGTGCTGGAGCGACTGGGGTGAGGAGACGTCGAAGCACTGGCCGCTGCGGGTGGCGCTGGGGTAGATGACGATGAACCCGTGCTGGTCGGCGAGCGTACGGAACTCGGTGCTGGAGAAGAACACCGGCCCGCTGCCGGTGCAGAAATGGGCGGCGACCAGCACGGCCGGCCGGGGAGCGACGTTGTCCGGCACGTACAGGTGCATCCGTAGGTTGGTCGGGTTGGGGCCGAAGTTGGTCACCTCGACCAGGGTGGCTGCGGCGGCCGGGGTGGCGAGGGTCAGCGAGGCGGCCGTAATCGCGGCGGCGGTGGCGACCGCGCCGGCCACTCGGATCGAAAGTTTCATAGGGCACTCCTCACGGAAACACCACCAGCGCTGGAGTCCATCAATATATTGGCGAGTATCTAACGAAATATCTCGGGAAGCAACCGGAAGTCAGCTCGAAACTTTCGAAATGATGCAAGCACGCAGCGACCTCGCGACCGGGCTCAAGAATGGGCTAGAGAACCGGCAGAGGAACGGTCGAGCCGCGGTGGAGTCCGGGGTGCCGGGCGCGAACCGGCCCGCCTCCGGTTGTGTCGATCTACGCCGGGGCGGGGACTGGGGAGGTGGGCTCGGACTCCCGCTCGCGGGGGCCGGGCTGGCGCGGCGGCCGCGGCGGTCGGACCCGGTAGCGGATCACCGTCGCGGCTCGCAGCGCCGTGAAGCCGAGCCCGAGCGCGATCACGCCGCCGACCGCGTCGAGCACGAAGTGGTTGCCGGTCGCGACGATGACCACCAGGGTCACCACCGGGTGGGCCACCCCGAGCGCCCGGATCCACGGGCGCTCGGCCACCATCCAGACCAGGACGCCGCAGAACACCGACCACGCGACATGCATCGACGGCATCGCCGCGTACTGGTTGGTGGCGGCGGCGACGTCGCCGGACGCCCACGAGCCCCAGGTGCCGTGGACCACCACCGTGTCGATGAAGCCGTATCCGGGCAGCAACCGCGGCGGGGCCAGCGGGAAGAAGTAGAACACCACCAGCGCCAGCACGTTTGTGAGCAAGAACACGCTGCGCGCCACCAGGTACTGGCTCGGATGGCGGCGGTAGAGCCAGACCAGCACGGTGATGGTGACGATGAAATGGGCTACCGCGTAGTAGTAGTTCATCCCCACGATCAGCCAGGTCACATTGTCGAGCGTCCGGTTGACCGCGAGTTCGATGTCGATGTGCAGCGCCTGCTCGAACCGGTACAGCCGCTCGGCCTGGGCAACCGCCACCTGCTCCTGGTTCGGGATAGCGTTCCGGACGGCCGTGTAGATCCAGTAGCCAATCAGGACTAACGCGAGCTCACGCCACCAGCGCAGGGGCAGGCTGGGCCACCGCAACGGCGCCCCAGCTGGGGAACCGGCGCGATGATGCCGCGACATCCCCCGCCGTGTGGTCACGCGCACCAGGATACAGGTCCTTCAAAATGGTTTGAAACCATCGAAAACCACTACCGTTCATCTCCTGGCCGCCTGTCCGACGACCCGCCCGCCATTCGCCACCCGACAGTGTGCCGTATGGGTGCGACTCGGATGGTAGGCCGCACCGAGCCAGAAACCCGAGCGCTGCTCAGCGCTCGCTCAGCTACAACGCTGGCCAGCCGGGAAACCGTCGGTGGCCAGGTTGTATCCGAGTTGTGATTCTTGCCACCCTCCAGCGTGGACTAGCCGGCCGCCGGGGTCGCGACCGCCGGCACCCGGTCGAGCACGATCCCGAACTGCTCCCGGTACGCGGCCAGCACCTCCGCGTCGCTGCCGAGCGGCTGCTCCTGCCGGGTGCCGGCGACGGTACGGATGAGCCGGTTCCCGCTGAGCGTGATCCGCCCGTCCTCGGTGAGCAGCGAGCAGGTGAGCGACCGCGTGAAGTGGGACTGCGGCGAGGTCCGCTGCCACCAGCAGGTCGGCTCGAAGTCGGCGAGCGTCCGCGGCCGGGTCTCCAGCCGGTACTGCGGCTCGCCGTCCCGGAACACCTCCAGGTCGCCGTACTCCCGCTCGACGATCCGGAACGTGCCGTCCGGGTCGGTCTGCTCGCCGCGCTCGTCCAGCCGGAGCGGATGCCGGCTGAAGCTGCCGAACCCGACGTCGACCAGCCACGGCTCGGCCAGGTCCACCCGCAGCGCCAGATGGTCGAACAGCGGCCGATCCGGGCCGGCGGCGGTCACCCGGGCGGCGAGCATGGTCACCCGGAAGCCGAGCGCGGTGAGCAGCGCCGCGAACGCGCCGTTGAGCTCGTAACAGAAGCCACCCCGGCGCCGCCGTACCACCTTCTCGACCAGCGCGTCCTGGTCGAGCACGATCTCCTCGCCGAGGTGGATGCTGAGGTTCTCGAACGGGACCGTCCGGAGATGCCGCACCTGCAGGTCCCGAAGCGCCATCGGGTCGGGCCGCGCCGGCCGGGCCGCCCCGATCCGGGCCAGGTACTCCTCGACCATCGGCTGATCGTAACCCTCCGCCGCACCGACGATCATGAGCTTGTGGACCGGGTTACCAACCCGGTCCACAAGCTCGCTCAGCTGGCTCAGCTCAGCGGGTCAGCGCCGGCACCCGAGCCGGCTCCGCCGGCTCCGGCGCCGCCGGCTCGGCCACCCCGGCCGCCTCCGACAGGGCGAGCCGGGTGTGCACCCGCCGCAGCGGCCCCGGCAGCCACCAGTTGCGCCGGCCGAGCAGGGTCATGGTGGCCGGCACCAGCAGCATCCGGACGATCGTCGCGTCGAGCGCGATCGCCAGCACCAGCCCGAGCCCGATCGCCTTGATCGGTGCGAACCCGCCGAACACGAACCCGGCGAACACCACCCCGATCACCAGCGCCGCCGCGGTGACGATCCCACCGGTGCGCTGCAGGCCCTCGGCGACCGACCGGTGCGGGCCGTCGCCGGCGAGCCACCGCTCCCGGATCCGCGACAGCAGGAACACCTCGTAGTCCACCGACAGTCCGAATGCGATCGCGCCGACCAGCATCGGCACGGTCAGGTTCACGTACCCGAGCCCGTCGGTGCCGAGCAGCTCGGCGAAGTGCCCCTGCTGGAAGACCCAGACCACCACGCCGAGCGCGGCGCCGATGCTGAGCAGGTTGGTCAGCAGCGCCTTGATCGGCAGCACCACCGAGCCGGTGAACGCGAACAGCAGCAGCAGCGTGCCGAGCGCCACCAGCGCGATCGCCCACGGCAGCCGCTGGGCGAGCATCTCCCGGTAGTCGACCAGCTGGGCGGCGTCCCCGGTCACCTCGACCTGGAACGGCAGCTCCAGGTCGCGAATCGTCTCGATCGCCGCCCGGGAGGCCGGCGCCTCCGGCGCCACCTCCGGGGTCGCGCGGACCAGCGTCAGCTCCGGGCCGATCGGCTCCACCACCACCTCACCGACCGCCGGCAGCGCCGCCATCGTGTCCCGCAGCCTGGCCAGCGCCGGGTCGTCGTCGGCGGCGGTCGAGGCGAGCACCTGGATGTCGCCCGGGCCGGTCTCGGCCGGGAAGTGGGTGCCGAGCTCGTCCCACAGCTGCCGGGCGTCGGTGCTGGTCGGCAGCATCCGCGGGTCACCCTGCGCGAGCTGCATGTCGATCACCGGGCCGGCGAGCGTCACCATCGCGGCGGCGGTCACCAGCAGGGTCAGCACCGGCCGGCGCTGCACGCCGCGCGCCACCCGGGCGAACACCCCGGTGCCGGTGCGCGGCTTCGCCGGCTTGATCCGCTTGCCGACCAGCGCCAGCAGCGCCGGCATCAGGGTGACCGCGGCGATCATGTCGACCACCACGACCCCCGCGCCGGCCAGCCCCATCGAGCGCAGGAACGGGTCGTTGAAGACCATCAGGCCGGCCAGCGCCACGGCGACCGTCAGGCCAGAGAACATCACGGTGCGGCCGGCGGTGGCCGACGTCCGGGCGATCGCGGTCGCCAGGTCCGGCGCGGTCCGGCGCTCCTCGCGGAACCGGCTCACCATCAGCAGCGCGTAGTCGACCGCTAGCCCGACCGCGAGCATGGTGGTCACCTGGATCGCGTACACCGACACGTCCGAGAACGTGCTGAACCCGTACAGGATCCCGAACGTGGCGCCGATCCCGACCACCGCGATCAGCAGCGGCAGGCCGGCCGCGAGCAGGCCGCCGAAGATGACCAGCAGCAGGATCAGTACCACCGGCATGCTGAACAGCTCGGCCTGCGCCACGTCCTCCTGTGCCTGGGCGTTGAACTCCTCGTCCATCAGCGGCCCGCCGGAGACCACCACCTCGCCGACATCGACCTCGCGGAGCCGGTCGGCGGCCGGCTCGGCCGCTGCCTCGCCGGCGTCACCGGGTGCGAGCCGCACCTGCACCAGCAGCGCTTCGCCGGTCTGCTCCGACGGGAGCGGCTCGGAGACCTCGTCGATCCCGGGCAGCCCGCGGACGTCCTCGATCGCCGCGGCCACCTGCTGCCGCAGCGCCGGGTCGTCGACCGGCCGGCCGGTGAACACCGCCGACAGGGTGGCCGGCCGCGGCGCCGCGGCGTCGAGCCGCTCCTCGGCCCGGTCGGACTCGCTGCCGGGGACGGTGCCGACGTCGCCGACCAGCTCGCCGAACACCCGGGTACCGATGCCGAACCCGGCGGCGACCACCGCTACCCAGAGCAGGATGACCACGACCGGTCTGCGGATCGAGAAACCAGCGATCGTACGGATCATGACAGCCTCCAAAGTCCGTGTGGTGTGCTGTCATGGATGTTCGTCGCCGCGCGGCCCGAGCGGATCGCCGTGGAGAGCGGAATTCCGCCCCATACTTGGGAACCGGGGCCCTCCCTCTCAGGAGGGAGCCGGCCGGCCCGACTCACCCGGCTGGACCAGCCCCGACTCGTACGCGAGCACCACCGCCTGCACCCGATCGCGCAGGCCGAGCTTGCTGAGCAGGTTGCTGACGTGGGTCTTCACGGTGTGCTCGGTGACGAACAGCTCGGCCGCGATCTCGGCATTGGACAGTCCACGGGCGACCAGCCGGAGGGTGTCGGTCTCCCGGGCGGTGAGCGAGCCGAGCCGGGGGTCGGGGGTGGTCCGCGCCGGCGCCGGGCCCTTGCGGCCGACCACGTCGGCGATCAGCCGCCGGGTCACGGTCGGCGCGAGCAGCGCCTCGCCGGCGGCGACCACCCGGACCGCCTCCACCAGCTCGCCGCGGCGCATGTCCTTGAGCAGGAAGCCGCTGGCGCCGGCCCGGAGCGCGTCGTAGACGTACTCGTCCAGGTCGAATGTGGTCAGCACCAGCACCTTGGCGCCGGTTTCCCGGGTGATCGTCGCGGTCGCCTCGATCCCGTCGACGTTCGGCATCCGGATGTCCATGATGACCACGTCCGGGTGCAGGTCGCGGGCGGCCCGGATCGCCTCGGCCCCGTCGGCCGCCTCGCCGACCACGGTCAGGTCTGGCTGGGCGGACAGGATCATCGCGAACCCGTCCCGCACCAGCGCCTGGTCGTCGGCGATCAGGACGCGGATCGGGGGCTGCTGCTCGGGCACGCCTTACTGTAAAGGGAGCGTGGCGGTGACCCGGTAACCCGTCCCGTCCGGGCCGGCGCCGCTGGTCAGCTCGCCACCGGCGGCCGCGACCCGCTCCCGCATCCCGACCAGCCCGTGGCCGCCGCCGGTGCCGTCGCGCTTCCCGTTGGCCGGGCCGCGGCCGTCATCCCGTACCTCCAGCCGGAGCGCGTCGTCCCGCCAGTCCAGCCGTACCCACGCCTGGCTGGCGCCGGCGTGCTTGACGGTGTTGGTGAGCGACTCCTGGACGATCCGGTAGGCGGTGGTGGCCAGTGCCGGCGGCACCGGCCGGCGCTCGCCGACCTCCTCGAGGCTGGCCGCGAGCCCGGCCCGGCGTACCCGCTCCAGCAACGCCGGCAGGGCGTCGAGATCCGGTTGCGGCTCCCGGGCCGGCTCGTCGGACCGCAGTACGCCGAGCGTGCGGCGCAGTTGCGTGAGCGCCTCCCGAGCCGTGGTCGAGATGGTCTCGAACACCTCCTCGGCCTTGTCCGGGTCGCTGCGGACCGCCACCGGGCCGGCCTCCGCCTGCACCACCACCAGGCTCATCGAGTGGGCGAGGATGTCGTGCAGCTCGCGGGCGATCCGCTCGCGCTCGCGGGTGGCGGCGGCGGCCTGCTCCTCGGCGTGCCGGCGGGCCCGCTCCTCCAGCATCGCGATCCGGTCCCGGCGGGCCCGGGCGCTGGTGCCGAGCGCGTACGCGACCGCGAACATGATCCCGACCGGGCCGATCGCGAGGAACTCGTCGTGCGGCACGATCGAGATGGTCACCCCGATCACCGTGCCGATCACCCCGATGAGCCGGATCAGCGGCGGTGACAGCGCCGCGAACGTGTAGGTCGCGACCAGCTGGGCGGCCGGGATCTGGCCGATCGCGTCGACCAGCGACAGCCAGGCGGTGAAGACCCCGCAGATCAGGGTGACCGTGAACGGGAACCGGCGCCGCCACAGCAGCGGCAGGACGTTGGCGCCCGCGAGGACGAACACCCACCAGCGGATCTTCTCGTCGGCGATCGCCATCACCACGACGGTCAGGTAGCAGCCGATCGCGAGCACGGCGTCGATCGCCAGTGGCGGCAAGCCGCGGCCCCAGTCGAGCAGCCGCTGCCGGTGGTCGGCGAACCGCTGCGGGTAGGTGAGCGTCGGCACGCCCCCAGTATCGGTGCTGGTAGCGGTGCTGCCATCCCTCTCAGGAGCGAGAGCCGGGCAGGGCTGCAACGAAGGGCAGCCGGCGACTACGTTGCCGGGGTGGGCGACTTCGTGATCAGGCGGTGGGAGCTGGCGCACTACCCGGGTGACCAGGCGCCGCCGCATATCCACCACCGGTCTCTGCGTGCTGCGCGGCCGGCTCGAGGTGCTGGTCGGCGACCAGCGGCAGCTCCTCGGGCCGGGGGACTACCTGACCGTCCGGCCGGCACCGTCCACACCTTCGCCACTGCCGATCCGGCCGGCGCGCAGGTGCTGGTGGTGATGACCCCCGAGGTCGACCAGCTGATCGAGGCGCTGCACGCGGCTTCGAGCGATGCCGAGCGGGCCGAGGTGTGGGCGCGCTACAATTCGACGGTGGTCGACATCCCGGAAGGCCGATCGTAACGTGGCCGCCGTCACCGATCCGGGCGGTAGGGTGACGGCATGAAGATCGGATTCGGTGCACCGGTGTCCGGTTCATGGGCGAAGCCGGAGAACTTGGCGCATGTGGCGCACCGGGCCGAGCGGCTCGGTTACCACTCACTCTGGACCTACCAGCGGCTGCTGTCCCCGGTCGACGCGTCGTTCGGCGAGGTCTACCGCAGCGTGCAGGATCCGTTGCTGCCACTGGCGTACGCGGCGGCGGTCACCTCCCGGATCCGGCTGTCGGTCGCGGTGGTGAACCTGCCGTTCATCGCCCCGGTGGTCGCCGCCAAGCAGTTCGCCACCCTGGACATCCTCTCCGGCGGCCGGCTGGACGTGGGGCTCGGCAACGGCTGGGCGGACGCCGAGTTCGTCGCCACCGGCGCGACCAAGCGCGGGCAGGGGGCCCGGGCCGACGAGTTCATCGACCTGCTCAAGCGACTGTGGACCGACGACGTGATCGCGCACGAGGGCCGGTTCTACCGGGTACCCGAGATGCGGATGGACCCGAAGCCGGTGCAGCAGCCGCATCCGCCGATCCTGCTCGGCGGCTCCGCCGACTCGGCGCTGGCTCGGGCGGGCCGGCGCTGCGACGGCTGGGTCAGCAGCAGCCGCACCGACCCGCGGACGCTCGGCGAGTACGTGTCCCGGGTGAAGCAGGCGGCGGAGCAGGCCGGGCGGGACCCGGCCGGGCTGCGGTTCGTGTGCCGGGCGGCGGTGAAGGTCCGGCCGGCCGGCACGGAGCGGGCGCCGCTGGTCGGCACGCTCGACCAGATCCGGTCCGACTTCGACGAAATCGCCGCGCAGGGCATCACCGAGCTGTTCGTGGACCTGAACTTCGACCCCGAGATCGGCTCGCCCGACGCCGACCCGGCCGCCTCGATGGCCCGCGCCGACGAGGCGCTGGACGCCTTCGCCCCGGCTCGCTGACCGGCCCGCCGCCTGTGGGATAGGACACGCCGGGTCACACCTGGGCGGGCTGTCCCGTCACCACTGTGTCAGGGGTTTCGACCTACGGACACAGCGGAGCGGGGATATGCAGGCACCGAGCAGAGTTGGCCAGGGGCCCAGCCGGCCCAGCGTGGAAATCGTACGGTGGCGGCCCAAGCCGCCGGATTCGCCGGTGGTACGCCGGGCGCGGCGGATCGTCGGATCGTTGGGGTTGCTCGGCGGCGTGGCGGCGGTCGGGGCGGTAGTGATTGCCCTCACCGTGCCGCGGCAGGACGACTACTACACCCCGCTGCTCGGATCGGCGATCGCGGTCGCTCTCGGCGCGCTGGGGTCGAGCCTGATCGCCTGGACCAAGCTGGTGCTTCCGCCGGAGCTCGCGGTCGAGCGACGGCCCCCCGAGCTGCCCCGGCCAGCCGGGCGGTTGCGCATTACCCGCCTCCCTCGCCGGCCGCTGCTGGCCGGGGCGCTGACGCTCGGCGCCGCGGCCGCCGCCACCCCGCTGATCGTCCGGCAGTTCGGCGCCGGCCGGGCCGGAGCGTCCGGATTGGAGCGAACCGGCTGGGACCCGGCGGGCAACGGCGGGCGGCCGGTCCGGCTGGTGCGCGAGGACGGTAGCCCGGTCCGGCCGGAAGATGTGAGCGTCGGTGGCATGGTGACCGTGTTCCCGGGGATCCCGGGCGGCACCAGCAACCGCTACGCCGACTCGCCGGTGATGCTGATCCACCTGCGGGCCGAGGACGCGGCCAAGCTGCGGGAGAACCTGTACGACCTGAACCGGGGCAGCCCGGTCGGCGATTTCGTGGCGTACTCGAAGATCTGCACCCACGTCGGCTGCCCGGCCAGCCTCTACGAGCAGCAGACCAACCGGCTGCTGTGCCCGTGCCACCAGTCGCAGTTCCTGGTCACCGACAACGCCCGGCCGGTGTTCGGGCCAGCCACCCGGTCCCTGGCGATGCTGCCGATCGCGCTCGACGACGCCGGCTACTTCGTGGCCACTTCGGACTTCAAAGTCCCGGTCGGCCCCTCGTACTGGGAGCGATGAGATGTTGCTACGCGCGCTGCGGAACCGGGTGTTCCCGGACCATTGGTCGCTGCTGCTGGGCGAGATCGCCCTGTGGTCGTTCGTGGTGCTGGTGGTGACCGGCGCCTACCTTACGTTCTTCTTTGACCCGTCGATGGCGCCGGTCACCTACCAGGGCGACTACCAGCCACTGCGCGGGGTGGAGATGTCCCGGGCATACGCGTCGGTGCTGGACATCTCGTTCGAAGTCCGGGGTGGCCTGCTGATCCGGCAGACCCACCACTGGGCGGCGCTGCTGCTGATCGCCGCGCTGCTGTTGCAGCTGCTCCGGATCTTCCTGACCGGCGCGTTCCGGGCGCCCCGGCGGCTGGCTTGGCTCGGCGCGGTGGCGCTGTTCTGGCTGGCGGTCGTGGGTGGCTACACCGGATACATGAAAGTGGACGATGCGCTCTCCGGCACCGGGCTGCGGATCGCCCACGCGCTGATGCTGTCGATCCCGGTGGTCGGCACTTGGCTGGCCGATCTGGTGTTCGGCGGCGAGTTCCCGGGCACGGTCATCATCGGCCGGCTCTACTGGCTGCACCTGCTGGTGCCGGTGGCGATGGCCGGACTGTTCGCCGGCCAGGCGGTGCTGGCGCTGCGGCGGCGGCCGGCCCAGTGGCCAGGGCCGGGTCGCAGCAACCGGACCGTGGTCGGGCAGCGGTTTGGGCGCTGGGCGGTGCGGCAGGCCGGGCTGTTCCTGATCGTGGCCGGCGTGCTGGTGGCGATGGGCGGGCTGTTCCAGATCAACCCGGTCTGGCTGTATGGCCCGTACCAGTCGGCGGTGGTCGGGGCCGGTAGCCAGCCGGCGTGGTACCTGCTGTTCCTGGAAGGGGCGCTACGGCTGTTCCCGGCCTGGGAGCTCCGGTTCACTGTGGCCGGCAGCGATTACACGATCCCGCCGCATTTCTGGGCCGGGGTGGTGCTTCCGGGCGTGCTGGTCGCGCTGATGGCCGGCTACCCGTTCCTGGCGGCCCGGTTCCGGCGCGACCGGGGCGAGCGGCCCTACCACCTGCTGGAGCGGCCGCGGGACGCGCCGGTCCGGACCGGGTTGGCGGCGGCGGTGCTGACGGTCATGCTGGTGCTGTCGGTGGCCGGGGTCAGCGACCTGCTTTCGGCGAGTTTCCAGCTCAGCGTCGACGCGGTCACCTGGGCGGGCCGGATCGGGCTGGTGGTGTTGCCGCCGCTGGCGTACGCGGTGGCGCACCGGCTCGCGCTCGGCCTGCAGCAGCACGACCGGCAGGTGCTGGCGCACGGGGTGGAGACCGGGCTGATCCGCCGCCGGCCGGACGGCGGCTACTACGAGGTCCACCAGCCGCTCGGGCCGGCCGGGCTCGGTTACCGGGGTGCGCCGGTGCCGAAGAAGCTCAACCGGCTCGGGCTGCTGCCGCCGGGCCCGCGCGGCTTCTTCAAGCCACTGGAGGAGACCGTGGACGCTATTGACGACCGCGCCGATCCAGGAGAAATCCAGCCCGAACTGCCGGGTTCCAGGCTGAACAACTCCTAGATCGCCGAGGGGTACTCGGCTAGGCGTCGACCGCCGAGGTGACGGTGCTGGGCAACCGCTGAGGTGGCGGTGCCCGGCACCCGCTGACCCGCCACCGGTAAGCTTCTCGCGGAGTTTGGCAGCTTACCTCGGCCGGCCGGTCACCAACCTCGGCCGGCCTCGGGCTCGGGCGAGGGGCGGTGAGTGAGCGGGCGTGAGCGCTGAGCAAGCAGCCGAGACCGGACGGCGGGGCGCGGTCGCGCGCCGCCTGTTTGTTGACCTCACGCCGCTCAAGGCGAGCACCTCGTATCGCCGGCTCTGGTACGGTTCGGCGCTGTCCGGGATCGGCTCGCAGCTGACCACGGTCGCGGTCGGGATCCAGGTGTACGACCTGACCGGGTCGACGTTCTACGTCGGGCTGGTCGGCCTGTTCGCGGTGGTGCCGCTGATCACACTCGGGCTCTACGGCGGGTCGATCGTCGACGCCCACGACCGGCGCCGGGTGGTGCTGGTCAGCGGGATCGGGCTGCTCGGGGTGGCGTTGGCGCTCGCCGGCCAGGCGTGGCTGGAGATCGACAGCGTCTGGCTGCTGCTGTCCCTGGTGTCTGTCCAGAGTGGCTTCTTCGCGGTGAACACCCCGGCCCGGATGGCGATCGTGCCCCGGCTGCTGCCGAACGAGCTGCTGCCGGCGGCGAACGCGCTGACCGGGCTCTCGTCTGGCGCGGTGTTCATGATTGGTCCGTTGCTGGCCGGCCCGCTGGTCCACAACTGGGGGTACGGTGCGGCGTACAGCTTCCAGGCGGGGTTGCTGGTCGCGGCGCTGGTCACGGTGGCGTCGCTGCCGCCGGTGCCGCCGACCGGACCGGTCCGGCGAGCCGGGCTCCGCTCGGTCCTGGAGGGGCTGCAGTTCCTGCGTACCCGGCCGAACCTGCGGATGACCTTCTTCGCCGACCTGGCCGCGATGATCCTGGCTATGCCGAAGGTGCTGTTCCCGGCGCTCGGCGCGGTGGTGATCGGCGGCGGCCCGAACACGGTCGGCATCCTTGTAGCGGCGATCGCGGTCGGCTCGGCAATCGCCGGCCTGCTGTCCGGCCCGCTCGGCCGGGTCCGCCGGCAAGGGCTGGCGGTAATCATCGCGGTGATCTGCTGGGGGTCGATGATCATCGCGTTCGGGATCGTGGTCGCGTTCGCGCCCGGCGCGCAGCCGGGCGACCAGGCGCACTGGATCCTCTGGCCGGCCGTCGGCTGCCTGGTGCTCGGCGGTGCCGCGGACGCGGTGAGCTCGGTGTTCCGGAACACGATCCTGCAGGCGGCCACGCCCGATGATCTCCGGGGCCGGCTGCAGGGGGTGTTCATCGTGGTGGTGGTCGGCGGGCCCTACCTCGGCGACCTGGTGCTGGGGACCACCGCGCAGGTGACCGGCGAGGCGGTCGCCGCGATCGCCGGTGGGGCGGCCTGCATTGCGGTGATCACCGCGTTGGGGCTGTGGCAGCGTGGCTTCGCCCGCTACGACGCCCGCAACCCGACCCCGTAGCACGCGTCAGCCAGGTCCGGCGGGTTCGCGATCCAGCCCGGCACGCAGAGTCGATCTACATCATCATATTTCTATGCGTTGACATATCGTCCGGCCTGGACCTAGCATCCTCATCAGACGTCCGACGTCGGAGGTGTGTCATGAAGGTTCGCGTCCGTCGCGCCGCCGGCGCCGGTGTCGCGCTGTTCGCTCTGGTAGCGGGGTTGGTCGTGGCCGCGCAGCCAGCCCAGGCCGCCAACTCGACCCTGACCGTGAACGTCGCCGCGCCGTTCCGGCCGGTCACCCACGCCGCCTCCGGCGGCCTCTACGCGCTGGCCGAGAACGGCCGACCGCACGAGTCGATGCTGTTCCCGATCCGGATGCGCAGCACCGTGCAGCCGCCGCCGGGCACCCAGCACCGGCCGAACGGGCAGCCGCCCGGCGGCGACGCGCTGCTGGTGGCCCAGCCGGCGATCCGGGCCGGCGCCGGGATGGTGATCCGGCTGCCCGACATCTATCCCACCTTCCCTTACCAGTGGGTGAGCTGGGACGACTGGCTGTCCAAGGTCGACGCCATGGTGACTGCTCGACTCGCCGCCACCACGGTGACCAATGTGGAGGGCTACGAGCTGTGGAACGAGCCGGACTTCACCTGGAACACCGCGGCGGCAGGACCGTTCAACGACGGCTGGGTGCGGACCTTCCAGCGGGTGCGCGCGCTCGACCCGGTCACCCCGATCGTCGGCCCGAGCATCAGCGCCTGGAACACCGACTGGATGCGCTCGTTCCTCACCCACGCCCGGAACACCGGCACCCTGCCGGACATCATCTGCTGGCACGAGCTGGGGAGCACCTCCGCCAGCATCGCCTCCCACGTCGCCGCGTACCGCAGCCTGGAGCAGCAGCTGGGGATCAGCCCGCGGCCGTTTTCCATCAACGAGTACGGATGGACCGACGAAATCTACGTGCCGGGGCGGACCGCCAGCTACATCGCCAAGCTGGAGCGGGCCGGGGTGGCGATGGCGAACCGCGCGTTCTGGCACGAGTACGGCACCGTGAACGGGTTGGTCACCAACAACACCCAGCCGACCGCCAGTTGGTGGCTGTACAAGTGGTACGGCGACATGGCCGGCAACATGGTGACCACCACCCCGCAGACCCAGACCGGACTGGACGGGTTCGCGTCCTACGACAGTGTCCGCCGGACCGTCCACGTGGTGTTCGGCAACGAGTCCGGCACGAATTTCGTACGGATCAACGGAATCGACGGGTTGGGAAGCACCGTCCGGGTACGGCTGGAGTCCACCCCGAACTCCGACCGGTTCACGGTGGTGTCCGCGCCGACCGTCCTCTCCGACACCACGGTGCCGGTCAGCGGCGGCGGGATCACCGTCACCGTCCCGAACATGGACGCCGGCTTCGGCTATCACCTGGTGGTGCAGCCGGCCAGCGGTGCGCCAGCCCTGCCGCTGCGGTACGAGGCGGAGAACGCGTCGGTGTTCCGGGCCCTGCGACTGTCCAGCGGCAGCGCCTCCAACGGTGGCTATGTGGGCCGGATCGACAACAGCGGTGACTTCCGGACCGACAGCTATGTGGACTTCATCGTGAACGTGCCGGCCACCCGCGCCTACACGATGACCGTCGGGTATGCGAACGGGACCGGCGCGGTCGCCACCCAGGGACTGGCGTACAACGGCGGTCCATGGTCGACGATCAGCTACCCGCCGACCGGTGGCTGGGGACAGTTCGGCGCCACCGTGAGCACCACCGTCGACCTGCAGGCCGGGTACAACGTCATCCGGCTGGCCAAGGGTTCACCGTTCTTCGACGGCGGGACCGGCTTCGCGGAGCTGGACTACATCGAGCTCAGCTGAGTTTCCGGGCGATGGCGCCGGCACCCTGGCCGCCTGCGCACCGGCCCGGTGCTGCCGGCCGGGCTGCGGCTGGCAGCACCGGTGTGGCCGGTCCGCACGGCGGGACCTTCACCGCCACCGGGGTGGTCAGGCTGCGCTGACCGCTGGTCCGGTGACCCGCGGCGCGAGCAATGCGAACCCGGCGGCGTCCAGCGGGTTGCGGAGCAGCTGGAACAAGGACATCCCGAGCCCGAACGTGAGCAGCCGGTCCGGGAGTCCGATCCGGACGAAGCAGCCGCCCGGCCGCTCCAGCTCACCGTGCCCGGTCACGGTCGGCAGCTTGCCGGCGGCGGCGAGCTCGCCCAGCCACGGGTCGTCGAGCGGGACCAGCTGGCCGGTGGACTGGAACTGGATGGACGACGGCGGGCCGACCGGCAGCCGCCGGACCGGGATCATCACCGCCACCTTGCCGTTGGCGGCGAGGTTGCGGCCCTTGCGGCTGGCCAGGTCGGTGCTGACCCACAGGTCGCGGTCGACCAGGTCGTAGAGGACGCCGGCGACGTGCGGCCGGCCCTGCGGGGAGGTGGTGGCGAGGGTGGCGAACGAGCGCTTGCCGATCAGCCGGAGCAGCTGGTCGGGATTGATCTGAGTGGTCATACCGCAACTTCACCACGGTCCGGTGAGCCTTCCAATGGGTGATTCACTCGATCTCATACGCGAGCGTCTCTGCTAGCCTCGTCGCATGGACGGCTTCACCGGCCTGCTCGACAGCCCCCGGGCTCGGCAGGCGTTCCTGCTGCATCTGGTCATGGATCCGCCCTGGTCGATCTGGGTCGATGACCGGGCGCCGCTGTCGGTGATGGTGATGCTGCGCGGTGAGGCGTGGATCAGCGCCCCGGACCTGCCGGCGACCCGGGTCGGGCCGGCCGAGATCGCGGTGGTGCGCGGGCCGGAGCCATACCGGGTCGCCGACCCGAGTGACCAACCGTCGCAGGTGATCGCACTGCCCGGCGGCCGATGCACCACCCCGGCCGGCGAGAGCCTGTTCGACGCGCTGCGCTATGGCGTGCGGAAGTGGGGCAACAGTCCCACCGGCGGCACCGAATCGCTGGTCGGTGCGTACGAGCACGTCAGCGAACTCGGCCGGCACCTGGTGGCGGCGCTGCCCCGGCTGGCGGTGGTGCCGGCCGCCGCGCTCGACTCACCGATCATCGACCTGCTCGCCCGGGAGATCGACCGGGACGCGCCCGGCCAGCAGGTGGTGCTCGACCGGCTGCTCGACCTGCTGGTGGTGGCGGTGCTGCGGGCGTGGTTCACCAGCGCCGACGACGCGCCCGGCTGGTTCCGGGCGCACTCCGATCCGGTGGTCGGCCCGGCGCTGCGGCTGCTGCAGGAGGATCCGGCCCACCCGTGGACGATCGGCAGCCTGGCCGCGGCGGTCGGCTGTTCCCGGGCCACGCTCGCCCGGCGGTTCACCGCGCTGGTCGGCGAGCCGCCGATGAGCTTCCTGACCAACCGGCGGCTGGCGCTCGCCGCCGACCTGCTGCTGGAGCCCGACGCCACGCTCGCGTCGGTCGCCCGGAAGGTCGGCTACGCCAACCCGTACGCGTTGAGCGCCGCGTTCAAGCGGGTGCGCGGGCACAGCCCGCGCGAGCACCGCACGCTCAGCAGGTCAGGCGCCGGGTAGCAACCGGATCGTGTTCCAGGACAGCGGCGGCAGCTCCACCAGCAACTGTCCATTGTCCAGCTTCCAGCCATTGGCGGTACGGGGAACCACCCGCTCCGGCTCGGCGAGGGTGTTCTTGGCGTGCCGGTCGGCGTCGGCGAGCACCCGGTGCTCCACCGCCCCGACCGCCGGCAACGCCCGCAGGTCGACGGTCAGCCGGATCGGCCGGGTGGTGTCCCGGTTCACCGCGAACAGCGTGGTCACGCCGTCCTCGCCGGCGACCGCGGTGGCGTGCAGCAGCGGCACCGTGCCGTACTTGGCGGTGTCGTGGCTGGGCGACTCGGTCGCCAGCCGCAGCACCGCGCCGCGGCAGCGGGCCGCGTCGGCGAACGGGTAGAAGATGGTCTGCCGCCACGCCGGCCCGCCCGGCTCGGTCGCGATCGGACCGATCACGTTGACCAGCTGGGCGAGGCAGGCGGCGGTGACCCGGTCACAGTGGCGCAGCAGGGTCACCAGCATGCTGCCGACCACCACCGCGTCGGTCACCGTGTAGACGTCCTCCAGCAGCCTGGGCGCGACCTGCCACGGTTCCGGCGCCGACGCGGCCGGGTTGTGCATGTACCAGACGTTCCACTCGTCGAACGAGATGTTGATCCGCTTGCTGGTCTTGCGCTTCGCGGCCACGTAGTCGCAGGCGGCGATCGTACCTTCGATGTAGGCCTCCATGTCGGCGGCGGAGGCGAGGAAGCTGTCGACGTCGTCGTCGCGCTCCTGGTAGTAGGCGTGGCAGGAGATGTAGTCGACCACGTCGTAGGCCTGCTCCAGGACCGTAGCCTCCCACTCACCGAAGGTGGCGATGGTCCGCCCGGAGCTGCCACAGGCGACCAGCTCCAGCTCCGGATCGTACATCCGCATCGCCCTGGCGGTCTGGGTGGCGAGCCGGCCGTACTCGTAGGCGGTCTTGTGGCCGATCTGCCAGTCGCCGTCCAGCTCGTTGCCGAGGCACCAGAGCCGGATGCCGTAGGGCTGTTCGGCGCCGTGTGCCCGGCGCAGGTCGGACAGGTAGGTGCCGCCGGGATGGTTGGCGTACTCCAGCAGGTCCAAGGCTTCGGCGATGCCCCGGGTGCCGAGGTTCACCGCGAGCATCGGCTCCAGCCCGGCCCGGTCCACGAACCGCATGAACTCGCCGAGCCCGAACTGGTTCGGCTCGATCGTCCGCCAGGCCAGGTCCAGCCGGCGCGGCCGCTGCTCGACCGGCCCGACCCCGTCCTCCCACCGGTAACCGGAGACGAAGTTGCCGCCCGGGTAGCGGACCATCGTGGTGCCGAGCTCCCGGACCAGCGCCAGCACGTCGGTGCGCAGGCCATCGGCGTCAGCGGCCGGATGGTCCGGTTCGAATACTCCGGTGTAGACGGACCTGCCGAGATGCTCCAGGAACGAGCCGAACAGCCGCGGGTTGATCTCGCCGACCGTGAAGTGGGGATCCAGGAACACCCGTGCCTCGTGCATCATGCCTCCGATAGTCCGATCCGGCGGGCGGCCGCCCGCCACGGTGCCTCGTCACCGGTGGGTTCGTACCGGCGAAGCGGCTGGGTCCGGCGTACCAATGATCGCAGCTCGGCCAGCTCGCCGCCAGCCACCCCGAGTGCTCGGGCTTGTACCAGTGCGTTACCGATCGCGGTCGCCTCGACCGGGCCGGCCACCACCGGCAGCCCGCAGGCGTCGGCGGTCAGCTGGCACAGCAGTTGGTTGCGGGCGCCACCGCCGACGATGTGGACCACGTCCACGTGGTGGCCGGAGAGCTGCTGCGCCTGCCGGACCGCCAGCCGGTGGGCGAGGGCCAGACTGTCCAGGATGCACCGGACCACCGCGGGCGGGTCGGCCGGCGCCGGCTGCCCGGTGGCCTGGCACGCCGCCGCGATCCGGCCCGGCATGTCGCCGGGCGGGATGAACGCCGGGTCGGCGGCGTCGACCACAGCGGCCAGACCGGGGGAGCGGGCGGCCGCGTCAAGCAGTGGCGCCAGCTCGGCGTCCCAGGCGCGCAGCGACTCCTGCAGCAGCCACAGCCCCATCACGTTGCGTAGGTAGCGGATGGTGCCGTCGACGCCGGTCTCGTTGGTGAAGTTCGCCAGCCGGCTGGCTTCGGTCAGCACCGGCTTGGCCAGCTCCACCCCGACCAGCGACCAGGTGCCGCAGGAGATGTACGCGGCGTGCGGCGAACCTATCGGCACCGCGACCACCGCGGAAGCGGTGTCGTGCGAGCCGACCGCGGTGACCGGCACCGGCCCGGCGCCGACCTCGTCGCGCAGCCGGCCGGCCGGGTCGCCGGGGGAGCGCAGTGGCCCGAACAGCCGGCCGGGCAGTCCGGCCCTGCGGATCAGCTCGGTCGCCCACTGCCGAGTGTGGACATCCAGCAGCTGGGTGGTGGAGGCGTTGGTGACCTCGGTGCCCGCCTCGCCGGTGAGCCAGTAGGTGAGCAGGTCCGGGATGAGCAGCAGCCGGTCGGCGGCGGCGAGCTGCGGGGTGCCGGCGGCTGATACCAGCTGGAACAGGGTGTTGAACGGCAGCAGCTGCAGCCCGGTGGTCTGGTAGAGCTCGGTGGCGCCGAGCTCGGCCACCACCCGCTCCATCACCCCGGCGGTCCGGGCGTCCCGGTAGTGCACCGGGTTGCCGAGCAGCGCGCCGGAGGCATCAAGGAGTCCATAGTCGACCGCCCAGGAGTCGATCCCGACGCTGGCCAGCTCGCCGGCCCGGTCGGCGGCGGCCCGCAGCCCGGCGACGGTCTCGTCGAACAGTCGGAGGATGTCCCAGTGCAGGGTTTCGAGCAGCCGGACCGGCCGGTTCGGGAACCGGTGGACCTCGGTGACGGTGAGCCGGTCGGCGGCGACCTCGGCGAGCATCACCCGGCCGCTCTCGGCCCCCAGGTCGACCGCCGCGACCGCGGCCCGCGGCTCACTCATCGCAGGAACGCCGCCGCGACGCCGGCGTCGACCGGGACCAGCAGCCCGGTGGTGACTGGCAGATCGCCGCCGACCAGCGCGAACACTGCGGCCGCGACGTGCTCCGGCAGCACCTCCTTGCGCAGCAGCGTGCGCTTGGCGTAGAACGCGCCCAGCTCGGACTCGTCGATCCCGTAGGTGGCGGCCCGCTGGGCACCCCAGCCGCTGGCGAAGATCCCGGACCCCCGTACCACCGCGTCCGGGTTGACGCCGTTGACCCGAATCTGATGCTCGCCCAGCTCGGCGGCGAGCAGCCGCACCTGGTGCGCCTGGTCGGCCTTGGCCGCCCCGTAAGCGACGTTGTTCGGCCCGGCGAAGACCGCGTTCTTGCTGACAATGTAGACGATGTCGCCGCCGATGCCCTGCTCGATCAGCACCCGGGCGGCTTCCCGGGAGACCAGGAACGAGCCCTTCGCCAGCACGCCGTGCTGCCGGTCCCAGTCCGCCTCGGTGGTCTCCACCAGCGGCTTGGAGATGGACAGGCCGGCGTTGTTCACCACCAGGTCGAGGCCGCCGAAGCCGAGCACGGTACGCCGGACCGCCTCGGCCACCGCGGCGGCGTCGGTCACATCCGCGGTGACCGAGATCGCCGCGTCGGTCGTACCGATCTCCTTCGCGACCCGGGCCGCGGCATCGCCGTCCCGATCGACCACCGCCACGCACGCCCCCTCGGCGGCGAGCCGGCGGGCGGTCGCCGCGCCGATCCCGGACCCGCCGCCGGTCACCAGCGCGATCCGGGTGGCCAGCGGCTTGGGCTTCGGCCGGCGGCGCAGCTTCGCCTCCTCCAGCGCCCAGTACTCGATCCGGAACTTCTCCGACTCGTCGATCGGGGTGTAGGTCGAGACCGACTCCGCGCCCTGCATCACGTTGATGGCGTTGACGTAGAACTCGCCGGCCACCCGGGCGGTCTGCTTGTCGGCCCCGAACGAGAACATCCCGACCCCGGGCACCAGCACGATCGCCGGGTCGGCTCCGCGCATCGCCGGGTCGCCCGGCTTCGCGTACCGCTGGTAGTAGGCCGCGTAGTCCTCGCGGTAGGCGGCGTGCCGCTCCCGCAGCTGCGCCACCACCTCGGCCAGCGGCGCGCCCGCCGGGGTGTCCAGCACCAGCGGCCGGACCTTGGTGCGCAGGAAGTGGTCCGGGCAGGAGGTGCCGAGCGCGGCCAGCCGCGGATGCTCGGCGCGGGCGAGGAAGTCGAGCACCTCCGGGGCGTCGGTGTAGTGGCCGACCTGCCGCCGATCGGTGGAGACCAGGCCACGGATCACCGGCGCGAGCGCGGCCGCCCGGGCGTGCCGCTCCGGCTCCGGCAGCGGCGCCCAGTCCGGCACGGTCGGGCCGAACGGCTCCGGCCGGCCGTGCTCGTCCAGGAACCGCTGCGCGGTCTGGATGATCTCCAGCGAGTGCGCCTCGCACTCGGCGGACGTGTTGCCCCAGGCGGTGATGCCGTGGCCGCCCAGGATCACCCCGATCGCCTGCGGCTGCTCCCGCTGGATCGCGGCGATGTCCAGCCCGAGCTGGAACCCGGGCCGGCGCCACGGCACCCAGGCCACCCGGTCGCCGAAGCACTCCCGGGTCAGCCGTTCCCCGTCGGCGGCGGTGGCGAGCGCGATCCCGGCGTCCGGGTGCAGGTGGTCGACGTGGGCGGCGGTCACCAGCCCGTGCATGGCGGTGTCGATCGACGGGGCCGCGCCGCCGGTGCCGTGTCGACAGTGGTCGAACAGCGGCACCATCTCGTCCTCGCGCGCCTCGCCCGGGTAGACGTCGACCAGCGCCCGCAACCGGTCCAGCCGGAGGACTGCCAGTCCCGCCTCGGTCAGCGTACCGAGGTCGCCGCCGGAACCCTTGACCCACAACAGCTCCACCGGTTGCCCGGTGACCGGGTCGGTGGCGGTCCCCTTGGCGGAGGTGTTGCCGCCCGCGTAGTTGGTGTTGCGCCGGTCGGCACCCAGCCGCCGGCTGCGCTGCAGCAGCTCGGCGACGACCTCCGGCATCACGCCCCCCAGCCGGCCGCCTCGCCGCCGACCCGGTCGGCGCGGACCTTCTCGAAGTAGCCGGAGCGGTGGTAGGCGGCGACCGGGTCCGGGTCCAGCCCCATTTCCTCGCGCAGCTCCGCGAGCAGCGGCCGGACATCGGTGTTGAACGCGTCCATCAGTACCGCGTTGGCGCCGAGCACGTCACCGGCCTGCTGCGCGGCCCGCAGCGCGTCGTGGTCGACCAGCAGCGCCTTGGCCGTCGCCTCCTGCACGTTCATCACCGACCGGATCACCGCTGGGATCTTCGGCTCGATGTTGTGGCTCTGGTCGAGCATGAACGCGATCCCGGCCTCCGGCTTGACCGCGTCGGCGAGCACGATCTCGTGCATGATCCGGAACAGCTGGAACGGGTCGGCGGCACCGACCATCAGGTCGTCGTCGGCGTAGAACCGGGAGTTGAAGTCGAACCCGCCGAGTTTCCCGGCGCGCAGCAGGATCGCCACGATGAACTCGATGTTCGTGCCCGGCGCGTGGTGGCCGGTGTCGATGACCACCTGTGCCTTGTCGCCGAGCGCGACGCAGTGGGCGTACGCGGTGCCCCAGTCGGGCACGTCGGTCATGTAGAAGGCCGGCTCGAACAGCTTGTACTCCAGCAGCATCCGCTGGTGGTCGCCGAGCCGGTCGTACACCTCCTGCAACGCGGCGGCGAGCCGGTCCTGCCGGGCGGCGATGTCGTCCTGGCCGGGATAGTTGGTGCCGTCGGAGAACCACAGCTTCAGGTCCCGCGAGCCGGTGGCGTCCATGATGTCCACGCACTCGAGCAGGTGGTCGGTGGCCTTCCGGCGCACGCGCGGGTCCGGGTGGGTGACGCTGCCGAGCATGTAGTCCGGGTCCTGGAACACGTTGGAGTTGATCGCGCCCAGCCGGATCCCGTGGTCCTTGGCGTAGGCGGTGAGCTTGCGGTAGTCGTCGACCGCGTCCCACGGGATGTGCAGCGCCACGCTCGGCGCGACTCCGGTGAACCGGTGGACGGTCGCCGCGTCCTCGATCTTCTCGTACGGGTTGCGGGGAACCCCCGCCTGCGGGAAGACCTTGAACCGGGTGCCGGAGTTCCCGTACGCCCACGACGGGGTCTCGATGTGTTGCCTGCGAAGGACCTCTTTGATCGCGGTCGTCACGCCAACGCCTCCAGCTGTTCGTCCAGGTTGAAGATTTCTTCCAGCACCTCGAAACCCTCGTCGGGGGCGCGACCGCCGAGGCCCTCGAAGAACGGTGCCATCTCGGCCTGCCAGCGGCGGTTGACGTCGGTGCGGGCCATCGCGGCCAGCGCCGCGTCGAGATCTTCGGTCTCGAAGTAGCCGATCAGCGTGCCGTCCGGGCGCAGGAACAGCGAATAGTTGTGCCACCCGGCATCGCGCAGGGCACGGAGCATCTCGGGCCAGACCGCGGCGTGGCGTTCGCGGTATTCAGCGAGCCGGTCCGGGCGTACCCGTAACAGGAAGCAGACCCGTCGCACGTCGTTCGACCTCTCGCGTGGGATGAACCGTTTCAAACCGCTGCGCACCAGCGTACGGGCGGCGTCCGGAGCGTGTCAACCGGAGCCGGCGGATCAACCGGTGGTGCCAGGGCTTCGGCGCCGCGCAGTGCTCCGGCCTGGACAAATCCGCGCAAATCAGATCTTCATGCAAGAAATCGCCATATGATGCATTTCCAGAGGTGTGTCCGCGGGTGCGGGACCGGCGCGGACGGATTCGGGGGACGGAGAAGCGATGGGTACGCCACTTGCGCAGGACATCGGCGACAGCCTGCAGAACACGCTCGACCAGGTCGCCAGCGTCGGCCTCAAGGTGATCCTGTTCCTGATCATCCTGCTGGTCGGCTGGTTCATCGCCCGGATCATCCGGAACGTCGTCGACCGGCTGCTCGACCGGGTCGGCCTCAACCGGCTGGCGCAACGGTACGGGATGGACCGCTGGACCGGCCGGTACCGGGCGAGCGAGCTCGCGGCGAGACTGATCTACTACGCGATCCTGCTGATCGTGCTGCAGCTGTGCTTCGGGCTGTTCGGCCCGAACCCGATCAGCGACATGATCCGCTCGATCATCGCCTGGCTGCCGAAGCTGTTCGTCGCGGTCATCATCGTGGTGGTCGCGGTCGCCATCGCCCGGGCCGTGTTCGACCTGCTCAGCAACGCGCTCAGCCAGCAGTCGTACGGCCGGCCGGTGGCCCGGTTCGCGCAGATCGCGATCATCTTTCTGGGCGCAGTCGCCGCGCTGAACCAGATCGGGGTCGCGACCACCGTGACCACGCCGGTGCTGATCACGATCCTCGCCACCATCGGCGGCGTGATCGTGGTCGGTATCGGTGGCGGTCTGGTCGGCCCGATGCGCGAGCGGTGGGAGCGGATCCTGAACCGGGTGGAGGCCGAGGGCGCCGCCGCCCGTGGCAACCGCCCGGCCACCGGCGGCCCGACCACCGACGGTCCGGCCACCACCGGCCCGACCGGTCCGGTTACCTGACGGCGGTTAGCTCGCGGGCAGGCCGAACCGCCAGCCCGCCGAGTGCAGCATCGGGATCACCCGGGCGACCGCCTCGACGGTCTGGCTCCGGTCGCCGCCGCCGTCGTGCAGCAGCACCACGGCACCCGGGCTGACCCCGGCCAGCAACCGGCGGACCAGCGTGCGGGTGCCGGGCGGCTGCCAGTCGAAGACCGCCAGCCGCCAGCCCAGCGACCGCATCCCGAGTTCGGCCGCGACCGCCGGGGTCTCGCCCCAGCTGCCGAACGGCGCTCGCCAGTACGGCACCGGCGTGCCCGGCACCGCGGCCTCGATCGCGGCGGCGGTCGCCTGCAGGTCGGCCCGGATCCGATCCGGCGGCCAGTCGCCCATGTCGTCGTGGTACATCGAGTGGTTGCCGAGCACGTGTCCATCGTCGACGATCTGGCGGACCAGCTCGGGGTGTCGGCGGACCTGCTGGCCGACCAGGCAGAACACCGCCTTGACGGCGTGCTCGCGGAGCACCGCCAGCAGCCGGGTGGTGTCCGGCGGGTTCGGGCCGTCGTCGAAGCTGAGCCCGAGCACGTTGCCGTCGCCGGGCACCGCGTCGAGGATCGGCGGGCTAGTCGGCACGGCTGGACTCGCGGACCACGAGTTCGGGCTCGAACACGACCTGCCGGTGCTGGTGCGACTCCGGGTTGTTCGCCTCGTCGATGAGCAGCTCGGCGGCGGCCCGGCCGAGCCGCTGCCGCGGCTGCCGGACCGACGACAGCGGCACCGCGGCCGCCGCCGCGAAGTCGATGTCGTCGTAGCCGACCAGCGCGATATCCGTCGGCACCCGGATCCGCTGTCTGGTCAGCACCTGCAGTACGCCGAGCGCCAGCAGATCGTTGGCGCAGAAGACGGCGGTCGGCCGGGTGGCTTTCGGAGTCCCGAGGATCCGTTCGGCGGCGTCCCGCCCGGCCGGGACCGTGGTGTGTGGAGTCTCGAACTGGCGCAGCGTCTCCGCCTCGTCCAGCCCGGCGTCCCGGACCGCCCGCAGCGCCCCCTGGTGCCGGTCCCGCACCTGCTCCAGCCGCGCCGGGCCGCCGACGAACGCGATCCGGCGGTGGCCGGTCTCCAGCAGGTGGCGCACCGCCAGCTCCCCGCCGAGCACGTCGTCGACCGAGACCGAGCACAGGTCCGGCCGGCGGGCCAGCCGGTCCAGCAGCACCACCAGGATGCCGCGCTCCCGCAGCCGCATCAGCCGCTCGTTCGCGTCGTCGATCGGCGTGATCAGGACCCCCTGCACCCGCTGCTCCTCCAGCAGGTCCAGAAAGCTCGCCTCCCGGGCCGGGTCGCCATCGCTGTTGCAGAAGATCACCGCCAGCCCGGCGGCGCTGGTCGCCTCGTCGACCCCGCGGGCAACGTCGGTGAAGAACGGGTTCGCCACGTCCAGCACCACCAGCCCGAGCGCCCGGCCACGGCCGCGCCGCAGCTGCCGGGCCGACTCGTTCGGCACGAACCCGAGCTCGCTGATCGCGCGCAGCACCCGGGCGCGGGTCGTGGGGGCCACGATCTCCGGCCGGTTGAGCACGTTGGAGACCGTGCCGACGGATACGCCGGCGTGGCTCGCCACGTCCCGGATGCTCACCATCGGCGCCGCCACGCGTACCTCCTCGCCCGTACCGCTGGTTTGATCGTCTCAAGGGTACGGGTGGTCGCGGCGGGTCTCTTACTAGCCCTTCAGGCCGGTGGTGGCGATTCCGGTGGTGAGGTAGCGCTGCAGCCCGACGAAGATCCCGAAGATCGGGATCAGCGCGACCGTGGCCATCGCGAACATCAGCGGCCAGGCCGACTCCGCCTGCTGGTCGAGGAAGGCCCGCAGCGCCAACGGCACGGTGAAGTTCTCGGGCGAGTTGATGAAGATCACCTGCGCGAAGAAGTTGTCCCAGCTCCAGATGAACGAGAAGATCGCGGTGGTCACCAGCGCCGGCTTCATCAGCGGCAGGATGATCCGCAGGTAGATCTGGATGTGCCCGCAGCCGTCGATCCGGGCCGCGTCGTCCAGCTCGGTCGGGATGCCCCGGACGAACTGCACCATCAGGAAGATGAAGAACGCGTCCACCGCCAGGAAATGCGGCACGATCAGCGGCAGGAACGTGTCGATCCAGCCGAGCCGCTGGAAGATGACGTACTGCGGCAGGATCAGCACATGGATCGGCAGCATCAGGGTCATCAGCATGATCGCGAACCAGAACCCGCGTAGCCGGAACCGGATCCGGGCGAACGCGTAGGCCGCCATCGAGCAGGTGACGACGTTACCGACCACCACCAGCGTGGAGATCAGGAACGAGTTGAAGTAGAACCGGCTGAAGTCGTAACTCAGCCGGGTCCACCCGTTCACGTAGTTCTCGAACCGGAACTCGCTGGGAATCAGCCCGGTCTGGGTGAAGATCTCGTTCGGCTCCCGGAACGAGCTCGCGACCATCCACAGTAGTGGATAGATCATCACCACCGCGCCCGCGATCAGCAGGGTGTGGACGGTGATGGAACCGAGCACGTTCCGCCGCCGGCCGGTGACGATCATCGCAGCTTCACCTGATCCCCGTAGTAGACCCAGTACCTGGCGGTGAGGAACATGCCGGCGGTGAAGATCGCGATGACCGCCAGCATGATCCAGGCCATCGCCGAGGCGGCGCCCATGTCCCGGAACCGGAACGCGGTCGCGTAGAGGTGCAAGGTGTAGAACAGGGTGGAGTCGGCCGGGCCACCCCGGCCGTTGCTGACCACGTACGCCGGGGTGAACGCCTTGAACGCGCCGATCATCCCGAGCACCAGGTTGAAGAAGACCAGCGGCGACAGCAGCGGCAGCGTGATCCGGAAGAACCGCTGCACCCGGCTGGCCCCGTCGACCGCCGCCGACTCGATCAGATCCGCCGGGATCTGCTTGATCCCGGCCAGAAAGATCACCATCGGCGCGCCGAACTGCCAGATGTGCAGGATGATCAACGTGTTCAGGGCGTGGTCCGGGTTGCCGATCCAGCTGGTGCCCGGCTCGACCCCGAACACCGCCTCGATCAGCCCGTCCAACCGGGACAGCGCGAGCAGCTGGTTGACCAGCCCGTCGGCGCCGAAGATCTGCCGCCACAACACCGCGATCGCGACACTGCCGCCCAGCAGCGACGGCAGGTAGTAGGTGGCGCGGTAGAGCCCGATCCCGCGCCGGTTGCCGCTGAGCATCACCGCGACCAGCAGCGCGGCGGCGGTCGACAGCGGCACCGACACCACCACGTAGATGAACGTGACCCGCAGCGCGTTCCGGTAGTGGACGTCGTCGAGCAGCCCGGCGTAGTTGTCCAGCCCGCTCCAGCTCGGGCTGCCGAGCAGGTTGTAGTCGGTGAACGAGAAGTAGAGCGAGGCGATGATCGGGCCGGCGGTGAACGCGGCCAAGCCGAAGAACCAGGGCCCGAGGAACAGGAACACCGCTCGGTTGGCGCGCCGCCGCGCCCGGCGTACCCGCTTGGCGCGAAGCGCGTGCTCCGCGTCCTCGGCACCGGTCGCCGTGACCGGCGGCCTGGTGTCGGTCAACATGGCGGCTCCGCAACGGCGCGTGCCGCCTGGCTGGCCGGCGTCGCCGCCGGCCAGCCAGGCGTCGGGGTGAGGGGGCGGATCATGCTTCCAGCAGCCGGCTCGCCTCGTCGAAGAACTGCTGCGCCGCGTCGGCGACCGTCAGGTTGCCGAACCCGGCCTCCTCCGAGAAGAACGTGAACTGCTCGTAGATCTGCGCGTGCGCGCCCGGCGGTGGTGGCGGCACCGGGCCGACCACGCCCTCCAGGCTGGTCACGTAGTCGAGCGAGAGCTGCTCCGCCTCGGACAGGTTCGGCTCCAGCGCGGCCCGGACCGGCTCCGCGGCCGGGATCCCGCGCTCGAACCCGAGCTCGCCGGCGATCTCCGGGTCGAAGATCAGCGCGGACATCAGGTCCACCGCGGCGTCCGGGTCGTTCGCGTCGGCCGGCACCGCCAGGTACATGGACGCCTTGTAGTACTGCCCGTTGGGGGAGTTCGGGGCGTCGCCCTGCGGGTACTGGCTGACCCCGACCTCGTCGTCGGTCAGGTCCACGAACGCGGTGATGACGTTGGACCAGTGGAAGTCGAACCCGCCGGTGCGGGTCGGCACGCCGCGGTCCTCGAGCGCGCCGGTGCCCTCGGCGTCCTGCTCGGTGGTGAAGCAGCCGCCGGCGGCGATCAGGTCCATCCAGTACTGGAACCACTCCTCGACATCCGCGGCGGTGTAGGCGAGCCGGCCGTCGGCGGTGTAGAGCTCCTTGCCGCGCTGCCGCAGCCAGCACTCGAACGGCTCCATCGCGTTCATCGCGTTCTCCGAGCCGTACACGCCGTCCGGGGTGTTCTCGCTGATCCGTACCGCCAGGTCGAAGAACTCGCTCCAGGTGAGCGTGTCGTCCGGCTGCTCCACCCCGGCGTCAGCGAGCACGCCCTTGTTGGACACCAGCGCGAACGTGTTGTAGCCCATGCTGATCGCGTACAGCGCGTCGTTGAACCGACCACTGTTGACGGTGTCCTCGGGGATCTGGTCGATCTGCAGCGGATCGGGGACGTAGTCGTCCAGCGCGAGCAGCGAGCCGTTGTCGACGTACTCCTTGAGGTACTGGTAGTCCTGCTGCATCAGGTCCGGGGTGTTGCCGCCGGCCACCTGGGTGGTCAGCGAGGCCCAGTAGTCCTCCCAGTTCGCCGGCTCGGTGTTGACGGTCCGGCCGCTTCGGTCCGACCACAGCCGGACCGCGTTGTTGGTCCGCTCGTCCCGCTCCGGGTTGCCCCACCAGGCAAACCGCAGCGGGCGGTTGCCGCCCCCGCCACCACCGTTGTCGCCACAGCCGGTGAGTATCGGCAGGCCGGCCGTACCGGCCCCGAGCAGGACGGCGCCGCCGAGCAGCCGCCGCCGGTTGATCCTTCTGGTCCTCATCGGGGGTCTCCTTTTCACAGTTCTCAATGGAGTACGGCGACCGGCGGCGACTGGCCGGCCCGCTCGCGCAGCCGGTCGAAGGCACCGCCGTACGCGCGCAGGATGGCCGTCGCCGCCAGGCCGGGAGCGAGGACGATCGCCAGGGGGACGGCCCAGCACGCCACCACCGCCGCGGCGAGGCTGGCCAGCGCCAGCCCGGTCCGGACCGGGAACAGCAGCGCGACCACCACCGCCGTGCGCAGCAACTGGAACGGCCGGGCCTGGTAGGACACGAGCACCGGGAACAGCGCTGCCGAGCCCATCGCGTAGAGCAGGAGCAGCACCAGCAGCGCCACCTGCAGCGCGTCGCCGGCGGGCAGGCCGAGCCGGGCCACGATCACCAGGTCACCGGCGAGCACCAGGCCGACCGCCGCCCAGCCGTACCCGACCAGCAGCGAGCTGCGCAGGTAATGCCGGCCGGCGGCCAGGAATGCCCGGCCGAGCGCCGGATCCTCGCCGCGCCGGCGCTGCCGGACCACCTCGAACAGCGCGGCGGTCGCGGCCGGTGCCGTCACCAGCGGCAGGCACCCCACGAGCCACAGCAGGCTGAGCGTGAGCTGGTCGCCGGTAGCCGAGATGAATCGATTCAACACCGGGCGGCGCATCAGCCCTCCTTCGGGTCCGGTAGTGGCGAATTACGTTACACGACCGACACACGCCTGACTAGCCCCTGCTGAGCGGCTGACCAGCCCTCGCTCGGCGGCCGACCGGCACCGCTCGGCTGACCGGCTGGACCCCGCTCGTCGGACTGGCCGCGGCTCGCCGGGGCGGTAGCGTGCTCGCATGACCACCAAGTACGTGGTGATCGGGGCGGGCATCGTCGGGCTCGCCACCGCGCACCGGTTGCTGCTCGACCGCCCGGACGCCGAGGTGACCGTGCTGGAGAAGGAGGGGCGGGTCGCCGCCCACCAGACCGGCCACAACTCCGGAGTCATCCACGCCGGGGTCTACTACCGCCCCGGCAGCCTGAAGGCCACCCTCTGCCGGGCCGGCAGCCGGTCCATGGTGGAGTTCTGCCAGGCGAACGGGCTGCCGGTGCAGGTCTGCGGCAAGCTGATCGTCGCCACCGATGCCGAGGAGCTGCCCCGGCTGCACGCGCTGCACGAGCGGGCGGTCGCCAACGGGCTGGCTGCCACGCTGCTCAGCCCGGAACAGGCGAGGGAGTACGAGCCGAACGTCGCCTGCGTCGCCGCGATCCACGTCCCGACCACCGGGATCGTCGACTTCGCGGCGGTCTGCCGGACGCTCGCGACGCTGGTGGAGAAGGCCGGGGGAGTGGTCCGGCTGAACACCCGGGTGACCGGGATCCGGCCGGGGGTGGTGGTCACCGACGGCGGCGAGTTCCCGGCCGACGTACTCATCAACTGTGCCGGCCTGCACGCCGACCGGATCGCTCGGCTCGCCGGAATCGATCCGCCCGCCCGGATCATCCCGTTCCGGGGGGAGTACTACGAGCTCCGGCCGGAGCGGCGGGAGCTGGTGAAGGGCCTGATCTACCCGGTGCCGGACCCGCGGTTCCCGTTCCTCGGCGTCCACCTGACCCGGATGATCGACGGCAGTGTGCACGCCGGCCCGAACGCGGTGCTCGCCACCGCCCGGGAGGGCTACCGGTGGGGCAGGTTCAGCGCCCGCGACGTAGCCAGCATCGCCGGCTGGCCGGGGATGTGGCGGCTCGGGCGGAAGCATTTCCGGTACGGGCTGACCGAAGTACGCCGGTCGCTGTCGCGCCGCCGGTTCGCGGCTGACCTGGCGCGGCTGGTGCCGGGGCTGACCGCCGCGGACATCGTGCCGGCCGGGGCGGGCGTCCGGGCGCAGGCGGTCAAGCGGGACGGCGGGCTGGTCGACGACTTCCTGATCGTGGCCCGGCCGGGGCAGCTGCACGTGCTGAACGCCCCGTCGCCGGCCGCCACCAGCTCACTCGAGATCGCCAAGTACCTGGTGGACCGCCTCTCCGCTGCCGCCGCGATCTAGGCGGCTCACGCGGCCGCGACGAACACCCGGGAGGCGACCTCGCGCGGCAGCCGGACCGTGTCGCCGCCCCGGTCGACGATCACCGCGTCCCGCTCCTGGGCGACCGTCACCTTGGCGCCCGGGTCCACCCCGGCCGAGTGCAGCTGCCGGATCACCTCCGGGTCGGAGTGCACGCTCTCGCAGATCCGCCGCACCACCACCGCGCCGGTCAGCCCCGGGAAGGCGAGGTTGCGCTCCGCCTCGGCGCCGCCGTCGACCATCGCCGGGGCGGTCTGGTCCAGCTCCGCCAGACCCGGGATCGGGTTCCCGTACGGCGACCGGGTCGGCCGGCCGAGCAGCTGGAACACCCGCCGCTCCACGTCGTCGCTCATCACGTGCTCCCACCGGCAGGCCTCCTCGTGGGCCTCCGTGTACGGCATGCCGATGACGTTGACCAGCAGCAGCTCCGCGAGCCGGTGCTTGCGCATCACCGAGATGGCGTACGCCCGGCCCTTCTCGGTGAGGTGGAGCTGGCGGTCGTTCTCGACGGTGAGCAGGCCATCGCGCTCCATCCGGGCCACCGTCTGGCTGACCGTCGGACCGCTCTGGTGCAGCCGCTCAGCGATCCGGGCGCGCAGCGGCGTGATGCCCTCCTCTTCCAGCTCGAGGATGGTCTTGAGGTACATCTCGGTGGTGTCGACCAGGTCGTTCACTGCACACCCTCCCTCACCGAGATGCTACCCGTCGGCGAGGAATACTGGACGGCGTGACCGACCCGCTGATCGATGTGGCCAGCCTCGCCGCCGAGCTGGCCGGCCCGGCCTCGCCAACCCTGCTGGACATCCGGTGGCGGCTCGGCGGCCCGACCGCCATCGATGAGTACCACGCCGGCCACCTGCCGGGCGCGGTCTTCCTCGACCTGGACAGCCAGCTGTGCGGGGCGCCCGGGCCGGGCGGCCGGCATCCGCTGCCCGACCCGGCCCGGCTGGAGGCGGTGCTGCGGGTGGCCGGGGTCCGGCAGGACCACCCGGTCGTGGTGTACGACGGCGGCGAGTCGACCGCCGCCGCCCGTGCCTGGTGGACCCTGCGGTGGGCCGGCCACCAGCGGGTACGGGTGCTCGACGGCGGCTACCGGGCATGGGTCGAGGCGGGGCAGCCGGTGACCACCGAGGTGCCCGACCCGATCCCCGGGGATTTCACCGTCCGGCCCGGCTCGCTGCCGGTGCTCGATGCCGCCGGCGCGGCCGAGCTCGCGGCCACCGGCGTGCTGATCGATGCCCGGGCACCCGAGCGCTACCGCGGCGAGACCGAGCCGATCGACCCGGTGGCCGGGCACATTCCGGGCGCCGTCAACGCCCCGCCCGGCGTACCGCTGCCAGACCTGGGCGGCAAGCCGGTCGGGGCGTACTGCGGCTCCGGGGTGGTCGCCGCCCGGACCGTGCTGGAGCTGCACCGCGCCGGGCGGACCGACGCCGCGCTCTACGTCGGCTCCTGGAGCCACTGGATCACCGACCCGGGCCGGCCGATCGCGACCGGAGCGAACCCTTGAGCGCGGCCGCGGGTGGCGCCACCACGGTGATCGCGTGGGACGACGCGCTGCTCGGCTACAACCTCGGCGACCACCCGCTCGATCCGGTCCGGGTCGAGCTGACCGTCGCGCTCGCCCGGGCGTACGGGATCTTCGACCGGCCCGGGGTCCGGGTGGTCTCGCCGCCGCCGGCCGATGACGAGCTGCTGCAGCTGGTGCACCGGCCGGAGTACCTGGCGGCGGTGAAGGCCGCCCCGGACGACCCGTTCTTCGCCGGGTGGGGGCTGGGTACCGCCGACAACCCGATCTTCGAGCGGATGCACGAGGCGAGCGCGCACGTCGCCGGCGCCACGGTCGCCGCCGCCGAGGCGGTCTGGCGGGGGGAGGCGCTGCGCGGGGTGAACATCGCCGGCGGGCTGCACCACGCGATGCCGGCCCGGGCCTCCGGGTTCTGCGTCTACAACGACCCGGCGATCGCGATCGCCCGGCTGCTGCGGCTCGGCGCGGAGCGGATCGCGTACGTGGATATCGACGTCCATCATGGTGACGGGGTGCAGGCGGTGTTCTGGGACGACCCCCGGGTGCTGACGATCAGCCTGCACGAGTCGCCGCTGACGCTGTTCCCGGGTACCGGGTTCCCGACCGAAATCGGGGGAGAACCGGCCACCGGCACCGCGGTCAACGTGGCGCTGCCGCCGGGCACCGGCGACGCCGGCTGGTTGCGCGCGTTCCACGCCGTGGTGCCGCCGATCCTGCGGGCGTTCCGGCCGCAGCTGCTGGTGACCCAGTGCGGCGCCGACACCTACCGGAGCGACCCGCTGGCCAACCTGCGGTTGACTGTGGACGGTCAGCGGGCCGCCTACCTGGCGTTGCGCGACCTCGCCGAGGAGCTGTGCGAGGGCCGATGGGTGGCGACCGGCGGTGGCGGGTACGCGCTGGTCGAGGCGGTGCCGCGGACCTGGACCCAGCTGCTGGCGATCGTCACCGGCGAACCGCTGGACCCGCAGACCCCGACCCCGAAGCCGTGGCGGGAGCTCGCTCGCACCCGCCGCCCCAGCACCGTCCCGCCCGAGCGGCTCACCGACGGGGCCGAGCCGGCGTACCAGCCCTGGCAGCCGGGGAGCGAGGACCGGCTGGACCAGGCGATCGCCGCTACCCGCCGGGCGGTGTTCCCGCTGCACGGCCTCGACCCGGACGACCCCCGCGACTGACGGCTACGCACACAGAGCCGCGTCGATCATGGAGTTCTTCGGCGTGGCGCACGGCGGGTCGGCCGAAGACTCCATGATCGACGCGGGAAAGCGCGGCAAAGAGCGCGAGCCTCAGCTGGCGTAAGCCTCGAGTTGCCGGGCTAGCGAGGGGTGGCGCAGCTTGAGCAGGCTGCCCTTCTCGATCTGCCGGATCCGCTCCCGAGACAGCCCGCACTCGCGACCAACCTCGTCGAGCGTGCGCTGCCGGCCGTCGTCCAGCCCGAACCGCAGCCGGATCACCCGCTGCTCCCGCTGCGACAGCGAGGACAGGACGATCTCCACCTCGTGCCGGAGCTGGCCGTGGGTGGCGAGGTCCACCGGCTCCGGCCGCCGGTCGGCCACGAAGTCACCGAGGTCACTCTCGCCGTCCTCGCCGACCGCCTGGTCCAGGCTGACCGGCTCCCGGTCGTACGAGATCATCTCGATCACGTCCAGCTCGGTGACCCCGAGCTCAGCGGCGATCTCCGCGGTGGTCGGCTCCCGGCCCAGCGTCACCGCCAGGTCGCGCCGGACCCGCGCCATCCGGTTCACCCGCTCCACCATGTGCACCGGGATCCGGATGGTCCGCGCCTGGTCGGCCATTGCCCGGCTGATCGCCTGCCGGATCCACCAGGTGGCGTAGGTCGAGAACTTGTAGCCCTTGGTGTAGTCGAACTTCTCGACCGCCCGGATCAGCCCGAGGTTGCCCTCCTGGATCAGGTCGAGGAAGGCCATGCCGCGGCCGGTGTACCGCTTGGCGATGCTCACCACCAGCCGCAGGTTCGCCTCCAGCAGGTGGTCGCGTGCCGCCCGGCCCTCGGCAGCCACCGCCGCCAGGTCCCCCCGCAGGTCCGCGCCGCAGGTGTCGCGCTCGAGCCGGTACTCGGCGTAGAGCCCGGCCTCGATCTTCTTGGCCAGCTCCACCTCCTGCTCGGCAGTGAGCAGCTTGCGGCGCCCGATCCCGTTCAGGTACGCCCGCACCAGGTCGCTGGAGACGCCGGGCTCCTCGACCGCCTCGAAGACGTCGATGCCCTGCCGGCCCTCCAGCTGTGCCGTGGCTGCCACGTTCTCGCCCCCTCCGTGTTCACTGCGTCCACCGGCTGGTGTTGCCGGCATGTGCCAGAGTGGCGGAGGGCGCGTGAAACGGCGGTGAGCCGGATGTGTAATCCGTGTGAGGTTACAGCTCGATCAATACGGTGCGTGGTCCCACGTTGACGCTTTCGACATGCATGTGCGCCCCGAACACCCCGGTCGCCACCGTCGCACCGCGCTGCCGCAGCGCCTCGGCGAACGCGTCCACCAACGGCTTGGCGACCTCCGCCGGCGCGGCCGCGGTCCAGCTCGGCCGGCGGCCCTTGCGGGTGTCGCCGTAGAGCGTGAACTGGCTGACCACCAGCACCGGTGCGCCGACCTCGGCGGCCGACCGCTCGCCGTCCAGGATCCGCAGCTCGTGCACCTTCCGGGCCAGGTTCGCGGCGGTCTGCTCGTCGTCGGTGTGGGTGACCCCGAGCAGCACCAGCAGCCCGTCGGTGATCGCCCCGACCACCGCCCCGTCCACGGTGACGCTCGCCCGGCTCACCGTCTGCACGACCGCCCGCATCTCACCCACCCATCAGGTTCGCGAGTAGCAGCTTGGCCACCAGGAAGTAGATCACCAGCCCGGTAGCGTCCACAGTGGTGGTGATGAACGGCGCGCTCACCACCGCCGGGTCGATCCCGATCCGCTTGGCGAGCATCGGCATCAGCGCGCCGACGGTGGCGGCGAGGGTGCAGATCGCGACCAGGCTGATCGACAGCACCGCCGCGATCCGGGCGGCGTCGGCGAGCGGCTCGCCGCGGGCCAGCGCCAGGAACGCGGTGGCGGCCAGCAGCGCCACCCCGGCCAGCATCGTGCCGAGCAGCAGCCCCACCCGGGCCTCCCGGCCGAGCACCCGGCCCAGATCCCGGAACCGCACCTCGCCGACCGCGATCGCGCGGGTCACGGTGGTGGCCGCCTGCGCGCCGGAGTTGCCGCCGGTGCCGATCAGCAGCGGCACGAACAGCGCCAACACCACCACCGCCTCCAGCTCCGCCTCGAACGTGTTCAGCACCAGCACGGTGAGGGTAGCCGCGCCCATCAACACCAGCAGCCACACCGCCCGGCTCCGGGCCACCTGCGGCACGCTCGCCATGAGGTACGGCCGGCGCAGCGGCTCGGTGGCGCCGGTGCGCGCCGCGTCCTCGGTCTCCTCACCCTCCAGCACTTCCATCGCGTCGTCGAACGTGAACACCCCGACCAGCCGCTCCTCCTCGTCGACGATCGGCAGCGCCAGCAGGTCCGCCTCCTGCAGCAGCCGGGCCGCGGTCTCCCGGTCGGTGAGCGCGGTGACCGAGATCGGCTGGGTCATCAGCTCGGCCACCCGGGTGTCCGGGTCGGCCAGCACCAGCTGCCGCAGGCTGGTGACGCCGATCAGCCGCCGGTCCTCGGCGATCACCGGCAGCGTGTAGACCGTCTCGGCCGCGGCGCCGACCGCCCGGACCCGGCCCAGCGCCTCGCTCGCGGTCATGGTCGCCTTCAGCGCCACGTACTCCGGGCTCATCAGCCGCCCGACCGCCTCGCTCGGGTACCCGAGCAGCCCGGTGGTGAGTCGCCGCTCGTGCGGGCTCAGGTCGGCCAGCAGCTTGTTGACCACCTTCGCCGGGAGTTCGTCGAGCAGCTCCACCCGGTCGTCCGGGTTGAGCTGCTCGACGAACTCCCGGACCGCGTCGTCGCGGAGCTCCGCGAGCAACTCGCCCTGCACCGGCGGGTCCAGCGCCTCGAACACCGACAGCGCCAGGTCCTTCGGGAGCAGCCGGAACGCCACCGCCCGCCGGGCGCCGTCGATCCGGGTCAGCTCCTCGGCGAGGTCGAACGGCCGCTGCCGGACCAGGTTGCGGCGCAGCTCGTCCCAGGCACCGGTGCGCAGCAGCTGGTCAAGGTCCTGCTCCATGACACCCCCCAAAGCAACCCCACAGCCTTCCGGCTCGTCCCCGCCTCGCCTCATTGTCCCGGCCGGCGCGCCGGATCGGGCTGGCCGGCTCGCCGGTGCCGCGCCGGTCTGGCACGCTGGTCGCATGCCTACCCTCTACCTGTCCACCGAACCGGAGGCGGACGCGCTGCTCGCCAGCGACCCGCTGGCGCTGCTGATCGGGATGCTGCTCGACCAGCAATTCCCGCTCGAGCGGGCGTTCGTCGCACCGTATCGGCTCGCCGAGCGGATGGGGACCACCCGGCTCGACGCGGCGACGATCGCCGACTACGACCCGGCCGCGCTGGCGGCGATCTTCGCCAAGCCGCCCGCCCTGCACCGGTTCCACGGCGCGATGGCCGCGCGCACGCAGCAGCTGTGCCGGGTGATCGCCGATGAGTACGGCGGCGACGCGGCCGCGGTGTGGCGGGGCGCGGCCACCGGCGCGGAGCTGCTGAAGCGGGTCGGTAAGCTGCCCGGCTTCGGCAAGCAGAAGGCGCAGATCTTCGTGGCGCTGCTCGGCAAGCAGTTCGGGGTGCAGCCGGAGGGTTGGCGAGCAGCGGCCGGGGTCTACGGCGAGGAGGGCTCGTACCGGTCGGTTGCCGACATCACCGACGCCGCCAGCCTGGCCCGGGTCCGCGACTACAAGCAGCAGCTCAAGGCCGCCGCCAAGGCCGACCGGCGCTGACTCCCAGCGCCCGCCGGGCCTGGTCGAGCTGGTCTGCGTCCAGCGCCGGCTCCGGGATCGGGTGGGCGGCGCTCGCCCGCAGTCCGTCGATGACGATCCGGAACTGCCGGCGCCACGCGGCCGGCGCCACCGCGCCGGTCGCCGCGACCAGCGCGGCGTTCGACCACAGCAGGCCGACCAGGTCGGCCACCGTGAAGTCCGGGCGCAGGCGGCCGGCCCGCTGTGCCCGCTCGATGAGCTGCCGTGCCTGATCGAATCCTTCCGCGCACGCGGCGTCCAAGTGCGGGGTACGCGGGAAGCGGCGGGACAGCGCGTCGGTGACCCCGCGATCCCGGGCCTGCAGCGCGAACAGCTGCTCGAGGTAGTCCACGAACCCCTGCCACGGATCCGGGTTGGCCAGCGCCGCGGCGCCGATCGCCAGGCTCTCTCGCATCCGGTCCAGCAGCACGGTGTCGATCAGCACCGATCGGTCGGGGAACCGGTTGTAGAGCGTGCCGACGCTCACGCCGGCCCGCCGGGCGATCTCCTCCAGCGGGACGTCCGCGCCGTGCTCGACGAACGCCTGCCGGGCGGCTTCGATCAGCCGGGCCCGGTTGCGCTGCGCGTCCCGGCGCAGCGGCCGGCCGTTGTCCCCGGATCGGTTCACCGAGATCCTCGTCACCTTAACTTGAGGATGCCTTCAAGTTCCTTGCTAGGCTAGCGCACGGAACTTGAGGCAAGGTTCAACTTAGCGAGGGGTGGGACATGTCAGGGACGATCGCCGTGTTCGGCGCCGGGCCCGCGCTCGGAATGGCGGTCGCGCGCCGGTTCGGCCGGGCGGGATACCGGGTCGCGCTGGTCGCCCGCAACCGCGCAAAGCTGGACGGCTACGTGCGGGAGTTGGCCGGGCTCGGCATCGAGGCGGCGGCGTTCCCCGCCGACCTGGCCGACCGGGCCGCCGCGGTCAAGGTGCTCGGCGAGATCGACGCCGAGTTCGGACCGGTCGAAGTGCTCGAGTACAGTCCGGGCCCGCTCGAGGTCCGGGTGGTGCCGGCCCGCGAGCTGGACGTGTCCGATGTGGAGCCGATGCTGGACCTGCGGTTCCGCACCCCGGTGGCGCTGGCCCGGGCGGCGCTGCCCGGCATGGTCGAGCGGGGCCGAGGCGGGCTGCTGTTCGCGTTCGGCAGCCAGCCGCGCCAGCCCGATCCCAGCCTCGGCAACGTCGGGATCGCCCAGGCCGCGCTGCTCCACCATGTCCACAACCTGCACGCCAGCCTCGCCACCGACGGGGTGTACGCCGGCGCGCTGCTGATCGCCGGGCTGATCGAGGGCAGCGAGGTCCAGCAGCTGCTGCGGACCGGCGGCGCCGACCACCTGCCGGACGAGGTCGAGCTCGACCTCCCGGTGCTCGATCCGGACCGGCTCGCCGACCGATTCTGGGAGATGTACACCACCGACCGGGGCGTTGCCGAGGTGATGGTGTAAGGATGGGTGGGTGAGGCGCCGAGCCGACCGCCCAATCGTCATCACCGACGCGGAGCGCAGCCAGGAGGATCAGCTGCGAACCCGCGAGGTGCGGTACATCGTGATGATGTCGTTGCGGGCGGCCTCGCTGGTCGCCGCGGTCGTACTGTTCACGCTCCAGCCGCCGCTGCTGTGGCTGTGGCTGGCGATCTGCGCGGTCGGCATGATCCTGCTGCCCTGGATCGCGGTGGTGCTCGCCAACGACAAGCTGCCGAAGGAGCAGCACCGGTGGCGCCGGCATCGGCCGGGCCCGGCGCGCTCGCTGCCGCCGCCGGCACCGGGCGAACTGCCCGCCGCCCGCACCATCGACGCCGAGTTCTGATCCGGGCGCCGGGTCAGCCGGCCGGGCTGCGGTGGTGCAGCTGCAGGATCGTGCAGCCGACCGGCCCGGCCTCGATCGGGTGCGCCGCGGTCGGCGGCACGTGCACGTAGGAGCCGGCGACCATCCGCCGGCCGCCGATCGTGGCGGTGCCGGCGACCACCCAGATGTGATGGTCGGCGATCTGGTGTGGCTGGCCCGGGGTGCGGGCGCCCGGCTCGTAGCGGATCAGCGCGGCCACCAGGTCGCCGGCGTGCCACAGCTCCTTCTCCGCCACCCCCGGGCAGCCGGGCACCGGCAGCCACGGCTGCTCGTCGATCCCGGCGGGTCCGATCACCCGCAGCTCGCCGGTGGCCGGCTGGTCCCGCGTGGTGAGCGCCGCCATGATGTCCTCCCATCGGGTTGTCCGTCCGCCAGTCGAGCGTGTCCCCGGCCGGCCGCCGCCGGGTAGGGCCGGTCCGCCCTGGTCACGGGGTCGTTCGCCCTACCGATCACGCGCGGGCCGCGGGCGGGCGCCGAGGGTGGTGACCGCCCGGGCGCCGAGGCGGACGCCGTCCCGCAGGGCGGACGCCGGGTCACCACCGGCCAGCCAGGTGGCGAGCAGTCCCGCCGCGAACGCGTCGCCGGCCCCGGTCGGGTCCACCACCGGCACCGGCTCGCCCGGCACCTCGTACACCCGCTCACCCAGCCACCGGGCACCGGCCGCGCCTTGCTTCACCACCAGCACCGTCCCGGCCGGCGCGGGGCTCAGCAGCGCCGCCTCGTCCGCGTTCGCGAACAGCAGGTCGACCCCGCGCACCCAGGTCAGGAACGCGGCCGGGCCGACCTGCCGCAGCGGCGCCACCGAGGCCGCGTCGACGCTGGTGGACAGGCCCCGCTCCCGGGCCGCCGCCAGCGCCCGCCGGCCGGCCGCCCGGGAACCCTCGCCGAGCAGCGGGTAGCCGGACAGGTGCAGGTGGCCGGTGTCCGGCAGCCGGGCCAGCGCGGCGTCCACATCGGCCGGTTGCAGCCGGTCGGCGGCGCCCCGGTCGGCGAGCATGGTCCGCTCGCCGCCGCCGGTCAGCACCACCAGCGTGCCGGTCGGCACCCCCGGCACGGTCCGGACCGCGGCATCGACCCCGGCCGCGACCAGCTCGGCCACCCGCTCCCGGCCCGCCGAGTCGTCGCCGACCGCCGCCACCAGCGTCACCGGCACGCCCCGGCTGGCTAGCCAGGCTGCCGTGTTGGCGGCCTGACCACCGCCGCCGACCCGGATCGTGGCGGGCGTGTCGGTGCCGGCGGCGATCGGTCCGGCGACCTTGGCCAGCACGTCGGTGACCAGGTCGCCGACCACCACCACCCGGCGCCGTTCGCGCACGTCCAACCGCGCCTCAGCCAGCCTCAGCCGCGGCGGGTCCGGCGGGCGCCGGCGGCCCGGGAACCGGCGCGGGCCACGATCGGGCGGGCGGCCGGCCAGGGCAGCAGCGGCAGCGCGGCGAGCGCCACCGCGATCTGCGCCGCCAGCGCCGCGTTGCGGAGGATGATCCGTACGTTCACCGCCAGGCTTTCGCCGCCGGTGGCGGTGTGCAAATGGGACAGCAGGAACGGGGTGACCGCCTGGCCGGTGATGCCCCGCTGCTCGGCGAGCGTGAGCGCCTCGGCGATCACCCGGTCGTGCAGGACCGGGTCGAGCTGCTCGTCGACCGGTAGCGGGTTGGCGACCACCAGCGCGGCCTGGTGCAGCCGGTGCACCCGCTGCGCCTGCACCACCGCCGCCACCTGCTCGGGGGAGTCGAGCGACCAGGTCAGCTCGTGGCCGGTATCGGAGACGAAAAAGCCGGGGAACTTGCGGGTCCGGTAGCCGGCGACCGCCACCCCCAGCGTCTCCAGCCGCTCCAGGGTGGCGCCGACGTCGAGAATCGACTTCACGCCGGCACAGACCACCACGATCGGGGTGGCGGCCAGCGTGGTCAGGTCGGCCGACTCGTCGAAGCTGGTCGACGCGCCGCGGTGGACCCCGCCCAGCCCGCCGGTGGCGAACACCCCGATCCCGGCGTCCGCCGCGATCGCGCTGGTGCCGGCGACCGTGGTCGCGCCGTCCACCCCGGCGGCGGCGGCCAGCGCGAGGTCGCGGACGGAGAGCTTGGCCACGTTTTCGCCGGTGGCCAGCCGGGTCAACCCGGTGTCGTCCAGCCCGACGATCAGGTCGCCGCCGAGCATGCCGACGGTCGCCGGAACCGCCCCGTTGTCCCGTACCGCCTGCTCGATCTCGCGCGCCACCCGCAGGTTGTCCGGCCGTGGCAGGCCGTGCGCGATGATCGTGCTCTCCAGCGCCACCACCGGCGCTCGGTCACGCAGCGCGGCGGCCACCTCGTCCCCGTATCGCAGCCTCATCCTGTAACGGTAATCGGCTTGCCCGCCGGTACCCGGGGTTGCCGGCCCGAATGGGGTTGTCGCTGTCATACCCGTTTGGCAGGGTGTAGCCGTGACCGAGGGTGGGGTTGCGACGGCGGCGCCCAGACGAATGGGCGGGTTGGTGCTGCGCGTGATCGGCGTGATCGCGCTGGTGGTGGCCGGGCTCACCGCGGTGCTGTACGGGCTCGGCACCTGGAACCCATGGCAGCTGGTGTTCCTCGAGTACCGGTTCGGCAATCCGGCGCTCGGGCTGCTGGTGACCGCGCTCGCGCTGCTGGTCGGCTCCTGGCTGGCGGTGCCGATTCGCAGCGAGACCCGGCCGCGCGGGCGGCTCGCGTTCCGGATCACCGCGTTCGTGCTGACCCTGCTGGGCCTGTTCGCCTACGGGCTGTTCGGGGAGCACTTCAAGTTCGACACCCGGGAGCTCGCGGTCTCCGAGGACGGGCAGCTCCGGCTGGCGATGGTCAGCGACCGGGACGTCCCGCCGGGGCGGCAGCTGAAGGTCTGGGCCGGCTCCGGGCTGGGGCTGCGGGAGGTCGGCGACCTCGGCAAGCCGTGCGGCTCGGTGCAGGCCAGGTTCATCGGGAATGACCAGGTAGAGCTGGACACGGCGTACGGGACCTGGGTGATCGAGCTGGACCCGGCCACCGGTGAGCCGCAGCAGATCCTCGGTGCGCGTTGTTCCGATCCACCGGTACCTGCGACACTAGGGTCATGACCACGCCAACCATGCCAGACACCGGCACCCAGCTCGAGGAGCGGGTGGACTACCGCTTCGACAGTGGCGACCATGAGCGGTTCTCGCACTATGTGCCCAAGGCGAAGCTGATGGAGGCGATGGTCGAGGGCACGCCGGTGCGGGCGTTGTGCGGCAAGCTCTGGGTGCCGTCGCGGGACCCGCAGCGGTTCCCGATCTGCCCGCAGTGCAAGGAGATCCACGAGTCCCTGCCTGAACAGTAAGGGGTCGCGCCGGAGGTGGTCGACCCGAATCAGTTGGGCCCGTTACGGGCCTGGCAGCGCCGTGCGCTCGTGGAATACCTGCGACGCGGGGCGGAGAACTTCACCGCGGTCGCGACGCCGGGCGCCGGCAAGACGACGTTCGCGCTCCGGGTCGCGGCGGAGCTGCTCAACGACCGGACCGTCGAGGCGGTCACGGTGGTGGCGCCGACCGAGCACCTGAAACGGCAGTGGGCGGCCGCCGCGGCCCGGGCCGGGATCCAGTTGGACGCCGCGTTCCGCAATGCCGATGTCCACTCCGCCCGCGACTTCCACGGGGTCGTGGTCACCTACGCGCAGGTGGGCGCCGCCCCGCAGGTGCACCGCCGGCGCACCATGACCCGCCGCACGCTGGTCGTCCTCGACGAGATCCACCACGCCGGCGACTCCCGCAGCTGGGGCGACGGGGTGGCGGCGGCGTTCGAGCCGGCGACCCGCCGGCTGCTGCTCACCGGGACGCCGTTCCGCTCGGACGACAACCCGATCCCGTTCGTGACCTATGAGCGGACCGAGGGCGGGGTGCTGCGCTCGCGCGCGGACTCCTCCTACGGGTACGCCGAGGCACTCGCCGACGGGGTGGTCCGGCCGGTGATCTTCCTGGCGTACTCGGGGGAGACCCGGTGGCGCACCAGCGCCGGTGAGGAGCTGGCCGCCCGGCTCGGCGAGCCGATGACCAAGGACGCGATCGCGAGCGCCTGGCGGACCGCGCTCGACCCGAACGGGCAGTGGATGCCGCAGGTGCTGCGGGCCGCCGACGCCCGGCTGCGGGTGCTCCGGCAGGACGGCATGCCCGACGCCGGCGGGCTGGTGATCGCCAGCGACCAGCCGGCCGCCCGGGCGTACGGGAAGCTGCTGCGCCAGGTGACCGGGGAGCCGGCGGTGGTGGTGGTCTCCGACGATGCCACCGCGTCGGCGAAGATCGCCGAGTTCGCGGCCGGGGAGCAGCGGTGGCTGGTCGCGGTCCGGATGGTCTCCGAAGGGGTGGACATCCCGCGGCTGGCGGTCGGGGTCTACGCCACCAGCGCCGCCACCCCGCTCTACTTCGCGCAGGCGGTGGGCCGGTTCGTCCGCGCCCGCCGGCCCGGCGAGACCAGCTCGATCTTCCTGCCGAGCGTGCCGCAGCTGCTCCAGCTCGCCGCCGAGCTGGAGGCCGAGCGGGATCACGTGCTCGGCGCGCCGAAGGACCCGGACGGGCTGGACGACGAGGCGCTGGCCCGGGCGCAGCGCACCGAGACCGAGCCGGACCTGCCGCGGCAGCGGATCGAGGCGCTGTCGGCGACCGCCGAGCTGGACCAGGTGATCTTCGACGGGGCGTCGTTCGGCGCCCCGGTGGTGGCCGGCACCCCTGAGGAGGAGGAGTACCTGGGGCTGCCCGGGCTGCTCACCCCCGACCAGGTGGCCACGCTGCTGCGCCGGCGGCAAGCCGAGCAGCTGGCGGCGGCGAAGCGGCGCGGGGCCGGTAGCGACCAGGCCGGCGCGGCCGCCGCGACCGCCGCCCCGCCCCGGCCGATGAGCGCCGGTGAGCGGCGGGTGGCGCTGCGGAAGCAACTCAACGCGCTGGTCGCCGCCCACCACCACCGCACCGGGTTACCGCACGGCAAGATCCACGCCGAGCTGCGCCGGCGGTGCGGCGGTCCGCCCAGCGCGCAGGCCACGATCGCGCAGCTCGAAGAGCGGATCGCAATGCTCCGGACAATGTGAACAGCGGCCGGGTCAGGTCCCAGAAACTCCATGATCGACGGGAACCCGGCGGACCCGCCGATCCGGGAGCGTTCGCTCACAGCGAACAAGAACGGCACGCGGCATGATCGCCGCGTGCCGTTCGAAAGCCTGTCGGAGTGGCGCTGCTACGAGAGCAGCTCCGCCCCGCGCCAGGTGAAGTCTGGGTCGGTTGCGTACCGGATCGTGATCTTCGCCAGGTCGTCCGCGTAACGGTTGGCGTGGTGACCGCAGAAGACCAGCTCACGCTCGCCGGTGATGGTTACCCGCAGCTTCCCGGCCGCGTTGCACCGGTCACACCGGTCGTCCGCACCCAGCGGGGCCACCGTTGCCGGCGGCGGCGTGAGGGTCGTGGTCATCGCGCTCCTCCTCCTGTCAGCACCGCTGCCCTATACCTATCCACACATCGTCCAACAAAACCGGGTGCGACACCGTTCCCGACCCGACCGGCCGGGACCGAGGTCACAGTGGCCGCGCCAGGGGTTCCCGAGCGAGTCCTCCCGTGAGAGCCCAAGTGTGCCCGACGCCGCGCTTCTCGCGTCAACGAACCGAGAACGGCGAGGTCATGGATTTGACCTTTCGTCCGTGCAAGATCAAGCACGTACGGCAAGAAAGTCAGACCGATCAGCGGTTGACAGGAGCCGATCAGTCGAGGTAGTCGCGGAGCACCTGCGACCGGGACGGGTGCCGCAGCTTCGACATCGTCTTCGACTCGATCTGCCGGATCCGTTCCCTGGTCACGCCGTACACCTGGCCGATCTCGTCGAGCGTGCGTGGCTGCCCGTCGGTCAGCCCGAACCGCAGCCGGACCACCCCCGCCTCCCGCTCCGAGAGGGTCTGCAGCACCTGCTGGAGTTGGTCCTGGAGCAGCGAGAACGAGACCGCGTCGACCGCGACCACCGCCTCGGAGTCCTCGATGAAGTCGCCGAGCTGGCTGTCGCCCTC
>DATCKZ010000051.1:0-9033 GCA_036564175.1 Natronosporangium sp.
GTCGTCGCGGGCGCCGTACAGCTCGTTGTTGAACCAGTTGCCGAGCCGGCCGAGCGCCTGCGCCAGCGGGATCCCCACCGCGGCGGTGTCGGCCACCACCCGGAACGGCAGGTGCAGCTGCCGGCAGGCGAACCAGACGCCGAGCGCACCGCCGGCGATCGCCCCCCAGATGCCCAGGCCGCCCTCCCAGACGTAGAGCGCCTTGATCGGGTCGCCGTCCGCGCCGAAGTAGTCGTGCGGCGTCGTGATCACGTGGTAGAGCCGGCCACCGACGATGCCGAACGGCACCGCCCAGACCGCGATGTCGAGCACCGAGTTGGGCGGGGCGCCGCGGGCCCGCAGTCGCGCCTCGGTGACGACGCACGCCACGATGATGCCCGCGATGATGAACAGCGCGTACGCCCGGATCGGCAGTGGGCCGAGGTTCCACACCGCCGTGGTCGGACTCGGGATGTAGGCGAGGGTCACGGGTGCACACGTTACCCCGGACCAGTCCCGCGGTGGGGGGTGCCTCCGGCCGCCGGAGCGCCTACGCTGGCTGCATGAGCTCCGTTACCGCCGCGGTCGGCGCCGTGATCACTGATCCCGCCGGCCGCGTGCTGCTTTGCCAGCAAAGTCAAGGACACCGCCACTGGGTGCTACCCGGTGGCAAGATCCGTCCGGGCGAGAGCCCCGTCCATGCGGTCATCCGGGACGTCCTCGAAGAGACCGGCATGGAGATCGAAATCGTCGACCTGGTCGGCATCTACCAGCTCACCGGCGACGCCTGCGGCGAACACGTGCCGGACCTGCTGATGCACGTGTTCCGGGGCCGGGTGGTCCGGGGCGAGGCGACCGTCAACTCCCCCGGCCGGATCTGCCGGCTCTCCTGGCACGAACCGGCCGACCTGCCGGAGCCGATGACCGCCACCACCCGCGCGGCGATCGCCGACGCGGTGGCGGCCCGGTCCGGCGCGGTCCGGGTGGTGCAGCGGGACAAGGAGCCGGAGCTGCCCGAGGCCGAGCTGGTCGGCGCCGACTAGCTCAGCCGAGCTAGCCAAGCCGAGCTGACTCAACTCGCGAGCGGTCAGCCAGCGGGGGTGCGGACCCCGGTGGCGAGGTCGCTGGCGAGCGCGCGCAGGCCTGCCAGGCCGGTCTGCTCGTCCGGAGCCTCCAGCAGCCGGCTCACCAGCGCGCTGCCGACGATCACCGCGTCGGCGTACGACGCCACCGCGGCGGCCTGGCCGCCGCTGCTGACCCCGAGCCCGACCCCGACCGGGATCGACGAGACTGCCCGGATCCGCGCCACCAGCTTCGGGGCCGCCGCCGACAGCTGGTCCCTGGCCCCGGTCACCCCCATCAGCGCGGCCGCGTAGACGAACCCCCGGCAGTGCGCCACCGTCATCGCCAACCGGGCATCGGTCGACGACGGCGCGACCAGGAACACCCGGTCCAGCCCGTGCTGGTCCGAGGCGGCGAGCCAGTCGGCGGCCTCGTCCGGGATCAGATCCGGGGTGATCAGCCCGGCGCCGCCGGCGGCCGCGAGATCCCGGGCGAACGCGTCGACCCCGTACCGCTCGATCGGGTTCCAGTAGGTCATCACCAGCACCCGCGCGCCGGCGTCGGCGACCGCCTCGACCGTCCGCAGCACGTCGGCGGTGCGGACCCCGCCGGCGAGCGCGACCTCGGTGGCCCGCTGGATCACCGGCCCGTCCATCACCGGGTCCGAGTACGGCAGCCCGACCTCGACCAGGTCGACCCCGGCCTCGACGATCGCCCGGATCGCCGCGATCCCGCCGGCGACCGTCGGGAACCCGGCCGGCAGGTAGCCGACCAGCACCGCCCGGCCCTCGGCCCGGGCCTTCTCGAACACCTCCGCCGTGCTCACGCCGACTCCCCGAGCAGGCCGAACCACCGGGCGGCGGTCGGCATGTCCTTGTCGCCGCGCCCGGACAGGGTCACGATCACGGTCGGCGGCCGGCCCAGCTCCTCGGTCAGCTCCGGGATGATCTTCTGGGTGCCGGCCAGCGCGTGCGCGCTCTCGATCGCCGGGATGATCCCCTCGGTGCGGCACAGCAGCTGGAACGCCGCCATCGCCTCGGCGTCGGTGACCGGCCGGTAGCGGGCCCGGCCGGTGTCGTGCAGCCAGGCGTGCTCCGGCCCAACCGCCGGATAGTCCAGCCCGGCGGAGATCGAATGCGACTCGATGATCTGGCCGTCCTCGTCCTGCAGCAGGTAGGTGCGGGCGCCGTGCAGCACCCCGATCCCGCCAGCGGTCAGCGAGGCGGCGTGCCGGCCGGTCGCCACCCCGTCCCCGCCGGCCTCGAACCCGTACAGCCGGACCGGCTGGTCGTCGATGAACGCGTGGAATGCACCGATCGCGTTGGAGCCGCCGCCGATGCAGGCGGTGACCGCGTCCGGCAGCGCGCCGGTGAGCGCCAGGCACTGCTCCCGGGCCTCCACCCCGATCCCACGCACGAAGTCGCGCACCAGCACCGGGAACGGGTGCGCGCCGGCGGCGGTCCCGAGCAGGTAGTGGGTGTGGTCCACATTGGTCACCCAGTCCCGCAGTGCCTCGTTGATCGCGTCCTTCAGGGTCCGCGAGCCGGTGGTCACCGGCACCACCTCGGCGCCAAGCATCCGCATCCGGGCCACGTTCAGCGCCTGCCGCTCCATGTCGACCTGGCCCATGTAGACCAGGCACTCCAGGTCAAGGTAGGCGCAGGCGGTGGCGGTGGCGACCCCGTGCTGGCCGGCCCCGGTCTCGGCGATCACCCGCGGCTTGCCCATCTTCTTGGTCAGCAGCGCCTGGCCGAGCACGTTGCGGACCTTGTGGGCGCCGGTGTGGTTGAGGTCTTCCCGCTTGAGCAGCACCCGGGCGCCGAGCTCCTCCGAGAGCCGACTGGCCTCGTACAGCGGCGACGGGCAGTTGGCGTAGTCGCGCAGCAACGCCGCGAACTCGGCCTGGAACCCCGGGTCGGCGCTGGCCTCGCGGTAGGCCTGGTCGAGCTCGTCCAGCGCGGCGATCAGCGCCTCCGGGACGAACCGGCCGCCGTACGGTCCGAAGTGGCCGATCGGCGGAGCGGCGGCGGCGGTCATCGGACCGGCCGGGGGGTCGCCGGGTGGCTGCCGGCGGTGACCAGCTCGGCGACCGCGTCGCGCGGCCGCTTCTGCCGCACCAGCCCCTCTCCCACCAGCACCGCGTCAGCGCCGGCCGACGCGTACCGGATCAGGTCGTGCGGCCCGCGCACGCCCGACTCAGCGATCTTCACGACGTGGTTCGGCAGCCCGGGCGCCACCCGCTCGAACACCGACCGGTCGACCTCCATGGTGCGCAGGTTGCGGGCGTTCACTCCGATCACCCGGGCACCGGCCTCCAGCGCCCGGTCGGCCTCGTCCTCGTCGTGCACCTCGACCAGCGGGGTCATGCCGAGCGACTCGATCCGCTCCCGCAGCCCGATCAGCACCTTCTGCTCCAGCGCCGCGACGATCAGCAGCACCAGGTCGGCCCCGTACGCCCGGGCCTCGTGCACCTGGTACGGCGAGATGACGAAGTCCTTGCGCAGCACCGGAACGTCAACCGTGGCCCGCACCGCGGCGAGGTCCTCCAGCGAGCCACCGAACCAGCGCGGCTCGGTGAGCACGCTGATGCACCGGGCACCACCGGCCTCGTACTCGGCCGCCAGCGCACTCGGGTCGGGGATCTCGGCGATCTGGCCGGCCGACGGCGAGGCGCGCTTGATCTCGGCGATGACCCCGACTCCGGCGCGACGGAGCACACTGTACGCATCGCGTACGGGCGGCGCCGCGGCGACCTTGTCCTTCAGCGCTTCCAGTGGCACCTGCTGCTGCCGGACCTCGAGCTGCTCGCGAACGTCCGCGAGGATCGCGTCGAGTGTGCTCGCAGAATGCGGGCCTGCCTGCCCAGCCGCCACCTAGAGACTCCCCTCGCAGGGCGTTGCTATTGCGCCTGATGCTAAGCCGGGCCGGATGGCGCACGAATTCGGGGGTATGGCCATTCTCACCGGTTGGCCTGGTGCATAATGCGCGAGCTGCGAGTACGCCCGGTAGCTAGGCGGTGGGGTCCTCGCCCCGGTCGAGCGCCTGCCACAGCTGCGCCGGATCCGGCTGCTCAGTGGTATCCGGTTGCCCGCCGGGATCCGGGTGCCCGGCGGTGGCCGAGTGCGCCGGCCGCTCGTACCGCGCCCCCATCGCCGGCCAGCGGCCGCTCCGGAGCACCGTCACCGCGCCGGCCGCCGCCACCGCCAGCCCACCGACGGCGGCGACCACCGGCCAGCCACCAGCGACGGTCAGCGCGCCCGGCACGATCACGACCCCGGCGACCAGCAGCAACCCGCCGAGCAGCCGGCGGGCGGTGCCCCGGAGCGCGAGCAGCGCGCCGGCCCCGGCCAGCGCCACCCAGCCCACCGCCGGCAGCCACGGCCGCAGCGCGCCGCCGGTCTGCACGTCCCGCAGCGCCGGCAGCGGGGCCGGCCGCTGGCTGACCTCCACCTGCCAGGTCTGGGCGGCCGCGATCAGCACCGCCGCCGCGCCGACCGCGCACAGCCCGACCGTGATCGCCAGCTGCCGCCGCCCGGTCATCGCTCACCCAGCTCGCCGAGCCGGCCGGCGGCCTCGAGCGAGGCGAACAGCGCGCTCGCCTTGTCCCGGCTCTCCCGCACCTCCAGGTCCGGGTCGGAGTCCGCGACCACCCCGGCTCCGGCCTGGCAGTACGCCAGGTCCGCGCGGAACTGCAGGGTCCGGATCCCGAGGCAGCAGTCGAGGTCGCCGTTGCCGTCCAGCCACCCGACCCCGCCGCCGTAGAGGCCGCGCGGGCGCGGCTCCAGCTCGTCGATCAGCCGCAGCGCCGCCGCCCGTGGGGTGCCGGCGACCGTGCCGGCCGGCAGCACCGCCGCCAGCGCCTCGATCGCGGTCCGGCCCGCGGCGAGCGTACCGGCCACTTCGGAGACCAGGTGCATCACCCGGGCGTACCGGCGGACCTGCGGGGCGCCGTCGTTGACCCGGATCGAGTCCGGCTCGGCCACCGCGGCGAGATCCGCCCGGGCCAGCTCGACCAGCATCGCGTGCTCGTCCCGCTCCTTCGGGTCGGCGAGCAGCTCGGCGGCGTTGGCGTCGTCCTCGGCCGGGTCGGCGCCGCGGCGCCGGGTGCCGGCGATCACCGGCACCGACGCCCGCCGGCCCTGGACCGAGATCAACCCCTGTGGCGAGGCGCCCACCAAGGTCACGCCGGGCAGCCGGAGCAGGAAGTGGTACGGAGACGGGTTGCTGGCCCGCAGCGCCCGGTAGACGGTGACCGGGTCGGCCACCGCCGGCGCGGCGAACCGCCGGGAGATCGTGACCTGCCGGGCCTCGCCGGCGGCCACCCGCCGGTGGGCGGCGGCGAGCAGCTCCCGGTACGCAGGATCCGGGATCTCGCTGTCGAACGTGGTCACCGGCGCCGGGGCCGGGAAGGTCAGCGGCGGCAGCGGCGCGGCGGTGGTGACCAGGTCGGTGAGCTCGTCGAGCCGGGCCGGGCTGGCCGCGGTCAGCCGGATCCGGTCGTCCTCGAAGCAGATCAGCGCGCTCGGGAACACCAGCACGCTGTGCGCGGTGGCCGGGTGCACGGCCGGCCGGAACGCGTCGTTGCCGAGCACGCACAGCGCCGGGGTGCCGGCGACCACCGACAGCAGCTCCGGCAGCGGCGCGTCGGCGAGGTCGGGCCGGAGCGGGCCGTGGGTCCAGTGCACGACCGAGCCGCTGGCCACCGCGATCGTGGTCGGGTCCAGCCCGACGATCGCCCGGACCGGCGCCTCCGGCCGCTCCAGCAGCACCGAGCCCTCGCCGCCGCCGAGCGCCCGGAACACCGCCACCGGGTCCGGGCCGGCCGGCACCTCCCGTGACTCCACTGTGGTCACGGGCGGGCCAGCTCGCTGATCACCCGGTGCACCAGCTGCAGGCCGACATCGCCCCGGGCACTCATGATCGACTCCGGATGGAACTGCACCGCCGCGATCGGCAGGCTGGTGTGCTCGATCGCCATCACCACCCCGTCGTCGCTCAGCGCGGTCACCGACAGCGCGCCGGGCAGCTGGTCGGGCAGCGCGTGGATGGAGTGGTAGCGGCCCGCCTCGAAGGTCTCCGGCAGACCGGCCAGCAGCCGGCCCCCGGTGACCCGGATCGTCGACGGCTTGCCGTGCATCGGGTAGTCGAGCAGGCCGAGCGTGCCGCCCAGGTGCTCGACGATCGCTTGTAGACCGAGGCAGACCCCGAACACCGGGATGTCGGCGCTGATCGCGGCCTCGATCGCCTTGCCCACCCCGAAGTCGTCCGGCCGGCCCGGTCCCGGCGAGAGCAGCAGCAGCCCGGGCCGGTACGACTCGATCTGGTGTTCCAGCTCCCCGGGCTCCAGCGGCGCCCGGATCGTGCGTACCTCCGCGCCGGCCTGCCGGACGTAGTTGGCCAGCGTGTGGACGAACGAGTCCTCGCAGTCCAGCAGCAGCACCCGTGGCTGGTGCTCGGTCGGGGCCAGCCGGGCCGCCTGCGGCACCGGCGCCGAATCGGGCCCCTGCAGCGCTTCCAGGAACGCCGCCGCCTTCAGCTCCGACTCCCGCTCCTCCTCGGCCGGGTCGGAGTCGATCAACAGCGTGCCGCCGGCCCGGATCTGCGCCACCCCGTCCCGGATCGTGACCGTCCGCAGGGTCAGCCCGGTGTTGAGGTTGCCGTCGAACCCGAGCAGCCCCATCGCCCCGCCGTACCAGCCACGCGGGGTCCGCTCGTGCTGCTCGATGAACCGCATCGCCCACAGCTTCGGGGCACCGGTGACGGTCACCGCCCACATGTGGGTGAGGAACGCGTCGATCGCGTCGTACCCGTCCCGCAGCTGCCCTTCGATGTGGTCGACAGTGTGGATCACTTTGGAGTAGACCTCGATCTGGCGGCGGCCGATCACCTTGACCGAGCCGGGTTCGCAGATCCGGGACTTGTCGTTGCGGTCGACGTCGGTGCACATGGTCAGCTCGGCCTCGTCCTTGGACGAGTTGAGCAGCTCGCGGATCATCTGGGCGTCGCCGAACACGTCCTCGCCGCGCCGGATCGTGCCGGAGATCGGGCAGCTCTCCACCCGCCGGCCCTCCACCCGGACGTACATCTCCGGCGAGGCGGAGACCAGGTATTCCTGGTCGCCGAGGTTGAGCAGCGCGCCGAACGGCGCCGGGTTGGCCGCCCGCAGCCGCCGGAACAGGGTCGACGGCGGCCGGATGCCGGGCGTGAAGAAGGTCTGCGACGGCACCACCTCGAACAGGTCGCCACGCCGGAACGACTCCTTGGCCTTCGCCACCACCGCGGCGAACTCGCCCGGCGCGTGGTCCCGGTCCCGGTCCACAGTGGCGGTTGGCTGGTACGGCTCGGGCGCCAGCTCGGCGGAGAGTCCGGCGGTGTCGCGGCCCTGGTAGCTGAACTCATACCGGCACCGGTACCCGAGCTCCCGGGCGTGGTCCACGACCACCAGCTGGTCGGGCAGGTACAGCACCAGGTCCCGCTGCCGCGGGTCGCGGGCCACCTGCTGGACGATGTTCTCGAACTGGAACACCAGGTCGTAGCCGAACGCGCCGTACAGCCCGAGGTAGCGGTCGGCCGGGCCCCGGAACCCTTCGGTGATCGCCCGCAGCGCCGAGAAGACGCTGTGCTGCTTGCTGCGCTCCTCCTCGGCGAACCGGCCGGCCGGGGGCCGGATCTCGCAGCCGAGCGAGCGTGGCTGCCGGTCAATGGCGTCGACCGCGTCGACGGTCGCCAGCAGGTCCGCGATCGCCGCCAGCGGCACCTCGCCGCGCTCGGTCAGCGCCTCGATCCGCAGCGTCCGGCCGCGCCCGGACAGCCGCAGCGGTGGCCGGGCGAACCCCTGGCTCCAGCGGGTGTACCGGCCCGGGAACTCGAAGTTCGAGGCGAGCAGCACGCCGGGGTAGGCGTCGAGCTCGTCGATCAGCTGCTCGATCGCCTCGGCCGCGTCCACCTCCTCGACGGTCCGTCGGACCAGCAGGCCGGCCGGCGTCTGGTACTCGCAGGCATCGGCGATCGGATCGGTGAGCATCAGTGATGGGTCCCCTCGGTGAGTGCCGGCAGCGGGTGGTGGAAGCAACTGCGCTCGCCGGTGTGGCAGGCCGGGCCGACCTGGTCGACGCTGACCAGCAGGGCGTCGCCGTCGCAGTCGAGCGCGACCGACTTCACCCACTGGGTGTGCCCGGACGTCTCGCCTTTGACCCAGTACGCCTGGCGGCTGCGCGACCAGTAGGTCGCGCGCCCGGTGGTCAGCGTACGATGCAGCGCCTCGTCATCCATCCAGGCGAGCATCAGCACCTCACCGGTGTCGTACTGCTGCACCACCGCCGGGACCAGGCCGTCGCGGTCGCGCCGCAACCGGGCCGCGAGCTGGGGGTCGAGCGTCGTCACCTACTCATCATGGCATCGTCAGCTTGGCCCGTTCGTGGGGCTGTGCCGGTTGCCGGCGAGCGGTAGGTTGGCGCTGGAGCCAGCGACCGGAGGACTGCCATGTACCCCAATTCCCAGCACGTGGATGAGCCCACCATGACCGACCTGCGCGGTGTGCTGCCGGGCCAGCGACCGCCCGTTGACGCGCGGGTGCTCGACGAACCGACCTCAGAGGTCCCGATCATCCAGCCGGCCGGCGTGCCGTCGGCCGACCCGGAGCCGGAGGCCACCGCCACCGACACCGAGCCGGAAGCCACCACCGAGGAGGCTGCCGAGTCGACGGCGGCCGACACCGAGACCGAGGCGGCCGAGCCGGAGCCGGCGACCGAGGAACCGGCCGCGGCGGCGGAGACCGCGACCGCCGAGGTGGAGCCGGAGGCGACCGCCGAGCAGACCGAGCCGGCCGCGCCGCCGACGCCGAGCTTCACTCCACCGGTCCCGCCGGCGTTCGGTTCGGGCGTCTCCACCCCGGCCCCGGCCAGTGAGATGGCGAAGATGTCGTGGACGCCGGCGCCGGCACCGCCACCCGGCCTGGTGCCGGTCGACGCTCCAGAACCGGCCGCTGAGGTG
>DATCKZ010000052.1:0-29435 GCA_036564175.1 Natronosporangium sp.
GCGACCGAGGTGGCCTCGACGGTGTCGGGGAACACGGTGATCGGTTCGTTGTCGTGCTTCGGCAACACGCCGGCGCCGACCGACCTTGGTCTGCCGAACACCGCCACCGGCGGCAAGCTCGGCCAATGCGCTGAGCTGTAGACCCGAACTGAGATAGGGCAAAGTCCGGGTGGCTCCGTCGCCGAGCCACCCGGACTTTCGCTTGCTCGGGAACTCGGCCGGTGAGGGTGGGCACGGGTCGGCCACCTTCCGGGCCGGTCACCGCGTCTAGTCCGTATGACCGAAGCGATCATTTCCGAAACCGACCGACTCCGGCTGCTCGACGAGGCGACCCGCGCTGACATGGAGTCGTTCGGGAACTTCGACGCCGACACCTTCCGGGCCGGGCACCATCCGGACGCCGTCACGGTGTTCCCGAACGGGCAGGTGGCGGCCGGGGTCGACGCGATCATGACCGCGCTCGCCAGCCATTTCGCCGACCGCGAGGCGAAGTGGAGCTGGCAGGAGCTGGGCCGGGTGGTGGCGGGGGACACCGCGTTCGTCTACTACAAGGTCCGCTACCAGGTGCCAAGCCGCGGGATCGACCAGCGGCAGCTGGTCGCGGTCACCTGGGCGTGGGTCGGCGACCGCTGGCTGGCAGTCGCCGACACCAACACCCTGCTCAGCTGACCGTGGCTGGCCGGCGGCCGGGGTGGGCGACCACCCCGGCCGCGGCGTCAGGCCGGCCGGATGTTCTGGTTGAGCCGGAACAGGTTGTCCGGGTCGTACTGCCGCTTGACCGCGGCCAGCCGCTCGAAGGTGGCCTTCGGGTAGGCCGACCGGACCCCCTCCTCGCCTTCGTCACCGACGAAGTTCACGTAGGCGTCGGTGTCGCCGGGGCGGCGGAGCGCCGTCACCAGCCCATCGACCCACCGCTGCCGTACCGGCTTGTCCTCCGGCGAGGTGTAGAAGCTGGCGACGTTCACCATGATCTTCCGCTGCCGGTGGGCGTACGCGGTGGCGTCCGGGCTGACCCGAGCGATCGCCCCGCCGAGCACCCGCAGCTGGACCGCCCGCATCGGGGCGTCCGAGCGCTCGATCTGGTCGAGGATCGTCTCGGCGCCGGACCGGTCGACCGTGTCCACGAAGAAGTTCCGCGAGACCGCGGTCGGGTGGTAGCCCTCCGGCTCCGGCGGATACATCTCCGGGTACTTGATCGGCCGGAGCATGTCGGCTAGCGGCGTGCCGAGCGCCCGGAACGGCGCGAACACCTGCTCGCCCTGCTCGACCGGCCCGGAGTAGCACATCATCGCGAACAGCACCAGCTTGCCGTGATGCTCGGCCGGGATGAACGGCATCGGTGGCGCGGACATCACGTTGGCGATTGTGGACAGCTCCTCGGGAGCCGCGTCGGCCGCCTCGAGGAAGCCCAGCACCGTGTCCACCGTCGCCGGCAGCAGCAGGATCCCGCCGTAGGCGGCGGAAACCTCGTGCAGCCGGTACTGGAACCGGGTGACCAAGCCGAAGTTGCCGCCGCCGCCACGGATCGCCCAGAACAGGTCCGGGTGGTTGTCAGCGTCCACTCGCAGCAGTTGCCCGTCCGCGGTGACGACTTCGGCGGCGAGCACGTCGTCGATGGTGAGACCGAACCGGCGGGACAGGTAGCCGATCCCGCCGCCGAGCGTGATCCCACCGATCCCGACCGATCCGGTGTCACCGAACCCGGTGGCGAGCCCGTGCTCGGCCGCCGCGGTGGTGTATTCGCCGGCGGTCAGCCCGGTCTGGGCCCAGGCGGTCCGGCCTTCGACGTCGATATCGATCGCTTTCAGGTTCGCCAGGTCCAGGACGATCCCGCCGTCGGTGACGCTGTGGCCGGCCGAGCTGTGCCCGCCGCTGCGGACGGCCAACTCGAGCCCGGTGTTCCGGGCCAAGTTCACCACTCGCGCCGCCTCGTCCGCGTTGGCCGGCCGGACGATGGCCGCCGGCCGGCGGTCGATGCCCCCCATCACCACGGTGCGTGCCTGGTCGTATCCGGGGTCGCCGGGCGCGATCAGGCGGCCGTTGAACTCGGCCCGTAGTTGCGGTAGCGAGAGTTCGGAAAGCGAAGTCATGTTTCTCCTTATCCGGATCATCGGCGACGCGCCCAACGATCGGCGGAAACTGTGGGATAGCTCCCAGTGTGGGCTTGCTCCCACCTATCGGCTGGGCTCCACCGGTGGGACTGCTCCCACCGTCCACCCCGGGCGTCTCCTTAGGCACGTCTCGTAAGTCACGTCGAATGGAACGCCACGGAATCGACACCAACTTGCCGTGGTTGCGGGTGATTCAGGTCACCCGGTGGGGCAGCGGTCATTCGCCGTGCCGTGGACGGGACCGGCCGGGCCGGCCGACTAGGGTGATCGCGGCCGGTCGCGTCGAGCGGGGACCCCGGGATCGCGACCTCGCTGTGTGAGCTGGGCATGTGATCTGGGCCATGTGTGTAGGGAGCAATGACCAAACGCCGGGGACCGGTGTTGGTGGTCGCCTGGGTGGTGACCACGGTAGCGGTGACGTTGTGGGTGACGGCAAAGAGCGAGCAGGAGGTGAGCTTCGGAAACGCGTTGCTGGTCGGCGTGGTGGCGGGGACGGCCGTGGTCGCGGTAATCGCCAAGGCGAAGGGCTGAGCCCGGCTATTGCTGCTGGCGTAGCCCGGTGACCGTGTGGACCACCATGTCGAGCAGGTATTCGAAGGTGGTCTCGATGTCCTCCGGCAGCCCGAACCCGCCGGTCGCCTCCAGCCTGGTGAAGCCGTAAATCGCCGCCCGCAGGCAGCGGGTGGCGTGCACCGCCGCCGAGCCGGTGAGGCCGTGACCACGCAGCACCGCGAACGGCACCGACACCACCCGCTCGGCCATCGCCAGCTCCTCCGGATCGTCCGGGTCGGGCGCGACCTCCAGGAACGGATACCGGTGCGGGTGGGCGCGCAGATAGTTCCGGTACGCGGTGGCGAGTGAGCGCAACGCCGCCTCGCCGGCGCGGCCGAGGGTGGCGGTCCGGATCGCCTCGTCGAACTCGGCGAGCACCCGTAGCCGGACCAGCCGCCGCAGCTCGGGCAGGCCGGCGACGTGCTTGTAGAGCGAGGGTGGGGCGACGCCGGTGCGCTCGGCGACCCGGGTGAGCGTGAGCGCCTCGGCGCCGGATTCGTCCACAATGGCTAGCGCTGCGTCGACCACCCGCTGCGGGGTCAGCCCGGCCTTAGCCGGCATTGTCACCGACCCGGTCCAGCGGCGCCACCCGGCCCAGGAACTCCAGCATGGCGGCGGCGGTCGCACCCGGGGCCTCTGCCGGCGGGTAATGGCCGGCCGCCACCATCACCACGGTCGCGTCGGCGGCCCGGTCCGCGATCAGCCGGGCCTCGGCCGCCGGGTCCTTGAAGTCCGGGTCCTGCGTACCCATGACGATCAGCACCGGGCAGCGGACGTCCACGATCCGGTCGTTGCACTGGTCCTTGGAGGAGGCCGCCATCGCCCGCATCGCCGCCATCCGGCCCGGCTCGGCCAGGTTGGCGCGCAGCGCGGCGAGGTAGGCCGGGAAGTCCGGCGGTGGCGCGACCGGGTAGAGCGAGCGGTAGAACCGGGCCCAGAACGCCGGTACCCGGGTGACGACCGCGGCGGCCGCCCGAAGGATCGGGTTGGGTTTCGGGGTGGACGCGAACGGTGCGCAGAGCACGATCCCGGCCACCAGCTCGGGCGCTTCGGCGGCGGCCCAGATCGCCGACGCCGGCGTGAACGACTCGCCGACCAGCACGGCCGGGCCGGCGCCCAGCTCGCGCACCAGCGCCAGCATGTCCTCGCCGCTGGTGCGCGGGGTGTAGTCCGGCCAGCCGACCGAGGACTCGCCGTGGCCGCGGATGTCCATGGTCACGACCCGGTAGCCGGCCTCGGCCAGCTTCGGGACGATGAACCGGTAGACCCCGCGGACGTCACCCATGCCGGGGGCCAAGAGCACCAGCGGACCCGAGCCGCCGGTGTCGTCGTACGCGATCCGGCCGCCGTCCCGGACCAGGAACTGAGTCGTAGCCATGACTCCTCCTAAGCTTGTTAGCCACTTGGCTAATAAGATTAGCTTACCCCATGGCCAGCGGTACGGCCAACCCCGCTCGACGCTGGCCGACGTGCTGGACGGTGGCCCCGCCCGGCGCCGGTGACCCGGTGCCCACCAGCTGGGGGGACCGCGCCCGGTGTGGGGAAGATTTCGGGCGATTGCCGGGTTTGCCCTCCGGCGGTAGGCTGCGGTCAACCGATCCAAGGGCTACGATCAGCCGATCCAATCTGGAGGACCAGTGGGTGAACCGATGCCGCCGCAACCAGTCCAGCCGCCGCCGGTGGTCGCCGAGCCGCCGGCCCGCTCGCGCCGCTGGCTGTGGCTGGCGATCGGCGGTGGCGTGGCGTTCGTGCTGCTGGTCGCCGGGGTGGTGGGCTGGTTCGTGGTGGCCGAGCCGTTCGACGATCGCACCCGGGTGACGCTGGCCGCGGCGATGCCGGACGGAAGCCCGCCGACCGAGGCCGCGCTGGCCCAGGCGGCGGACGTGCTCGCCGGCCGGCTGGAGACCGCCGGGTTCACCGATCCGGAGGTGCGGGTCGACGGCGACCAACTGGCGGTGAGCTATCGCGACGAATACAGCGAGCAGCGGTTGCGGCCGCTGATCGGGATCGGTGACCTGCAGTTCCGGAAGGTCATCGAGTCTACTGAGGACCAAAGTGGATGCGGCCAGCCGGGGTCGCCGCCGGCCGAGCAACCGGTGGTGAGCTGCGACGACACGTGGCGATACGAGCTGGCGCCGGCCGCGCTGACCGACCGCGACGTCGCCACCGCGGCCGCGACGCTGGACCCCATGGCTGGCAGTTGGGTGGTGACGGTGGAGTTCACCGCCGACGGCCAGACCCGATGGACCGACCTCACCCGGGAGGCGGCCGAGAACGCCGGTGGCGAGTGCCGGACAGTGGGAGGGTTCGGCGCCTGCCAAATAGCGATCATGATCGATGGTCAGGTGATCTCCGCCCCAGAAGTGACCCAAGTCATAGTCGGCCCCGCGCAGATCCAGCATGAGTTCACAGCGGACGATGCAAAACTGCTGGCAGCGCAGCTCGGTCACGGGTCACAGCCGCTCGTGCTGGAGATCGAATCGGTCACCGTCTGACCACCCGCCGGGCCCCGATCCGGCCCGCAAGCCAGGATTTTTGTCGGGTCGGCCGGTTACCGTGGCGAAACAGGTTGTTCACGGAGCGACCCGAAGGAGTGGCCGATGGTCACAGTCGAGCGCCTCCCTGCGGTCCTGCCGGCCGAGCACCGGGTCCTGCGCACCGCGGACGAGGCCCTGGAGCATGTGCATGCGATCTGTTTCAAAACTGGTCCACCTCGGACGATCGGCGTGGAGCTGGAGTGGACCGTCCATCACGCCGATGACCCAAGCCGGCCCATCGACCCCCAGACCCTGCGCACCGCCCTCGGCGCCCATACCCCCCGCACACTCGACCCGGATTCCCCGCACCAGCCGCTGCCGCATGGCGGCACGGTCACCCTCGAGCCCGGCGGCCAGGTGGAGATTTCCACGCCGCCGCGCGAATCCCTCGCCCAGCTAATCGATACCGCCGAAGCCGACCGCCAGTCTCTCGCGGAGCGGCTGGCCAGCCACGGCCTGCGGCTCGGCGAGCAGGGCATCGACGCGTACCGCCCGCCGCAGTTGGTGCTGCGGACCGCCCGCTACGACGCGATGGCGGATTCGTTCGCTCGGCACGGCCCCGGCGGCATCACCATGATGTGCGGCACCGCCGCCACCCAGGTCTGCCTCGACGCCGGCGAGCCGGACCGGGTGGTGGCGCGCTGGCGCGCGCTGCACGCGCTCGGTCCGGTGCTGCTGGCGCTGTTCGCCAACTCCCGCTACCACGCCGGCCGCGACACCGGCTGGCGGTCGGGGCGGATGCGGGCGTGGCTGGTGGCGGATCCGGCCCGCACCCGGCCGGTGCCCGGCGGTGACCCGGTCACCGCCTGGGGTAGGTATGCGCTGGCCGCACCGCTGCTGTGCCTGCGCCGGGAGCGCGGGTCCTGGCACGCGCCGCCCGGGGTGACGTTCGCCGACTGGATCACCGGCAAGGTCCGTCCACCGCCTACTGTGGATGACCTCGAGTACCACCTCGGCACGCTGTTCCCGCCGGTGCGGCCGCGCGGCTACGTCGAGGTGCGGTTCCTCGACGCGCAGCCGCCAGCCGAGTGGTTCGCGCCGGTCGCGGTGCTCGCGGCGCTGCTCGCCGATCCGGAGACCACCGACCAGGCGCGCAGCCTGGCCGGCGCGGTCGAGATCGACTGGGTCGCGGCCGCCCAGCGAGGGCTCGCCGATCCGGGCCTGCGCTCGGCGGCGACCGCGGTCGCCGAGCTCGCGATGGCGGCACTGGACCGCACCGACCTGTCCGAGGCCACCCGCGCGGCGGTGGCCGAGATCGTGAGCCGGCGGCTGGCCGGCGGAGGGGAGTCCCGATGAGCGCACTGAAAGATCGGATCGCCGACCAGCTGTCCCGAGCCCGGTCCCGGACCGCCCGGCTGACCGAGGCGGTCGACGACGGCGACCTGGTCAAGCAGCACTCACCGCTGATGTCGCCGCTGGTCTGGGATCTGGCGCACGTCGGCAACCAGGAGGAGCTGTGGCTGGTCCGGGACGTCGGCGGGCGGGAGCCGGTCCGGATCGACATCGACCACCTCTACGACGCGTTCAAGCACCCGCGCCGGGACCGGCCGTCGCTGCCGCTGCTCGGCCCGGCCGAGGCCCGGGCCTACGTCGCGACCGTCCGGGACAAGGTGTTCGATCTGCTCGACAAGGTCCGGCTGGCGGGCCGGCCGCTGGTCGCCGACGGGTTCGCGTTCGGGATGATCGTGCAGCACGAGCAGCAGCACGACGAGACCATGCTCGCCACCCACCAACTGCGGGTCGGCGAGCCGGTGTTGACCGCACCGCCGCCACCACCGGCCCGGGTGCCGGTGGCGGGCGAGGTGGTGATCCCCGGTGGCTGGTTCACGATGGGCACCTCGACGGAGCCATGGGCGCTGGACAACGAGCGCCCTGCCCACGAGGTGGAGGTGCCGGCATTCGCGATCGACGCGGCCCCGGTCACCAACGGGGAGTACGCGATGTTCATCGCCGACGGCGGCTACGACAACCCGCGCTGGTGGTCCGCCGAGGGTTGGGCGCACCGGGTCAAGGCCGGGCTGGAAGCGCCGATGCACTGGGTCCGGGACAGCGACGGCTGGGCGTACACCCGGTTCGGCCGCACCAGCCCGATTGTGCCGGACGAGCCGGTGGTGCACGTCTGCTTCTACGAGGCGCAGGCGTACGCGACCTGGGCCGGCAAGCGGCTGCCGACCGAGGCGGAGTGGGAGAAGGCGGCCCGATGGGACCCGGCCACCGGCCGGTCCCGGCGGTACCCGTGGGGCGATGACGATCCCACCCCGGAGCACGCGAATCTCGGGCAGCGGCACCTGAGCCCGGCTCCGGTCGGCGCCTACCCGGCCGGCGCCTCGCCGCTCGGCGTGCACCAGCTGATCGGGGACGTCTGGGAGTGGGTGGACACCGACTTCCACGGCTACCCGGGGTTCGTCGCCTTCCCGTACCGGGAGTACTCGGAGGTCTTCTTCGGCAACGAGTACAAGGTGCTGCGCGGCGGCTCGTTCGGCACCGACCCGGCGGCGTGCCGGGGGACGTTCCGCAACTGGGACTTCCCGATCCGGCGGCAGATCTTCGCCGGCTTCCGGTGCGCCCGCGACCTGCGGCCGGGCGAGGTGTAGGGCCGGGTGTGCCGCCACCTGGCCTACCTCGGGCCGCCGATCGCGCTGGCGCGGTTGCTGTTCGAGCCGGCGCACGGGTTGGTGCATCAGGCCTGGGCGCCGCGCGACATGCGGGGCGGCGGGACGATCAACGCCGACGGGTTCGGCGTCGGCTGGTTCGCCGGCGCCGAACCGGCCGGCTCACCGGCCGCCCAACCGGTCGTCGAGTTGGCTGCCCAACCGGTCGGCGAGCCGATCGACGAGCCAGCCGCACCGCAGGTCGCCGAGTCGGTCCGCTACCGGCGCGACTGTCCGATCTGGGCTGACCCGTTCCTGCCCGAGCTCGCCCGGACCACCACCGCGCCGGCGGTGGTCGCGGCGGTCCGGTCCGCCACCGCCGGGATGCCGCTGGTGGCGACGGCGTGCGCCCCGTTCACCGGTGACGGCTGGCTGTTCAGCCTGAACGGCCGGATCGCCGGCTGGCCGGAGTCGGTGGCGGCGCTGGCGCGCCGGCTGCCGGTGACCGACCTGCTGACGATGGAGGCGCCGGTGGATTCGGCGCTGCTGTGGGCGCTGGTCCGGGACCGGCTGCGGGCCGGTGCCGGACCAGTCGAGGCGGTGGCCGAGACGGTCGCCGAGGTGGCGGCGGCCGCCCCCGGCTCCCGGCTCAACCTGCTGCTCGCCAACCCGACCACGATCATCGCCACCACCCTCACCCACGCGCTGGCGGTCCGGTCGGCCGCCGGCTCGGTGCTGGTCAGTTCCGAACCACTCGACGACCACCCGGCCTGGCGGCCGCTGCCCGACGGGGTGCTGGTGGTCGCCACCGTCGACGGCGTCGACGTGACGAAGATGGGAGATCCCCGGTGAAGCTCCTTCCACTCGAGATTTATCTGGACGATGCGGACCACGCCGAGCAGCTCCGGGCCGACGCCCGCGCCGGGCTGACCGCCAGTCCGAAGTGGTTGCCGCCGAAATGGTTCTACGACCGCCGGGGCAGCGAGCTGTTCGAGCAGATCACCCGGCTGCCGGAGTATTACCCGACCCGGGCGGAGCGGGAGATCCTGGTGGCGCGAGCCGCCGAGGTGGCCGCCCTGACCGGGGCGAGCACGCTGGTCGAGCTCGGCTCCGGCTCGTCGGAGAAGACCCGGCTGCTGCTGGACGCGCTGCGCAGCCAGGGGACGCTCGCCTCGTTCGTCCCGCTGGATGTCTCCGCGGCCGCGCTCGCCGACGCGGTCCGGGTGCTCAGCGGCGACTATCCGGGGCTGCGGATCCAGGGGGTGGTGGCCGACTTCAACCGCCACCTGAAGCTGCTGCCGCGCGATGAGGGCCGGCTGGTCGCGTTCCTCGGCGGCACGATCGGCAACCTGCTGCCGACCGACCGGGCCCGGTTCCTCGCCGAACTGAGGTCCACACTGGAGGCCGGGGAGTGGCTGCTGCTCGGTGCCGACCTGGTCAAGGATCCGGCGGTGCTGGTGCCGGCCTACGACGACGCGGCCGGGGTCACCGCCGAGTTCAACCGGAACGTGCTGCGGGTGCTCAACCGCGAGCTCGGCGCCGACTTCCAGGTCGACGCGTTCCAGCACGTGGCCCGCTGGGACTCGCATGAGGAATGGATCGAGATGCGGCTGCGGGCGGACCGGGCGATGACGGTACGGCTGGCCGCGCTGGACCTGACCGTCGAGTTCGCGGCCGCCGAGGATCTGCGTACCGAGGTGTCGGCGAAGTTCCGCCGGGACGGCCTCGCCGGTGAGCTCGCCGAAGCCGGGTTCGCGGTCCGGCGCTGGTGGACCGACCGGGCCAGCCGATTCAGCCTCTCGCTCGCCGAAGCCGTGCCGGAGTAGGCCCCGCCGGAGTTCGCCCGATCTGCGCGAGTTGCCGGGCCGCGGCTCGGCAACCGCCTATGGTCAGCGCATGTGGGATGACCTGCTCACGGTCGGCGTCCCGATCGCCGACAAGATCGTCCGTACCGTGGTCGTCTATCTGGCGCTGCTGGTGCTACTCCGGTTGGTGGGCAAGCGCGATCTCGCCCAGCTCAACAGCTTCGACCTGGTGGTGATGCTGCTGCTGGCGAACGTCGTCCAGAATGCGATCATCGGCGACGACAACTCGCTGCTCGGTGGGCTGATCGGCGCGGTCACCCTGCTGGCGGTGAACTGGCTGGTCGCCTGGCTCGCCGCCGGGCCGGCCCGGTTCGGCCGGCTGCTGGAAGGCCAGGCTGAGATCATCGCCGAGGACGGCCGGTACCGCTGGCCGGCGCTGCGCCGGCTCGGACTACGCCGCGCCGACGTCGACGTGGCAATCCGGCGGCAGGGCGCCGCCGGGGTCGGTGAGACCAAGCGGGTCTCACTCGAACCCGGCGGCACCGTGCTGGTCGAGTTCCAACCCGGGAAGCTCGCCGCCACCCGCGACGACCTGGCCGCGCTGGAGCGGCGGCTGGCGACCATCGAACGCCAGCTCGCCGCCCTGCTCGACCAGCGTCCGCGCTAGACCGTGCTGAGTTCGCCGTCGGTCGAGAGCACCAGCCCGACGCTGATCTCACCGGTCCGCAGCGCCTGCTTGGTCAGCGGCCCACCGGCGGCGTCCAGCGAGACGAACTGGCCGAACTCCATCCCGTAGGTCTCCTCCAGCCCCGGCTGGCAGAACGGCCGCTGTGGACACTCCGGCGGCCCGCCGAGAATCGTGTCGGCACCCGAGCAGACCTCGGCCAGGTCGCTGAGCGTACGCAGCCCGTGCTCCTCGGCGAACGCGCGGGTCACCGCGAACGCGTTGGTGTTGGCGCCCTCGGCCGGCTCGCCGAACGCCAGCCCCACCTGCTCGCCGAGGTCCCGCAGCGCGGTCACGGTCGCGTCGACATCGCTGGACGCGAGCGGCTCCGGATCGGCCCCGTTCACCTCCGCGTTCAGGTACTCGGTCAGGCTGCCCAGGTACTCCGGCACCACGTCGAGCTCACCGCGCTGCAGCGCCGGTGCGTACAGCTCCCGGTTGCCGATCGTCTGAACCTCCACTTCGAACCCGGCGGCGGTCAGCGCGATGTCGTAGAGGGCGCCGATCGTACGGCTCTCGCTGAACTCGGCGGTGCCGACCGTGACGTCGCCGCCGGACCCGGCGGTGATCCCGTCGGTGATGCCGCGCGCGTCGGCGAACTGCGCGGCCGCGTCCTCCGGCGTCTGCCGGTCAATGTCGACCGCCCGGTTGAGCTCGATCAGGGCGGGCGTGTCCAGCGTCGCCGCGACCGCGTCCAGGGCGGCGATCAGCTCCGGCGTGGCAGCGTCCTGGTTGACCGCTGCGATGATGTTCTCCGCTTGCTGCAGGGCCTTGTCGTCCTCAAGCATCAGCAGCTCTTCGCCGGCGATCGGGGCGCAGCCCTGCCCTTCGACCGACTCCGGCGCCTCGGTGCCCGACTGTCCTTCCTCGCCACAGGCCGCGATCACCGCGACCATCGCCGCCAGCCCGACGATCGAGATGCTCATGCGCGTGCGTGTATTCATAACCTCCGCCCGCCTTCTGTGTCCCGGCGCGAACGTGTCGGCCGCGTGTCCTGGCGAGCGGTGAGCCCGCCCGCGCTCTACCACCCACGTAACCGCAGACCGCGGCAATCGACAACCGGTCCCGCCCGGGTTGTCATCAAATCGTCATCATCGCCGTGATCTGCTTCACGCCGAACCGGGCCACACCTGAACGCAGGCTCACGCCGAAACCGGCGAGGGGCGGCCGATCCGCCGGCGCAACGGTTTCGGGGTGACCGCCCGCTGCCCGACCGCGAGCACCGCCTCGACCAGCAACGCCAGCCCGGCAACCAGCAACCCGCCGGCGAGCACCTGGCCGCCACCGCGGGCCAGCCCGAGCCCGAACCCCGGCAGGATGATGTGCCCGAGCCCGCCGCCGTTGACGAACGCCGCCAGTGACGCGGTCGCCACCACCTGCACCGCGGCGGTCCGGAAGCCGGCGGCGAGGTACGGCACGGCCAGCGGTAGCTCCACCCGCAGCAGCAACTGCCAGCCGGACAACCCCATCCCGGTCGCCGCGTCCCGCACCTCCGGGTCGACCTGCCGGATCCCGGTGTACGCGTTGGCGAGCAGCGGCGGGATCGCGAACACCGCCAACGCCACAATCACCACCCACTGGGTGTGGCCGGTGACGGTCACCCGCAGCACGGTCAGGCTCGCCAGCACCGGGATCGCCAGCGTGACGTTGGACACCACGACCACCGGGCCGCCGCCGACCCGCCGGTGGCCGAGCCACACCCCGAGCGGCCAGGCGATCAGGCAGCCGAGCACCACCGCACCGGCCGACAGCACGATGTGCTCGCGGAGCCGGTCCAGGATCCCCCCCGGGTTGGTCCAATTGAGAGGGTCATTCAGCCAGATGATGGCCTGCTCGATCGGGTTCATCGGACCACCCGCCGGGTCCACGGCGTGACCAGCCGGCCCAACCCGAGCAGCAGCAGGTCGAGCACGAGCGCGAGCACCACGCACAGCACCGTACCGGTGAGGATTTCGGCCCGGTGGAAGTTGTTCCGGAACCCGCCGATGATGAGCTGGCCCAGCCCGCCGTTGCCGACCAGCACCCCGATGGTGGTCATCGCCACCGTCGAGACGGTCGCCAGCCGCAGTCCGGTGAGGATGCCCGGGACCGCCAGCGGCAACTCGATCCGCAGCAGCTGCGCGAACCGGCCGTACCCCATGCCCCGGGCGGCGTCCCGGACCTCGTTCGGCACCTCGGTCAGCCCGGTCAGCGCGTTGCGGGTAATCACCAGCAGCGCGTAGATGGCCAGCGGGAACAGCACGGTCCGCCGGCCGGTGCCGAGATACGGCGCGATGAACGCGAACACCGCCAGCGCCGGGATCGTGTAGAGCACGCCGGCGCCTGCAAGAATTGGACCGGTGAGCGGCCGGAACCAGTACGCGAGCACCGCGAGCGGGATGGCGACCGCAGCGGCCAGCAGCACTGCCTGCACGGTGAGGGTGATGTGTTCGAGCAGTAGCTCGACGATCCGTTCGGCGTTGCGCTCGAGGTACTGCCCCGAGAACCACGGGTTGCCGGAGGACATAGGTGGACGCTAGCGCAGCCTCGATCACGCTGGAATCGGTCCGGAAGCAGTTCCCGGACGGGACGGTCGCGGTCACCTCGCTCGACCTGCACGTGGCCGCCGGCGAGTTGGCGGTGCTGATCGGGCCGTCCGGCTGCGGCAAGTCGACCGTGCTCCGGATGATTAACAAGCTGGTCGCGCCGACCGGCGGCCGGATCCTGCTGGACGGCGAGGACGTCACCAACACCGACCCGGTGGCGCTGCGCCGCCGGATCGGGTACGTGATCCAGCACGTCGGGTTGTTCCCGCACCAGACCATCCGGAACAACGTCGGCACCGTGCCGCGGCTGCTGCACTGGGACCGGCGCCGGACCCGGGACCGGGTGGACGAGCTGCTGGAGCTGGTCGGCCTGCCGCCCGACAAGTACGCCGACCGCTACCCGAACGAACTGTCCGGCGGCCAGCGGCAGCGGGTCGGGGTGGCCCGGGCGCTGGCCGCCGACCCGCTGGTGTTGCTGATGGACGAGCCGTTCTCAGCGGTCGACCCGATCGTGCGCAGCCGGCTGCAGGAGGAGTTCCTGCGGCTGCAGGCGGAGGTCCGCAAGACCATCGTGCTGGTCACCCACGACCTGGACGAGGCGATCCGGTTGGGCGACCGGATCGCGGTGCTGTCGCAGGGTGGGGTGCTGCAGCAGTACGACGAGCCGGCCCGGCTGCTCGGCGAGCCGGCCTCGGCGTTCGTGCGCGAGTTCGTCGGCACCGACCGGGGGATCCGGCGGCTGGCGGTCACCCCGGTCACGCCCGAGTTGCTGGTACGGGATGAGCGCGCCGACGGCCCGGTCGTGGCACTCGGTTCCTCGCTCTACGACGCGCTCGCCGAGATGCTGGAGGCCGGCGCCGACCGGGTCCGGGTGACCGGGCCCGAGGACCAGCCGGTCGGGGTGCTCACCCGCGAGGCGGTGTTTCAGCCGCCCCGGTCGGCGCCTCGGTCAGGTTGAGCGCCCGCGACACGTCGGTCCGGGACGAGACCCCGAGCTTGCGCAGGATGTTCGAGACGTGCACGGCGGCGGTGCGCGGGGAGATGTAGAGCCGCCGGGCCAGCTCGGCGTTGGTCAGCCCGCGGGCCACCAGCAGCGCGACCTCGCGCTCCCGAGGCGTCAACGCGGCCACCCCGGTGACCTCCCGCTCGCCGCCGAGCGGGGCGAGCCCGAGCTGGCTGCGGACCTCCGCCAGCTGCGCCACCCGCCAGCCGCCCCACTTGGCGAGCAGCTCGGCGGCGGCCTGCTCATGCGGGACCGCCTCGGCGGCCCGGTCCAGCGCCAGCAGGCAGCGGGCGGCGGCCACGTGGGTGGTGCCCAGCACCGCCGGGTGCAGCCGCAGCCAGCTGTGCTTGTGGCTGCCGGCCAGCGGCCCGGTGGTCGGGCCGGTCAGCGCCTGGTAGCCGGCGAGCGCAGCGTGATGATCGCCGGCCGCCTCGGCGAGCTGGGACTCGACCAGCCGGCGCCAGTCGTCGCGGTCGGCCGGCAGCGCCTCCTCGGCGAGCTGGCGCAGCCGGTCGAGTGGCAGTCCGGCGTGCCAGGCCGCCGAGACCAGGTCGTGGGCCTGGTCACCGCTGCGCCACGGCTGCTTGGCGAAGTCGGTCAGCACCTGGTCGAGCAGCTGCTCGACCCGCGGGTCGTCGCGCCGGCAGGCGAGGTGGAAGGCGAGCCCGGAGACGGTCAGCGGCGAGGACCAGGTCTGCTCGGCGAGTTCGTCGATCAGCTCCTCGGCGCCGGCGAACTCGCCGGCCTCCAGGTAGAGCCCGGCCAGGAACACCGCGTGGTAGTCGGCGCGACGACCCCGGCGCAGGTGCCCGAACCACCGGTCGCGGCCGCGCCCCTCCTCCAGCGCGGCGATCGCCGTGGCCAGGTCACCCTCCCGCATCGCCAGCCGGGCCCGGCCCTGGAAGTAGGCCGCGACCGCCAGCCACTCGAAACCGGCCCGCTCGGCGTCGACCCGCATCCGCTCCAGGTGCTCGGCGGCCTCGGTGAGCGAGGCGCCCGGCGGCGGGGTCCGGACCAGGTTGTTGAGCGCCCGGGCGGCGAGCACCCACTCGCCGCGCTTCTCCGCCTCGTCGACCAGCCCGGCCAGGATCGCCCGGCCCTCCTCGGTGTGCGCCGCCTGGTCGGCGAGCGCCTCGCCCTTCTCGACCAGCGCGGCCAGCCGCACCTCCGGCAGGTCGAGCTGGTCGGCGAGCGCGATCGCCCGGTCAGCCCAGCGCACCGCGGTCTCCATCTGCTCGCGGATCACCGCCGACTGGGCCGCCGCGGTCATCGCCCGGGCCTGCTCCGGGCCGGGCGGCAGGGTGTCGACCGCCGCCTCGATCTCGTCGGTGAGCCGGTCGATCTCGGCCCGGTCGTCGGCCTCCCAGGCCAGCCGGATCAGCAGGTAAAGCGCGTCGGCCCGGTCGGCCGGTTGCTCGGCGAGGTCGCGCCAGCGGCGGGCGTAGGCGACCGCGTCGTCGACCAGCCCGGCCAGCCAGGCCGCCCGGGCGGCGCCGGCGAGCAGCTCGACGTCGTCGCCGGTCTCGGCCAGCCCCAGCTCGGCCAGCCGGAGCGCCTGGTAGGCGGAGCCGATGGACAGGTAGAGGGCGGTGCCCCGGCGAGCGGCGGCGACCATCTCTTCGTACCGCCCGGCGGCGCTGGCGTGGTGGGCGACCAGCGCCGGGTCGGCGCCGGCGGTGTCATCGGCGGCGAGCAGCGCGTCCAGCGCCGCCTCGTGCAGGCGCCGGCGCTGCCGGCCGAGCATCTGGTCGGTGAGCGCCTCCCGGACCAGCGCGTGCCGGAACGTGAACTCGTCCTCGCCCGACTCCACCAGCACGCCCCGGGTGACCAGCTCGCGCAGCACCCGGATCAGCTCCTCCTCGTCGGCGCCGGTGACCGCGGCGAGCAGGTCGAACGGCACCCGGTGACCGAGCACGGCGGCCGCCTCCAGGATCCGGCGACTGGCCGGGTCGAGGTCGGCGACCTGCCGGCGCAGCACCTCGGCGAGGCTCCATGGCAGCGGCTCGTCGGCGAGCGAGTCGACGTCTTTGTCCTCGCAGGTGCGCAGCAGCTCCTCGAGGAAGAATGGATTCCCGCCGGTGCGGTGGTAGAGCGCGGCGACCGTCCGGTAGTCGACCGGCCGGCCGGTCGCGGTGGCGAGCAGCGCCGCGGTGCCGGCCTCGTCGAGCCGGTCCAGCCGCAGGTGAGTGACCGCGTATCGGCGATCGAGCCGGGCCAGTAGCGCCGACACCGGGTGCCGGCTGGTCACCTCGTCGGGCCGGTAGGTGCCGACCAGCAGCTGCGGCGCGCTCCGCTCGGCGAGTCGCTCGAACAGCGCGGCGCTCTCCGAGTCGACCCAGTGCAGGTCCTCGAAGACGATCACAGCGGGGGAGTCCCCGACCAGCCGTTCGACGATCTTCAGGCCGGCGTGCAGCCGCTCGACCGGGCTGCGGGCCGGGTCGGTGAGTGCCGGGTCGACCTCGGTCACCCCGGCGTTGTCGAGCGCGTCGAGCAGCACCTCGTATGGCCGGGCCAGCGACTCCGGCTCGGCGTGGCCGACCAGGATCACCGTCCCGGCCGGCACCGCCGCCAGCAGCTCGTGGACCAGCCGGGTCTTGCCGATGCCGGGCTCGCCGGCGAGGATCGCGAGTTCCGGCCGGCCGGCAGACGCGAGCTGCGTCAACTGGCGCAGCTCGGCGTCCCGGCCGATCATCTTCGGGCTCACGCCGCGGCTGGTGCGCACGGAGCTAGCGTACCGGCGGGGTCGGACATTCCGCCCCGCCGGCGGCCGAGCCGGGCGGCCCGGCGGGCCCGGCGCGCCCGCCGCAGCAGCCGATACTGCTCGGCCGTCGCGGTCAGCTCGCGCTGGTACTCGCTGGCGAGCATGAGCGTCAGGTCCGGGTAGCCGTTCATGGCTGCCTCCTTCGACTTCTTCGATCCGTGTGCGTCCATCGTCTGGCGGATCGGAGCGGCTGCCATCGGCAATGGCCTGCGTATCTTCGTCGCCGGTGCCTACCTAGCGGCACCGCCGGCTCGGGGTAGGTATGACTAGCTCGGCTCGGCTGGCTGGGGGGCGATCACCAGTGGACAGAGCCGGTGGGAACCGGCCGGGTGGTAGCTTTCCGGTAGTCTCGGCGGGGGCTGTCGGTTGGAACCAGAGACCTAGACTGTGGACTAGCTGCCACAGGTGTGTCGTGTTGCCCGGAAGGGGAGGGGCCTGGCATGCAAACCATCGGGCCGTACCAACTCGTCCAAGAGCTTGGTCAATGTCCGGTTGGTGGCGTTTGGTCCGCAGTAGACGCCGGCAACAACGCGGCGACCGTGGCCCTGCTCACCGCCGCCGCCGCACATGACCCGGGCTGGCGGAACGCGTTCGCCGCCACCGCCAACTCACTGGCGCAGTCCGGTGAGGTGCCGGTGATCGCCGGTGACTATTCGGGACCGACGCCGTGGATCGCGTCGACCGCCCGGGACGGGTCGGTGCTGGGGCGGGTGTTCGTCGCGCTCGGCCTCGACTACCGGCCGGTGGCCGGTGGCGGGGACTCGGCGCAGCCGGCGGCCGGCGGTGACCCGGCGCAGGCCGGCGGCGCGGTGCAGGCCACCCCCGGCGCGACCGACCAGGCCGCCGGCACGCCGCAGCCGGTGTCCGGCTCGCCGGTGTCCGGCTCGGCCCCGGTCTCCGGCTCGCCGGTGTCCGGCTCCGCTCCGGTGTCCGGCGCACCGCAGCCGGTCGCCGCCTCCGCGCCGGTGTCGGGGTCGCCGCAGCCGGCGGCCGAGTCACCGTGGGGCGCGGCGGCGCCGACCGCCTACCAGGCCGGCTACCCGGCGCAGTCGGCGTACGCGCCGCAGCAGGGCGGCTCGCCGCACACCGTCTCCCCATTCAGCGTCCCGCCCACCGAGCCGCCGCAGCGGAGCCGGTGGCCATTGATCGGCGTGATCGTGCTCGCACTGGTCATCCTGCTCGGCGGTGGCGGCGTGCTCGCCTTCATCCTGTGGCCGGACGACAGCGAGCCGGTGACCCAACCGACGCCGACCACCTCCGCGCCGTCGCTGGATCCGTCGCAGCTGGCGCTGGTGGGGCAGTGGGACATGGACGAAGGGCTCGGCGAGACCGCCAGTGACTCCTCGGGTCGGGGCAATCACGCCACCCTGGTCAACGGCGTGACCTGGACCACCGACGGCCGCGGCGGCACGCCGGCGGTGGAGTACGACGACCCGGCCGGGCACCTGGTCACCGAGGCACCGGTGCTGCAGACCGACCAGTCGTTCACGGTGTCGGCCTGGGTCCGGCTCTCGCAAGAGGCCGACCACCACCAGTACGTGCTGTCGCAGTCGGGGACCGACGCCTCCTCGTTCGCCTTGCTGTACCGGTCGGACGGGTTGTGGGGCTTCAGCGTCACCTCGCTCGATGACGGCGAGGTCAACTGGCACAACCTGTCGTCGACCTCATCCCCGGCGCTGTCGGAGTGGGCGCAGGTGGTCGGGGTTTACGACCAGGAGCAGGGCGAGATCCGGATCTATGTCAACGGCCGGCTGGAGGGGAGCGCGGAGGCGACTGTGCAACCGTCGGCCGACACCGGGCTGATGATCGGCAACGGCGGCTCCGGGCGGTTCTACGGCACGGTTGACACCGTCCGTGCGTACCAGAGCGCGCTGACCGACGACCAGATCGCAGGGCTCTACGAGCAGGAGCTCGGCGCGGGCTGACGCCGGCCGCGGCTGCCCAGCGCTACGCCTGCCGACCGCTCCGAGTCATGAGGAGCCATCGCCCATGCTGATCGGTCGCCTCGCCGCGGTGGCGCGCACCATCCGGCGGCGCTACCGGCTGGCGCTGCTGGGCCTGTTGCTGGTCGCGGTCGGGGTGGCGGCCGCGGTGGTCGACTCCTGGCTCGCCGCCGGGGTGACCGTTCTGAGCCTGGCGGCGGTCGCGGTGGCGGTGCGCGAGGCCCGCCGGAGCCGGCGGGCGGTGCGCGCGCTCACCGAGCGGGTCGACCGGCTGGAGCGACGCGCGCGCGAGCGCCAGTCGGCGCCGGAGCCGCAACGGCTGGCGGCGGAGATCCGGAACACCCGGCGGATGCTGGCGGCCTGGCTCTACGACCGGCTGGTAGCGGACTCCCAAGTGGACGATGCCGTGGCCGGTCTGCCGGCGGCGTTGCTGGACGACGTGGTGCTCGGGTTGGTCGACCGGGGCGACCTGCTCGACGCCTACGCGCTGGCGACCCGCACCCACACCCTGCGCGACCTGCCGGTGGGGACGCTTCGCCAGCTCCGGCAAGGGCTCTGGCAGCGCGGGTACGTGGTGAAGGCGCTCGACGTAGCGGAGGTGATCGCGGAGTTCGGCGCCACCGAAGCCGATCGGCGGGCCCACCGCCAGCTCGACGGCGAGCTCGGCTTCTTCGCCGGGCCGGCGATCCCGCAGCTGCCATCCCCGGCTGGATACTCGGCGGTCCCCGGCCGGATCCTCCACATTGTCGGGCGAGCGCTACCGCACCAGTCCGGCTACACGATCCGTACCCACAACATCGCCCGGGCGCAGCGCGAGATCGGCCTGGACCCGCACGTCCTCACCCGGACCGGCGGCGAGCTCGGCGAGGCCGACCAGGTCACGCGCGACGAGCTTGACGGCATCCCGTATCACCGGCTGCCGTACCGGCGGAACGGGCAACCGTTCGACCAGTGGCTCCGCCGGTACACCGAGCGGGTGGCCGAGCTGGTGGCGCGGCTCCGCCCGGCCGTGCTGCACGCGGCGTCGGACTTCGTCAACGCGTCGGTGGCGGTCAGCATCGGTCGCGCGTTCGGGATCCCGGTGGTGTACGAGTCCCGCGGCTTCTGGGAGGAGACCTGGCTGTCGCACCAGGCCGACCGGTACGGCTGGGATCTGGACCGGCTGCGGGCCCGCCACGGCGAACCCGACCTCTACCGCTGGCGGCGGGCGATCGAGGACCAGCTGCGGCGGGAGGCGGACCACGTGGTCACCCTGGCCGACGTGATGGCCGACCGGATCGAGGCGGGGGGCGTCCCGCGCTCCCGGATCACGGTCGTGCCGAACGCGGTCGCGGTGGCGGACTTCCCGGTGGTGAAGCGCGACGCAGCGCTGGCGGTCCAGTTGGGAATCCCGCCGAGTGCGGTGGTGGTGGGCTACATCTCGTCGCTGGTCGGGTACGAGGGCATCGACACTTTGATCGCCGGGTACGCCGAGGTACGCGGACGGGTGCCGGTGCCGACCCGGCTCCTGATCGTGGGTGACGGCCCGGCCCGGGCGCAGTTGGAGGAGCATGCCGCCGCGCTCGACGTGGCGGATGAGGTCATCTTCACCGGCGAGGTCCCGCACCGCGCGGTGGTCGACTACTACAGCCTGATCGACATCTTCGTGGTGCCGCGGAAGCCGGTCGCGGTCGCCGAGATGGTGATCCCGTTGAAGCCGTTCGAGGCGTTCGCGACCGGCCGGGCGGTGGTGCTCTCGGACGTGCGGGCGCTGGCCGGCATCGCCGACGAGAGCGGCGCGGCGAGCCTGTTCGAGGCCGGCAACCCGAGCTCGCTGGCGACCGTCCTGAGTGAGCTCATCCTGGACCCGGCGCGGCGGGATCGGCTGGCCGCCCGCGGGGCGCGCTGGGTACGCGAGCACCGGAGCTGGGCCGGGATCGCCGATCGCTACCGGGCGGTCTACGCCGGTCTGGGCGCCACCTCCAGCAGCCCGGCGGTCTCCGGCTGACGATCGTCGTCAGTCGCTGGTCGGGCAGCCGAGCCGCTAACTGACGGCCGGCGGCGCGGTCAGTCGCCGGCCGGGCGGGTGAGCACCGCCGTGCCCTTCTCGTGGCCCAGCAGCTCCACCCGCCACTCCGGGAACTGCCGGGTCCACTCGGCGAGGATCGCCTGCTCGTCCGACCGGACGCAGTCGTCCAAAATGACCGCCGCGTGGTCGGCGAGCTTGCCGGCGAGCAATGGCAGGGCAGGATACCTGGCTCGGTCGCGGGTGGCCCCCGGCGGGCCGTCCACGAACAGCAGCTCGCAGTCCACAATGTCCGCAAGCAGGTCGGGGTGGTACCACGGCCAGGTCTCGCCGGCGAGCTCGACGTCGGTGAGCGGCGCGCAGCGGAGCTCGGAAACCGCGTCGAGCCCGTGCGCCGCGACGAGTTGTTCGGTGCGCGCCGCGAACGCCGGCTCGTGCTCGAGCGAGATGACCTTGCCACCGGTGCCGGCGCGCTCCATCGCATACGACAGCCATACGGTCGACAAGCCGCTGCCCAGCTCGACGACCAGTCGTGGCCGGCGCTCCAGCACCAGGGTGGTGAGGTAGAGCAGCAGGTCGGGGGAGGCCGCCCAGTTCCGGGACGGGGGCAGCGGGGCGCGCACCTGGAACGCCGCGTGCAGGTTGAGCAACGCCTCGGTCTGCTGGAACTCGCGGCGGCTGGCCACCGCGTCCCGGTGTAGCTGGCGCAGCTCGCCCTGGGTGGTGGCCGACTCGAGCTGCTTGGCCAGCTGCTCGGTGCGGTCGCTGATCCGATCGACGAGGTCGTGCAGCTGGCCGAGCCGGCGGTCGAACTCGGCTCGCTGCCGGTCGAGCTGCGCGCGTAGCTCGGCGGTGGCCGCGGCGTGGGTCGCCGCGATCTCCGTGCCCAGCTGGTGGACCCGCTGGATCTCCGGGCGAACTCCGGCGGTCTGGCTGGACAGCTCCTGAACCCCGGCGGCGCCTTCCTTGACCCGCCGGCGGATGGAGGTCAGCAGCTTGCGGTGGGCCCATTCGAGCTCGTGCTGGTACCGGACCGCGGTCAGCAGGTTGCGCAGCGCCGCCCGCTCCCGCAGCGCGTAGAGCACCGCCGCGCCGGCCGCCGCTGCCGCCGCGAGCGGCAGCCGGAACTCTTGCGGTAGCAGCAGGAGCGCAACGGCGACCGCGGCGGCGGCCCCGATCGATACTGCGAGTTTCGCCATCACCGGCCCTCGGATTCCGCGGCGGCAGCCGCTGACGTCGTGGTTGCCGGGTGCTCCCCGAGCAGCTCGGCCATCGCCCGCTGGTACCGGTCGCAGACCCGCTCCGGCTCGGTGAGCTCGCTGACCGCGGCCGAGGTGGCGAGCAGCTCGTCCCGGAAGCCCTTGTCGGTCAGCGCCCGCCGCAGCTTGCCGGTCGCGGTGGTCCAGTCCCCCTCGTGGTAGAGGGCCGCGGGCGGCAGCAGCTCGGGCAGGGCGCCGACCGCCGGCGCGATGACCGGGCAGCCACGGATCACCGACTCGGCGACCGCCATCCCGAACGACTCGTTCATGCTGGTGCACAGGTGCACCCCGCCGTTGGCGCCGACGGCCGAGTAGACCCGTGGCATCAGGTCGTACTCGACCCGCGGCCACCAGACCGTCCCGGCGAGCGAGGCGGAGTTGGCGAGCCGGGTGGTGAGCGCCTGCAGTTCAGCGGCGGGCGCGGTGAACCCGCCGATCAGCACCGGGGTGCTCGGGCGCTCCGCGCCAGCCCGGGCCGCCTCCATGATGTCGAGCGCGGTCCGCCACCGCTTGTGACCGTCCAGTTTGCCCACCCAGAGCAGCGGTGCGGTGTCGAGCGGCGGGGCCGGTGGCGCCGGCTCCCGCCACCGCGCGTCGAGACAGTTCGGCACCACCGTGATCGGCGCCAGGTCGGTGAGGCCGAACCCGTGCAGCAGCCGCTCCATGTACCGGCTGACCGTGATGATCCGGGAGACCCCTTGCAGCTGCCGCTTGTCCCGCAGGTAGGTGCGGTTCGCGGTGGTGGTGTGGACCTCCAGGACCAGCTGCCCGAGTGAGCCGGCCGCCCGCCACGCCTCGAAAAACCGAGGGCTGTCGATGACCACCGTAATGTCCGGCCAGGCCCGCCGGATCGCGGCCGCCATCTCGTCCGGGGTGTCGGCGACCGAGGCCACGCCCGGTGGGAACTGGCCGACCATCCCGTGGTCGCGCTCGTAGACCACCTGGACGTCGAAGTCGCGCGACAGGTACGGGAGCCGGTTGAGCAGCTGCGCGGAGACCCCGCCCAGCACGCCGTACCGGTAGCAGAACAGGATCCGGGGCCGGCTCACCAGCTGCCTCCAAGCATCGTCGCGGCCCCGCTCCGGCCGGCGGCCCGCAGCTCGTCGGCGAGCTTGGTGTAGGTGTCGACCCGGCACTCCCACGTGTTCGCCGCCAGCCAGCGGTCCACCTCGGCCTGCGGCAACCTGGTGCCGATCAGCTCCGGGATCCGCTCCAGGAACTCATCGCGCCCCTCGGTGATGGTGGTGCCCGGATAGTCGCGGCACTGGGGGAAGTAGGTGGCGAGCACCGGCAGCCCGAGATGCAGGTACTCGTACACCTTGATCGGATCGACCGCGTCCGCCAGCGGCCCGTTCTTGAACGGGATGATCCCGATCGACCAGTGCTTGCTCCGCTCGGCGAGTTCCGGGTGGCTGAGCAGGCCGAGCAGCTCCACGTTGGACGGCAGGGTGAGGTCCGGCTGCTGGTGGCCGGCGAGCTCGAACCGGTAGTCGGGGTAGCGCTTCGCCGCGTCGATGACCAGCTGCCAGTCGAACCAGCGGTCGGTCAGGTGGCCGAAGTAGCCGATGGTCGGGGTCGCCGGCACGCCGCGGCTGGCCGGCCGCGGGAACTGCCGGTCGAGCCCGTTCGGCACCACGTGCACGGTCCGGCCACCCGCCAACGCCGAGATCTTCTTGGCCAGTGGCCGGGAGACCGCGGTGACGATGTCCGCGTGCGTCGCCACGTACTGCTCGTATCCCAGGTGATGCCACTTGGCCATCCCGACCTTGGCGAACTCTTCCCAGTCGTCCCGGGTGTCGTAGACGGTCACCCAGCCGAGCTGGCCGGCGAGGGTCAGGTACCGGACCATGAGCTCGTGCGGGAACGAGGCGTAGAAGATCTTCTTCTTCCCGCCGAAGTCGGCCGAGAGCAGCCGATGGAGCAGGTCGGGGGTGGCGTCGATCGGGCTCTGGAACAGCAGCTTGTCCGGGTGCTCCGGGAGCGGGTCCTGGTCACTCCACCGGTAGTAGTTGAAGAACACCGGGCAGCCACGGCTCAGGTAGACGTTGGTGAGCCGGATCGGCCGGTTGCCGCGCCGGCCCTGGACGAACGTGGTGCCGGAGAACATGACCACCACCTCGTCGCCCTCGGCGGACTGGGCGGCCTGCAGCCACGCCTCGAACCCCCGCTGCAGGTCCTCCCGCCAGCTGGGCGGACTCGCCGGCGGTCGGGTGGTGGGCTGGCTGGGCGCGGGGTTGGCGGTCGCGCTCCGGTGCGGCGGCTTCGCCGCGGCACCACCGGCCGGTCGCTCGGCACGACCGGCCGGGTCGGGAACCCGGGCGGGCGCTCGGCTCGGGATCGGCCACCACCGGCGGCGGCCGGTCGACTGCCGGCGGTCGGTGCGGTCCGGCCTGGTCTGCTCCAGCTCGGCGGTGGCCCGCCGCAGGTCGGCGGTCGCCTTCGCGGCCTCCTTGACCGCCGCGTCCCGCTCCGCCTGGGCCTGTGACAGCTCCGACGCGAGGCTGGCGAGCCGGGCCTGCAGCCGCTGCTCGTGGTCGCGGAACGCCGCCTCGACCGGGTCGAGGCCCGCGCCGACCGGGCCGGTCGGCTGTTCCCGGCGCCGCCCGGCGGCCACAATGTACCCATCCAGGGTGTCGAACTCGCGGAGCTCGAAGAGCGGTGCCAGCAGCCGGCGCAGCCGTCCCAGATAGAACGGCTCGGTCACCGCCCCGCTCGCGGCAAGGCCGTGCGGCACGGTGACGACCAGCCGGCCGTCCGGCTTCATTGCCCGGAACGCGTTGCGCGCGACCGCGGCCGGGTCGGCGCCGGCGGTCAGCGCGTCGTTGATCCAGACATGGTCGAAAATCGCTTCGTACTGCAGCGCCGCCGCCAGCTCGACCACTCGGACAATGGTGTGGTCGCCGGACAGCGGCCACTCCTCGGTGCCCAGGGCCAGGACGGTTCCGGGCGGGATCCGGGCGGCGAGCCATTCGCGAATCGTGGCGGAGTGTCCAGCTTGACCGCTGCTGAGCGGGTCATCCCCTGTGCTGTTTGCCACGGCCACGTGTCTCTCCGCTACGCGCTGTCCCGGTACCTCCGGTCCCTGCGGGAGGCTATCCGCCCGGGGTTTCCCGGTCAAACTTAACCCCAGTTATCGATTGTCATACGTCTGTACGCGTGGCTGATCGTCATTACTGCAGCCGGTTCCGCCCGCGTACTCGAGGTCGCCCGGCGCCACGTGCCATTGCGATATCTCGCTGCCCGAATAGCCGGACTCGACCTCGTTCTCCCGGAACACGTTGCCGTGCGACGCGCACTCGCGCGGCCGGAGATTGCCCTGCGTGCATTCGGTGTCACAGAACCAGTCCGAGAAGTGCGCGATCTCGCCGGTCCGCTGGAACGCGTTGTGGAACACCTCGTTGTCGTTGCTGTCGTTGCGGGTCCGGATCGGGTCGCCGCTGATCATCTCGAACCGGTTGTCGCGAACGGTGTTCTCCATGCTGTGGTGGGCGAGGTACACACCGTGCATCAGGCCTTTGCCGGTGCCGGTGTTCTCCAGCCGCACGAAGTGGTTGTCCACGATCAGGTTGTTGCGGGAGTTCACCAGGTCCACGCCACCGAACCCGTGCTCGGTGCCGGCCCACCGGGAGCCCAGCCGGGTGAAGTACATGCCGACGATCACGTTGTTGTTGTGCCCCTCGGTGGCCGGGCGCTGCATGCCGTCGACCTCGACCACGCCGCCGTCGAGCTTGAGCCCGCCGAGGTCGTACTGATCCACCTGTAGGTAGTAGAACCGTAGCCCGGCGTCACCGCCCGGATGCCCCTCCGGCAACTCCGCGCTGAGCCAGAAGCCGGAACTCCCGTCGCCCCGGAACACCGGCCGGCCGGCGATGTCGTCGGCGCCGGCGCCATACGCGTAGTCGATCGGCAGGAACGTCACCGTGTGACCCGGCACCAGGAACGTCCAGGTGGTGGGCGGTGCGATGTAGACGCCCTGCTCGATCCGTACTTCAACGTCGGTGGTCGGCGCCGCCGCCTGCAGGACCTCCTGCGCTCTGGCCAGGCTCTGGACCGGTTCTTCCGGGCTGAGCCCGGAGTTGTTGTCCGCCCCCGAAGGCGACATATATACCCGGAACGGGCCGGTCTGCGGCTCGGTCCGGGCGCCCGGCGGTGAGAATCTGCCTTCACCGCGGGCATCGGCCGAGAGCGCCAGCATCACCCCGACGGACCCGGCGGTCATGCCGAGGATCACCACGATGACGCAGAGGACGACCACCCCGGGTCGCAGCCCTTCCAGCCACGGCCGCAGGGGATGGGACCATGACCGTGACCGCCAACTCGCCAGGACAGGTCACCCCTTTGCGTCGCCTCATCCGGCACAGGGGGCCGGGCCTGGACAAGGACTTGCTCCAGCTTACAGCGCTCCGCTGCCGGCCCCGTCGGCGCCGCCGGTAAGCCGCGACTCGATGATCGCGGCGATCCGTTCGCCGGCCCGGCCGTCCCACAACGGTGGCGTCGGCCAGCTCGTCGGTCGGCCAGCGGCCAGCACGTCGGCCACGATCACCGGCAGGCTTTCCCTAGTCACCAGCCGGTTGGTGCCGTGGCTGATGGTGATCGGCCGCTCGGTGTTGGGGCGGAGCGTGAGGCACGGCACACCCAGCATGGTGGTCTCCTCCTGGACGCCACCGGAGTCGGTGACCACCGCCGCCGCGCCCCGCACCAGCCCCAGAAACTCCACGTAGCCGATCGGGTCCATGACCTGGATCCGCGGGTGCTCGAACAGCCCTTCGGCCTGCAGCCGGGCCCGGCCGCGCGGGTGCAGCGGCAGCAGGACGTGCACCTGGTCGGCGACCGCGTGCATCGCCTTCACCAGCGCGGCCGCGTCGTCGGTCCGGTCGACGTTGCTCGGCCGGTGCAGGGTCGCCACCAGGTACGGGACCTCGATGCCGTACGCCCGCCGGGCCAGCTCCGGGTCGAACCGGTCCAGATTGGCCAGTAGCGTGTCGATCATCGGGTTCCCGACCAGGTGGATTCTCGACGGTGCGACCCCTTCATTGCCGAGGTGGGCGACCGCGTCCGGGCTGGTCGTGAACAGCAGGTCGGCCAGCCGGTCGGTGACCATCCGGTTGATCTCCTCCGGCATGCTGAGATCGAAGCTGCGCAGGCCGGCTTCGACGTGCGCGAGCGGCACCTGCGCCTTGGCTGCGACCAGCGCCGCGGCCACCGTCGAGTTCACATCGCCGTACACCACCACCAGTGCCGGCGACCGCTCCGCCACCAGCGACTCCATCCCCACCATGATGGCGGCGGTCTGGGTGGCGTGGCTGCCCGAGCCAACTCCCAGGTTGACGTCCGGCTCGGGCAGGCCGAGCTGCTGGAAGAACACCTCCGAAAGCTGCCGATCGTAATGCTGTCCGGTGTGGACCAGGAGCTGGCTCGTACCCCGGTCGGCGAGCGCCCGGATCACCGGCGCCGCCTTCGGGAAGTTCGGCCGCGCACCGGTGACGTGCATGATCAGATCTGGCATCAGACTCCTTCCAGCTTCGTGCGCACCAGTTGGGTGAGCACGGCTACCGCGGCGTCCACGTCGCCGACCGGCGACCTGAACTGTAGCGGCTGCCGGCTGAGCGGGCTGCCGTCCTCCACCACTCCCCAGACCGGCGCGCCGCAGCCCTGGTAGTCGGACCACTTCGACGGCAGGAACGGATTGACCGGCAGGTAGTCGCGGGTTGCCGTGTCGTTGACGAGCAGGCAGTCGAACCGGGTGGCGACGTTGAGAAACTCCAGGTACGGAAGGTACGGGCTGGTCCGGACCTCGTTGGTGATCCCGAGTTCGGTGGTGCGCTGGCGCAGTGGTGCCGGATCGTTCGTGAAGACGTGGATTCGTAGCTTCGATCGGATCCGCGGGTCACAGCGAGTAATCGCGACGAGCAGGTTGTCCAGGCCACGGGTGGCGTAGAACACACCGAAGTAGCCGATGTTGGTCACCCGGTCGTCGAGCGGGTAGTCGGCCTCCACCATGGAGTAGAACTCGGCGGGCAGGGTCGGGTGCGGCGCGATCACCGCCTTCTTCCGGGCCAGCTCGGCGAGCTCCGGGTCTGGGCAGTAGCTGAGCATGTAGGTCAGTTGGTTCTCGTTCGTAAAGACCAACTCGTCCGCGAGCGCGTATGCGATCTGCTCGCACCACACGAACCCGTTCGTCGACTGTGGAACCGGTAGGTCGAGTCGGGACAGCCCGTCCCGGAGCATGGTCAGCACCGGCCCGTCGACGACCGGCTTGCCGCGCTCCTCGCCGAGCCGGCCGCGGGCGAGCGGGTCGGAGAACTCGGCGGTCCAGCTCACCTCCGGCTCGGAGAGCTTGTACAGCGCGGCGAGCAGATGCGAGGCGGCGAAATGCGCCCGGCTGTAGAGCCACCGGTAGCGACCTTTCGCCGCGGTCCACTCGCGGATCCGCTCCATGCCGGCGAGCGCGAACTTCTCCATCGACCGCCAGCCGGCGAAGTTGGTCGGGGTGGGGATCGACGCCTCATCGGCGAGGTACGGTCCGGCGATCCGCCGGGTGGTCTGGTCCCGGTCGCGGTGCCGGTCCATGGCGTTGTAGACCACGTCCGCCACCTGCTGTCGAAGCCGGATCCGCTTCGCCATCACGATCCCGCTAGTGTCCGCGTACGGTGGGAAGGCGTACGCGACGACGAGTCCACGTTCGACACCGCGGTTCAGCCGTTGGTAGGGGAAGTGGAAGATCGGCCGCCGGTCGAGCGCGGCGACCACGGCCGGTCGGTCGGCCGGCCGGTCCCGCAGGTGGTCGCCGATCCGGTCGGCCACCGCGTCGATCAGCTCGTGCAGCCGCTGCGAGACCGGCGGCCGGGTACGGGTGGCCAGCCGCTCCAGTTCCGCGACCAGCTCGAGCAGTTGCTCGACCTGGTCGATGGTGGTGACCGGGGCAGGGGCGATCGACGGCCGATCCGATCGGTGGTACGCCGCGCCGGCCTCGGCCGGGCAGGTCCGGATGGTCACGCCCGGTTCGGCGAGCAGCGCGGCCCAGAACAGCAGCGCCTCCAGGTCGCGGGCGGGTTCGGCGGCGAGCACGTCCCGCCGGTAGCGCGCCGACCGGGCCAGCCTGGTCGGGATCAGCGCGCTGTACGGCCAGGCGTGGTCGTGCTCGGGTGTGGCCCGCACGGTGTGTTCGGTGGCGTTCGCCAGCAGGACGGATAGGAAGTCCGGGGACACGGTGTCCCGGCCGTCCACAAAGGTGACGAATCGGCGGCCGGCCGCGGCGGCTCCGAGGTCGAACCCGAACCGCCCGGCGCGCTGGTGCAGGCGGATTACCCGTACTGGCGCGTCGACGTCGAGGTCGGCCTCGTCGTCTGCGATCGCTATTAGCTCGACCGAGTCTCGATCGATGGTTTGGGCGGCGATCGAGCGTACGCACCGGCGCAGCTCGGCCGGATCCTCGGTCGCCCGCACCACGACCGTCACGCCGGGGGTGAGGCCGGCCTCGGTGTCTGCCGCTGGTCGCGGGTTGGGCACGGTGGGTGAGTGGAGCGCGTCACCGGCCGCCGTCGGCCCCGGCGGTGCGCCGGCGGCCTCGGGTTGCCTGGGGTGAGCGTCGGTCACACTCCGCTCCTCCGTTCAGTTGA
>DATCKZ010000053.1:0-1517 GCA_036564175.1 Natronosporangium sp.
TCGGGGTACCGGGCAGTGGTGGCGGTTCCACAGCAACACCACCGCCGAGCTCAGCTGCTGGGCGGGTTGGCGCGGCCGAGGCAGCGGGCCAGCGACTCGAGGCTGCACTCACCGAGCACCGTTCGGACGTCGGGCGAGTCCCAGCAGCGGCCCGCCGGGTCGAGGCGAGGGTCGTGGCGTAGTCGGGCGGCGAGCACCGGGAACCGGACCAACAGGATCGCCGCCCGTGCCATGGCGTCATCGGTCTCGGCGTGCTTCACGTGCCGCCGGATCGCCTGCAGCATCCCCAATGCATTGGCGATCCGCTTGATCATGCGCGGGTTGGCCGGCATCAGGCTGGGATAGGTGTGGAGCAGATGGTGGCTGCGCCGGTCGGTCGCGGCGGCCGTCGTCGCATCCCGAACCTGAGCAAGCTGGACTCGCTCGTCGGGGTGGCCGCGCGGATCCGACGGTGACCGGCGATCGGCTCGGCCGCGGGAGTCGGGATTGGCCGTCCGGATCGTGGCTGGCGGGTCCACCTCGACGGTGGTGGGCTCGATCCCCGCCCCGACCACGCCGTCGAGGTAGCTTTCGACCTGCTCGGCGAACAGCTCCGGGACCAGCACCACGTGGTCGAACACCTTCTGGGCGAAGTCCGACCCGATGTCGCGGGTGCCGCACCCGGGATCCTGGAACTCGGCGAACCGCGAGGTGAAGGCCTGCCGGACCCAGTTACCGTCGGCGAGCACCAGCACGAACAGGCGGGCCGGCTCCCAACGGCGCAGCCGGGTGCGGGTCGGCGGCTGGCGCAGAATCGTGTGCACCGTCTCCAACAGCTTCACCACCCGCTCCGCCGGGCACCGGTCGAGGTCATCGATGACCAGCAGGATCGGTTGCCGGCGCCGGGTCGGTCCGTCCCCGCTGGCGGGCACCAGCGGGGTCCAGCCGCGCAGCCAGCTGACCATGTCGGCGACCTGGCCGAGCGGGTTGTCCTCGGTATGCAGGTGCAGCCGGCCGAACGGCGCCGAGTGCCAGAACAGCGTCCGCCCTACCACCTGGCCAACCCCGACCAGGCCGCCGATCACCGCCACGACACCGGCGCCGGTCTGGACCCAGGACGCCGGCAACAGCGTGCTCGCCAACCCACCGATCACGGCCACCGCGAGCGCGGTCAGCGTCGCCGGTGACCGGGTGGTACGCGCGACGACCGACCACACCCGCATGACCGCGCGGACCAGGCCGGATCTCGACCGGCGCACGGCGTTCTCGATCGCGGCGACCAGCGACCACCACTCGGGTGCGATCGCACATTCCCGCCACGCCTCGTAGTCCACCACCAACGGTGGCGTCCAGGCTGGACCGTGTGGTTGCTCCGGGTCGAGCAGCAGCCGGACCAGCGTGCTCTTGCCGGCGCCCCACGGCCCGTCGACGTGCACCACCGCGCTCGTGCTGTCAGAGTGCTCGGCCAGCTCGCCCAGCAGCCCTTCCAGGTGTGCGGCGAGGATCCGCCGTCCCAGCCGGTCCGGCCCCCGGGTGGA
>DATCKZ010000054.1:0-62451 GCA_036564175.1 Natronosporangium sp.
ATCCGCGACGCGATCAAGTCGGGCGGGTTCGACGCGGTGCTGTTCACCTCCTCCTCGACCGTCCGCAACCTGGTCGGGATCGCCGGCAAGCCGCACGCCCGGACGGTGGTGGCGGCGATCGGCCCGAAGACCGCCGAGACCGCGGTCGAGTTCGGGCTGCGGGTCGATGTCCAGCCGGCCCAGGCGACGGTCGCCGACCAGGTCGAGGCGCTCGCGGAGTACGCGGTGGAGCTGCGCGAGAAGCTCGCCACCATGCCGGACAAGCAGCGGCGCGGGTCCAAGGTGCAGGGCCCGACCGCGCTACGGTTCCGGTGACCGCGCGTCGATCGAAGGAGAAACTTCGATGAGCTATCCGTCCGCCCGGCCGCGCCGGTTGCGGCGCACCGCGGCGATGCGCTCGCTGGTCGCTGAGACCAGGGTCGCGCCGTCGGAGCTGGTGCTGCCGCTGTTCGTCCGGGAGGGGCTGACCGAGCCGCGGCCGATCGCCTCGCTGCCCGGGGTGGTGCAGCACACCCGGGACTCGCTGCGCAAGGCGGTGGTTGAGGCGGTCGACGCCGGGATCGGCGGGCTGATGCTGTTCGGCGTGCCGCAGCGGCGGGACCCGATCGGCTCGGCCGGCACCGACCCGGACGGGATCCTCAACCTGGCGATCCGGGACGTGGTGGCCGAGGTCGGCGACGCCACGCTGGTGATGAGCGACCTGTGCCTGGACGAGTTCACCGACCACGGCCACTGTGGAGTCCTGGCGCCGGACGGCACTGTGGACAATGACGCGACGCTCCGCCGGTATGAGGAGATGGCGGTGGCGCAGGCGCAAGCCGGCGCGCATGTGCTCGGACTGTCCGGGATGATGGACGGGCAGGTTGGCGCGGTCCGGCGGGCGCTGGACGCGGCCGGCCACGTCGACACGGTGATCCTCGCCTACGCGGCGAAGTACGCTTCGGCGTTCTACGGGCCGTTCCGGGACGCGGTGGAGTCCACGCTGCAGGGCGATCGGAAGACCTACCAGCAGGACCCGGCGAATGGTCGGGAGGCGCTGCGCGAGGTGGCGCTCGACGTTGCCGAGGGTGCCGACATCGTAATGGTCAAGCCGGCCCTGCCGTACCTGGACGTGGTGGCCGCGGTCCGGGCGGCGGTGGACGTCCCGGTCGCGGCCTACCAGGTGTCAGGGGAGTTCGCGATGGTCGAGGCGGCCGCGGCGAACGGCTGGCTGGACCGGGACCGGGTGATGATCGAGACGCTGACCGCGATCCGGCGGGCCGGCGCGCAGATCATCCTCAGCTACTGGGCGGTCGAGGCCGCCCGGCTCCTGCGCGAGGCCCGCTAGCGGCGGAGACCACCGAGGCGAAGGTTGTGAGTGCGGGCGAGCGGGCCGATGGGCGACGGTATCAGGTCCGGATAGAGCTCACGCACCTCGGCAACGCCGCCGCTCAGGTCAGCGGTCACCGCTCGACCCGATGGTCTAGGACCACTCAGCGGCCGGAATCGGTGTGGCCGAACTGGCGGATCAGGTCGAACACGTCGGCCTCGTACTCCCGCCACTCCCGGTCCGGCCGGAACCCCAGCTCGGCGTTGACGTCGGCCATCGGGTCGTTCTCCAGCGCGTTCCAGGTTTGCACCTCGGCGAGCTTCGGCTCGGCGGTCCGGATCTCCAGCAGCATCCGGGCCTTGATCGCCCGTTCCAGGCCGAGCCCCTGGTGGGCCGGGACCACGATCGTGTCGTACTGGTCGGCGCGGGTGGGGTGCTGGATCGGCACCACCAGCTCGGTGAGCGCGGCCACCTCGCCGCTGCTCTCGTGCACCGCGAGCACCAGGTAGGGCTTCATGCCGCGCCGGTTCAGGGTGTCCAGGCTGTCCGCGAGCCGGTGCGCGTCATAGGAGCTGGGCCGCAGCTCCAGGTCGCTTGGCTCGCCGCGGGAGGCCTTGGCCGCCGCGTAGGACTCGAGCAGGCTGTCCGGCAGCCCGCCCGGGTGGAACTCCACCCGGTAGCCGTCCGGCACCGTCGCCGACATCGCCTCCAGCAGTGGCTGCTCGACGTCTGCCAGCGTGAGGATGCTCCGCATCTCCACATAGGCGCACCGGAAGCCGAGCGACTCCCAGAACTTCACCGCCGGGGTACCCCCGACCGCCTCGACTCCGATCGATGCCACGCCGTCCTCGTACGCCCGCCGGACGACCGCGTGGAGCAGCGCCCGACCGATCCCCTTGCGGCGGGCGCTGGGGTGGGTCACCACATCGACCACCCCGATGTCGCCGAGCAGCTGCAGGCTGGCGTGGCCGAGTGGCGGGCCGCTGCCGTCGGCGGAGTCGCTGGCGAGCCAGCAGATCCGCCGCTCGCCGGGCATCAACTCGGTGAGGTATTCACGCATGCCAGTGGTTTGCCATGGCGGATCGCCGGGTAGATCGGCGGCGAGCACTTCGTTGAGCGCGGCAACTAGCGACTCGATCTGCTCGTGCGAAGCCTTTGCCGGATCCCACTCACGCACCACCACTCGTACAGCTTGCCCGTTCGCGCGGCCGGACGGAAGACCTGCCGGAAAGAAATGTGCGGACATCGCTACGCTACGTGTGGTCTAGGCCGCCGTCGTTACCCGCAGCCGGGTCGGCTGCTGTGCCGCGGTCAGGCCGCCTCGGTCGCCCGCCCGTACTGATCGGCGTAGCTGAACACAGCCTGCGCGTACGACTGGACGTTGTTGTACGACAGGATCGCGTTCCACCAGTCCTCCGGGTTGGACAGGTCCCGCCCGTTCGAGCAGAGCAGGTGGCCGGCGGCGAGGGCGGCGTCGTCGATGTCGTTGATGTCGGCCATGCCAGCGGCCGGGTTGGCGATCGCGTACCAGGTGCTCGGGATGAACTGCATCGGCCCGACCGCCCGGTCGTAGGTCCGGTCGTTGTCGAGCTCGCCGTTGTCGGTGTCGAGGATCCGCAGGTTGTTGTTGGTGCCGTCGAGCGCCGGACCGAGGATCGCCGGCAGCGCGCGGCCGTCCTCCAGCAGGGTGGCGCCGGCGGTGCCGTGGCCGGATTCGACCTGGCCGATCCCGGCCAGGGTGGTCCACCGCAGGTGGCAGTTGGGCAGGTTGGTCGCCAGCACCAGCTCGGCGTAGCCGTACGCGCGGACCGCCACCATCGGGATCCCGGTGCGGGTCGCCATCCGCTGCGCCCAGCTGGTGAGCGCGTCGCTCGGGTTGCCGACCGGTGGCAGGGTCGAGCCGGCGGTCGGCGGGATCAGGCCGGGGCCGAGCCCGGGGACGGTGGTCGGGCCGGTGGTGATCGGCGGTGCGGTGATCACCGGCGCGCCGGCGGCCGGGTCGGTCGGTTCCGGCTCGGTCGGGATCAAGATCATGCCGGCCGCGACCGCCGCGCCGATGGTCGCCGCGGTCAGCACCCCGGGCACCGCGAACCGGCCGGTCGGGCGGCGCGACCAGGCCCACACCCGCCGGCCGCCGCGCACCGGCAGCAGCGCCACCCACCGCAGCGCGCGGGTCGGCAGCCACCGGCGGGCGTGCCGGGTCACCGTCGCCAACTGCGGTAGCCGTTTGGTCTGCGCGGGCTGATCACCGGCCTCACCCGCGGGCGCCGGATCCGGATCCGCCGGTACGGCGGACCGCAGCGAAACGGCCTCGACCGGCGGCTCGGCTGCCGCTGGCGTGGCCGATGCCGAGTCAGCCGTTGACGACGACGACCCGGCGGCCGGGGTCGAAGACGAGGCGTCGGTGGTCGACCGGGCCGGCCCGGTCGGTGTAGCCCCGGCGGGCGATTCGGCTCGTTCGGCCGGCTCGGCCCGCTCACCCCGTACCGGCTCGGCGGCCGGTCCGGCCGCCCTGACCTGCGTGACCTCGCCGAGATCGACCGGCACCGACTCATCCAGTGGCCGCTGTAGATCGCCGCCGGCGGTCCCCAGCCCGTCCGTCATGGTGTTGAGACTAACCCGTGAAGGCACCGGAACTCACCGTCGATCATGGACGACCGGCGAGTGAGCAATGCCCGCATAACGGGGCATTGCCGGCGGTCGAGCGCGAGTTTCCGGTGTATTCTCATCGGCATGCCGCGGTACGAGTTTCGTTGCCGGTCCTGTGGTGACACCTTCGAGGTCGATCGGCCGATGAGCGCCGCCGGTGACCCGGTCGACTGCCCGCAGGGCCACGCCGACACGGTGAAGCTGCTCTCGACAGTCGCGCTTGGCGGTCGCGCCACGGACGCCGCCGGAGCCGCTCGCCCGATGGCCGGCGCTGGCGGCGGATGCTGCGGCGGCGCGTGCGGTTGCGGCGGCGGCTGAGCCGCGGCTCGGCCGCCGGGTCCGGGCGGCCGAGCTGACACCGCCATCCGGCCAATCTGACCTGCCTGAACGGGGTTCGGCTCGACCCGTGGGTACCGGTTCGCGACCGGCGTGATTTTCGTTACGAAGCGAGAGCACACTGGCGCAACCCGGGGTCGGAATCCCTCCGAAGCTGCTGGCAGGTCCGGTTCGACACGTCGGGTGATGCATGGTGTCCGTTCGCAGGATGTCCATCACCACGAGTGATGCGACACCATGTAGCAACTTCCAGGGGGGCGGAGGTCTATTCGGTGTCGGCACGACAACAGCTGCCGAGCGGTCTGGTTACTTTCTTGTTCACAGACATCGAAGGATCGACCAGGCTCGCGCAGTTGCTTGGCGGGGGTTACCGACCGGTGCTCACCGAACACCGGCGACTGCTCCGACGGATCTTCACCGCTGGCGGCGGGGTCGAGCTGTTCACCGAGGGGGACTCCTTCTTTTTCGCCTTCCAGGACGCCGGGGCGGCGGTCCGCGCTTGCCTGGCCGCCCAGCGCGCACTCCAGTCCCACCATTGGTCGCAACCGCACGCCCAGCTCAAGGTCCGGATGGGCCTGCACAGCGGCTGGGTGGAGCCGCAGGGCGGGGAGTACGCCAGCCCCGAGGTGCACCGGGCCGCCCGGATCGCCGACGCCGCCCATGGTGGCCAGGTGCTCTGCTCGGCGGCGACCGCCCACCACGCCGAGCCGCTCGGTGACGGCGCCTGGCTGCGCGACCTCGGCCTGTTCCGGCTGCGCGGGTTCGACGGCCGGGAGCGGCTGTATCAACTGATCGCCCCTGGCCTGGACCAGGGTTTCCCGCGGCCGCGCACCGACGAGGCCGCCCCCCACAACCTGCCCGCCCCGATCACGTCGTTCATCGGCCGGGACCGGGAACGGGCCCGGTTGACCGGCCTGCTCGCCGAGCAGCGACTGGTCACTGTGGTCGGTGCCGGTGGTGCCGGCAAGACCCGGCTGGCGATCGAGGTCGCCGGCACGCTGGTGGACAGCTACCCGGACGGGGTGTGGTTCGTCGATCTCGCCCCGGTGACCGATCCGGGACTGGTGGCGGTCACCGTCGCCACCACGCTCGGACTGCGGCCGGAGCCGGGCCGGCCGGTGCTGCAGACGCTCACCGAGCACGTCGCCACCCGCCGGCTGCTGCTCCTGCTCGACACCTGCGACGCGCAGGTCGCCGCGGTGGCGGCGATGGTCTCGAGCGTGCTCGCCGGCAGCCGGGAGGCGCGAGTGCTCGCGACCAGCCGGGAACCGCTCGGGCTGCCGGGTGAGGTGGTCTGGCGGATCCCGCCGCTGTCGCTGGAGCGGGAGCGCGACGACCGGCCCTCCGACGCGGTCGCGCTGCTCGCCGACCGCACCGCCGCCGCCCGGGGCGGGGCCGAGGTACGCCCGGCCGAGCTGCCCTATCTGGAGAAGATCGCTGCCCGGCTGGGCGCGTTGCCGCTGGCGCTCGAGCTCGCCGCCGCCCGGCTCCGGGTGCTCGGCGCCGACCAGCTCGCCGCCCGGCTCGACGCCGAACTGGCCAACGGCCACCACCTGCTCGACACCATCGACGCCGGCCAGCCGCACCGCCAGCTCGGGAGCCCGGCCGACCGGCACGCCACCCTGCAGGCCACCGTCGACTGGTCATACCGGACCCTCGCCCCGGACGCCGCCTGGCTGTTGCGGGCGCTGTCGGTGTTCGCCGGGCCGGTCGACCTGGCGACCGCGGAATGGCTGCTCAGCGCCGACCCGCTCAACGCGCTCACGGTGCTGGTCGACAAGTCGCTGCTGCACGCCGCCTCCGCCGACACCGCGGTCGACGCCCCGTCATACACCTACCGGATGCCGGACCCGATCCGGGCGTACGCGGCCCGGGCGCTGGAAGAAGCCGGTGAGGAGCAGGCCGCCCGGGACCGGCACGTGGCCTGGACGCTCGACGCGCTCCGCCGGACCCGGGTCGGCTCGGCCGGCCAACCGGTCACCCTGTCCCTCTACAAGCTCGATCCGCTCGCCGACGAGGTGCGAGCAGCGCTGCACTGGAGTGTCTCGGGCGGCGCCGCCCGGCCCGGGCTGGAGCTGGCGCACGGCTTCGAGCAGTGGTGGCGGGAGCGCGGGCTCGCCCGGGAGGGCCGGTTGTGGCTGTTCCGGCTGTACGGGCGGATGGCCGAGACCGGTGAGCGGATCGACGACCGGACGCTCGCCACCGCGTACCACGTCCACGCGCTGCACGCCGGCGCCGACGGGGAGTACGGAGAGCAGCTCCGGTACTCGCAGCAGGCGGAGGCGGCGGCCCGGCGGGCCGGCGACGACGGGCTGCTGGCGCGGGTGCTGGCCGGCCGGGGGCGGGCGCTGAGCGATCTCGGCCAGACCGAGCAGGCCGAGCAGCACTGCCGGGAAGTGATCGCCTGGGCGTCCGACCGGGGCGTGCTCGACGACGCGCTGTTCGCGACCCTATGCCTGGCCCGGCTGCTCTGGCAGCGGGGCGCCCTCGACGAGGCGGCCGAGCTGCTCGGCGGCGCCCGGTCGGCCGAGGCGGCTCGGCCGGACGTGCGCGGCTGGCGGACCGTCGACATGCTGCTCGGGCTGGTCGCGCTGGCCCGGCACGACCTGGTCGCCGCGCACGACCACCTGGTGGTGGCGCTGCGCTCCCGGATGGCGTACGGCTTCCACACCCGGGCCTGCGACGCGCTCGCCGCGATGGCGGTGCGCTGTGCGCTCGGCGGCGAGCAGATCACCGCCGCCCGGCTGTTCGGTGCCGTCCGCGCCAACCGGTCCCAGCTGCGCGGCGGCAGCCTGGACCGGTTCGACAGCTACTGGGCCGAGCAGGAGATGGCGGTCCGGGCCACGCTCGGCGACGCTGCGTTCGACGAGGCGTACGCGGAGGGCGCCACGCTCGGGCTGGCGAAGGCGGCCGCGATCGCGCTCGCCGTGGACCAGGAGATCTCAGACGCCGACCTGGACAGCGACGTCCGCGACGTCGACCTGCTCTCCGACTGACCGGCGTCCGGTAACCCGGCTCTCCGCCGGCCGGCATCCGGCGGCTCCGAGCCGGGCCCGGCCGGCCGGCGGGCGGGGCCACCGACCAGCCTGGCCAACCCAGGCAGCGTTGGCCAGCGTGCCGCCGCTACCGGGCCGGGTGCCAGCGCGATGCCGCCGGCGCTAGTTGATGGTCCAGGTGTCGCCGGCGGCGAGCAGCTTCGCCAGCTGCGCCTCCGGGGTGGCGCCGTTCGCCTTCGCCTTGGCGGTTTCCACCTGCTCCCGGACCAGCGTGTCGTAGCTCGGCCGGCTTACCGACCGGAACACCCCGATCGGCGTGTAGCGCAGGTCCGGCTCGGCGAGCCGGGAGAGCGCGAACGCGTACGCCGGCTCGGCGACCGCCGCGTCGTGGGTGACGATCTCCGATGGCTCGACCGACGCGGTCGGCCGGACCTCCAGCCCGAACCCACCCGGCGGGTGGACCACACACCACTGGCCCTCGGCCCCGAACGTGATCGGCGCCCCGTGCTCCAGCCGGATCACGTAGTCGTCCCGGGTGCCGGGGCTCTTCAAGACCTCGAACGCCTCGTCGTTGAAGATGGGGCAGTTCTGGTAGATCTCGACGAACGCCGATCCCTGGTGCTCGGCCGCTGCCCGCAGCACCGACTGTAGGTGCTTGCGGTCGGAGTCGATGGTCCGGGCGACGAACGTCGCCTCGGCGCCGAGCGCGAGCGACAGCGGGTTGAACGGCGAGTCGGCCGACCCGACCGGCGTCGACTTCGTGATCTTGCCGAGCTCGCTGGTCGGCGAGTACTGGCCCTTGGTCAGGCCGTAGATCCGGTTGTTGAACAGCAGGATCTTCAGGTTGACGTTGCGGCGCAGCGCGTGGATCAGGTGGTTACCGCCGATCGACAGCGCGTCGCCGTCGCCGGTGACCACCCACACCGACAGGTCGGGCCGGGTCACCGCCAGGCCGGTGGCGATCGCCGGCGCCCGGCCGTGGATCGAGTGCATGCCGTACGTGTTCATGTAGTAGGGGAACCGGGCCGCGCACCCGATCCCGGAGATGAACACCATCCGCTCGCGCGGGATCCCGAGCTCCGGCATGAACGACTGGACCGCGGCCAGGATCGCGTAGTCACCGCAGCCCGGGCACCAGCGCACCTCCTGGTCGGACTTGAAGTCCTTCGTGGTGAGTGGGAGCGGCGAGCTAGGCATTCTTGACCACTTCCTCCAACATGCCTTCCAGCTCCGCGGCGGTGAACGGCAGGCCGCGGACCTGGTTGTAGCTGATCGCGTCGACCAGGTAGCGGGCGCGGACGATCTGCGCGAGCTGGCCGAGGTTGAGCTCCGGGATCACCACCTTGTGGTAGCGCCGCACCACCTCGCCGAGGTTGGCCGGCAGCGGCGCCAGGTGGCGCAGGTGGGCGTGGGCGATCGACTGGCCGCGCGAGCGCAGCGCCCGGCAGGCGGCGCCGATCGGGCCGTAGGTCGAGCCCCAGCCGAGCACCAGCACCTGGGCGGAGCCGTCCGGGTCGTCGACCTCGACGTCCGGGACCGGGATCGCCTCGATCCGGGCCGCCCGGGTGCGCACCATCAGGTCGTGGTTGGCCGGGTCGTAGGAGATGTCACCGGTCTTGTCGGCCTTCTCCAGCCCGCCGATCCGGTGCTGCAGGCCGGGCGTACCGGGGATCGCCCACGGTCGGGCGAGGGTCTGCGGATCGCGCAGGTACGGCAAGAACTTGCCGTCCTCGGTGTTCGGCTCGGTGGCGAACTCGACCCGCAGGTCGGGCAGGCTCTCGACCTCCGGCAGCAGCCACGGCTCGGAGCCGTTGGCGAGGTAGCCGTCGGAGAGCAGCACCACCGGGGTCCGGTAGGTGAGCGCGATCCGGGCCGCCTCCAGCATCGTGTCGAAGCAGTCCGACGGGGACCGCGGCGCCACCACCGCCACCGGCGCCTCACCGTGCCGGCCGAACAGTGCCATGTTCAGGTCGGCCTGCTCGGTCTTGGTCGGCATCCCGGTGGAAGGGCCGGCCCGCTGCACGTCGACCACGATCAGCGGCAGCTCCAGCGCCACCGCCAGCGAGATGGTCTCGCTCTTCAACGCCACCCCCGGGCCGGAGGAGGTGGTCACCCCGAGGGCACCACCGTACGCCGCGCCGAGCGCCGCGCCAGCCGCGGCGATCTCGTCCTCCGCCTGCATGGTGGTGATGCCGAACTGCTTGTGTTTGCTCAGCTCGTGCAGGATGTCGCTGGCCGGTGTGATCGGATAGGCCCCGAGGAAGACCGGCAGGCCGGAGCGGACCCCGGCGGCGACGATCCCGAGCGCGAGCGCGGTGTTGCCGGTGATGTTGCGGTAGCGCCCCGGCGGCAGCGAGGCCGGCGCCACCTCGTACCGGACCATGAAGTCTTCGGTGGTCTCGCCGAAGTTCCAGCCGGCCTTGAACGCCGCCGCGTTCGCGGCGGCGAGCTCGGGCCGGGCGGCGAACTTGCGCTCCAGGAATGCCAGCGTCGACTCGTACGGCCGGGAGTAGAGCCAGGAGAGCAGCCCGAGCGCGAACATGTTCTTCGCGCGCTCGGCGTCCTTCTTCGAGATGTCGTGGTCAGCCAGCGCCCGGACGGTCATGCTGGTGAGCGCCACCGGGTGGAGCGTGTAGCCGGCCAGCGAGCCGTCCTCCAGCGGGTTCGACTCGTAGCCGACCTTGGCCAGGTTGCGCTTGGTGAACTCGTCGGTGTTGACGATGATGTCCGCACCGCGCGGCAGGTCGCCGAGGTTCGCCTTGAGCGCCGCCGGGTTCATGGCGACCAGGACGTTCGGCGCGTCGCCGGGGGTGAGGATGTCGGTGTCCGCGAAGTGCACCTGGAAGCTCGAGACCCCCGGTAAGGTACCGGCGGGGGCGCGGATCTCGGCCGGGAAGTTTGGCAGGGTCGATATATCGTTTCCGAGCTGGGCGGTTTCGGAGGTGAACCGGTCGCCGGTAAGTTGCATACCGTCGCCGGAGTCGCCGGCAAAGCGGATGACCACCCGGTCCAGCTGGCGGACCTGTTTGGCCACGTTAGGATGACCTCCTCGGGGGAACGAACGTCCGTCACCCATGAGCCTACGCCGGCCAGCTCAAATACGTCTGTCGCGAACTCGTCGTGGTGGCGGGATCTGACAGCTCTGTGGCCCAGATCACGGTCGGTCATTCGGTTGAGCTGAGACGCTGTGCCGAGCCCTCAGCCGGGGCGGCTTCGCACAGCTCTGGGTGCTGTCCGCGCCGGTATCGATCGATGATCGCCAAGATCAACCACGACCGATTCGAGTCGGATCACAAGGTCTTAGTCATTCACAAAACTCTGAAACATGTGTAGCCTTGGTAGGTGTGACTACCGCGATCGCTACCGCCGGGTTGGTGAAGACGTTCGGTCGGACCCGGGCGTTGGACGGGTTGGAGCTGACGGTCAACACCGGTGAGGTGCACGGGTTCCTCGGGCCGAACGGGGCTGGTAAGTCGACCACGATCCGGGTGCTGTTGGGGTTGTTGCGGCCGGATGCGGGTCGGGTGGAGCTGTTGGGTGGTGATCCGTGGCGGGATGCGGTCGGGTTGCATCGCCGGTTGGCGTATGTGCCTGGGGATGTGGAGTTGTGGCCGAACCTGACCGGCGGTGAGGCGATTGATCTGTTGGGGCGGTTGCGGGGTGGGTTGGATCGGCGGCGTCGGGATGAGTTGATCGAGCGGTTCGATCTGGATCCGCGGAAGAAGGGTCGGGCGTATTCGAAGGGGAACCGGCAGAAGGTGGCGATCGTGGCCGCGCTGGCTTCGAATGCGGAGTTGTTGTTGTTGGATGAGCCGACTGCTGGGTTGGATCCGCTGATGGAGGTGGTGTTCCAGGATGTGATCGGCCAGCTGAAGGCGGAGGGGCGGACGGTGTTGCTGTCCAGTCACATTTTGGCGCAGGTGGAGAAGTTGGCTGATCGGGTGAGCATCATCCGGCTGGGGAAGATCGTGCAGTCCGGTACGCTCAGCGAGCTGCGCCATCTGACCCGGACCACCATCGAAGCCGAGCTGAGCCGGCCGGTCGACGGCCTGGACCAGCTGCCCGGCGTGCACCACCTGGAGGCGCGGGATGGTCGAGTCAGGTTCGCTGTGGACGGTCAGCACCTCGACGGGGCGGTGAAAGCGCTCAGCCAGGCCGGGATCCGCAGTCTGACCAGCCATCCGCCCACGTTGGAGGAGCTGATGCTGCGCCACTACGGCGACGAGCTGCGGCGCGAGCCCAACCACGGCGGGGATGCGGCGTGACCACCGCGACGGCGCCGCGCGCGGCCACCCCGGCCGCCCGGCCGACCACGCGCGGTGACGCGCTCGCAGGCACCGGCAAGCTGATCCGGTTCAATCTGCGCCGGGACCGGATCCGGTTGCCGGTCTGGATCGCGGTGCTCGGCGGGATCCAGCTCGCCGGCCCGGCCGCCTACCTCGAACAGTTCCCCACCGCGGCCGACCGGGCGGCCAACGCCACGGTGATGGCGGAGAACCCGGCGCTCAAGGCGTTCACCGGGCCGGGGCACGGGCTGGACAACTACACCTACGGCGCGATGATGGGCAACGAGTATCTCGGCCTGATGCTCATCTTCGTGGCGTTGATGAGCGTGCTGACGGTGGTCCGGCACACCCGGACCGAGGAGGAGACCGGCCGGGCCGAGCTGGTCCGCTCGGCGCCGATCGGCCGCCACGCCTACCTCACCGCCGCGCTGGCGACCGCGGCGATCGCGAATGTCGCACTCGGACTGCTGGTGGCGGTCGGGATGGCTGGGCAGGGCATTGAAAGCATCGACTGGCCTGGCTCGCTCACGTTCGGCGCCGCGTACGTTGTGGTCGGCCTGTTCTTCGCCGGGGTCGCCGCGGTCACCGTCCAGATCAGTGAGTTCGCGCGGGCGGCCTCCGGGATGGCCGGCGCGGTGATCGCGGTCAGCTACGGGTTGCGGGCGATCGGCGACGCCGGCGAGAACGGCGTGTCCTGGTTGTCCCCGATCGGCTGGGCGCAGGCCTCGGCGCCTTATGTGGACAACAACTGGTGGCCGCTGGGGCTGGCGCTGGCCGGCGCGGTCGGGCTGGCGGCGGCCGGCTACCGGCTGAGCACCCGTCGCGATTACGGTGCTGGGCTCCGGCCGGAGCGCCCGGGCCGGGCGACCGCCCCGGCCGGGCTCGGCAGCCCGCTCGGCCTGGCCTGGCGACTGCACCGGGCGAGCATCGGCTGGTGGACGGTGGCGCTGCTGTTCGGCGCGTTCGGGTACGGATCGGCCATCGACGCGGTCGAGGGATACGAGGACAACGAGTTCGTCCAGCAGATGGTGGAGCAGATCGGCGGCAGCATGACCGAGGCGTTCCTGGCGCTCTCGATCGCGATCCTGGCGATCGTCTGCGCGGTGTTCGCGGTTCTGACGATGCTGCGGCCGCGCCGCGAGGAAATCGCCGGCCGGGCCGAGCCGGTGCTCGCCACTGCGGTGTCGCGGACCGGCTGGCTCGCCAGCCACCTGGTGATCGCGCTCGCCGGCAGCGTCTTCCTGCTGCTGGTTACCGGCGTCGGGCTGGGCGGCGGTGCGGCGCTGGTGACCGGCGAGTCGCACTACCTCAGCGACGCCGTCCCGGCGATCCTCACGTACACCCCGGCGGTGTGGTTGCTCGCCGGGCTGGCCACCGCCGGATTCGGGGTGCTGCCGCGGGTGACCGGCCTGGCCTGGGCGCTGCTCGGGTACGCCGGGGTGGTCGCCTACTTCGGCGGGCTGCTCGACCTGCCGAGCTGGCTGCTCAACCTGTCCCCGTTCGAGCACGTGCCGCGGCTGCCGATCGACGACTTCACCGCCGTCCCGCTGTTGGTCCTCACCGCGATCGCGGCGGCACTGGCGGCGGTCGGGCTGGTCGGGTTCCGCCGGCGCGACCTCGACTCGAAGTAGTCGGGCTCAGTCGAGCACGGTGCGCTTGTACTCCTGCCACTCGTCCATGAAGGACGCCATCTTGCGGTGCAGGAACTGGTAGAACTCGTAGGTCTCGCGCATCCGGCGGCCGCCGGGGGTGTCCGGGCCGAGCAGCTCGACACCCTCGGCGGCAAGCCGCAGGAACTCGTCCATCAGGTGGTTGCGCTGCGAGATGATCGTGTACCAGAGGTTGGAGTCGTAGACCCGGTAGGTGTCGACCCGCGCGCCCGGCTCCCGCTCCTTGCCCAGCAGCCGGACCTGGGTCAGGTAGCGGACCGCGCCGGAGATGGCGGCTGGGCTGACCCGCAGCGCGGCCGCGAGCTCGGCGGCGGTATAGCGCTCGGCGTCATCGGCCAGCACGTAGGCGAACACCCGGGCCGGCATCCGCTGCATCCCGAGCTCGGCGAGCACCATCGCGAACCGCTCGACGAACCGCAGCAGCTCGGCCCGGTCCGGCCGCGCGTCCACGGCGGTCTCCTTCCGGTCGGCCATACCGGCATCGTACACGTTTGTGGGAATTCAGAAACTAGTGAAGGCGCTGGTCGCCGGCCGGCGCCGCTGTGAAGGCTCAATGCGCGGAATGGCCCGCCTACTCGCGGCTGCGTCCGCGGCTCTGACCGGGTCTACTGCAGGGTCTGGCCGCGGGTCAATGACCGGCTGAACAGCCAGCCACCGACCAGGAACAGCACCAGCGCATAGCCGGCCAGCACCCCGAGCTGCGGCAGGATGTCGAACAGACCGCCGTCGTGGCGGACCAGCTCGGCGAACGCCTCGTTCGCCCACGCATGCGGCGTGATCTTGGCAACCGTCCGCATCGTGTCCGAGAACAGCTCGATCGGCACCATCGAACCGCCGATCGCGGCCATCCCCAGCCCGACCATCAGCCCGACCGCGATCGCCTGCTGCTCGGTCCGGAACGCCGCCCCCATCACCAGCGCCGCCCCGCCGGCGACCAGCGCGAACATGGTCAGCAGCACCACCGCGGCGAGCGGGTCGCCCCAGTTGACGCCGAACAGCAGGCCCGCCCCGAGCATGATGATCGCGCCCTGGACCAGCGCGATCGCCACCCGGCCCAGCGCCTCGCCGGCGACGATCGTGCCGACCGAGGTTGGCGAGGCGAACATCCGCCGGCTGATCCCCATCCGCCGGGCCTGGATCAGCGCCGGCGTGGCGGCCAGCGAGTTGAGGAAGACGAACAGCAGCAGGTTGCTGCTGGCGCCGATGTCGAACCGGCCCAGGTCGGTCGGGAACAGCGCCTCGCCGACCGTGGTGGTCCGGACCGTCACCGGCGCCAGCTGGCCGGCGGCGGCGTCGGCCGCGGCCAGGCCGTCGGTGAATCCGGCCCCGGTCTCACCGGCGGTGAACCGGGCCGCCCGCAGCAGCCCGGCCTGCTCGGCGACGATCCCCCGGATCGCGAGCCCGAGTTGCTGGCCGTTGCTGTCCGGCCGGACCAGGTAGCGCAGCTCGACCTGTTCGCCGGCGGCGACCGCCGCGTCGTAGTCGGCCGGGATCACCAGCCCGGCCGAGACCTCGCCACGCTCCACACTGGTCCGCATCGCCGCCTCGTCGTCGTACCGGTCGACCGCCAGGTCTTCCGCCGCCGACAGCGCGCCGACCAGCCGCTCGGCGAGCGGGCCGGGCTCACCGACCACCACCACCCCGAGCCGGGGCGTGAACCCGCCGCCGAACGCCGCCCCGATCACCAGGATCAGCATGAACGGGAAGATCACCATGAAGAAGAGATTCCCCCGCTCCCGGACCAGCCGGCGCAGGTTCACCCCGACAATCGCGAGCGCCTTCATACCCGTACCAGCTTCGGTCCTCGAAGGATGGCGATGCCGCCGGTGACCGCCGCGAACCCGAACATCACCAGCGCCGGCAGCCAGACCGCGCCGAGGCCACCGCCGCCACTCAGGTCGGCGAGGCCTTGCAGGAACCAGCGGTGCGGGGTCACGTAGCTCAGTGTCGACATCAGCCCGCCGGCCTGGCCGACCGGGAAGAACGCCCCGCCGAGCGCGCCCATCACCACCGCGATGATCGACTGCCAGCTACCGGCCTGCTCGGTGGTGTTGGCCAGGCTCGCCACCAGCGCCATCACGCCGGTGGCAGCGAGCACCCCGGACACCACCAGCACCGCCACCCCGACCGGGTCGCCCCAGCTGGCGCCGAGCAGCAGGCTGGTCGCCGCCACCAGCAGCCCCATCGCCAGCACCCCGACCGCGAAGCTGGTCAGCAGCTTGCCGACCAGGATGCCGACCGGCCGGATCGGCGCGGCGAGGAGCCTGGCCATCGTCCCGGTCGCGCGCTCTTCAAGCAGACTGGACACTCCGAATTGCACGGTGAAGAACAGGAAGAACACCGCCATCCCGGCGCTGAAGTAGGTGGTGGAGTCGAGCGCGCGGGACCGGGCCGGATCCTCGACCAGCGGCAGCGGGTTGGGCACCGCCACCGCCCGCTCGGCCAGCACCGCCGGGTCGGTGGTGCTGCCGCTGGCGGCCGCGGCCGCCACCGCCAGCCGGACGCTCGCCACGTCGGCCAGGTAGGAGTCGGCGAGCGCCTGCGCCACCTGTACGCCGAACGTGGCGTCCACATCGCCGATCACCTCGATGGTCACCGGCTGTCCGGACTGGACGGCGTCCGAAAAGCCGGCCGGCACCACGAACACCGCCGCCAGCTCGCCGTCATCGACCCGCTGCCGGCCGGCCGGCACCGACTCGACCGGCTCGACGTCGATCACGCCGCTGCTGGCGACCGCCGGCAGGAACTGGTCGGTGAACGTCCCGGCCAGCTCGCCACCGTCCTCGTCGACGACGCCGTAGCGGAACACTTCGGACTCGCCGTCCAGGTCGCCCAGCACCAGCGAGAAGATGACCGCCAGGCCGAGCGGCAGCGCCAGCGCGAACAGGAAGAACGAGCGATCCCGCAGTCGCTGCCGGAGGTCCTTGCCGGCGATGACCAGTGCCGTCCGCATCTCAGTCCCGCAACGCCTTGCCGGTCAGGTGCAGGAACACCGCTTCCAGGTTCGGCTCGCTGACGGTGACCGACCGGACGGTCACGCCGGTGCCGGAGACCGCGGTCAGGATCGACGGCAGGGCGGTGCTCGCCTCCTCGACCAGCAGCTCGATCCGGCCGTCACCGGCCTCGGCGGTCTGCACCCCCGGCACCGCCGCGGCGGCGGCCTGCGCCCGGGCCAGGTCACCGGCGGCGTCGAGACTCACCCGGTCCCGCTCGCCGATCAGCGAGACCAGCTCCCGGCGGGTGCCCTCGGCCCGCAGCTGGCCCAGGTCGATGATGCCGACCCGGTCACACAGCCGCTCCGCCTCCTCCATGTAGTGGGTGGTGTAGAGGACCGCGATCCCCTCGCCGGCGAGCCGCTCGACGCTCTCCAGGATCGCGTTGCGGCTCTGCGGGTCGACCCCGGCGGTGGGCTCGTCGAGCACCAGCAGCTTCGGGTCGTGCAACAGGCCGGCGGCGATGTTGAGCCGGCGCTTCATGCCACCCGAGTATTCCTTCACCAGATCGCCGGCCCGGTCGGCGAGCCCGACGATCTCCAGCGCCTGGTCGGTGCGGCGGTTCACCTGCTGGCCGGTCAGTCCATAGAGGCGGGCGAAGAACCGGAGGTTCTCCCGGCCGTTGAGGTCAGGGTAGAGCGCGAGCTCCTGCGGCACGTAGCCGATCCGCGATTTCACCTTGACCCGGGACGGGGTGAGCGGTTCGCCGTCGACGATCACCTCGCCGGCGTCCCGGGCGAGAATGCCGACGATCATCGAGATGGTGGTCGTCTTGCCGGCGCCGTTCGGCCCGAGCAGCCCGTACGTCTCCCCCTGGGCGACCGAGAAGCTCACGCCGTCGACCGCGCGCAGTTCGCCGTACGACTTGCGGAGGTCGCGACAGACCAGTACGGGCGGTTGCATGCGGACAAGCATAGGGGCTGGCAAAGGGCGGGCGCCCCCCGGGCCGAGGGGGCGCCCGCGTAGTGGGTACTGCCTATTTCAGTTACGGATGCGGCTCAGTTACGAAATGGGCGGCCAGGCGTTCGCCAGCAGCTCCTCGAACTGGGCCTGGAACCAGTGACCGGACAGCGGTGCGTTGGGCAGCGCGCCGGACGGGTTGTGGTTGTTGCGTGGCGTGCCTTCGGTGAAGGTCGGGTCACACATCCGGTCGAAGCCCTTGCCCTCGTCGTTGTCGATGAACTCGGAGGACCCGTCGGACTCACCCGGCGGCTTGATCCACACGTAGGCGTCGATGCCCGGCTCCGGGTTGGCCCGTGGCCGCTCACCGAGGCCGGCACCGGCCTGGTTGCACCAGTTGCCGAGGTGGATCCGGCGGTCGATCCGGGACTCGTCCATATAGGTGATCGGATCGGTGGAGGTGCTGGTGCCGGTCGGCCGGTCCGGGCCACCCCAACCGTTCCGGGAGGTGTCGATCAGCATCCCGATGCCTGAGTCGAAGCCCGCTTGCACCAGGCGGTTCCGGAACGCGACCGCGAACGACGTCTCGTCGAGATAGTCGTTGAAGTCGATCCAGCCGCCCTGGACTTCCTTGATCGGCTGGCCCCCGACCACGTCGTTGATGTCGAAGAACGGCTCCTCCAGCACCGAGTAGTTGGCGGTGTTGGTGATGAACCCGTGCACGTCGGAGGCGGTGGCGCCTTCCCGACCCAGGATGCTCGCCAGCATCACGGCGGTGGCGTTGAAGTTGTCGAACTCGGGGTTCGAGTCTTCCCAGCCGATCCAGCCGTGGTGCGCGGCGTCGATGTAGTTGTACACGTTGGGGATGGCGCCCAGCGTGGACACCGCGTACGCGACGCCGTTCTGGTAGTTACCGTTGGCCAGCATCTCGTCACAAAGCTCGGTCGCGGTCTCCCGCGGGCTGACGTTGGTGACCAGGTTCGGCAGCGAGTCGATCTCGATGATCGCGACGATCCGCAGGTTCGCGTACTCGGGCCGGTCCATGATGTCGGCGATGACGTCGATGTACTCGGTCTTGTAGATGTCGAGGTCGTCCGGACCGAGCTCACCGTTGGACGCCAGCGCCGAGCAGTCGCGGCCGGGCAGGTTGTAGATGACCACCTGGAACACCAGCGGCGTGCTGCCGTTGGCGGCGTCCTGCGCGACCGCCTCGTTGAGGTGGTCTTCCAGACCCATCGTGTTGGTGCCGGCGGAGCCACTGGTGATGGCGGCCCGGCGGTCCAGCCAGACCGCGGTCGGCTGGTTGTAGATCGACGGCGGCGCGCCGCCATCTTCGGCGTTCTGGCTCCATTCCGGGTTCACGTACACGTCCGCACCCTCGTACGGGTTGTCGACCCGATCCCCGGGCTGCTGCGGGTCAGGCGACTCGGTCGGGCCGCCGGTCGGGCTGCCAGTCGGCGAGCCGGTCGGGCTGCTCGGCTGACCGGTGCACTGCACTCCATTGAGGAAGAACGTCTGCGGGTCCGGGTTGGAGCCGCTGAACGTGCCGTTGAAGCCGATCGTCAGCGAGCCACCGGCCGGGATGACCGCGCTCCACGACTCGTTGGTCGCGGTCACGTTCGCGCCCTGCTGGCTCCAGACCGCGATCCAGCCGTTGCTGATCTGCTGGTTGCCGGGGAAGGTGAACGTCAGTGTCCAGCCATTGATAGCGGCACCGAGGTTGTTGATGGTGACGTCGGCGCCGAACCCGTTGCCGCCTTCCCAGGTCTTCACGTAGTCGACGTCGCACGCGACCTGCGCCTGCGCCGGGGTGGCGCTGAGCACGACCAGGCCGCTGGCCGCGAGCGCGCTGGCGCCGGCCACTGCGAGGAGTTTCTTCCGGCCGGATGCGCCGAGGGGAAACTTCATGGTGTAACACTCCTTGGAGATGCGTACCCGGGTGGTCGAGAATGTCGCCCCGGCTACGAGCGGGAGGTAATGAACACAAGGGAAATGGCCAGCGGTCTTAGACGCCCCCGTTGGCTCCGGGTGCCCTCGGCGAATATCTGACCGTGTGCGGTGGCTCCCAGCACGCGTTACGGCATTGTTGCATGGGAGCGCTTCCATCGCAAGCCCGATCGGCGGTGCCCGATACCTGATCAGGCGAGGTCGGGCGGCCGGCGCGTTGATTGACTTTCGCGCAACGTGATGGCAACATTTGGCTTGCGTCCTGGGAGCGCTCCCATTTCCACCCTGTCCCCGCGGGAGAGGACCCCACGTGACTACGCGCATCCGGGCACTGGCGGCGGCCGCCGCGATCGCCCTCACTACGAGCTTGGTCGTGGCCGCCAGTAGCGGCACGGCGAACGCCCAGGACGGCGGCAACCTCATCGAAAACGGTGACTTCGCGGCCGGGACCGAACCCTGGTGGTGGACTGAAAACCTCGCCGCCGAGGTGGTGGACGGCCAGCTCTGCACCGAAGTGCCGGGCGGGACCGTCAACCCGTGGGACGCGATCATCGGCCAGGACAACCTGCCGTTGCAAGCCGGGCAGAACTATCAGTTCCGGTTCACCGCCAGCGCGAGCCGGCCGGTGACCGTGCGGGCCCTGGTGCAGCAGCCGATCGACCCGTTCCCGACCCAGGTCGACGAGCGGCCGCTGCTCGGCACCGAGCCACAGACCTTCTCATTCGCCTTCACCTCGACTGTGGACTGGACCGACGCGCAGGTGGCGTTCCAGATCGGTGGCCAGACCGAGCCGTGGACACTGTGCCTCGACGACGTGTTCCTCGGCGGCGAGGTGGAGCACCTCAGCAACGGCGACTTCAACGACGGCACCGATCCCTGGTGGTGGACCGGCAACCTCGCCCCGTCGGTCGCCGACGGTGAACTGTGTACGGAGGTGCCGGGCGGGACGGTCAACCCGTGGGACGCGATCATCGGGCAGGACGACATCACCCTGGTGACCGGGGAGACCTACCGGTTCAGCATCACCGCCCGGGCGAGCCGGGCGGTGCCGGTGCGGGCGCTGGTGCAGCAGCCGATCGACCCGTTCCCGACCCAGGTCGACGAGCGGCCGGTGCTCGGCGTCGAGCCGCAGACCTTCGAGTACACGTTCACCTCGACTGTGGACTGGACCGACGCGCAGGTGGCGTTCCAGATCGGTGGCCAGGCCGAGGCGTGGACGTTCTGCCTGGACCGGGTGTCGCTCACCAGCGGCGCCCAGCCACCGGACAACACCCCGGACACCGGCCCGCGGGTACGGGTCAACCAGGTCGGTTACCTGCCGTTCGGCCCGAAGGAGGCCACCCTGGTCACCGAGGCGACCGAGCCGCTGGAGTGGCAGCTGGCCGACGCCGCCGGCACCGTGGTGGCGACCGGCTCGACCGAGCCGTTCGGGCACGATGAGAGCTCCGGCCAGACCGTCCACACCATCGACTTCTCGGACGTCGCCGCGGCCGGCACCGGGTTCACGCTCACCGCCGACGGCGAGACCTCGTACCCGTTCGCGATCGCCGAAGGGCTTTACGACCAGCTCCGGGTGGACTCCCTCGAGTTCTACTACCCGCAGCGCAGCGGCATCGAGATCCTCGACGAGCTGGCGCCCGGGTACGGCCGGCCGGCCGGGCACGTCGGCGTCCCGCCGAACCAGGGCGACACCGCGGTGCCCTGCTTCCAGGCCGCCTGTGACTACACGTTGGACGTCTCCGGCGGCTGGTACGACGCCGGCGACCACGGGAAGTATGTCGTCAACGGCGGGATCTCCGCCTGGCAGGTGATGAGCATCTGGGAGCGGGCGAACCTCGCCCCGACCGGCAACCCGGCCGCGCTCGGCGACGGCACGCTGGCCATCCCGGAGGCCGGCAACGGCGTGCCGGACGTGCTCGACGAAGCCAGGTGGGAGGTCGAGTTCCTGCTGTCGATGCAGGTGCCCGAGGGCGAAGAACTCGCCGGGATGGCACACCACAAGATCCACGACGAGTTCTGGACCGGGCTGCCGTTGCTGCCGCACCTCGACCCACAGGCCAGGTTCCTGCACCCGCCGTCGACCGCCGCCACCCTGAACCTGGCCGCGGTCGGTGCCCAGTGCGCCCGGCTGTTCGCCGACTACGACCCGGCGTTCGCCGACCGGTGCCTGACCGCCGCCGAGCGGGCCTGGGACGCCGCGGTGGCGAACCCGGATCGGTTGGCGCTGGCGGAAACCGAGGGCGGCGGTGGCTACACCGACGACGTGGTCGCCGACGAGTTCTACTGGGCGGCCGCCGAGCTGTTCATCACCACCGGCGCGCAGGAATATCAGGACGCGGTGCTGGCGTCACCGATGCACACGGGCGACATCTTCACGCCGGACGGCTTCGACTGGCGGTGGACCGCACCGCTGGGCCGGCTGCAACTGGCGCTGGTGCCGAACGACCTGCCGGGTCGGGCCGAGGTGCAGGCATCGGTGGTGGCCGCCGCCGAGGAGTACCTCGCCACCCTGCGCGACCATCCGTACGGGCTGCCGTACGCACCGGTCAGCGGGCTGTTCGCCTGGGGCTCAAACAACCTGGTGCTCAACAACATGGCGGTGATGGCGATCGCCTACGACCTGACCGGCGATGAGCGGTTCCGGGACGGCGTGCTGACCGGGATCAACTACATCCTGGGCCGGAACGCGCTGAACCAGTCCTATGTGACCGGTTACGGCACGGTGTTCTCGAAGAACCAGCACAGCCGGTGGTACGCCAACCAGCTCAACCCGGAGCTGCCGAACCCACCGGCCGGCACGCTCGCCGGCGGGCCGAACTCGTCGCTGCAGGACCCGCTGGCGCAACGCCGGCTGGCCGGCTGCGCACCGCAGTTCTGCTACATCGACCACATCGACTCCTGGTCGACCAACGAGCTGACCATCAACTGGAACTCGACGATGGCCTGGAACGCCTCGTTCCTGGCCGACGCCCAGCCGCCGGCGCCGGCGCTCAGCTGCGCGGTCGACTACCACGCGAGCAAGCCGCTGTTCGGCCTGTTCGTCGCCGCGGTCGAGATCCGCAACACCGGCGACGAGCGGATCGACGGCTGGACCCTGGAGTGGTCGTTCGCCGGCCGCGAGCGGGTGATCGCCGCGCTCGGGGCGGTGGTCCGCCAGGACGGCGAGGACGTGTCGGCGACCAATGCCTCGTGGAACGCCACGATCAAGCCGGGCCGGTCGGTGGCCTTCGGGTTCATCGGGAAGTCGACCGGACGCGGCTCGGCACCTCCGCAGTTCACGCTGAACGGCACCCCGTGCGGCTGAGCTGTTTCCCCTCCTGATTGGGCTCCCCCGCATCCGTACCCGGGTGCGGGGGAGTTCCATACCGGCCGATTTCGCTCCGGGCGCGGCGGCTGGTACCCGGGGTGAGAGCACGCTGTCGAACAAAAGGTCGAATGCGGTTGTTGTACGGTTTCTCCATGAAAGTGGCCGTACCCCGCGAGACGAGACCCCATGAACGCCGGGTGGCGCTGGTCCCGGCAGCCTTACCGAGGCTGCGCGAGGCCGGCCTACAGATCGCGATCGAGCCCGATGCCGGCGCGGCCGCCGGCTTCCCGGACCAGGCGTACGTCGAGGCGGGCGCCACCGTCGCCGATGCCGCACTCGACAACGCCGACCTGCTGCTGAGCGTGCAGCCGCCGAGCCCGGAGCAGGTGAAGCGGCTCGCCGACGGCGCGGTCACGGTGTCGTTCCTGCCGGCCGCGCAGGAGCTGCCGCTGGTGCGTACCCTGCGCGACACCGGCCGCACCGGCTTCGCGATGGAGCTGGTGCCCCGGATTTCCCGGGCACAGCCGATGGACGCGCTCTCGTCACAGGCGATGGTCGCCGGCTACCGGGCCGCGCTGGTCGCCGCCGAGCGACTGCCGCGGTTCTTCCCGTTGCTGATGACCGCGGCCGGCACCGTGCCCCCGGCCCGGGTCCTGGTGCTCGGCGCCGGCGTCGCCGGCCTGCAGGCGATCGCCACCACCCGCCGGCTCGGCGCACGGGTCTCCGCGTACGACGTCCGCGCCGCCGCCGCGGAGGAGGTGAAGAGCCTCGGCGCGGAGTTCGTGGACCTCGGCCTGCCGCCGCTGGAGGGCGCCGGCGGCTATGCCCGGGAGGCGAGCGAGGAGCGCGCGGCCAAGCAGCGGGAGCTGCTCGCCCCGCACGTCGCCAGTTCGGACGCGGTCATCACCACCGCGGCGGTGCCGGGCCGGCGGGCGCCGCTGCTGGTCACCCGGGAGATGGTCGCGGCGATGCGGCCCGGCTCGGTGGTGGTGGACCTCGCCGCCGAGTCCGGCGGCAACGTCGAAGGGTCGCGCCCCGGGGAGGAGATCGAGATCGAAGGGGTACGGGTGTGGGGCGCCCGGAACGCGCCCAGCGCCCTGCCCGGCCAGGCGAGCCAGCTGTACGCGACCAATGTGGTCAATCTGGTGCGGTTGATGCTGTCCGATGGCCGGATCGCCCCGGATCTGTCCGATGAGGTGCTCGCTGGCGCGTGCCTGGTGCACGCGGGGGAGATCCGGCACGAGCCGACCCGCCGGCTGATCGAGGAGGACGACTGATGGACGGGGTGGCCCTGCTGACCGTGTTCGTGCTCGCCGCGATCGTCGGGTACGAGGTGATTTCCAAGGTGTCCGCGACCCTCCACACGCCACTGATGTCCGGCACCAACGCGATCAGCGGGATCGTGCTGGTCGGGACGATCATCGTGGCCGCGACCGCCGAGTCCGCGGTGGCGGTGACCCTGGCGCTGATCGCGGTCGCGCTCGCCACCGTCAACCTGGTCGGCGGCTTCCTGGTCACCGACCGGATGCTCGAGATGTTCCGGCGGCCGCGGGAGCAGCAGGAGCGCGGGCATGAGTGAGACTTGGACGGCACTGGCGTACCTACTGGTCGCGATCTGTTTCATCGCCGCACTGAAAGGGCTCTCGTCACCGCGTACCGCCCGCTGGGGCAACCTGATCGGCGCGGTCGGTGCGGCGATCGCGGTGGTGGTGATCCTGCTGGTGGAGCGGCCGGATCGACTGCTGGCGATCCTGGCGGCGATGCTGGTCGGCGCGGCGGTGGGGGCGGTGGCCGCCCGGCGGGTGGCGATGACCGCGATGCCGCAGCTGGTGGCGATCTTCAACGGGGTCGGCGGCGCGGCCGGTGCGGCGGTCGCCGCGCTGGAGATCACCGCCGGCGAGGACGACCGGGCCCGGCTGGCGGTGGCGGCGTTCACGGTGCTGATCGGGGCGGTCACGTTGACCGGCTCGCTGGTGGCGTACGCCCGGCTGCAGGAGCTGATGAGCGGCCGGCCGCTGGTCTACCGCGGTGGGCAGTGGGTGTTCGGGGGCCTGGTCGCGGCGACCGTGGCGGCCGGCAGCTGGTTGGTCTTCAACCACCGGCCGTGGCTGGTGCTGCTGCTCACCGGGCTGAGCCTGGTGATCGGGGTGCTGTTCGTGCTGCCGATCGGCGGCGCCGACGTACCGATCGCGATCTCGCTGCTCAACGCGTTCAGCGGGATCACCGTCGCGGCCAGCGGCTACGTGCTGGAGAACACGTTGCTGATCGTCGCCGGCACGCTGGTCGGCGCCTCCGGCACGCTGCTCACCCGGCTGATGGCCAAGGCGATGGGGCGGTCGCTGGCGAACATCCTGTTCGGCGCGTTCGCCGGCGGGTCGACGCTGGGCGCGGTCACCGAGACCGACCGGCCGGTCCGGTCGGCCGGCCCGGAGGACGTGGCGATCCTGCTCGGGTACGCCCGGAAGGTGATCATGGCGCCGGGGTACGGGCTGGCGGTGGCGCAAGCGCAGCACGCGCTCCGGGATCTCGCGAACGAGCTGGAGCGACGCGGGGTCGAGGTGCTCTACGCCATCCACCCGGTCGCCGGCCGGATGCCTGGGCACATGAATGTGCTGCTCGCCGAGGCGGACGTGCCCTACGACCAGCTGCGGGAGATGGACGACGTCAACCCGGAGTTCAAGACCGCCGACGTGGCGCTGGTGGTGGGCGCGAACGACGTGGTGAACCCGGCCGCCCGGACCACGCCGGGCTCGCCGATCTACGGGATGCCGATCCTCGCCGCCGACGAGGCCCGGTCGATCGTGTTCCTGAAGCGGTCGCTCCGGCCGGGCTTCGCCGGGATCGAGAACGAGCTGCTCCACGACCCGAAGACCACGCTGCTGTTCGGCGACGCCAAAGAATCGCTGAGCAAGCTGGTCGGCGCCGTCAAGGGGCTGTAGGGTTCGCCTTCCGGGCGCCCTGCTCGAGGCGACGGATCGGCAGCGGGACGGCCTGGTATCGCTGAGAGCGAACAGGGAACAAGCGGCGCGGCGGGGTCCGTTGGATCGGTTAGTTGAGCCGACCAGGCTCAACCTCGTCCTTCGTACCGAGGGGTTGTGACTGCCGTGAGCGAGACCCTTACGTTGCCCGTCCTGCCGCTGGATGACCTGGTCGCACTGCCCGGCATGGTGGTGCCGATCTCGCTGGCCGAGGCGGAAGCCCGATCGGCGATCGAAGCGGCGCGGGCCGCCGCCGGCGACGGCTCCCAAGCCCGGGTGCTGCTGGTGCCGCGGCTGGACGGGAAGTACGCCGCCGCCGGCGCCCTCGGCGTGGTGGAGCAGGTCGGCCGGTTCCCCGGCGGCGAGCGCGGCGCGGTGATCCGGGCCACCGCCCGGGTGCGGATCGGTGCCGGCACCACCGGCCCCGGTGCCGCGCTGTGGGTGGAGGCGACCGTGGTCGACGAGCCGTCGTCGCGCTCCGGGGAGCGGTCGGCTGAGCTGGACGAGCTGGTCCGGGACTACCGGACCGTGCTCACCACGCTCCTGCAGCAGCGCGGCGCCTGGCAGATGATCGATTCGTTGAAGCAGGTCACCAGCCCGTCGGCGCTGGCCGACCTGGCCGGCTACGCGTCCTACCTGACCCTGGAGCAGAAGACCTGGTTGCTGGAGACCGCCGACCCGGCCGAGCGGCTGGCGAAGCTGGTCGAGTGGACCCGGCAGCACCTCGCCGAGCTGGAGGTGGCCGAGTCGATCAACCAGGACGTCAAGGAGGGCATGGAGCGCCAGCAGCGGGAGTTCCTGCTCCGCCAGCAGCTCGCCGCGATCCGCAAGGAGCTGGCCGAGCTGACCGGTGAGCCGGCCTCCGAGGAGGAGGACTACCGGTCCAAGGTGGAGGCAGCGAACTTGCCCGAGCACGTCCACAAGGCGGCGATGGCCGAAGTGGACAAGCTGGAGCGGACCTCCGACCAGTCGCCGGAGGTCGGCTGGATCCGGACCTGGCTGGACACCATCCTCAAGATGCCGTGGAACACCCGGACCGAGGACAGCTACGACCTGGTCGCGGCGCGCCAGATCCTGGACGCCGATCACGCCGGCCTGACCGACGTGAAGGACCGGATCATCGAGTACCTGGCGGTCCGGAAGCGGCGCGCCGAGCGCGGCCTCGGGGTGGTCGGCGGCCGCCGCAGCGGCGCGGTGCTGGCGCTGGTCGGCCCGCCCGGGGTGGGCAAGACCTCGCTGGGCGAGTCGGTGGCCCGCGCGATGGGCCGCAAGTTCACCAGGGTCGCGCTCGGCGGCGTCCGGGACGAGGCGGAGATCCGCGGTCACCGCCGGACCTACGTCGGCGCGCTGCCCGGCCGGATCGTCCGGGCGATCGCCGACGCCGGTTCGATGAACCCGGTGATCCTGCTGGACGAGGTCGACAAGCTCGGGGCGGACTACCGCGGGGACCCGACCGCCGCGTTGCTGGAGGTGCTGGACCCGGCCCAGAACCACACCTTCCGGGACCACTACCTCGACGTCGAGCTGGACCTGTCCGATGTGGTGTTCCTGGCCACGGCGAACGTGCTGGACATGATCCCGCTGCCGTTGCTGGACCGGATGGAGGTGGTCCAGCTGGACGGGTACACAGAGGACGAGAAGCTGACCATCGCCCGCGACCATCTGCTGCCGCGGCAGCTCGACCGGGCCGGGCTCACCGCCGACGAGGTCCGGTTCGACGAGGCCGCACTGCGGATGATCGCCGGCGAGTACACCCGGGAGGCCGGGGTCCGGGAGCTGGAGCGGTCGATCGGCCGGGTGCTCCGGAAGGTCGCGGCCCGGCTGGCCACCGGCGAGGCGAGCGTCCCGTTCGAAGTCGGCACCGACCAGTTGCGCGAGCTGCTCGGCCGGCCGCGGCACACCCCGGAGTCGGCGGAGCGGACCAGCGTGCCGGGGGTGGCGACCGGGCTCGCGGTCACCGGCACCGGTGGCGACGTGCTGTTCGTCGAGGCGTCGCTGGCCGACAAGGAGACCGGCCCGACCGACATCGTGCTCACCGGCCAGCTCGGTGACGTGATGAAGGAGTCGGCCCGGATCGCCCTGTCGTACCTGCGGTCGCACGGCGCCGAGCTGGAGCTGCCGGTTGGCGACCTGGCCGAGCGGAGCGTCCACATCCACGTGCCGGCCGGGGCGGTGCCGAAGGATGGTCCGAGCGCCGGGGTCACGATGACCACCGCGCTGGCGTCGCTGCTGTCGGGCCGGCCGGCCCGCCCGGAGGTCGGGATGACCGGCGAGGTCTCTTTGACCGGCCGGGTGCTGCCGATCGGTGGCGTGAAGCAGAAGCTGCTCGCCGCGCACCGGGCCGGGCTCACCACCGTACTGCTGCCGAAGCGCAACGAGCCGGACCTGGACGATGTGCCGGAGTCGGTGCGCAACGCCCTCACCATCCACCTGGTGAGCGACGTGCGGGAGGTGCTGGAGCTGGCGCTGCAGCCGGCCCACGCCCCGCTGGCGGCGGTGGCATAGCGACCGGCGCCCGACCCACCGCCGAGCGATCGGGCGCCGCTAAGCCGGTTCGGTGGCCGGCCTGGCGGCGCCCGGTCGCGGCTCGTCGACGAGCTCGGTGGCGTAGGCCCGGAGCAGGTCGTGCAACCGGTAGTGGTCGGGCCGGTCCAGCTGCAGCAGGCTGGCCGAGACCAGGGTTTCGACCAGCCGGCCCGCCTCCTCGAGCGGCACCCCGGCCAGCTTGGCCACAGTGGACCGGTCCAGCCAGGTGTGCTGGTAGCGGCCGAGCGCCCGGAACAGCCGGGCGGCGTCCGGTAGCAGCCGGCGGTAGGACCAGGAGAACACCTCCCGGACCGCGGTCCGGCGGTCGTCGCCGGCGTCCAGCAGGTCGAGCCGGCGATCCGAGGCGACCAGCTCCTTGGCGAGGTCAGCGAGCGTGAGCTCGGGCTGGGCGGCGGCCCGCTCGCCGGCGGCGCAGAGTGCGACCGGCAGGCACGCGCACAGCCGGGCCACTTCGACCGCGGCTGACGGCTCGGCGGTGATCCGATCCTCGCCGAGAAAACCGGCGAGCAGCGCCACCGAGTCGTTGACCGGCAGCACGTCCAAACTGAACCGATGCGCACGGTCCCGAGCCACCAGCCCGGTCATGGCGTTACGGCTGGTGACCAACACCAGGCAGCCCGGAGCGGCCGGCAGCAGCGGCCGGATCTGCTCCGGGCTGACCGCGTTGTCGGCCACCACCAGCATCCGCTTTCCGTCCAGCAGGGACCGGTAGAGCGCCGCCTTCGAGTCCAGGTCCGGCGGTAGGTGCTGGGGCGGTACGCCGAGCGCGGTGAGATAGCCGTCCAGGATCCGCTCCGGCGGCACCGGCGGGTCCGGGCTGAACCCGCGCAGGTCGGCGTAGAGCTGGCCGTGCGGGAACCGGTGCCGGGCCCGGTGTGCCCAGTGGACCGCGAGCGCGGTCTTCCCGACCCCGGCGGTGCCGGTGATCGCCGCGATGGTGACCGTCGCCGACCGCCCGGCCCGCGCGGTCAGCAGCTGGTCCAGGTGGGCCAGCTCGGTCCGCCGGCCGATGAACCCGGGCACGTCGGCCGGGAGCTGCCGGGGCACCGGCAGGCCGTTCCCACGGGCGCTGAGCGCATGCTGGCGGCGGCTCTCCTCCACCCGATCCCGAGCGGTGGCGAGCGCCCCCTGCTCGGCCCGGGTGGCGCCGAGCAGCTGGATGAGCGTGTCGAACCGATCGGTGGGCGGCAGGGTCTTGCCGGTGAGGTAAGCAGCCACCACCGCGTGCGACCACCCGGCTCGGGCCGCCAGGTGCCGATAGGTGAGCTCGGCACCCTCCCGGGTTCGTGCTTCCCGCCGCCGAAGCGTACGCAGCAGCCGGCCGAGTTCCTCGACAGTCCGCACTCGGCTCACGTCTGTGAGGTTCAGCTCCGCAACCTGCTGCTGAGGTAGCTCGGGCATGGTACCCCTTACGCAGTGCAGTCACCCCAGCTCGCAATGTAGCGATGCCGGGTTCCTGATCGCAACGCTCTCCGAGTGTCTATTTGCTGACATCCGTCCATTGCCGACGCCGCACGAATGTGAGCGTTATCGATGAGTTGTCGCAAACCGTGCTGCTGCCGTAAACGACCAAGCAAATGGGGCAACTCACCGGTGTCGTCCGTAGGCATTGACCCTGATCTGTCCGAAAGGTCACTCGGCCGGATCCGCCGGTGCGGCGTTGATCCGGCGCTGTTCGGCGGTGTTCGGCCGGGTATGGAATCCGGCCGGCCAGGCCGCTCCGGTCCCTAGGGTTCCAGCCACGCCGATGCGCGAGTGGTTCGCGCGCTCGGGGGACGGCGGGTCCAAGGAGGAACCATGCGGAGCATTGAAGGGCGGACCGGCCGCCGGCTGGTCGGTGGATTCGCGACCCTGTTGGTCGCGGCCACGCTCACGGCGGCCGGCCCGGTACCGGCACAGGCGCAGGGGCTGAGCACCCCGCCGGACCGGTCGGCCGAACTGGCGTTGGGCGAGGCCACGCTGCGCCAGGCGCTCGAACGTGACCTCGGGCTGAGCGGGTCGGCGCTGGACGAGTACCTCGCCGCCGCGGCCGAGGCGACCGAACTGGACGCCCGGCTGCGCGAGCAGCTCGGCGACGAGTACGCCGGCAGCTGGTTCGACCGGTCGTCCGGCTCGTTGACGGTGGCGGTCACCGACCGCCGGGCCGCCCGGCTGGCGAGCTCGGCCGGCGCCCGGACCACCGTGGTGGACCGCAGCGAGCAGGAACTCACCGCGATCACCGGCGAACTCGACGCACTGGCTAAACAGGACCCGGCGGAACTGTCCGATGTGTTCTCGTGGGCGGTCGAAGCGCAGACCAACCAGGTCGTGGTGACGGTCCGGGCCGGGGCCGCTGAGGCACTCACCGAGTCGCTGCGGGAAGCGCACGGCGATGCGATCCGGATCGAGGAGTCCGAGTACCAGCCCCAGCTCGCGCAGGCCTACCCGTGGCTGGACGGCGGCATCCCGTACAACGGGTGCTCGACCGGGTTCAACATGCGCAACCCGTCGACCGGTGCCCGGTACTTCCTGACCGCGGGCCACTGCGGGGTGGCGGGCAACGGGGCGACCGCCGGCAACGGGGTGTTCATCGGCACCTTCACGGCGTCGTTCTTCCCGACCTTCGACGACGCGCTGGTCCAGGTCACGAACACCGGCTACTGGCTGCAGGGCCCGTTCGTGTTCAGCTGGCCGGGGTTCATCGTGGTCTCGTCCAGCTACACCGACGGGCCGGTCGGGACGCCGGTCTGCAAGTCCGGCCGGACCACCGGCTGGACCTGCGGCACGATCACCGGCAAGAACGAGACCGTGAACTACCCCCAGGGCACCGTGTTCGGGCTGACCCGGCACAACGCCTGCGTCGAGCAGGGCGACTCGGGCGGGTCGAACGTCAACGTCGCCGGCAACCACCCGGAGGGGGTGACCAGCGGCGCGCAGCTGCTGGCTGGGCTGTGCCTCGGGAAGTTCCCGTTGATGTCGAGCGTCTCCTGGTACTCCCCGGCCGCTGACTCGGTCCCGTACTACAACGCGGTGTACGGGGCCCAGCTCTGGTGACGCCGGCCGGCGAGTGGTCACTCCCCGGCGGGTAACCAACCAGTAGCTCACTCACCGGCGGGGCGGGCGCCGGGTACCCGCGCCCGCCCCGCCACCATAAGCTGGGGGAATGCTTGATCTCCTGGAAATCGACGCGCTGCTGTCGGCCGAGGAGCGCGACATCCGCGCGGTCGTGGCCAAGCTGGTGGCTGACCGGGTACGCCCGAACGTGGCGGAATGGTTCGAGCGGGGTGAGCTGCCGGTCCGGGAGCTGGCCCGCGAGTTCGGCGCGCTCGGGCTGCTCGGCATGCACCTGACCGGGTACGGCTGTGCCGGCGCCTCGGCGGTCGCGTACGGGCTGGCCTGCCAGGAGCTGGAGGCCGGCGACTCGGGCGTCCGGTCGCTGGTCTCGGTGCAGGGGTCGCTGGCGATGTACGCGATCTGGCGGTACGGCTCGGAGGAGCAGAAGCAGGAGTGGCTGCCCCGGATGGCCGCCGGTGAAGCGATCGGCTGCTTTGGACTGACCGAGCCCGATCACGGCTCGGACCCCGGCTCGATGGCGACCCGGGCCACCCGTACCCCGGGCGGGGACTGGCTCCTGCACGGCACCAAGCTCTGGATCACCAACGCGCCGGTGGCCGACGTCGCGGTGGTGTGGGCGCGCGGGCCGGACGGGATCGCCGGGTTCCTGGTGCCGATGGACACCCCCGGGGTGACCGCTCGGGAGATCAAGCACAAGCTGTCGCTGCGCGCCTCGTCCACCGGCGAGATCGTGCTGGACGAGGTCCGATTGCCCGACGCTGCCCGCCTCCCCGAGGCGCGCGGCCTGAAGGCGCCGCTGTCCTGCCTGACCCAGGCCCGGTACGGGGTCGCCTGGGGCGCGCTCGGGGCCGCCCGGGACTGCCTAGCGACCACTGTGGAGTATGCCAAGAACCGAGTCCAATTTGGTCGTTCGATCGCCGGGTTTCAGCTGACCCAGGCGAAGCTCGCCGACGCGGCGGTCGAGCTCGGCAAGGGGCAGCTGCTCGCGCTGCACCTGGGTCGGGCCGCCGACGCCGGCCGGCTGACGCCGGTGATGGTGAGCGCCGGCAAGCTGAACAACGTCCGGGAGGCGATCGCGATCGCCCGGCAGTGCCGGACGATTCTGGGTGCCAACGGGATCAGCAACGAATACCCGGTGATGCGCCACGCCAACAATCTGGAGAGCGTGCTGACCTACGAGGGCACCTCGGAGATCCACCAGCTGGTGATCGGGCAGCACCTGACCGGCGTCTCGGCATTCAGCTGACCCCCGCGGCGGGTTCAGCCGAGCCCGGGCGGCGCGGTCAGCCGAGCCGGGCCGCGGCCAGCTAGGGTCGGGCCGCGCTCAGCTAGGGTCGGGCCGCGCTCAGGTGGGCCGGGGTCCGCGCCGGGTTCGGCTGACCCGGGCCGGGCGGGCATCGAACTCCGTACCCGCCGGGGGCCGATCCTGGGCGCTGGCGGCCGCCGCTACAGTAGTGCGTCATCCTGGAAATTTGGCGGTTGTTAACCTCGGGGCGGCCGGCGAGTAACCATCAGGGAGGGCGCGGTGCCGAAGACTGTGTACGTCGGGATGAGCGCGGATCTGGTGCATCCCGGACACATTAATGTTCTACGGCGCGCGGCCGAGCTGGGCGAGGTAACGATTGGCCTGCTCACCGACGCCGCGATCGCGAGCTATAAGCGGCTCCCGCATATGACCTATGAGCAGCGGGCCGCGGTGGTGAGCAATCTCAAAGGGGTGGCCCGGGTGGTCCCTCAGGAGACCCTCGATTACGTGCCGAATCTGGAGCGGCTCAAGCCCGATTACGTGGTGCACGGTGACGACTGGCGGACCGGCGTCCAGGCGCAGACCCGGCAGCGGGTGATCGAGGCGCTGGCCCAGTGGGGTGGCCAGCTGGTCGAGGTGCCCTACACGGAGGGGATCTCCTCCACCCAGCTGAACGAGTCGATCAAGCAGATCGGGACCACCCCCAGCGTCCGGCTCTCCCGGCTCCGGCGGCTGCTCGACAACAAGCCGATCGTCCGGATGATGGAGGCGCACAACGGGCTGACCGGCCTGATCGTCGAGAACACCGCGGTGGATGTCGACGGCCGCAAGATCGAGTTCGACGGGATGTGGTCCAGCTCACTGACCGACTCCACCGCTCGGGGCAAACCGGACATCGAGGCGGTCGACATCACCTCCCGACTGCAGACCATCAACGACCTGTTCGAGGTGACCACCAAGCCGCTGGTGTTCGACGGCGACACTGGCGGCAAGCCGGAGCACTTCACGTTCACGGTCCGGTCGCTGGAGCGGCTCGGCGTCTCCGCGGTGATCATCGAGGACAAGGAGGGGCTCAAGCGGAACTCGCTGTTCGGCACCGAGGTCGAGCAGACCCAGTCCTCGATCGAGGACTTCAGCGAGCGGCTGGCGATCGGGAAGCGGGCGCAGATCACCGATGACTTCATGATCATCGCCCGGATCGAGAGCCTGATCCTCGAGAAGGGCATGGACGACGCGATCCGCCGCGCCGAGGCGTACATCGAGGCCGGCGCCGACGGCATCATGATCCACAGCCGGCGGAAGAACCCGGACGAGGTGTTCGAGTTCTGCCGGTTGTATGACAAGCTACCCAACCGGGTGCCGCTGGTGGCGGTGCCGACCAGCTATCACCAGGTCACCGAGGCCGAGCTCGCCGAGCGCGGCGTGAACATGGTGATCTACGCCAACCACATGCTGCGGGCGGCCTACCCGCAGATGGTGAAGGTCGCCAAGACCATCCTCGAGCACGGCCGGGCGCTGGAGGCCGAGCAGTACCTCGCCCCGATCAAGGACGCGCTCGCGATCATCCCGGAGAACCAGCGATGATCGACCCGGCCCGGTTCCTCGAGGTCTGCCGCGAGCACGGCGTCAGCTTCTTCACCGGGGTGCCGGACAGCCTGCTCAAGCAGCTGAACACGCAGATCCTCGGGGACCTGCCGGCCGGCCAGCACGTGATCGCGGCGAACGAAGGGGCCGCGGTCGGGATCGCGATCGGCCACTACCTGCGTACCGGCCAACCGGCCGCCGTCTACCTGCAGAACTCCGGCTTCGGCAACCTGGTCAACCCGCTGCTGTCGCTCGCCGACCCGGACGTGTACGGGATTCCGATGCTGGTCGTGATCGGTTGGCGGGGCCAGCCGGGAGTGAAGGACGAGCCGCAGCACGTGAAGCAGGGGCGAGTGATGACCTCGCTGCTGGACGCGATGGATCTGCCCTGGGCGGTGCTGCCGACCGAGCCGGCCGAGGCCGACCGGTGCGTCGCGACCGCGATCGCGACCGCGGTCGAGCGCAGTTCCCCATACCTCTTGCTGGTGGCGAAGGGCAGCTTCGGTAAGCCCACCACCGCGGCGCCGGCGCCGGTGGCGCCGGGGTCGGTCAGCCGGGAGGATGCATTGGTCGCGCTGGTCGAGGCGGTCGGCGGCGACCCGGTGATCGTCTCCACCACCGGGATGCTCTCCCGCGAGCTGTTCGAGTACCGGGTCCGCACCGGCGGCGATGGCAGCCGCGACTTCCTGACCGTCGGTGGGATGGGGCACGCCTGCTCGATCGCGCTCGGGATCGCGATGGCCGAGTCCGAGCGGGAGGTGTGGTGCTTCGACGGCGACGGCGCGCTGCTGATGCACATGGGCAGCCTGGCGGTGATCGCCGACCACGCCCCGGCGAACTACTTCCACGTGGTCTTCAACAACGGGGTCCACGACAGCGTCGGCGGCCAGCCGACCTCCATCGACAAGGTGGACGTGGCGGCGGTGGCCCGGGCGGCCGGCTACCGGTACGCGGCCTCCACCGATGACCCGAGCCAGCTCGGCAAGGAGGTGGCGGCGTTGCGCGCGCACGGCGGCCCGTCGCTGCTGGAGTTGCGGGTCCGGCCCGGCAACCGGCCGGACATCGGTCGCCCCACCCGGTCACCGGCCGAGAGCAAGCGGGCGTTCATGGCGGCGCTGCGCGGAGGCGCTACGTGATCTTGTACGGCGTGGGCGCCATTTCGCGGACCCCGGAGGTGGTCGCGGAGCTGGGCGCACGGCGGGTGTTGCTGGTCTGCGGCCGGCGCTCGTTCGAGGCGTCCGGCGCGGCCTCGATGCTGCCGGGGCTGGAGCGGGTGGCGGCGGTGCGCCGGTGGAGCGAGTTCGCGGCCAACACGGACGCCGCGGACCTGGCTCGCGGGCTGGCGATCGTCGAGGAGTTCCGGCCCGACCTGGTGCTGGCGGTCGGCGGCGGCAGTGCGATGGACATGGCGAAGCTGCTGACCGGCTTCGCCGGCACCACCGATCCGGCCAAGCTGTTCGACCAGATCCGGGCCGGCGACCGGATCACCCGGCGGGAGGCCCGGCTGGTGATGGCGCCGACCACCAGCGGGTCGGGCAGCGAGGCCACCCACTTCGCGGTGGTCTACATCGGGGACGAGAAGTTTTCGGTGGCCGGCGACCCGTTGCGGCCGGACGCGGTGATCCTGGACCCCGCGCTGTCCCGCAGCGGCTCCCGCTACCAGAAGGCCACCTCCGGGGTGGACGCGATCGCGCAGGCGATCGAGAGCCTGTGGGCGGTGGCCGCCACCGAGCAGAGCCGGCGCTGGGCGCGGCACGCGCTGCGGCTGCTGCTGCCGGCGATCGAGCCGTTCGTAAACCAGGACGACGAACCGGCGGCCCGGGCGATGGCGATCGGCAGCCATCTGGCCGGCCGGGCGATCGACATCTCCCGGACCACCGCCGCGCACGCACTCTCGTACGCCATCACCAAGCGGTACGGGTTGAGCCACGGTCACGCGGTGGCGATCACCCTCGGCAGCTTCATCAAGGCCCATGCCACCGCGGATTCCGGCGTGCTGCGCGATTCGGTCGATCCGGACACCTATGCTCAGGTCATGGCCGAGATACTGGCGCGCCTGGGATCGACCGAGCCGGAAGCCGCGGCTCGCCGGTTCGTCCAGCTGCTGCGCCGGTTGGGGCTGGCCACGAGCCTGCGGGAGGTCGGCGTGTCGACGGCGAGCGACCGGCTGGCGCTCGCTGAGTCGGTCAACGTCGAGCGGCTGGGCAACAACCCGATCCCATTCACGACCACCCAGCTTGCCGCCATCATCGAGGGCGTGGAGGACGTGGCCCGCTCGGGCCAGGAGGAGTAACCACAGGTGAGCATCGGCTTCCTAATCACCAGTCCCTACCAGGTCCACCACTACAAGCGGATCGCGCGGGAGCTCTCGGACACGACGTCGATCATCGAGGTGCGGGAGCAGGAGTTCGGGCTGACCGAGGAGTTCGTCCGGACCCACCTGCCCGACTCCGATGTCCGGTGGGTGACCAACGACCGGCTGGCCGACCTGGATGGCAAGTTCGATGTCATCGTCTGCCAGACACCGCTGCTGCCGCTGGAGTTTCCGACCCGGTCGCTGGTGGTCGCCCAGCAGTACAGCCTGGCCAAGGAGAAGTATCAGTACGGAGTCTGGCGTGCGCATGCCCACCTGAACCTGATGTACGGCCGCTACTCGGTCGAGCGGGTGCAGGGCTTCTGCCGGGCGGTGGCGGTCGGCAACCCGCTGCTCGACCCGTTGTTCCAGGACCCGCTGCCGGAGCGCCAGCCGATCGGGAGCCACGGCCGCCGGCCCCGGCTGCTCTACGCGCCCACCTACGGCGAGCTGTCGTCGCTGCCGAAGGTGCTGCCGCGACTGCGCGACATCGACGCCGATATCACTCTGAAGCTGCACCACGCCCAGGCGCTGGAGGTGGTGGACAAGGTCCCGGACGGGGTGCGGGTGGTCCGGTCCGACGCCGACCCGATCGAGATGTTCCGGACCCACGACGGGGTCATCAGCGACGTCTCCGGAGCGGTCCATGACGCCCTCTACGCGGGCCTGCCGGTCGTGATCGCCTCCACCGTCCGGAAGCGGCATGACGAGCGCGGCCGGCTGTCCAGCTCCGACCTGGACCACGCGATGGTGGCCGATGTCGCGGCGATCTGGCGGCCCGGCGAGGACATCTTCGAGGCGTTCCGGGTCGCGGAACAGCGGCTGGCCAGCCCGGCGTATCGGGAGTTCGTCGACACCATGTTCGTGAACCCCGGAGGGGCCGGGGCGGAGTGCGCGCGGCAGATCAAGCAGCTGCTGGCGGAGGGGGAGCAGCTGCCGTTCGGCGCCGCGCAGGTGCGGGACGCCACCAAGCGGTACATCCTGCTCGCCCGGCGCCGCCGGAAGGTCAATATCGACGAGGAAACCGGCGAGATGCGGCTGAACGACCGGCCGGCGATGCTGAAGCGGCGCCGGTTCGATCTGCGCCGGGCCTATCGGCGGGCGCGGCAGGTCGCTGCCAGCTCGGATTGGCTCAAGCGGAACGTGCACCGGGTCCGCCGGGTCCAGCGCCGGATCAAGGCCCGGGCACTGGTGCGGGAGCTCGAGGGCCCGCGGCCGCTGCCCACCCCGGCGGGCCGGCGGGAGGCCGTGTTCGAGGCGTTGCTGCCACACCTGCAGGCGGAGAACGTGTCGGTGGTACGGGACGGCGACGCACCCGGGGCCGCGGTGGCGATCCTGGTGTCCGACCGCAAGGCGGTCCGCCGGGCGCTGCTGCGGCTCGCCGAGCAGCAGCCGCACCTGCAGGTGCGGATCGGTAACGACTACCGGATCACGGCCACGCTGCCGTTGACCGGGCTCCGGCCGTACGACATGGTGAACGCCCACTGGCTCGAGGTAGGCACGCCGTACGAGCTGGGAACCTACCGGATCGGGGTGGACGGCTTCCTGACCCTGCTGTTCATCGAGTACAACCAGGACAAGCAGCGGTACCTCGCGCTCCGGACCCGGTATGAGCGGGTGGACTGGACGCCCGAGTTCAGCTCCCCGAAGCTCGGCGCCACCCCACTGGTGGCCGCCCGGAAGCCACACCTGGCCGAGCCGGTGGACCTGGTCTACACCTGGGTCGACTCGACGGATCCGGAGTGGCAGCGCGAGCACCGCCGGTTCAGCGAACAGGAGTTCGGGCATATCCCGAGCGCCAACAACGCGGAGCGGTACGTCGACCGGGACGAGCTCCGCTACTCGCTCCGGTCAGTGTGGATGTTCGCGCCGTTCGTACGGCACATCTACATCGTGACCGCTGGCCACCGGCCGGCCTGGCTCGCCACCGACCATCCGCGGATCTCGGTGATCTCGCACCAGGAGATCTTCCCCGATCCGTCCGCGCTGCCGACCTTCAACTCCCACGCCATCGAGGCCTGCCTGCACCGGATTCCCGGGCTGTCCGAGCATTTCGTGTACTTCAACGATGACGTGTTCCTGGGCCGGGAGGCCACGCCGGACAGTTTCTTTACGCTGGCCGGCCTGGCCAAGGTCCGGCTCGCGCCGACCCAGTACATCTACCAGGGCAAGCCGACGCCGACCGCGATTCCGACCGACTGGGCCGCCTACAACACGATGGCGCTACTGCAACGTGATTTCGGTATGACGTTTGACCGGCGCCAACAGCACGTCCCGTTGCCGCAGCGGAAGAGTGTGCTGGAAGAGCTCGAGAAGCGGTACCCCGATGCGTTCGAGCGCACTCGGGCAGCGCGCTTCCGCAGCACCAACGACGTCGCGGTGCCGAGCATGCTGGCGCCGTTCTACGGCATCGCCACCGGGAAGGCGGTGGAATGGCCAGCCGGCCGAAACGAATACATCTACCTTGACACGGGTAGGTACGATCTGTTCGACAGATTCGACCAGATCTTGTCGGTCCGGCCGAAGTTCTTCTGCCTGAACGTGACCCGTCACCAGGACATTTCAATAGCGGACCAGGCCAAGTACCTACGGCAGTTCCTGACGCCCGCGTTTCCGGCAGCCGCCCCGTGGGAGGTCGGATAACCGCCATCGTTACGGTCGCTGGCCGCGGCTAGCGATGCGGGTAGGCCGCCCCCCGGGCGATACGTGGGGCGCCCTACTTACGGGGGGGGGAACGATCGTGAGCTCTGTATCCATGCGCGTCCGCCGGTTCGTGTCGAATCGGCTCAGCGCGCTACAGCGACCGACCGCCGCCCTGACCCGTGCTGAAGACCAGCGGGGAGCGGCGGGTGGCGATGAGCTGTTGTCGACATTGCACCGGATCGAGGAACGGCTGATCGAGATCCGCCGGGTTTCGGAAGGCATCCAGTACGCGCTGACCCAGGAGGATATGCGCGAGGTCGAGGACTTCTACGTCAGCCACGTCCTCGGCTTCGAGGACACGCTGCGGAAGATCGCCGATGACCGGCTCAGTTTCGCCCGGTTCGGCGACGGCGAGTTCCGGGCCATGCTCAACGCCGACCACAACCTGAGGTTCCAGGTTGGCTCGCCGGAGCTGCAGGCAGCGCTGAAGTCGGTGCTGACCTATGAGCACTACGACCCTTCCCAGCTGCTGCTCGGCTTCCCGCTGCCGTACCGCAGCCCGCACTGGCAGAAGGTGTGGAGCGACGTCTGGCCGCGGCTGTCCCAACTGCTGCGGCGGGACATCACCTACGGCGTCACCCACGCCACCCGGCCGATGCACTTCCGGCGGCTCGGCCAGCACGGCGTGGAGCTGTGGCGGCGAGTCTGGCAGGACCGCAACGTCTGCGTCATCACCGGCAAGGACTCCCGGTTCACGATGCACCCGGCGTTGTTCGACAACCTCGCCTCGGTCGAGTTCCTGTACTCGGTGCCGCGGGACGCGTTCGCCCACGTCCCGGACCTGCTGGAGAAGGCGGTCAAGGCGGACAGGTACGACCTGTTCTTGATCTCGCTGGGTCCGGCCGGAACGGTGCTCGCGGCCGAGCTGTCGCGGGCCGGGCGGTGGGCGGTCGACATCGGTCACCTGTCCGCAAGCTACGAACACGTGTTCGAGGGCGCGGTGTCGCCCGAGCACCGGCCGATCTAGTAGTCGCCGGCCGGCCACGCGGTCGCAATGCCACTGTGCTACCCAGAGATACGGAGATCATCTTCACAGTGGACGGCCTCCAGCAGCTCGGCGACCAGGTGTTGACCGGCCGCACCGGTGACGAGCGGGGCGGTCAGTGAGGCGGAGTTCGAGGAGGGTGCCCGGGAGGGCTGCGAATGAGCCCGGTCGATCCGGGCCACCGTCCGGGCGTGCCGGCCCAGTCGTGCTACCGGGCGGCTAGCCGCCGGTGACCACGCTGCGGGCCTCGGTGAGGAACCCGTCGACATACCGGTCCGGCGGGAAATCACCGAGCAGGTAGCCGCGCAGCTCCCGCCGCCGGGCGGCGGCCGGGTCGCGGACCAGCAGGTCCTCCAGCACCTCCGCGAGGTTCGCGGTGTCCCGCCGGATCAGGTAGGCGGCCCGGCCCAGCGGCAGCGACCCGGCGAAGCTGGTGTCATCGGTGACCATGTCGGTGACCGCGAGCGGCTTCTCGGTGTAGACGAACTGCGTCCCGACGCTGGAGACGTCGCAGATCAGCGCGTCCGCCTGGTTCATGCAGTCGGTCAGGCTGAGCCGGGTGACCTCCGGCCCCCACCGGTGGCGGCGGCCGGTCGCCGCCCGGTCCCGGGCCAGCAGCTGCTCCACCCGGGCGAGCTGGGCCATCGACCGTGGATCCCGCCTGGTGTACGGGTGCGGGCGGACCATCACCGTCACCCCCCGGGCCAGCAGCGCGCTGATGATCCGCTCCGCGATCGGCAGCGAGCAGTAGTTGGAGTCCGCGTACTCGCCGGCCCAGGTCGGCGCGTACAGCACCACCGGCTCCGTGATCTCGCCGATCGGCCGGCTGGCGACCGCCAGCGAAGCCGCCTGCGGTCGGCCGACGATCCGGAACCGTTCCTTGGGGATCTCGACCCCGCTGGCCGCGAACTGATCGATGATCGCCTGCCCCGGCACGAAGATCCGGTCGAAGATGGTCGCGATCGGGTTCACGCTCACCGGCTTGTCGCTGTAGCCGTGGTAGAGCTGGACATGGGTCAGCTGGCTGAACCGGACGCAGTGGGCGTTCTTCATCCCGAAGTTGACGTAGAAGGCTGCCCGCATGGTCGGCGCGATCGTCGCCTCCAGCGCCGGGGTGGTCCGGTGCACGACCACCGGCGCCGGGGTCGCCGCGCTGATCGACGCCAGGTGGTAGTCCTCGGCGAGCACCACCACGAACGGTGCCCCGATCTGCTGCAGGTAGGGCAGCCACATGGTGACCTGGTACTCGCTGTTCGGGGGCGCGGCGAAGTAGAGCAGGAACCGTGGCTGGTGCGCCGCCACCGCCGCCCGGAGCCGGGTCAGCTCGCCGGCGTGGCCGGTCCGGCGGCGGTGGAACGCGTCGACCATCACCGCCGCGGTCAGCCCGGCCGCCGCCACCACCGGCAGCAGCAACGTCCACGCCGGCCAGCGGAGTGCCGCGAACAGCCCGGCGAGCGCCACCGCACCGGAGTTCACCAGCCACGCCGTACCGTCATCTACCAGTCGGCCGAGCGCGGGCGCCAGCGTCCGACCACCGGTGGGTGGCAGGTTCGCCGCCCGGAACACCGGCCGGGCGGCCCGGTAGACCAGCTGCTCGGCGAGCAGCACCCCGGCCAGCAGCGCGCCGCCGGCGAACAGCGACCACGGCGTGCCCGGTGCCGCGTGGGTCCACTGGATCAGCACCCCGGCGGCGACCGCCACCCGGGCGGGCAGCCCGTCGCCGAGCCGCGGCGGCCGGCCGGCCCACCAACCCGCGGCCACCGCCAGCCAGGTCACCGCCAGCCACGGCCAGCGCGGGCCCGGGGCGAGGCTCAGCAGCAGGCTGGCCACGGCCAGCCCGTTGGTCAGCACGGTCGGGACGGGAATTCGGCGGATCATCGACTCCTCTGGCCGGGTGGCCGGGCAATGTACCACTGGATCGGGTTGCCGGCTGGTTCGGCACGACGGCGAGACTGTTACTCTATGGCGCGCTTACTCTATGGCGCGCTGAGGGATCGGCGCGAGCGTACTCGATCAGGAGCGGAGGCCGCGTGACGTCGAGCGTGGTGGAACTGTGGCGCTCCCGCAACGTCCTGCGGTTTCTGGTGCGTCGTGACCTAGCGATCAAGTACCAGCAGTCGGTGCTGGGCTACCTGTGGTCGCTGATCGAGCCGCTGATGATGGGCGCCATCTACTGGTTCGTCTTCGGCTTCCTGTACGGGAGTTCGCGGACGACCCCGGGCGGCGAGGGTCCGCCGTACATCGTCTATCTGATGTCCGGGATCTTCGCGTTCATGTGGGTGACCGGCGTGCTGAGCGAAGCGACCGGTGCGCTGACCGGGCAGAAGGCCCTGATCACCACCATGAACGTGCCCCGGGAGGTGTTCCCGATCGGCCGGGTGTTTGCCCGGTTCTGGGAGTTCGCGGCCGGCCTGCCGATCCTGCTCCTGATCGTGCTGATCCTGAACGCGGTCTCCCCGCCAGACCAGCAGGCGAAGTTCGGCTGGTCGCTGCTGGCGATCCCGCTCGCGGTGCTGCTGCAGGGGATCTTCTTGATCGGGATCGCGCTGCTGCTCTCCTCGGTCAACGTGATGCTGCGGGACGTCGAGCGGTTCATGCGGCTGGTGCAGCGGTTCATCTTCTACGGCACGCCGATCATCTACCCGCTCGCCCGGGTCGAGGAGAACCTCGGCACCCCGGGGATCTGGATCTACAAGTCGAACCCGCTGGTCGGGATCTTCGAGCTGCACCACGCCGCCTGGTATCCGCAGACCTTCCCATCGGCGACCCTGCTGACCGTATGTGTCACCGGTTGCCTGGTTACGTTCATACTGGGATGGTTGGTGTTCCGCCGTCTCGAGCCGGCCGTGCTCAAGGAGCTCTAGTGACCCAGCCGATCATCGAGGTCCGCGACCTGGGCATCGAGTTCGTCCGGAACCGCCGCCGCAACCTCCGGCTCCGCGAACTGGTCATCCACGCGTTCCGGAAGGACCGCCGGGCGAGCACCGAGATGTTCTGGCCGCTGCGGCACCTGAGCTTCGACATCCACCCCGGCGAGACGGTCGGGATCATCGGTCGCAACGGCACCGGAAAGAGTACGCTGCTGCGGCTGATCGCCGGCGTGTTGCGGCCGGACGAGGGCGAGGTCACCGTCCGCGGCAAGGTGGCGCCGCTGATCAACCTCTCGGCCGGGTTCTCCGGCGACCTGACCGGTCGGGAGAATGTCTTCCTGGTGGCCTCGCTGCACGGGCTGAGCCGGAAGGAGATCCGGGACCGGTTCGACGACATTGTGGAGTTCGCCGGCGACCAGGTGAAGGACGCGATCGACTCGCCGGTCCGCCACTACTCGTCCGGGATGAAGGTTCGGCTGGCGTTTTCGCTGGTCTCCCGGCTCCCGCACCCGATCCTGCTGGTCGACGAGGCGCTGGCGGTCGGCGACCGGGAGTTCAAGCGGAAGTGCTACAAGGTGATCGACGGATTGATCGCCGAGGGCCGCACGCTGGTGCTGGTCTCGCACAGCCAGCCGCAGTTGACCCGGTTCTGCAAGCGTGGGCTCTATCTCGACCGGGGCAGGCTCGTCGTCGATGGCACCATCCAGGAGGCGATCGACGCGTACAACGGCCCGAAGCCCGACGAGGTCGACGCCGAGGATGACTGAGGTACGGCGGCCCCTGCTCTCGGTCGTGGTACCGGTCTACCGCGTCGAGCGCTACCTGCCGACCTGCCTCGACTCGATCCTGGCCGACCCGACCACCGCGATCGAGGTGCTGGCGGTCGACGACGCATCGCCGGACCGCAGCGGTGAGATCGCCGACGAGTACGCGGCCCGCGATCCGCGGGTGCGGGTGGTGCACCTGCCGGCGAACGGCGGGCTGGGGCCGGCCCGCAACGCCGGTCTGGACCGCGCCACCGGCCGGTACGTCTGGTTCGTGGACAGCGACGACTGGCTGCCGGCCGGCTCGGTGGCGGCGGTGCTGGAGCGGCTGCGCACCTCCGCACCGGACGTGCTGATCGTCGACCACGCGTTGGTGTTCGAGAACGGCCGGACCAGCCCGAGCATGTCCGGCCCGACGCTGTCCCGGCTGCGCGCCCCGGTCCGGCTGGCCGAGCACCCGGAACTGCTGCAACTGGCCCAGTCGGCGTGCACCAAGGTGGTCCGGCGAGGGCTGCTCGACGAGCTCAAGCTGCGGTTCGCGCCCGGGTGGTACGAGGACAGCGCATTCAGCCATCCGCTGTTGATGGGCGCCGAGCGGATCGAGGTGCTCGACCGGATCTGCTACTACTACCGGCAGCGCAACACCGGCGGCATCACCCGCACCCGCAGCGACCGGCATTTTGAGGTGTTTGAGCAGTACGACCGGCTGTTTGAGACGGTCGAACAGGCCTCACCCCGGTACGACGGGTTCAAGCCGCAGCTGTTCCGGCTGATGATCGACCACTACCTGGTGATCGTCGGGAACCACCGCCGGCTGCCCCGGCGCTCCCGGCGCCGGTTCTTCCGGCTGATGGCCAGCGACTACCGGACCCGGCTGCCGGCCGGCGGGTACGAGGTGCCGCGCGGGACGGCCGGCCTCAAGCACCGGCTGGTGCGGTGGGACGCTTACCGGGTGTACGCGGTGCTGCGGCTGCTCCACCGGGCCGCTCGGCTGGCGTTCGGCTGGCTCAGGCCGGGTGGCGGACCCGGGGCTGGACGCCGCTCTGGTCGGCGCGGGGGGTCGGTAGCGACCGCCCCGTCGCCCGCCGGTCAAACGCCCGGGCAGTGAGCCAGAACCGGGCAATCAACGCCAGCTCGAAGCAGATCAGCAGGCCGGCCGCGACGCCGGTGACCCAGAGGATCGCCGTCGACCCGGCCACCGCGGCGACCAGCGGCGCCACGATGAACACCGCCATCTCGAACTCGACCCCGCTGACCAGGTTCAGCCGGATCCGGCGCCGGTGCAGGAACCGGGCGAGCCGACCGACCGCCGACGGCACCTGGAAGCCGTTGAGCCCGGCCGGGGTGGACTGGACGGCGGCGGCCAGCCCCGCCGGGGATGGGCCGGCGGCGCCCCGGTCGGCCGATGGCTGGGCGGCCATCTTCGCCTTCGCCCGGTCGGTCTCGGCGCCGTTGAGATAGACGAACAGCGCGAGGAACACCACGCCGACCGCGGTCAGCAGATAGACCGCGTTGCCGGTGTGCAGGAACTGGCCGCCGAACAGCGCCACCGTGCAGACGACGACCCGGATCCGGTCGAGCAGGAAGTCGAGCCAGGAGCCGACCACCGACCCGGTGCCGCGCAGCCGGGCCAGCTTGCCGTCGATGCAGTCGGTCACGAAGCTGGCGTGGTAGAGCAGGGCGCCGGCTACCAGCCAGCCGGCGGTGGCCTCCCGGAAGCAGGCGGCCGCGCCGAGGCCGAGTAGGAACGCGGTGATCGTGAGCCGGGTCGGGGTGACCCAGCGAGCCATGGCGATCAGCCGGAGCAGCCGGCCGGCGAGCGGGTCGACCAGCAGGACCGTCCACCACGCGTCACGCTGCTTGTACGTGGCCTGCACCTGCGCCGTGGAGACCAAACCCACGCCTCGCCGCCTTCTCCGTTCACCTGCAGTTCACCTGGATCTCCAAGCCTAGCCGCAGGTGGTTTACGCCACATCAGCGGCACGCTGCGGGCGCGGGGCCGAGCCGGCCGGCCGCCGGGGCGCTGGCGTGGGAGGATTAGCCGGTTTAGTAGCGAATTCGGCGAAATGTTGCCGAGCAGCCTGGATGTCCCGGTGCAGCAGGTCGGCCCAGGCGGCCACCACCGCCGCCGGGTCGTGTGACCGGCGTATCTCGGCCTTCGCGGCGTCCGCCTGCGCTCGCCAGCGCTCCGGATCGGCGTTCGCCAGCACCGCCTCGGCCGCGGCGTCCAGGTCGTCGTGGACCCACCGCGGGTCGTAGACCTCGGCCGCGCCGGGCCAGGGCCGGACCACCGGCACCGCGCCGGAGGCCATCCCCTCCGCGACCGAGGTGTGGCAGCCCTCGGCGTCGCTGGTGGAGAGGATGTGCCCGACCTGCCGGAACCAGCGGGCCATGTCCGGGCCGGGCGGGTGGACCGTCACCGCGCCGCGCAGCAGCGGGTCGCGCTCGATCCGTGCGAAACAGGCGCTGGTGTACGCCCGCTCGTCGGCTCGCGCCCAGGCGAACCGGTTGCGCCACGGCTTGGCCGACCGGACCACCAGCGTGAACCGGGGGTCGACCCGGCGGATCCGGGCCAGCAGCTCCAGCGCCAGGTCGAACCGCTTGCGGCTCCACTCGATCCCGACCAGCCCGAGCGTGAACCGGGCCGCCAGCGGCTTCGGCCGGTCGAACCAGTCCAGGTTGAGGTAGTTGGGGATGTAGACCAGCTTCTGGTCCGGCCAGCCGAGCTCGTCGCGGATCCGGCGGCCGAACAGCGGCGCGATGTAGACCACCGCGTCCACGTTCTCGATCGCGATCTGGGCCGGGTAGGGAGCGTCCAGCTCGTACCGGTGCAGTCGGACCACCAGGAACTGGTCGGGCCGCTTGCGCCGGGCCGCCAGTACCGCGTTGTGCCGGGCCCACTCGGCGAAGATCGAGTCAGCCTGCTGGAGTGACTGCTCGGTCTGCCGCGACCACCGCAGGTAGTGCGGCCATTCGTCGATCGTGACCCGGAGGTCGGGGCGGTCGTCGAGCCGCTCGGCTAGCTCCCGGGCGAACTTGAGGTCGAACCCGGTGACCAGCACCGACCGGCGCGGCCGCGGGGTCGCGAGGGCGGCCGGACTCGTGGTGTGCCACAGCCGGCGGGCGGTGGCGAGCTGGGCGGCGGCGGTCCAGTCGGCCGCCGGCACCGGCTCCGGGTCGGCCGGCGGCGCCACCGGCGTACCCCAGCTCGACCAGTTGCCGGTCGGGTCCGGGAACCGGCCGGCGGTCTGCCGCTCGTCGATCAGCCGGCGCCAGCGCCGCAGCAGCTCGGCGGCCGGGTGTGGCGCACCGGCCGGTCCGGCCGGGTCGCCGTGCGCCGCCGGGCAGGGCCGGTCGGCGGCGATCGGCGGGAAGATCTCGACCGATGGCCGGCCGCTCGCCGCCCGTTCCAGGCTGTCCCGGGCGGGCTCGCTGTCGGTGAGCAGCCCGCCGAGCAGCTTGCTGGCGCGGTGCACCTCGCCCCCGAAGTCGATCCGCTCGCCGGTCTCCAGCCGGGTCTCCGGTAGCGCCAGCGCCCACACCCGCTGCCGTGGCACCCCGGCCTCGACCGCGGCCAGCCCGGCCTCGAGCGACTCGGCGATCACCAGCGCCGCTCCGGACAGCCCGGCCAGCGCCGCCCGGTTGTGCCGGGCCGCCTCGCTGCGGCGCTTGGTCCGCCGGTCGCGGGCGTGCCGGACCCGGAACAGCGCCGCCGCCAGCGGCACCCGCAGCGGGGCCGGCAGCCGGGCCAGCCGGCCGGCACCCGGCGGCCCGCCCGGCCGGCCGGTGGTGGTCGGCGGGACATACCTGATCTCATCGACCCGGGCGGCGCCGGCGGCGGTGAACGCTTCCCGCACCCCGTGCCGCCAGCAGCAGACGCCCGCCGCGTCCGGCAGCCGGTCATCGCGCAGCAGCACCAGCCGCCCGCTGGTCGATGTCTCCACCATTTCGTCCTCTTCGTCCGCGCGCGGATCGGCCGCGCGTGGGTCGCGCCGCTGGGGCCAGCCGAGTGTAACGGCCGTAACCGCGCGCCAGCCGGCTTGGCCCGGTCCGCGCCGCCAGCCGGTGTGGCCCGGAACCGCCGGCCAGCCGGTGTGGCCCGGTCCGCACGCCTAGCATTCACAAATGAGGCACATACGACGATGGGGTGCGGTCTACGTATTAGTGATTCTGTTCGCCGGTTCCTGGCTCGGCCAGTTCCTGTTCCAGCTGATCGAGTTCCGGAACCAGCAGGCTACGCTCGGCCAGCCGTTCAGCTGGCTGGAGTACTGGCCGGCGTTCCTGTCCAGCACCCTGGAGAACTGGCAGAGCGAATGGCTCCAGCTGGTGTTCCAGGCGATCCTGCTGCTCGGCGCCAAGCACTGGATTTTCAAGGTGGACGCCGAGGATCTGGAACGGATCGAGGCGAAGCTCGACGACATCAAGGACCGGTTGGGGCTGCCCACCCAACCACCTGGGGAGGCGGCCGAGCACTAGCATGAGCCCGGATGGCTGGGTTCAGGTTGCGCCGGCGCTGGCTCGCCGCGGCCGGTGCGGCGGTGCTGGCCGCGCTGCTGGCTTGGCCGCTCGGTGCCGGTTGGGCCGGGACCGCGGTGGCGGCGCTGGCCGGGGCGACCGCGGTCACCGCTGGCGTGGCGACGGTGGAGCTGCGCCGGCTGCGGGCCCGGACCGCCGCGACCGAGCGGCGGCTCGGCGAGTTGCAGGCCCGGATCGAGGTGGTGAGCCGCACCGCCGCCGCGCAGGCCCAGGCCGCGTGGGAGTACCCGGAGCTCGATGTCGCCGGCGAGCCGGACAGCTTCGTGCTCTACCGGATCATCGGGAACGACCTACCACCTCGCCACCACGTCCGGCAGACGCTCGCGAACCTGCGGTTCATCCTGGCGCATGAACCACGGTTGCCCAACTGCCAGAAGCGCTGGGTGCTCAACCGGATCGTCAGTCCGCAGGTGGAGCAGCAGGTGATCGACCTGCTGACCGAGTACGAGATGCCGTACCTGCGGATACCGTTCGACATGGACGAATATCGCCGGATCGGCTGGCGGTTCGACGGGTTCCCGGTGCCGGGGTTCACCTACCGGCCGGAGTTCCTGACCTACAGCCCACTCCAGCGCGAATGGGCGCTCGATCACGTCTACCACGACAAGAACCTGTACGTGATGAACAACAACGGCGCCCGCAACGCCGCGCTCGAGCAGGGCCGCACGCTCGCCAAGTGGGTGCTGCCGTGGGACGGCAACTGCTTCGTCACCGAGCAGGCGTGGGCGCAGATCGTCGCCGCGGTGACCGCCCGGCCGTACCTGAAGTACTTCACCGTCCCGATGGCCCGGGTGGTCGACAACGAGGTGCTGCTGCGCCCCGACCCGGAGCTCGACTGCTCCGAGGAGCCGCAGCTGCTGTTCCGGCGGGACGCCAAGGAGCGGTTCGACCCGAACGCCCGGTACGGGCGGTGCCCGAAGGTGGAGCTGTTCTGGCGGTTGGGGATCACCGGCAAGTGGGACAACTGGTGCCGGGGGCCGTGGGATCCGCCGCGGGCCGGGCTGTCCATCGAGGCCGGACAGGTGGGGGAGGCCGGGTGGGTGGCGCGGCTGTCCTCGGGCGAACCGGCGGCGGAGCGCGACTACCGGGACCGGGCGGCTCGCCGTAGCCAGGCGATCCGGGCCCGGATCGACCAGATCGACGGGCAGATAGCCGCCGCCACGTTCCGGCCGAGCGATCCGTTCACGCTGGACCTGGACGCGCTGGAGCAACAACGCCAGTCGCCGGAGCCCGGCCCGCGGCGGGTGGTCAGCGAGCTGCTGGAAACCGCCGAGCGGAGCCGGGATCCGGTGGTGGCGGCGCTCGCCGGAGTGGTGACCCGCGAGCGGCAGTGGTTCGAGCGGGGCGCCGCGGCGCTGCGCGAGCGGTACCGCGGCAGCCCGCGCGGCGGCCGGCAACCGGCGCTCCCGTTCCTGCTGGACGCCGCCATGCTGTTCGCCAAGCCGCCCTCGGTGCTGGACTACGACGACATGAAGCAGTGGTGCGCCTGGCTCAGGGCGCGCCGAGCCTGGCTGCAGGAGAGCGCCGAGGGTGCCGCTCGCCGGGCCGCGCTCGACCACCGGGGCACCTGGTACGACGTCGAGCTCGCGGCGATCGCCGCGTACTTCGCTGACCTGCCCGGGTTGCTCGCGGTCCTGCGCCGGGCACACGAGCGGGTCCGCCAGCAGTTCGGTGTGGACGGCGTGCCGGCGCCGGTGGAGGTCGGCAACCTGCTCGGGTGGGTGCTGCTGGCCCGGTGGGCGGAGCGGGCCGGGCAGGATCTGTGGTCGCCGCTCGGCAAGCCGCTCGCGGCGGCCACCGGCGATCCGGAGCAGCGGGCGGTGCTCGCCCACCTCGCGGCCGGGGCGGTGCCGGGCCTGCTGGCCGCGCTCGACCCGGCCCACCGCGACCCGTACCAGCTGCGGCAGGTCTTCGACGATCCGGTCGGGATCCGTCCGTTCTGGAGCCTCGGGCTCAGGCCGGCACCCGGGGCTGCGCCGGCGGCCGGATGAGCTGGTCCGGCAGGCCGGGGTAGGTCTGCTTCGCCTGCGACAGCAGCCGGTCGAAACCGGTCGCGAAGGTGTGGCCGGTGGCGCGCCGGACGTAGGCGTACTCGAGCGCGTGGGTGCGGTAGACCACCCCGCCGGCATCCTTGACCCGGACCAGCAGGTCGGTGTCGACATGCTTGCTGGAGTGGCTCCAGCCGCCGGCCGCGGCGAGCGTGCCCCGGCTCAGCAGCAGCGTCCCGCCGGCCGGCGAGACGTCGAAGGTCTCCAGCGCCGCCCAGGCCCGGTCGATGGTCTGGTCGCGCTCCGCCAGGTGGACGAACCGCGCCCCTTTGGCGACCACGTCCGCGCCGGTGGCGTGCCAGGCGAGCACCAGATCGGTGACGTGATGCGGTCCATAGTGGTCGTCGTCGTCCAGCTTGGTCACCAGCTCGCCGTCGGCCAGCCGGCTGAGCCGCTCGAGCACCGCGCCGAACGGCCGCTCCGGCTCGACCGTGATGATCCGGATCGGGAACGGCAGGTCGGCGGTGAGCTCGTCCCGCCGGGCGGCGGGCAGGTCGTAGCCGTGCAGCCCGACCACCACCTCCAGCGCCGGGTAGGTCTGGCCGGCGAGGTAGCCCAGCAGCGTGCCCAGGTGCTCGGCGCGCATCGTCGAGATCACGGCGGTGACGGTGGGCAGCGGCAGCGCCCGGTCGCCGGCCGGGTTCAGCGCGGTCCGGCGCAGCGCCGGATCGGCGGCGATCGCCATCCGCCGGCTCGCGGCCACGCTCAGCGCGTAGCCGGGCAGGTCGGTCACCTCCGCCGGGTCGGCCACCGTGACCGCGTCGAGTGCGTCCAGTTCGGACCGGATCGCCGGCGGTTCGGCGGCGAACACCAGCCCGCTGGCGGCGAGCGTCCGTACCGCCGCGGCGACCAGCGGATCGCCGCCGGCTGGCGCGTCGACGCTGACCACCGCGTACTTCTTGAATCCGGCGGTCGCGGTGCCGGCCGAGTGCGGGTCGCTGAGCTGCCAGACCAGCCGGCCCTGCGGGTCGCGCAGCACCACCCGGCCCGACTCCCGCCGGAGCCGGTAGTGCCGGGCGGTGCCGACCAGCCGGCGGCCGACCGGGTTCGCGACCGCGGCGAACACCGGCTCGGGCAACGGCTGCGCCGGCCGGGGTACCACCAGGAACGGCGCGGCCGGCCGGCCCTGGTCGTCGTGCTCCACTTCGGGCGGTCCGGCGGCGAGCCGGCCCTGCGGCCAGCACGCGGCGCCGGCCTGCCAGGCGGTCCGGTCCAGCGCGTACACCGGGCCGCCGAGCTGGTCCCACGGGCGGACCCGAAGACTGGCGCGCAGCACGTCGGCGAGCGCCCGGTGCACCTGCTGCGGCGCCGACCAGCCGAGCCGGACCCGCAGCCGCGACCCGCGCCGCTGCCAGCGGAACCCGGTCACCTCGCGGCCGAGCGCCGGTGGCCGGACCCCCCTCACCAGCGCCTCCGGGACCGCCGCCAGTTCCACGTCGAGCGCCGCGACCGTTCCGGTGAGCTGGCCGGAGACCGCGAGCCGGAGCAGCGCGGCGGCGTCCGGCAGCCGCAACCGCAGCCGCTGGCCGCGCAGCTGGCGGGGCTGCTGATCATTGCCGCGAAGGGTGGTCCAGCGGGTCCGGGTGAGCTCGCGCCGGGCTCGCCGGACGATCCGGCGCGGCAGGCTCGGGGAGGCGGAGGCCGGCATGGTCTGGAGCCTACCGACCGTCGTCCTGCCGGCCCCGGCGGCTGGCGCGGTGCCGGACCGCCCGGCCCAGCCGCTGCTCGAGCCGACCGAGCCGGCGGCGCACCGCCCCGGCGGCGCTGCGGGCGGTGGTCAGCGAGATCACCGGTGCCACCGCCAGTGTGAGCGGACCCGGCGTCCACCGGCGCGGCCCGACCAGCACCGGCAGGCCGCGCCGCCACCACAGTCGCGGCCGCATCCCGTACTGCCGTGGCGCCGGTACGGTGAACGTGCCGGTACCGCCGATGTCGAAGTCCACTTCGACCCGCCACTGCCCGGCCGGCAGCGGCCGGCCATTGGCGGCGGTGGCTAGCCGTACGGTGGCCACGAACCCGCCGCCGTCGGTGCGCTCGGCCGGGATCCGGTAGACCCGGTCACCGGTGCCGGTCAGCTTGACCGTGACCGGACCAGCGGTCCGGCCACCGGCGAGTTCGACCGCCAGCGGTTCGGCCGCCGACCAGCGCACGCGGCGGATCCGCAGCACCTGCCCGGTGTGGTCGTAGAGCTCGTCCGGCAGGTTGGCGGCGACGTCCCGGAAGTACGGCAGGTTCGCGTACAACCGACCCTTGTCCACAATGTCTGGACCGGGCTCGCCGGCGACCTGGCGCTCGATCACCGTGCGGAGCCGGTCCAGGTCGCCGCGCGAGACCAGCTCGAACTTGAGCCGGCCGTCCGGCGGCATCGCGGCCGCGATCCGCGGCGTGTAGTACGCGTCGAGCAGCGCCTTGACGCGCTCGACCGCTTCCGAGCGCACCGGTGGCTCGGCGGCCAGGAACGGCTCGGCGAGCGTGAGCCGGCGCAGCTCGTCCCGGAACTGCCGCTGCAGCAGGAAATCCCGCCGCTCGCCGGCCGGCACGTGCTCGGCCACCAGCTGGAACATGGTCTCCAGAAACCGCAGCCAGACCCGGATGTCCTTCTGGCGGGTGGTGTTGTTGCCGCCGTCGTCCCGCCGCACCAGGTAGTAGCAGTCGTAGTCGCCGAGCACGCTGATCACCTCGGCGTGCAGGTAGGCGAGCGCGGTGAACGGCTGATCCTGGCCGATCGGCAGCTCCGGGAACCGCAGCCCGAGCCGGTCGATCAGCGCCTTCCGGAACAGTTTCTGGGCACTGAGCACCTGCCACACCGGTGAGCTGAACAGGTCGGCTCGGTCCCGGTTGTACGCGAAAACCCACTGCGGAGTCCCGCGGTTGACCCCCACCCGCTTACCGAGCACCACATCGGACCGATTCCGGTCGGCCATCGTGACCAGCCGTTCCAGCGCCTCCGGGCCGAGGTAGTCGTCGGCATCCAGGAAGAACAGGTACCGGCCGCGAGCGAGCTCGATGCCGCGGTTGCGGGGGCCGGCCGGGCCGCCCGAGTTTTCCTGGTGGATCACCCGGATCGACGGGTACGCCGCGGCGAACCGGTCGAGTTCGGCGCCGGTGCCGTCGGTGGAGCCGTCGTCGATCGCGATCAGCTCCAGCCGGTCCGGTCCGATCGACTGTTCCACGACCGACGACAGGCACTTGGTCAGGTAGGGCATGGCGTTGTAGGCGCCGACCACCACCGTGACGTCCGGCCGCTTCGACATCGTTGCTCCCATCGACCCGCCTCAGCCGGCCGCCGGTCGCGCGTAGCTGAACACGGCGAGCATGCCGAGCGCGGTCCGGTCCCGGGCCAGCCCGTCGACCGCCGCCAACCACCGCTCGATGATCGCCTGCTCGTCGGCGCGGTCGGCGTCATCCAGCACCACCGCCGCGCTCGCCGCCAGCCGCCGCTCCAGCACGTGCAGCGCCGGGTACCGCGCCTGCCGGTTGGTGGCCCCGGGCGGTCCGTCGACCACCAGCAGCTCGATGTCGGCCAGGTCCTCGAACGCCGCGGCGTCGTACCACTGGAAGGTCTCGTCGCCGATGGTGAGCGGCCGCAGCGGCGCGACCCGGACCTCGGCGACGCCGGTGAGCCCGTGCCGCTCCAGCAGCCAGCCGGTCCGCTCGGCGTAGCCGGGGTCGTGGTCGATCGACACCAGCCGGCCGCCGGTCCGCTCGATCGCGTAGCCCAGCCACACCGACGAGGTGCCGCTGCCGAGCTCGACCACCAGCTTGGGATGCCGGTCCCGGAGCAGCGACACCAGCTCCAGCAGTCCGGTGGCGTCGATCGCCCAGTGCCCGGAGGCGGGCATCGGGGCCCGGGGCTGGAAATCCCGGTAGAGCTGGAGCAGCGCCTCCACCTCGGTGGTCCGGTCCCGACCGCTGCGCACCAACCGCTGCCGGGTCTCGCCGACCGCGCTGAGCAGCTGCTGGTGGCGGTCGCCAGCGGCGAGCCGCTCCTGCGCCACCGCGGCGACCAGCTGCCGTTGCGCGAACTCCAGCCGGTTGGTCAGCGCCGCCTGCTCCGCCTGCACCTCCTGGATCGCCGCCAGCGCGGCCCGGCTCCGGGCCTCGACCTCCGACAGCCGGCGTCGCAGTTGGACGGTGGTGGCGAGGACCAGCCCGACCAGCAGGCCCACCAGCGCGGTGGTGAGGGTTTCCAGGCCAACCGCGGCGGCCACCAGGATCGCGACCACGAGCACCCCGGCGGCACCGAGCGCCAGCAGCTGCCGGCTGGTGAGATTCCTGATCGGATTCACGGCGTCTCGCTCCCTTCCGCGTTCGTGGCGTCACCGACCAGGCCGGAAACCACCGAGACGTACGCTTCTTCGCGGTAGTGCTGGCGAACCCATTCCCGGGCGCGGCGGCTCTGCGCCAGGTAGCGATCCCGACCTGCATGGTAGTCCCGCAGGGTCTCCGGCAGTTCCGGCGGATCGCGGTAGAGCGCGGCGTCGCCGAACGCCCCGGCCAGCCGGCGTGGGGCGATCACCACGCAACCGGCGGCGAGCGCCTCGAGCACCGGCCGGCTCACCGGGTCGGTGCCGGCCACCGGCGGCCACGCCAGGTAGAAGTCGAGCTGCTGGAGGAACGCCCGGACGCCGAGCTCATCGAGGTCGTACGCGAGCCAGCTCGCCGGCAACCTCGGGAAGCCGAGCCGCTCGGCCAACCCGGCGGTGCGGCCCAGCAGCCGGACGTCGGCGCCCGGCGACCCCTGCGACACCTGCCGCAGCGGCTCGCCGGCCGGGGCAGCGGCGCCGGGGTCGGTGAAGTGGAGCCCGATCACCGGCAGGTCCGGCCGGACCGGCGCGGTTCGGTCGGTCCGCAGGCTCGCCAGGTCGACCACCTCGGGCAGGTCGGCCGGCAGCAGGCTGGCCGGGGCCAGCCCCGGCGCCAGCTCGGCCCGGACCCGCGACCCGCGCGGCGCCCACACCGGGGCCGCCGAGAACAGCCGGGTCGCGGCGGCCGCGCAGGCGGCCGGGGTGTAGCAGCCGGCCGGTGGCCCGCCGGCCCGGATCACCACCCGGCCGGCGTTGATCCGGCACGGCTCGACGGTCGGGAACTGCAGCACCGACGGCGAGGTGATGAAGATCAGTGGAACAGTCAGCTCATCGGCGGTGAACACCTGCGCCACCCGGCCGGTGTTGATCAGCTCCTGCACCGGCCGGCCGAGTGGTTCGTGCCGCTCCGGCAGGTACCGGAACGACTCCAGCTGCAGCACGCCGACCCGCAGCCCGCGGTTGGTGAGCGCCACCATCTCGTCCACCATGGACCGGTGAGTGGCGCCTGGTAGCCGCCAGTCGCCGGCGAACAGCACGTCCAGCCGTACCGTGGCGGCTGGCTCGCCCCGGATGTAGGCGGGGGCGGCGAACGGCCGCGCGGTGGGGTGGCGCGCCACCAGTGCGGGCGCCTCGCCAGCGGCGATCTGCCGGTGCCAGAGGTGGTACGCGGACTTGTACGCCAGCCGGGCCGGGTGCATCCAGCCGGGCCGGATGTCGGTGCGGGACAACGAGTTCGGGGTGTACCGGATCAGTGAATAGTTGGCCCGTAGCCGCTCCAGCGCGGCCGGCCCGAACGCCGCCTGCAGGCGGCCCAGGTATTCGCTGTCCGCCTCCCGCCGGACCGCGTCGAAGTAGCCGATCCGGGCCAGCACGGCGGCTTTCCGCAGCATCAACGACGAGGGCACCACCGCGTACGGGTCCCGGCCGGGGGTGTGGGTGATGACCAGCCGGTCGGTGACCCGCAGTCCATCAGAGACGGTCGCGACCAGCGCCGGGTCGCGCAGCAGCGGCGCCACCTGGTCGGCCAGCCGCCGGGGATGGGACCAGTCGTCGGAGTCCTGGAAGGTCACGAACTCGCCGGTGGCCGCGTCCAGTCCGGCGTTGCGGGCGGCGTAGGTGCCGGCGTTGGCCGGCTGCCGGAGCAGCTTCACCCGGTCGTCGAGGGCCAGGCACGCCTCTAGCACCGGGTCGTATTCGGACGGTGAGCCGTCGTCGACGATCAGGATCTCCAGATCTGGCCACGACTGGGCGAGCAGCGACCGGACCGCGGTGGCCAGCCCCGGGCCGGGCCGGTACGCGGTGACCACCACCGAAATGGTCCGGCCACCCTGGACCTTCCCGGCGTCGCCGGTGAGCCGGTCGAACGGCGTCGCCGTCTCGGTGGCCGGGGCGAGCGTCGGGGCCGGCTCGGGCAGCAGCCGGGCGAACCGGGCCAGCCAACCTGCCGGGTCGGCCCGGTCGCCGTCCGCGAACGGGTTGGCCAGATCCAGCTCCAGGTAGGACCGGACCGCCGGCGGCATCCGCCGGTACTGGTCGAGCAGCGTCGCCGCTCGCCCCCGGTCGCCGGCCTGATACACCAGCTGGGCGTGCAATCCCTGGTGATAGCGGGAGATCCGGTCCGGACCGGACAGTCGTAGCGCCAGCTCGTAGCAGGCGATCGCGTCGGACCGGTCGGTCGGCAGCAGGTCCTGCAGGGCGAGCGTCCGGGCCAGGTGGGTCAACCCCCAGCCGTTCACGCCGCCGGGCGGCAGCCGGTCGGCGGCGCCGGCGCGGGCGGCCGCCAGCAACGCGTCGAGCGGCCGATGCCGGGTCGCGGCGTGCGCGAGCAAACTGCGGGCAGCCAGTGACCGGGTCCGGATCGCCGCCATCGCGATCGCGCGGGTGTGCCCGGCCAGCTCGAGATAGCGGTCGAGCAGCTCCACGGGGTACGCGGTTTGATCGGCGTACACCTGCTGGTCATCTGCCGGCAATGCGCGCGTCATCCCGATAGCTCCGTTTCTTGGTCACTGGCCCTGAAGGGTAGCCGAGCCCGACCCGGCCGCGCCGGTTCGGTACGATCGGCCGGTTCCTAACGCGGGAAAGGGAGTCGCGGGCACGGAGGAGCGATCGATGACGCGTGATGTGGTGGTGCTCGGGCTCGGGTACGTCGGGCTGCCGCTGGCCCGGGAGGCCGCCAGAGCCGGGTTGTCCGTGCTCGGGTTCGACGTGGACCCGGAGGTGGTGGACGGGCTCAACGCCGGCCATTCGCACGTCGACGACGTCTCCGACGCCGACATCGCCGAGATGCTCGCCGCCGGGTTCCGGGCCAGCCGGGACGAAACCGACCTCGCGACCGCCGACACCGCGGTGATCTGCGTCCCGACGCCGCTGTCGGACCACCAGGGCCCGGATCTGCGGGCGGTGACCGCGGCGGTGGAGACGGTGGCCCGCCAGCTCCACCCGGGCATGCTGGTGGTGCTGGAGTCGACCACCTATCCGGGCACCACCGACGAAGTGGTCCGGCCGATCCTGGAACGGGGCGGGTTGCGGGCCGGCGTCGACTTCCACCTCGCCTTCTCGCCGGAGCGGATCGACCCCGGCAACCAGCAGTACGGTCCCCGGAACACCCCGAAGGTGGTGGGCGGCCACACTCCCGCCTGCACCCAGCGGGCGGCCGAGTTCTACGGCCGGTTCGTGCAGACCGTGGTCACCACCAAGGGGACCCGGGAGGCGGAGACCGCGAAGCTGCTGGAGAACACGTACCGTCACATCAACATCGCGCTCGTCAACGAGCTGGCCCGGCTCTGCCACGAACTCCGGATCGACCTGTGGGACGTGATCCGCGCCGCCGCCACCAAGCCGTTCGGGTTCCAGGCGTTCTATCCCGGCCCGGGGGTGGGCGGGCATTGCATCCCGATCGACCCCAACTACCTCAACCACAACGTCCGCAGCCGGCTCGGCTACCCGTTCCGGTTCGTGGAGCTGGCCCAGGAGATCAACGCCACCATGCCCGCGTACGTGGCTCGCCGGGCCCAGAACCTGCTCAACCAGGACGGCAAGCCGACCAACGGGGCCAGTGTCCTGCTGCTCGGGGTCACGTACAAGCCGAACATCGCCGACCAGCGCGAGTCGCCGGCGGTCCCGCTCGCCCGGCACCTGGCCGACCTCGGCGCATCGATCAGCTACCACGACCCGTACGTCAAGGACTGGCAGGTTCCCGGCGTGGCGGTGACCAGAGTGGACGATCTGGAGGCGGTGGTGGCCGCGGCCGATCTGGTGATCCTGGTCCAGAACCACCGCGACTATGAGCCCGACCGGCTGGCCCGGCTGGCCCGGCGGTTCTTCGACACTCGGGGGGCGACCACCGTTCCCGAAGCGCATCGGCTCTGACCGGAGGGGCGCCGTGTCCGTCGTCACCGACCCGCCGTCGATCCCAGCCCGGACCGGCGTGGGCCGGTGGCGGTTGCGCCGGCCGGCGCCCGCCCACGCCGCGCTGATCGCGGTCGCGGCGGCCTACTGGTTGGCGATCATCCTGCTGACGCCGCAGGCGATGCAGCTCAGCTACGACGAGTCGGTGTACGCCAGCCAGGTCGCCCCGTACGCGGAGCCGACCCAGTTCTCGGCGCACCGGGCGCGCGGGATGCAGTTGCTGCTGGCGCCGATCGTGGCGGTCACCGACTCGGTGGTCGGGTTCCGGCTCTACCTGAGCGGGCTCGCCGGGCTGTTCCTCTACCTGGCATTCCGGCCCTGGCTCGCGGTGGTCAGCGGCCGGTACGCGTACCTGCCGGCGGTGGCCGCGGCGAGCTTCGCCGGGCTGTGGCTGACCGTGCTCTACGGCGCCCTGGCCTACCCGAACCTGTGGCTCACGTTCCCGCTGATCGCCGGGGTCGGGTACGCGGTCCGGGCGGTCACCGGACCGGCGCCGGCCCGGGGCGCGCTGGTCGGGATAGCGGTGTCGTTCGCCGCCGCCTCGCTGCTGCGCCCGACCGACGCGCTGGCCGCGGCGGTGCCGGTGCTGGCCGCGCCGGTGGTGGTCCGGGCCTGGCGGCGGTGGTGGCCGCCGGTGGCGGTGGCGGTCGGGCTGGCGGTGGGTTGGCTGGCCTGGCTGATCGAGGCGGCGGTCCGGTTCGGCGGCCCGGCGCAGCGGTGGCACGCGAGTGCGGAGGCGACCGGCGGCGGGCTGGTGAACTCGGTACCGGAGCACCTGCACGCGCTCGACGGCCCGCTGCTGCTGTGCGAGCCGGCCGACAAGTGCGCGGGCATCGACCCGCTGCTCGCGGCCTGGTGGCTGGCGCTGCCGGTGCTGGCCGTGGTGGGGCTGGTCGCCGCGGCCCGGGCGGGCTGGTTCGCCGCCGGCGCGCTCGCCGCCGCGGCCGGGGTGGCGGTCGCCGGCGGGTACCTGTTCTACCTCGACTACGCCGCGCCGCGGTTCCTGCTGCCGATGTACGGCCTGCTGTCGATCCCGGTCGCGGGAGCGCTGGTGTGGCTGGCCGGCCGGCGCCAGGCCGCCGCCCGGCGAGCGGTCCTGGTCGGGTTGCTGGTGGCCGCGCTGGTCCACGCCAGCGCCCAGCTGGTGACATTGCATGAAGTGACCGATCGATTACTGTTAGCCTCCTGGCGGCAGGAGCAACGGGTGGAGTTCCTGCGCGAGCAGGGCGTACGGCCGCCCTGCCTGTACTGGGGCGAGGGGGCGATCCAGCTGAGCTACCCACTGCGGTGCCGGTCGTGGCTGGCGCACGGCGAGCCGCCGGCCGCCGACGACCGCCGGATCGCGGCCGCGCTGGCCAGCGGGGACGCGGTCGTGGTGGTGATGAGCGCGGACACCGAACCGCCGGCCTGGCTGGCGGGCTGGCGCCGGGTGGCGCCGCCAACCATGGACCAGTACGCGGTGTACCTGCGGCCCGGGGAACCGGGGTGACCCGCTCGATCCTGCCCGACCAGCTCCGGCCGAAGCCGGCGACCGCTCCGCCCGACCGGCCCGCCGCCGGTGGGGCCGCGCCGGCGCTGCGCTGGCTGCGGGAGCGGCCGGCGCGGCTGGCGCTGGCGGTGGTGCTGGTGCTCGCCGGGCTGGCGCAGCTGCGGATCTGGGCCACCGGTCGCGGCTTCTGGGGCGACGAGCTGGCGATCGCGATCAACCTGCGGGAGCGCGGCTTCCTCGAGCTCGCCGACGACCTGCTCTACTACCAGGTGGCGCCGGTCGGCTGGTTGGTGGCCGGCAAGGCGATGCTGGTCGGGGTCGGTCCCGATGAGCGGGTGCTGCGGTTGCCGAGCCTGGTCGCCGGGCTGGTGGTGCTCGGGCTGGTGGCGCTGATCGCCGACCGGGCGATCGGCCGGTGGTCGGCGGTCGCCGCGGTCGGGTTGGTCGGGATCACGCCGTCGATCCTCTACTACGCGGGCGAACTCAAGCAGTACGAAGTGGAGGCCGCGGCCGGGCTCGGGCTGCTGGTGGCCGGCGCGGCGCTGACTCGAGCCCGGGTGCCGGGGCGGGTGCTGGCCGGGGCGGCGGTCGTCGCAGTGGTGGCGGTGGCCGTCGCCTACAGCGCACTGGTGGTGCTCGGCGGTGTGCTCGCCGGCGTAGTGTCCTATCTGGCCGCTCGCCGCCGGTGGCGGGCCGCGCTGACCAGTCTGCTGATGCTGGCCCCGGCTGGCCTGGTCGGCGCCGGGCTGGTCCTGCACCGGCGGTCGCTGCGCTTCCACCCCAGCCAGGAAAACGTCTTCGAGACCGGGTTCCCGGAGGCCGGCGGCGGAGCCGGGGCGGTGCTGGATTGGCTGCCCGCGATGTGGTCGGGGCTGACCGAGTACCCGCTCGGCTGGCGCCAGCCGGTGTGGACCCTGCTGCTGGTGGTCGCCGGGCTGGTGACGCTGGCGGTCCGTGGCCGCTGGCAGTGGGCGGCGATGCTGGCCGGGATCCTGGTGGCGGCGCTCGGCGCTGGTGCGGTCCGCGGCCTGCCGCTGGCCGACCGGGTCGCCCTCTACCTGGTCCCGGTGATCGTCCTGCTGCTGGTCGCCGGGCTGGCCGGGGTGGTGTGGGGGATCGGCTGGCTGGCCCGGCGAACCCCGGCCAGCGAACCGGTCCGGCTCGGGCCAACCGAGCTGCGGCCGGCCCGGCCCCGCCGGGCGTGGCCGGTGGTGGCGGTCGCTGCGGCGGTGGTGCTGGCGACGCTGGCCGGGCCGCCGGTCCAGGCCGGGTTCGCCGAACTGCGGGACCCGACCGTCCGGGACACCTCCCGTGAAGCACTATGGACGGTCGCGGAGCGGCGGCAGCCCGGCGACGTAGTGGCGCTGTACTACTTCTCACACAAGGCGGTCCGGTGGTACGGCGAGCGGGTCGGGATCCCGGAGGTGGCGCTGCTCCGGTTGGTCCCGGACGACTCGCCGGACTGCCGACCGGAACGGCTGGACGAGCTGCTGGCCGGCGCCGGGCGGGTCTGGTACGCGGATGGTGCCCGGCGCTCGGCCGACCCGGGTGACTATCACCTGCGGGTGGCGGAGCAGCTCGCCAGCCGGGGTTCGATCGTCGAACTGCACCGGTACCACCGCGGCTCCGGCGGCTGGCTGCTGGTCGATCTCACCGCCGGGCCGGATCCCAACCCGCCGGCGGTCGCGCCGGACCCGGCGTACGGCTGCCTGACCGTAGCCGACTAGTCGTCGTCCAATGTGACCCAAACCACGGTCCACGGGAACGGCTTGGTGACCAGCCGGACCCGGCCGACCGTGCCGACGAAGCGCACGAACGATCGGGTGGACCAGTGGTTCAGATGGCCCGGGGTGTTGCCGAGGTCCTTCACATACCGGCCGGCGAGCAGGTTGCAGCTGCGGAAGATCGGCTCGCGCGGCACCGAGAGCACCAGGTGCCGGGCCGAGACCCGGGCCATCTCGGCCAGCCCGCGCGCCGGGTCGGGCAGGTGCTCCAGCACCTCGGCCGCGACCACCACGTCGAACCGCCGGTCGCCGAACGGCAGTGCGTGGCCGTCGGCGTGCAGGTAGCCGGGCCCGGGCCGCTGCCGCCACTGCGCCCGCAGGCCGGCGTCGGGCAGGTCCAGCGCGGCCACCCGCGGCCACCGCTGCGCCAGCTTCTGGGCGATCACCCCTTCGCCGCACCCGACCTCGAGCGCCCGGCCCTGCGTACCGCCCGGATCGGCCGCCACCCGGTCGAGCACGCCTTCCAGCCGGGCGACCCACCGGGCGGTCAGCCACCGGATCGCCGGGTTGCGGGCGGTGTACTTCTGGGTGTGGTTGCCGATGACGACCCCCGGCGTCTCCGCGCCGAGCTGGTCTGTGGCCATCGTGGTCTCCCTGCGTTCGGTCGGTGACTAGTCCGGCCGGGAGCGGACGATCAGGTCGGCGAGCAGCGCCATCGAGCCGATGATCAGCCCGGCCAGGATCAGCAGGATGGTATTGGTCGCGATCCGCACCGGGTGCGCCACCACGTCGTACACCACCTTGCCGGCGCCGGCGCCGAGCAGCAGCAGCGCCGGCGGCATCAGCACCTTGAGCGGGTTGAAGTACATCACCATCCGCAGTACCTGCAGGATGTAGCGGTACGCGTCGGTGACGAAGTGGACCTTGGACCGGCCGGAACGCTTCGAGTACTCGATCGTGA
>DATCKZ010000055.1:0-20772 GCA_036564175.1 Natronosporangium sp.
GCTCGTCGGCGACCGCCCGGTCGGCGAGCTCCCGTTGCGCCGCCGCCAGCGCCTCGGTCTTCGCCTCCAGTCGCTGGGCGTACGACCGGCGGTCCGCTACCACCACCCCGAGTGCCCACGCCAGCGCGAACATGACCGCGATGTAGCCGATCTGCAGCAGGTCTGCGTCCGGCCAGAACCCGGTCACCACCGCCGCCACCATCCACACCGGTGCGACCAGCGCGACCGCGCGCAGCCACAGTGGTCGCGACCAGCCGCCGGCGGCGTACAGCGCGACCAGCGCCGGCAGCGACTGGAACATGTTCGGGTCGTGCCCGGCGATCAGCCACAGTGGGTAGGCGACGCTGAACACCAGCACCGGAACCAGCGGGTAGCGGCGCAGCGCCAGCAGCGGCAGCGTGTTCAGCGCCAGCAGCGCCAGATCTCGCGGCAGGTTGGCGACGGTCAGCCCGCCGAGCGCAGACGCGACGAACACCGCCGTCAGCACCGCGGTGACCGCCCACACCCGCCGGGTCGAGTCAATCATTGCGACCGCCACTCGATCATTGCCACCACCACGCTACCGGACCCGGGAGCTCCGACCGCGTGATAGAACGGGGACATGGCAGCTGATCCGCACACCGCGGTGAGGCAGGAGCTGCTGGTGCGCTATCTGGACTTCTGGGTGCCGGCCGCACTGCACGCCCGGAAGTCGGCGACCTATCTGGACCGGACCCAGGCCGGTCCGGCCGCGGCGCTGCCGGTGATCGCCGAGTTCGCGGATCTGCTGGCCGGCGGCCGGGAGCTCACCGTGCTGCTCGCTGGCGAGCCAGCGGCCGACCCGCAGCTGCCCGGGCTCCGGCTCACCCCGGCGCCGGCCGACCTGGCGGCGGCCGTGCGAGCGGGCGGCCGTACCCCGGTCTTCGCGCATCTCGACGGCGAGCCGGAGCCGGCGCTGGCCGAGGCGCTCGGCGGCGCCCACGACGGCGAACTGCTGGTGGTCACCGAGCCGGCCGGCGGCGACCAGCGAGCGCCGCTGCAGGCGGCCGGCTTCCAGTACGTGGTGGCGGTCGAGCTGGTCGACGACGCCGGCCGGGCGCAGCTGCTCCGGTTCGCCACCTCGGCCAGCAAGAGCCTGGAGCGGTTCAAGGACGAGCTGTGGGCGGTGGACCAGTACGCCGGGATCCGGTACCGGGACCCGGCCGAGCCGGACGCCGTACCGCTGGAAATCTCGTACGAGCCGCACCCGGGGCCGCTGCGCCGGGCGCTGCTGGCGCACCTGTCGGCGGGCGAGCCGCAGACCGTCAACGAGCTCCGCGAGTTCGCGCTGACCCGGACCCTCTACCGGCCGGCGGACGTGCCGCGCGCGCTCTCGCCGCTGCTGGCGCGCGGCGCGCTGGCACGCGACCCGGAACGCGGCCGGCTCACCGGCAGCACGTTGGTCCGGCTCAGCTGATCGACCGGAGCTCTGCCAGCTGCTAGCTCACCGCGGCGGCGGCCCGGACGTCCCAGGCGGAGAGGTGGCCGCACATGCCGAACCGGGGCGGCGCGGCCGGCGCCTCCCGCACGCCGGAGGTGGCCAGGTGGCCGCTGCGCCCCTCGGCGAGCAGGTCCAGGTGGTCGCCGGTGTCGACCGCCCGGGCCAGCGGCCCCATCCGCCACAGCTCCCGCCACTGCCGGACCCGATCCCGGACCAGCGCGGCGGCCGCCTGGTAGAGGTGGTCGAGCGCGATCGGCCCGGCGGTCCGGACCCGGTCCCGCAGCGCCAGGTAGCCCTCGATCGCGAGGTCCCGGCGGCGCCGGGCGGCCTCGGCGAGCGCCTCCTGGTCGTCGGTGGCCGGCAGGGTCGCCTCCTTCTCGTAGACCTGCGCGTCGGCCAGCACCTCCGGCGGGAACGTGAACACCGCGTCGCCCGCCTCCGGCAGGCCGGCGTTGCTCATCACCACCAGGATCTCCAGATCCCGCTCGTTGATGAGCCGGTGCACGGTGCCGGGGGTGAACCAGAGCACCGTGCCCGGTTCGAGCCGGTGCTCGCGATATCCCTCTCCGGACAGCGTCTGTAGGCTGCCGCGGCCACTGAGCACCACGTAGCCCTCTGTGGAGACGGTGTGCAGGTGGGGCGAACCACCGTGCAGCCCGTCGGCGGTGGGCCAGTCATACACCCGTATCCGGGACACCGATGTCCCGCCCGGGAAGCCAGTCATCTCTCCTCCACCGAGGTCAGCGCCGCCCGGCCGGCCTTGGCGAGCTTCGCTGCACCGTCGAGGCCCGGGTCACCGTCGGCGATCACGACCGCATATCGCAACGTAACTGTTCCGCCGTCGGCGACCGGGTGCTCCGTGCTGAAGAACGGGGCCGGGCAGACGCAGGCGAATAGCTCGGACCGTACGAACCACTGGGTTGGGTGGCCGGGATTGTCCGGAGCGTCAACGAACACCAGCGTCGAGCAGCGGCTGGTCTCGTCATGGCGGCCGGTGAAACCCAGCCACTGGGCACGGATGCCCATCAACTCGTCCGCGCCGGCGACCCCCGGCGCGTAGACGGTACCGCCGGTGAACGAGCGCGGCCCGCGCCAGAACAGGCCGCCGTATCCGGCGTTGTCGCGACCTTGGGTGGTGGGGCTACCGAACACCACCTCCCGACCGGACACGTTGGTGAACCGGGTGGCGAACGCCAGCACCCACCCGCCAGCGTCCACTGTGATCGTAAACCGGCGGTGCTCGTCGAACCAGGTCTCACCGGCCTCGGTCACCCACGCCAGCCGCTCCGCCACGCCGACCTGCTCGGCGTCGGCGGTCAGCCGGGTGAACTCCCGGTGCACCATCGCGCCGTTGTTGGGCAGCTGCACGTAGCCCCGGTCGCGGACATAGGTCGGACCTCCCCAGAAGTTTTCAGTGCCCACATTCGGCAGCGACCACGAGATCCCCTTGTGCCAGACGTGGTCATGCGGCCGGTACAGGCTGACCAGCTCGCCGCCGAGGGTGTGGATCGGGTGGAAGAACGGGCGCGGCGACTCCAGCTGCGCCTCGGTCGGTTGGTGGACGTACCGCGCGAGCAGTTGGTCGCCGTGCCAGATCCCCACCGCTCCGTCCTCGCGGACCAGCCGCAGCGCACTCATGCCGCGGCCTCCCACGGTGCACCGGTGCCGTCCATCCGGTGGTAGAAGGGCGAGTCGGGGTTGATGTCGCCGCGCCGCACCGGCGCGCCGGTGAACGCCGAGGCGTACAGGGCGGCGATCAGCTCCATGGTCGGCCGGGTGTCCGCGAGCGTGACCGGTGGGGGGTCGCCGGCGGCGAGCGCGTCCAGCACCAGGGCGAGCTGAGCGGCGTGCCCGCTGGGCTGGCCCTTCGGCCCCTCGGACCAGGCCGTCTTCACCTCTGCCTCGTGGCCCGGCGCGGCGGTGATCCGCCAGTTGTCGTCCCCGTAGCCGTAGAGGTGCTCCAGCTCCACGGTGGCGTGCGCGAAGTCGAACCGCAGGTAGCTCACCTCGCGCGGGGAGAGCAGGCTGTTCACGATCGTCACCACCGCACCGGAGTCCATTGTCACCAGTGCCGCGGACAGGTCTTCAGTAGCGGTGGGCCGCGCCCGCCGCGCGGCCACCGCCACCACCTGCTGCCAGTCGCCCAGAATCGACAGCAGCAGGTCGATCTGGTGGATGCCGTGCCCCATCGTCGGGCCGCCACCCTCGGTGTCGAACCGGCCCCGCCACGGGGCCGCGAAGTACTCCTCGCCGCGCCACCACAAGGTGTGGCAGACCGCGGTCATCGGCTCGCCGAGCCGCGGATCGGCGGCGGCCACCAGCCCGCGCAGGGTCCGCGCGCCGCTGCCGAACCGGTGCTGGAAGACGGTCGCGAACCGGCCGCCGCCGGCCCGCTCGGCCGCCGCGATCGTGTCCAGCTCGGCCAGGCTCAGCGCGGGCGGCTTCTCGCACCAGACGGTCAGCCCGCGGGTCAGGCAGGCCTGGGCCTGCGGCGCGTGCAGCGCCGGTGGGGTGGCCAGGTCGACCAGGTCGGGCTGTTCCTGGTCGAGCAGTGCTTCGAGCGAGTGATACCGCCGCGGGATCGCCCACTGGTCGCAGAACTTGGCCAGCCGGTCCGGATCGGTGTCGACGGCGGCGACGATCCGGACCCGGTCAGCCACCCGCGCCAGGTCGCTGGCGTGGATCGCGGCGATGCCGCCGGTGCCGACGATCGCGACCTCGAAGCGGCGGGTCACTCGATGGTCACCTCCGTCGTCAGCCGGCGCCGGTGGTCGACCACCCGGAGCGGGCCGACCAACTCGACCCTGCCCACGTGCTGGGTGTCTACACAGGACTTACCGAGCCGCAGCTCCAGCGTGCCCGGCTCCACGATCCGCTTGCCCTCGACGCCGGTGAACGAGGTGAGATCGGCGTGCATCCGCAGCCGCACCCGCTTGGCTTCGCCCGCCGCCAGCGGCACCCGGGCGTAGCCGACCAGCCGAACCTGCGGCCGGGTCACCTGCGCCACCGGGTCGTGCAGGTAGAGCTGGACCACCTCGACCCCGGCCCGGTCGCCGGTGTTGCGCACCCGCACCGAGACCGTCACCTCGCCGTCGGTGGCCACCTCGCCGCCGGCCGGCTCGAAGCTGACCTCTTCCCAGGCGAAGGTGGTGTACGAAAGGCCGTGGCCGAACGGGTACAGCGGGGTCGGGTCGACGCTGCTCACCGTGGTCCGGTGCGACAGCAGCGGGCCCAGGTAGCCGCCGGGCGGCGCGTACGGCGAGCGCGGCACGCTCACCGGCAACCGGCCGGACGGGTTCAGCCGGCCCGACAGCACCCCGGCCACCGCCGCGCCGCCGGCCTGGCCGGGGAAGAACGCCTGCACCACGGCGGCGAGCCGGTCCGCCACCTCGCCCAGCGCGTACGGCCGGCCGGCGAGCAGGACCAGCACCACCGGCGTACCGGTGTCGAGCAGCGCCCGCAGCAGCTCCATCTGCTGGCCGGGCAGGCCCAGGTGCTCGGCGTCGCAGCCCTCGCCGGAGGTGCCCCGGCCGAACAGTCCGGACCGGTCGCCGAGCACCGCGACGCAGACCTCGGAGGTCTCGGCCGCCCGGACCGCCGCCTCGATCGCGGCCGGGTCGGCCGAGGTCACATCGCCACCGGGGACGTGGCACAGCTTGGCGGCCGGCAGCTCGGCGGTGAGCGCCGCCAGCACGCTCGGGATCGCGGCGGCGAGCTCACTCGGCCGGTCTTCATAGTGGTAGCGCATGTGGCTCGGGAAGGCGTAGCAGCCGAACATGGCGTGCAGGTCATCGGCGAGCGGGCCGACCACCGCGATCCGGGCGTCCGGCCGCAGCGGCAGCGCACCGTCGTTGGCGAGCAGCACCACCGACTCCTCGGCGAGCTGCCGGGCGATCTCCTGGCCGGCCGGCGGGTCGAGGTCGATGGCGCCGCCGGACTCGCGCAGCGCCGGCGGCATCGGGCTCCAGTCCGGGTCGAGCAGGCCGAGCTCGATCTTCTGGGCCAGCACCCGGGTGACCGCCCGGTCGACCAGCGCCTCGTCGACCTGGCCGGCCCGGATCGCGGCGATCAGCGGCTCGCCGAAACAGCGCACGGTCGGCAGCTCGACGTCCAGTCCGGCGGCGAGCGCCAGCGCCCCGGCCTCGCCCGGTGACCCGGCCACCTGGTGCTGGATCTCCAGGAAGGTGATGCCGAAGTAGTCGGAGACGACCGTGCCGGTGAACCCCCACACGTCCCGCAACAGGTGGGTGAGCAGCCGCTCGTCGGCGCAGACCGGGACGCCGTCGATCTCGTTGTACGACTGCATCACCGACCGGGCGCCACCGTCCCGGATCGCCATCTCGAACGGCGGGAGCAGCACGTCGGCGAGCTCCCGGGGGCCCATCGACACCGGCGCCATGTTCCGGCCGCCGACGGAGGCGGGGTAGCCGACGAAGTGCTTCAGGGTGGCGACGATCCCGGCCGACTCCAGCCCGCGGACGTAGCCGGTGCCGACCGTGGCGACCAGGTACGGGTCCTCGCCGAGGGTCTCCTCGGTGCGTCCCCAGCGGGGGTCCCGGGCGACGTCGAGGACCGGCGCCAGCCCCTGGTGGACCCCGACCGACCGCATGCTCTGGCCGATCTGCCGGCCCATCCGCTCGACCAGCTCCGGGTTGAAGGTGGCCGCCCAGGCCAGCGGGGTCGGGTAGATCGTCGCCCGCCAGGTCATGAACCCGGTCAGGCACTCCTCGTGGGCGACCGCCGGGATGGCGAACCGGTTGGCGGCGACGATGTCCGCCTGGAGCCGGGCGAGCGCCTTGGCGCCTTCGGCCGGGTCCACCGGCGCGGTGCCGAACGGTCGGGTCAGCTGGCCGATCCCGGAGCGCGCGAGGCTGGCGAAGTCCAGCGACGGGTCGGCGAGATCGTGCTGGTACGGTGCCACCTCGTCGCTGTTCGGGTCGATGCCGACCCACACTGCGTACAGCTGGGCGACCTTCTCCTCGAGGGTCATCTCCGCCAGGAGCGCCGCCACCCGGTCCCCGGCCGGCAGGGTCGGGTCCTGCCAGGGCCGCTGCTGGTTGTCCGTAGCCATCCGAATCCTTGTCTGGTTATGCACCCACCCTCAGCGGAGGCTCCGTTGCACCCGCTTCCCAGGGCCCGGCATTGGCCGAGAACTTCCGGAAGTTGTGCCCGCTGCTCTCGGATTGAAGTCGCCTTACATTAACACCGAACCAGGCCATACAACAGGGCTTGACCCCATCCTACCGGGGTTGTAGGGTCCAATCGCTACCGAAATTACCGAACCGCATCCCGAAAGTTGATAGGCCAGCGGTCGGAGGGGCATTGCGGCCGTGCTCGCAACGCCGACGATACGCTGAGGTATCAACTGGAGGAGGCACGGCGTGACGGCGAATGACCAGCCCAGCGGGTCGAAAAAGGTGCCGGATGGCGGCCGAGCCGCGGGCTCCGCGGCGCCGCGTCGGGTCACCATCAGCACAATCGCGGCCGAGGCCGGGGTGTCGGTCCCGACCGTGTCCCGGGTCGTCAACGGCCGCTCGGACGTGGCGCCGCAGACCCGGGAGCGGATCGAAAAGTTGCTGCGCCAGCACAACTACCGGCGCCGATCGTCCCGCCCCCGGGCCAACGCCCGGCTGATCGACCTGGTCTTCCCGGACCTCGACAGCCCGTGGGCGGTGGAGATCATCCGCGGGGTGGAAGACGTCGCCCACGCCGCCGGCGTCGGGACCGTGGTCTCGGCGATCCACCGCAAACCCGCCTCGGCCCGGCAGTGGCTGCAGAACCTGCGTGCCCGGGCGTCCGACGGCGTGATCTTGATCGCATCCACGCTGGAGTCGCCGCTGCAGGCCGAGCTGCGCCGGCTCGCCGCCCCGATGGTGGTGGTCGACCCGGCCGCCGGCCCCACCCTCGACGTGCCGACCATCGGCGCCACCAACTGGGCCGGCGGGCTCTCCGCGACCGAGCACCTGATCTCGCTCGGTCACCGCCGGATCGGGCTGGTCGCCGGGCCGCGTCAGCTGCTGTCCAGCCGGGCCCGCCTGGACGGCTACCGGGCCGGGCTGGAGGCGGCCGGGATCCCGCTGGACGAGGAGCTGATCCGGGAGGGCGACTTCTACCACGAGTCCGGGTTCCGGGCCGGCAACGAGCTGCTGTCGCTGTCCGACCCGCCGACCGCGGTGTTCGCCTCCAGCGACCAGATGGCGTTCGGCGTCTACGAGGCGATCCGGCAGCGCGGCCTGCGGGTGCCCGACGACGTGAGCGTGGTCGGCTTCGACGACCTGCCGGAGGTGCGCTGGTCCTCGCCGCCGCTGACGACGGTCCGGCAGCCGCTGGCGGAGATGGGCGCGCTCGCTGCCCGGACCGTGCTTCGGCTCGCCGCGGGTGACTCGATCGAGAGCCCGCGGGTTGAGCTCGCCACCGAACTGGTGATCCGCGAGAGCACCACCACACCGCGTTAAGGAGGCCTCCACATGCAACCAACCCCTGCCGACCGGTTCGCGTTCGGGCTGTGGACCGTCGGGTGGCAGGCCCGGGACCCGTTCGGCGAGGCGACCCGGCCCCCGCTTGACCCGGTCGAGATCGTGCACCGGCTCGCCGAGCTCGGTGCGTACGGCCTCAACTTCCACGACGACGACCTGGTCCCGTTCACGCTGTCGGCGACCGAGCGCGACGAGCAGATCGCCCGGTTCCGCAAGGCGCTCGACGAGACCGGGATGGTGGTCACCACCGCCACCACCAACCTGTTCTTCCACCCGGTGTTCCGGGACGGCGCGTTCACCAGCAACGACCGGGACGTCCGCCGGTTCGCGATCCGGAAGGTACTGCGCAACCTCGACCTCGCCGCCGAGCTCGGGGCCCGGACCTACGTGCTGTGGGGCGGCCGGGAAGGCTCGGAGTCGGAGGCCGCGAAGGACGTCCGGGCCGCGCTCGACCGCTACAAGGAGGCGCTCGACGTCCTGACATCCTATGTGGTCGACCGAGGCTACGACATCCGGTTCGCGATCGAGCCGAAGCCGAACGAGCCGCGCGGCGACATCCTGCTGCCGACGATCGGCCACGCGCTGGCGTTCATCAACGAGCTGGAGCATCCGGACCGGGTCGGGCTCAACCCGGAGGTCGGGCACGAGCAGATGGCCGGCCTGAACTTCGTCCACGGCATCGCCCAGGCGCTCTGGCATGGCAAGCTGTTCCACATCGACCTGAACGGCCAGCGCGGCATCAAGTACGACCAGGACCTGGTGTTCGGGCACGGTGATCTGCTCAACGCCTTCTTCCTGGTCGACCTGCTGGAGTTCGGCGGCCCGAACGGCGGCCCGGCCTACGACGGGCCCCGGCACTTCGACTACAAGCCACTGCGTACCGAGGATCTGGACGGCGTCTGGGCGTCGGCCGCCGCCAACATGCGCACCTACCTGCTGCTCAAGGAGCGGGCCGCGGCCTGGCGCGCTGACCCGGAGGTGGCCGAGGCGCTCGCCGCCAGCCGGGTGGACCAGCTGTCCGTACCGACCCTGGCCGAGGGTGAGTCCTATTCGGAGCTGCTGGCCGACCGGTCGGCGTGGGAGGACTACGACCCGGACGCCGCAGCGCAGCGCGGCTACGGCGTGGTCCGGCTGAACCAGCTCGCGGTCGAACACCTGCTCAAGGCGCGATGACGCTGGTCGCCGGGGTCGACTCATCGACCCAGTCCTGCAAGGTAGTGGTCCGGGACGCCGAGACCGGTGCGCTGGTGCGCTCCGGCCGGGCGGCGCACCCGGACGGGACCGAGGTGCACCCGGATGCCTGGTGGTCGGCGCTGCAGGAGGCGCTGGCGCAGGCCGGCGGGCTTGCCGACGTGGCGGCGATCTCGATCGGCGGGCAGCAGCACGGGATGGTCTGCCTGGACGGCGACGGCCAGGTGGTCCGGCCGGCGCTGCTGTGGAACGACACCCGGTCGGCCGGCGCCGCCACCGACCTGATCGCCGAACTGCCGGGTGGCGCCAAGGCCTGGGCGGACGCGGTCGGGCTGGTCCCGGTCGCCTCGTTCACCATCACCAAGCTGCGCTGGCTGGCTCAGCACGAGCCGGAGCACGCGGCCGCGACCCGGTCGGTGTGCCTGCCGCACGACTGGCTCACCTGGCGGCTGACCGGGTCGTTCGTCACCGACCGCAGCGACGCCAGCGGCACCGGCTACTGGTCGGCCGCGACCGGCGAGTACCGCCGCGACCTGCTCCGGCTCGGGTTCGGCCGGGACGATGTGGGACTGCCCACTGTGCTCGGTCCGAGCGAGCCGGCCGGCCACACCGAATCCGGCGCGGTGGTCGGCCCGGGCGCCGGCGACAACGCCGCCGCCGGGCTCGGCGTCGGCGCGCAGCCGGGCGACGTGGTGATTTCAATCGGTACGTCGGGCACGGTCTTCGCCACCGCGGAGTCCCCGGCCGCCGACCCGTCCGGGATCGTCGCCGGGTTCGCCGACGCGACCGGCCGGTACCTGCCGCTGGTGTGCACGCTGAACGCGGCCCGGGTGCTCGACGCGGCCGCCGCGATCCTCGGCGTCGACCACGACACGCTGGCAGCGTACGCGTTGCAGGCGCCGCCCGGCGCGGACGGGCTGGTGCTGGTGCCCTATCTGGAGGGTGAGCGGACGCCGAACAAGCCCCTGGCCACCGGCGCGGTGCACGGCCTCACGCTGCGCACCTCGACCCCGGCCCACCTGGCTCGGGCGGCCGTCGAGGGGATGCTGTGCGCGCTCGCCGACGGGCTGGACGCGCTGCTCGCGCACGGGGCGGTCGCCAACCGGGTGATCCTGGTCGGCGGCGGCGCCGCCTCCAGCGCGGTCCGCCGGATCGCCCCGGAGATCTTCGGCTGCCCGGTGCTCGTACCCCCGCCCGGGGAGTATGTCGCCGACGGCGCCGCCCGGCAGGCGGCCTGGGTGGCGCTCGGCGGCGACCAGCCGCCGGCCTGGGAGATCGGTGAGGTACGCCGGTACGAGGCGGATCCGGTGCCGCAGATCCGCGAGCAGTACGCGGTCGCCCGCGACAAGATCGTGGACCGGCCGGCCGGCTGACCGCGGCCCCGCCCGCCGCGGCCAGCCCCGCCCCGGCGCGGACCCGGTCCGCCCGCGGATCGTCGAGCACCAGCGCGGCCAGCGCGTTCGCCGCGTTCAGATGCCCCGCGGTTTCCCAGCGCGCCAGGTTGTCGTACTCGAACTGGCTGAAGTCGAGCGTGCGCAGGTCGCCCATGACCGGGTGCGCTTGGCTGCCCAGGTCCACGAAGGCCGTGTCGCCGCTGGCGAAGCACGACCGTTCCTCCGCCGCGTCCCAGCCGTCGTAGGTGTCAGACAGGTGTTGAGTCGAACCCGCCGAAGGAGTGTCGCAGGCCGAAGTGGTGTGCGACCTCGTGCAGCGCGACCCCGGTGAACGCCCGGCCCTCGGCCTGCCGGGCGGCTGGTGAGCTGCTGACCACCACGTACCACTGGGTCCCGTCCTGCCAGTTGTGGTCCGCGTAGCCACCGTTCCCCGTCAGCAGTTCGTCCCGGATGTCGATCAGCAGCGTGCGGGCCAGATAGTCGGCCTCGCCGTACTCCGGGAAGTACCGAAGTTGGCCCGGCCGTTGCGCCCGACGGGCCGGCGGGCGGCGCCGCGCTATCGTCGGAGGGGCGATGAGTGACGAACGGGGGGTCGAGCCGGACGGCGCCGACGGCGCCGCGACCGCCGTGGAATCTCCCGCCGGCGTGGAGTCGACCGGCCCGGCCGAGTCACCCGCCACCATCCACCGGCGCGCGATCTCGCTGGTCGAGTACCTGCTCGCGGTCCGCGCGTTGATGGAGAAGCCGGCCCGGACCGTCCCGGCCGCCGACGCGTTCTGGCAGGCTGACCTGCCGGCGCACCCGGCCTGCGAGCTCGGGCCCCGGCAACTCGACCAGCCGAGCTGGCTGCGGGTCGGCCGACCCAGCCCGCCGGCGCCGCCGGGCATCCCGACCACGTTGGTGCGCTACCTGGTCTGGGACCTCTCGCACACCGGCACCCCGACCCTGGTCGAGGATGCCGACGAGCCGCTGCCGGAGCCGGTCCGGCACGAGTTCATCGACTGGTACGAGCGGCAGTGGCAACCCTGGTCGGCGGCGTACTCGGCGGCCGAGGCGGTCCGGCGGCTCCACGATCAGCTCTACGACCTCCGGTACCGGCTCGACATCGACGCCGCCCGATTGGAGCTGGTCTGGGGTCACTTGGTGCTGGACGCCGAGGTGGGCGGCGAGCGCGTCCGCTACCCGCTGGTGGCGACGCCGGTCGCGATCGGCTACGACCCGGACACCGCCACGGTCACGGTCACCCCGGAGGGGCCGCCCCGGCTGCAGCCGGACGCGCTCACCGGGCTGGACGACCGCCGGCTCGCCGACCTGCTGGCGCTCGGTGGCCCCGGCGGCCAGCTCGGGCTGGACCCGTGGGACGACACCGACCGGCGCGGCTTCGCGGAGCGGGCGATGCGCCGGCTCGGCCTGGACCCGGAGCTCCACACGGGAGCCGGCGACCCGCCCGACCGGCCGCACGTGCACGACACCGGGGTGCTGTTCGCCCGGCCCCGGCAGCGGATGGTGCGCAGGTTCCTGGAGCAGATGCGGGAGCGGCTGCTGGCCAGCGAGCCGTCGGCGGTCGGCGCGCTCGCCAGCATCCTCGCCCATGAGCCGAGCCGGCTGCGGATGCCCGGCGACGATTCGGCCGACTGGCAGCGGATCGGCGACCGGCTGCTGATGCCGATGGCGACCAACGACGCCCAGGAGTCGATCGCCCGGCGGCTCGCCGGGCACCGCAGCGTCGCCGTCCAGGGCCCGCCCGGCACCGGCAAGACCCACACCATCCGCAACCTGATCTGCCACCTGGTCGCCAACGGCAAGCGAGTGCTGGTGCTGGCCCAGAAGGAAGACCCGCTGCGGGTGCTGCGCGACGGCCTGCCCGAGCAGTTGCAACCGCTCTGCCTGGCGATCCTCGGCCGCAGCGCCGACCAGCTGGTGCAGCTGCAGATCGCCGCCCGCGAGCTCTCCGACCGAGCGGCCACATTGGACCAAGAAGCCGAGTCGGTACGGGTGGCGCAGCTGCTCGACGAGCTGACCCAGCTCGAGTCGGAGCTGGACCGGCTGCGGGCCGGGCTGCGCGCCGCCGCCGAGCGGGAGTCCGCCAGCTACCAGCTCGACGGCCATCCGGTGCCGGCCAGTGTGGTCGGTGACTGGCTGCGCCGGCAGGAGGCGGAGGCCGGGTTCATTCCCGACGCCGTCCCGCCCGGACTCGATCCGCCGCTGACCGCTGGCGAGTTCGCCGAGCTGATCGAGCTGGCCCGGCGGATCACCCCGGCGGACCGGCGGGCGGCGGTCGGCCGGCTGCCCGCCGACGGCACGCTACCGACCGCCGAGGCGATCGAGGCCGGCCGGGTGGCCCGCCGCGACGCCGGCAAGGTGGTGGACGCGCTGCGCGACCGCGGCCTGGCGATCGGCGCGATCCGGGAACTCGGCGGCGAGCGAGCGGACGAGCTCGCCGGCCAGCTACGGGTCGCCGCCGACGAGCTGGCCCGGCGGGAGGGGAGCTGGACCGACCGGCTCGGCCGGCTGATCCAGGACCCGAACTGGCACCGGGTCTGGGACCACCACGTCGCCGCCTGCCAGCAGCTGCTGGCCGAGCTCGCCGCCCGGACCGCCTACCTGGCCGGCCGCGACGTGCAGGTGCCGGAGCCGGACGCGCAGCAGCCCCGCCGGCTGCTCGACCAGCTCGGCCAGATCCGGGCCCGGTTCGCCGCCGGCAAGCGGGTCGGCCGGTTCGCCGGCGCCGAGCTGGTCCGGGTGACCTCGACCTGCCTGGTGGACGGGGAACCGCTCCGGTCGGTGACCGACGTCGACCTGGTGGTCGCCTGGGTCGAGCGCAACCAGCTGCGCCGGCAGCTCGGCAACCGGTGGGCGGAGTGGGGAGAGCGGCTCGGCCTGCCGGCCCCGGAGGGTCCGGCCGAGCTGTGGTCCGGGACGCTGCTCGCGGAGGCGGTCGGCGCGCTGGACTGGGAGCGGCGCCGGTGGCCGGCGCTGCACGCCACGCTCGCCCAGCTCTACCCCGGCTGCCCGGCGGCGGTGGACGCCCGACTGGCGGGAGAGCTGGCCGGTGCGGTCGAGGCCTGCGGCAACGTGTTCCTGGCCGACCGGCTCGACGCCGAGGCGCGGGCCCGGACCGAGTCGCTGCGGCAGCTCGCCGCCGAGCCGGACGCCAGCCCGGTGGTCCGGCGGCTGCTGACCGCCCTGGAGACCGGTGACCTGGCCGGCTGGGACGCGGCGGTCGCCGAGGCCAGCCGGCTGTGGACGATCCGCGACGACGCGCTCCGGTACACCGCGCTGCACGACCGGTTGGCCACGGTCGCACCACAGTGGGCGGCCAGAATGGACGCTGGCGATCTGCCGGCGAGTGGCGAGCAGGCGATGCGGGCGTGGCGGTGGCGGCAGGCGCAGACCTGGTTCGACGAGACGGTCGGGTCGGTCGACACCGCGGCACTGGGCCGGCAGGTCGAGCGGTGCCGGGACCGGATCCGGCAGCTCACCCACGAACTGGTGGTCGGCTCGGCGTGGCTGGCGGTCTCGCTCACCCTCGACGACCGGCGGAAGGCGGCGCTCGCCGACTGGACCGCCGCGCTCCGGAAGATCGGTAAGGGGACCGGCAAGAGCGCCGCCCACTGGCAGGCCGCCGCCCAGCGGGCGATGACCGAGGCGGTCACCGCGGTCCCGGTCTGGATCATGTCGATCGACCGGGCGCTGGAGCAGTTCCGGGGCGCCGAGCCGCGGTTCGACGTGGTGATCGTCGACGAAGCGTCGCAGGCGGACATCTTCTCGCTGCCGGTGCTCAGCCTGGCCCGCCGGGCGGTGGTGGTCGGCGACGACCAGCAGATCGGGCCACAGCTGGTGGGCGCCCCGACCGACCGGATCAACGCGTTGATCCGTACCCATCTCGCGGATGTCCCGTCGGCGGTCCACTTCGACACCGAGAGCAGCCTCTACGACCACGCGGTGCGGCGGTCGCCGCAACGGATCCTGCTCACCGAGCACTTCCGGTCGGTGCCGCCGATCATCGCCTTCTCCTCGCACACCTACTACGACCGCAAGATCCAGCCGCTGCGGGCGGACCGGCCGGCCGGGATCGAGGTTCCGGTGGTGGCGGTGCCGGTGCCGGACGGCCGGCGCGAGCACCTGGCCGACTACGGCCAGGTCAACGTCGCCGAGGCGGAGGCGCTGGTGAGCCGGGTGGCGGCGATCGTGGCCGACCCGGTCTACCGCGGCAAGTCGATCGGGGTGGTGAGCCTGCTGTCCGGGAGCGGGCAGGCTGCGTACCTGCTGCACCGGCTGCGCGAGACGGTCGGCCCGGCGGAGCTGGAGCGGCGATCGTTGCGGGTCGGCGATCCGTACACCTTCCAGGGCGACGAGCGGGACGTGGTGCTGATCTCGATGGTGGTCGCCAGCGCGGACGGCGACTTCGGGGCGTTCACCAAGCGCGACTTCCACCGCCGGGTCAACGTCGCCGCCTCCCGGGCCCGCGACCAGCTGTGGGTGTTCCACTCGGTGGAGCTGGCCGACCTGCGCCCGGACGACGCCCGAGCGCTGCTGCTGGCGCATCTGCGGCAGCCGCGGCCGACCGACGACGGCGCCACCCCGCCGGAGCAGCGCTGCGAGTCCGACTTCGAGCGGGCGGTGCTGCGCCGGCTCACCGAGCGCGGGCTGCGGCCGGCGGTGCAGTACCGGATCGGCGACTACCGGATCGACTTCGTGCTCGCCGCGCCGGACGGCCGGCGGCTGGCGATCGAGTGCGACGGCGACGGCTACCGCGGCCCGGACGCGTTCACCCGCAGCCTGCACCGGCAGGCGCTGCTGGAGCGGGTCGGCAACTGCGTGTTCGTGCGGCTCCGGGCGAGCGCGTTCCACCGCGACCCTGAGGCGGCGATGCGGGCGGTCTGGGAGCGCGCCGAGGAGCTCGGCATCGCCGCGTGAGGCCCACTGGCCGCGCCGGCCAGCCCGCCAGCCTTGGAATGGCCCAGCTGATCAGCCTTGGAACCGCCACCCGTCGACCAGCTGCTGCCAGCCGGCCGGATCCGGCAGGCTCACCGGGTCAGGGTAGTCCGGGAACCGGTTGGTGTCCGTGAGTGCGGCCGGCCGCAGTTGCTCGCCGCGTGGCGGCCGGAACCCCAGCTCCGCCAGTCGCTGTACCGCCGCCGGTGAGCGCAGCTGCGCCCGCAGCTCATCGGCGATGCCGGCGAGTCGGTCATCGAGCGCTTGCGAGATCGCCATCGGATAGTCGGCCTCGCTCATCGCCTCGTGGGTGCCGAACGCCACCGCCGGCGTCGCCGGGCCGCGGTCGAGGTACGCGAGCAGCCGCTGCTCGGTCACCGGAAACACCCCGACCCGGGTGTCCGACTCGGCCGCCGGGGTGGTCGCGAGCTGGTTGAGCAGCGCCTCCGGATCGGCGTCGGTGGTGGCGAGGTGGTTCCGGAAGTCGATCATCCGGAGGAACGGCGCGCCCTCGCCGTCGTCGCCCCAGTGGTACTCGGCCGCAGCGGCGAACGCCACCAGGGTCAGCGCACCGGCAGTGGATTCCGGCGGCGGCATGCTCATCCGGGGGATCGCCCCGGAGGTCACCTTGTCGTAGAAGACCAGCCAGACCGGCCACGCGCCCTCGCGCTCGAACTGGTCGGCGACCGGTGGTGGCACCGCCAGCACCACCGGGGTACGGGCGACCGAGGTGCCACGGTCCGGCAGGTCCGGATCGTCGGCGAGCCGCAGCCACAGGGTCGAGTCCGGGATCCAGACGTCCGGCGACCCGCCACCGGCGGCGAGCGTGTTCAGGGTGGCGGCCGGGGTCTCCGCGGTGATCGCCAGCTTCGGGCAGTCGCCGCCCAGCAGCGGCTGGGCGAGCTCCTGGACCGCGCCGGCCAGGTCCGGCGCGACCACCACCGACAGCGGTGACTGGCAGTCTGGCCCAGCGGTCCGGCCCGCCTCCGGCCGGCTGACCACCGACCGGGGATCGGCCGGCGCGTCGGTCGGGGTCTGCAGCACCGAGCCGGCCGGGCCGAACGCGTCGCGGTCCCGCTCCGCCCCCCGGCTCCCGGACCAGGGTGCGACGATCGCGACCGCGCTGAGCACCACCACCACGCCGGCTGCGGCGAGCACCGCGGACTGCTGCCACCACGGGCGGTCGCTGCGATGCCGGAGCCAGCGTCGCCACCAGCGGGTGGTCACCGCCCGGGTCAGCGCGTCCTGCAGCGGCTCGTACGGGGGCGGCGGCTCGCCAGCCGCGTCCGGGCGATCGGACGCGCGCTCACTGGACATGTCGCACCTCCGGGGGTGGCGGATCGCTACCGGTGCGGTGGCGGGGGAGCCGCGGCTCCTCCGGTCGCCGCGGGTCGCGGCATGGCGACCGCCGCAGCCAACTGAAGATACGCCTCGCGGGTCACCTGCGCCAGCCGGGTGAGGTCCAGTTCGTCGGTGGCCCGTACCCCGGGGTCGGCCGGGATCGGGACGATCTGGGTCGCCTGTGGGCTGCGGTCCTCGCTGAGCTCCCGGACCACCCGCCGGTACTGCCGGCCGGTCTTGCAGACCACGGCAATCACGGCACCGGCGACCAGCATCGGCTTCACCCGATGGATCCGGTCCAGGATCACCCGGGTGGCGGCCGGATCGTACCGGTCCGCGCTGGTGACCACGACCACCCGGGTGCTGACCGACAGCGCCTGCGGGGTCGCCTCCCCGGCGTGGGCACCGAGATCGACCACCACGAACGCGTGGCCGCGGCTGACCTCCTGGATGGTCGCGGCGGTCACCTGGCCGGTGTCGATGCTGAGCAGCGCGGTGTAGTCGTCGCGGACGGTGGCGAGGATCCGGGCCATGCCGGCGGCGGTGGTGCTGCTGCCGAGCCCGCTCTCGCTGGCGAGCACCGACACCACCTGCGCGGCCCGGTGCGGTGTCCGCACCTGCATCATCAGCTGCTCAACCTTGCTCCGCCGGCGGGACTCGGAGGTGAACAGGCTGGCGCCGTACGCGCGGACCGCGCCGTGCACCTCCGGCTGCACCGGCGGCTGCGGCGGCACCGGCACGTGCGGGGTCGGCGGCGCCGGTGGCGGTGGCGGTGGTGCCGCCACGCCGCGGAGCGCGGTCGGCATGTCCGAGGTGGTGGGCTCGAACCACGACTCCCGAGGCGGCTCCTGGGCGGGTGGCTGGTCCTGGGCCGGCCGGGACGCCGGGTCCGGCACCGACGCCTTCGCCCGCACCGGCTCGGCCGGCGCCGGCGGCGGGACGGCCGCCTGGCCGCGGACCGGCGGGCCCGGCTCCGGGGTGGCCGACGGCGACGGGACCTCGGCCTGCCCCCGCGCCGCCGGGAACAGCGGCCGCATCTCGATCGGCGTCGGCGAGGCCGGCGGTGCGCTGGTCGGGGGCGGCGGCGCCGGTGGGGCGCTGGTCGGGGGCGGCGGCGCCGGCGGCACGCTCGACGGCTGCGGCGTCCCGGCCGGGCCGCCATTCGCCGGGGCCGGCGGCACGCTGGCTGGCTGCGGTGGCGCTGGCGGCACGCTCGACGGGGTTGGCGCCGGCGGGACGCTGGCCGGCCGCGGTGCCGGCGGTGCGCTGCTCGGGGTCGGCGCCGGCGGCGCACTGGTCGGTGGTGGGGGTGCCGGCGGCGGGGCTGGTGGGGTCACCGACGCCACGCCAGCCGCTGGTGGCGGCGGCACCCGGCCAGCCAGGCTGGGCGGAGCCACCCGCGCCGAACCGGAGTCGCGCGGGCTGGCCACTGGTGGTTGGCCCGGCGGCGGCACCGCGACCGGCGGCGCCGGCATCGGTGGGGCGGGCGGCGCCGGCGGGGCGGGCGGTGCCGGCATCGGCGGCGGGGAGGGGAGGGCGGCATCCCGATGTAGCGGCGGCGGGATCGGGCCGGCCGGTGCCGGCACCGCCGCCAGCCCCGGCTGGGTCAGCAGTCGCCGCCTCTTCCGCCGGGGTGGCGCGGAGTACGCCGAAGCCGATGGTCCGTAGCCGGACAGGAACCCGCCGATCGGCATGGTCGCCGCCAGCGCCGGCAGCTGCCGGCCGTCCAGCCGCTCGGCCCGGGCACCGGCCGCCTTGAGCCGGTCGCGGAGCTGCCGGACCGCCCCGGCGAGCATCGACCGGTCGCGCTCGCTCACCCGGGCCACGATCTCGACGGTGAGCACCTCCTCGCCGGCTTGCAGCGCGCCGTGGGCGGTGGTCAGCCGCATCCGTCGGGCGGCGATCGACAGGGTTTGCGGCCAGCGGGGCGCGAGCAGCACGTCGAACGGTGCCGAGGCGGGCGGCCCGGGCGCACCCGGCCAGCTCCGGATCGCCAGGCTCTCTTGCGGGACCCCCCGGGTCCACCAGCTGCCCCACCGCTCGGAGCCGAGCGCGACGGTCCGGGAACCGGGGCCGACCGGGCCGGCGAGATCGAGCCGGGTGAGCGTGTGCAGCGCCTCCATCAACCGGGCCGAATCCACCGGCCGGGCTTCCAGCTGCGCCGACTTGAGCCGCCGCTGCAGCCGGCGGACCGCGTTCACCAGCGCGCCGCGCAGCTCCTCGGGCTGGTAGCCGGGGTCCCGGGCGACCTGCACCGCGAGCCAGCTGCGGAAGGTCGCGACCGGCTGACCGGGCACCACCGGCGTGGCGTGGATAAGCAGCTGGACCGAGACCAGCGGCGTGTCCGGCTGGTGCCGCGGCGCCAGGGTGAGCGGCAGGTACGGCGAGACGCTGTCACTGCGCAGCTCCAGCGCGGTCGAGTAGCCGTGGCCGTGCGAGATCACCGCGACCCGGTCGCCGTCGATCTCGACCTCGTCGATCGACTCGGTGGTGGCGGCCAGGTCGAGCAGCGCCACCGCAGGCGGCTTGCGAGGGTCGGGCACCCGCTGGCCGCGGAACGTGTACCGCAGCCACAGCACCAACCATTCGTGCAGCCACCGGCCGCGCGGCCGGAGCGCGGTGAGGATCACGATCAGCGCGGCCACGGCGCCGAGCACGATCGCAGTGCCGGCCGATCGGCCGATCGCGACCAGCGCCAGCAGCAGGGCGGTCTGCCAGCACACCAGCAGACCGACTGGGATGCCCGCCACCCGTCGTGGCGGCCGCAACGGCCAGGGCAGGACTGCCGGCACCCGTTCCGGTTCGGCCGACGCCGACGAGCCGCGCGCGCGGGAGCGGGATTCCTGTTCCCACGCGGCGGCCCGTCGACCATCTACAGTGGCGCTGGTCATCTCACCTCTAGCGGCCGGGCTCGATCGGCTTGCCCTGGGTGGCCGGCCGCTCCGGATCCGAGCGCTGGATCAGGCCGGCCGCCTTGGGCGCGGCGAACGGGTCCCGGTCCGGCTCGTCGCCCTCGCTGGTCGGCCGGGTCGGGGCGATCTGCCGCTGGCGGTCGTCGTCGGACGAGCCGCGCCCACTGCCGGCACCCGGCCGGGCGGCGGGCTGGCCGGTGGCGCCGGCCAGGGTCGGCGCGCCGCGCTGGCTGACCGGGGCCGGTGCGTTCGGGCGCGCCAGCCGCGGCTGCCCGGTCTGCAGGGCGGCGCTGCTGGCCGGCGGGGTCGGGATCGGCCCGGACCGGCCGGCCTGGCCAGCCGCGGCCATGATCGTGGTCCGCAGGTCCGGTCGCTGCACCCGGGTGGCGGTCGCCCCCGGCAGCGTCGGCGCAGCCTGCCCCGGTCGGGGCGGAGTGGCCGGACCGGTCGCACCGGGTCGCGGGCCACCGGGCCGGATCGCGCCGAGCGGGGCCGGACCCGGCCGCTGACCCGGTGCCGACCCGGGGCGGTTACCCGGCCCCGGCGGCCCGCCCGGCCGAGTGCCGACCGACGGCGGGATCGCACCCGGACGGGTGCCGGCTGGCCCGGTCCCGGGCCGGCCGCCTGGCGGGACCGCTCCGGGGCCGATCGGGGGCCGGGCCCCCGGTGGCAGGCTCCCGGGCCGGCCGCCCGGCGGGGCCGCGCCGGGCGGCACCGCGCCCGGCCGAGGAGTGCCGGGGAGGTGGACCGGCGGCCGGCCGGCCGGCGGTGGGACCGGCGGCGTCGGCCGGACCTGGCTGATCGGCACCGGGCCGGGCCGGACCGGCGGCGCGCCGGGTGGGCGGCCACCGGTCGGTGGCGGTGGGATCGTGGGCGGCCGAGTCGGCGGCACCGGCGGCCGGGTCGGCGGCGGCACCGGCGGCCGGGTCGGGATCGACGGTGGCGGCGGCGTCGGCGGGAACGGCCCCGGATTCGGCGGTGGTGGCGGCGGCGGGATCGACGGCGGGCCGCCGGGTGGGATGGTCGGCGGCGGGATCGTGCCGACCGGCGGCAGCGAGACG
>DATCKZ010000056.1:0-1791 GCA_036564175.1 Natronosporangium sp.
TCCGGCGCCGCCGCTGATGGCGCCGTCGCGTCCGGTGCCGCCGGCCCGACCGGCGAGGCTCGCCAGCGGGGGCGGATCCGGCGATGACCGTCAGCGTCTTCGACCTGTTCTCCATCGGGATCGGCCCGTCCAGCTCCCACACGGTCGGGCCGATGCGGGCCGCCAACCGGTTCGTCGCCGACCTCGACGAGCGCGGGCTGTTGGACAAGACCACCGCGGTCGACATCCGGCTGTACGGGTCGCTGGCGGCGACCGGAGTCGGGCACGGGACCGTACCGGCGGTGCTGGTCGGCCTGACCGGCCGTCGGCCGGAGGAGGTCACACCGGAGGAGATCGCCGCCCGGATGGCGGACCTGCGGACCCGCGGCCGGTTGGAGCTGGCCGGGCGGGTCGGCATCCCCATGTCCGAACAGGACGTCGTCCGCCACCCGCTGACCGTGCTGCCGGGCCACCCCAACGGGATGGTGCTCGCGGCCCGCGACCCGGCCGGCGAGGTCAGCTACGAGCAGACGTACTACTCCACCGGCGGCGGGTTCATCGCCACCGCCGACGAGCTGGGCAGCCAGGGTGAGCTGCCGTCGGCGCCGCCGGGGCCGTTCCGGACCGCGGCAGAGCTGCTGCGCCGGTGCGCCGAGACCAACTCGGCCGTCAGCGACGTCATGCTCCGGTTCGAAGCCACGCGGCGCCCGGTGGCCGAGGTGCGGGAGTACCTGCTGCGGATCCGGGACGTGATGTGGGAGTGCGTCCAGCGCGGGGTGCGCACCGACGGCGAGTTGCCCGGCGGGCTGGGCGTACGGCGGCGCGCCCCGGACTGGTACCGCCGGCTGTCGGTCGAGGACCCCGGCCACCGCGACCCCGCCCTGGCGGAGGACTGGGTCAACCTGGTCGCGATGGCCGTCAACGAGGAGAACGCGGCCGGCGGCAGGGTCGTGACCGCCCCCACCAACGGCGCGGCGGCATCATCCCGGCGGTGCTGCACTACGCCACCCACTACACCGCCGCCGGGGCCGCCGACCCGGACGAGGTCGCGGTCCGGTTCCTGCTCACCGCCGGCGCGATCGGGTCGCTGTACAAGGAGCGCGCCTCGATCTCCGGTGCGGAGGTCGGCTGCCAGGGTGAGGTGGGCTCGGCGTCCTCCATGGCGGCCGCCGCCCTGGCGGAGGTCCTCGGCGGGACGCCGGCACAGGTGGAGAACGCCGCGGAGATCGCCATGGAGCACAGCCTGGGCATGACCTGCGACCCGGTGGGCGGGCTGGTGCAGATCCCCTGCATCGAACGCAACGCGATCGCCGCCGGCAAGGCCGTCAACGCGGCACGGATGGCGTTGCGCGGCGACGGCACCCACCGCGTCTCGCTCGACGAGGTCATCGCCGCGATGCGGGAGACCGGCCGGGACATGAGCGACAAGTACAAGGAGACCGCCCGCGGCGGTCTGGCGGTCGCGGTCGTGCCGGTCAACGTCGTGGAGTGCTGATCCCCAGCCGGGCGGCGCGGCGTAAGCCTCCTCGGTCTCCAGTGCCACCGTGCGGTGTGTTCCCAGCCGGGAGCAGCTGCTGAGGGGCAACTCCGGCGAGCTGTGCAGGGGGACTCCCTCAATGGGATGGCCCGCCGCCGGGAGGCACGGCCACCACCTCGCGCAGTATGCGGTTTGCCAGGTCGGAGAAGTCTCTGCCGGCTGCGGTTACGGCTGCCTGATGACCTCCGAAAGCTCCATCCGCGGGCTTGAGCTCGAAGATCGGCTTGCGCGCCTCGTACGCCAGTGGCAGAAGGCTTCGGTAGTGCTTGAGCTGG
>DATCKZ010000057.1:0-7951 GCA_036564175.1 Natronosporangium sp.
GCTACGAGGTGAGCCTGGTCGTGGTGGAGCAGCAGGCCACGTATGTGCCAGGGCCACCGGTCGGTTCGGCCCGGACGCTGGTCGGCGGCTCGCTCGGCACCCGGCTGGTCTCGGCCGGCCCCACCCGGATCGGCGCGGACCAGGTCACCTCGGTCCGGATCACCGGCGCGGCGGCGGACACCACGTATGTGCTCGCCACCGAGCCGGACGATCCCCCCGGGGCACCGGCGACCGGGTGGCCGATGACCGTCGTGGCACAGGACGCGGACATGGTGACCCTACGGCTGCCCCAGCACGATCTGGCTCCAGGAGTACGGCGACTCGACGCGGTCTCCACAGTGGAAGGGCTGCCGGCGGGTCGGGACAGCATCGGCCTGACCGTGGTCCCGACCGTACTCGCCCTGGTGGGCACCGCCCAGGCCGGAGCGGCGGCGACCGTGACCACGGCGCACTGCGGACCAGACACCGAGATCTTCGTCGACGGCAGGTCGGTGCCGCCGACGGCTGTCACGCCCACCACGGTCACCTTCACCGTGCCGGCGGGCACCGCGCCCGGACCGCACGCGGTCACCCTCCGGTCGCACCGGGTGGCCGGCCCGGTGTTCACTCTGGACGTCGCGCCATGACGGCCGAGCTGCTGCATTCGGCACCGCCGCAGCGTGACGCCGGGCACACCGACGAAGGACTTCAGGCCGCGCTCACCGCGTGGCGGCTGGTGCTCAGCGCGTACCTGCTGCGGCTGCGGGCCGCATGGGCCGGCTCGCCGCCGGAGGGCGGCGACACCGACACCGCGCGGCTGCTGGCCGGGATCGACCCGCCGGGTACGCCAGACGGACAGGCTCGGCAACTGTTCGACGCGGCGGTGCGCGCGGCCAGTTCCACCGGCCGGCTCGGTACCGTCGCCACCTGCCTCGACCTGGACCAGGCGGCCACGTTGACCGTTGCCGCGGCCTGGTGGGCGGAGGCGGACCCGCAGTTCGGCGTCGCGCTGGGCTGCTGCCACGACGACGGCTCCCGCCGGTACCCGACCCCGGCCCTGGTCCGCCTGCTCCTGGGCGGGTTCGGCCTGCCGGCACCGGCCGAGTACGCCGACGGCGACCCGCCGGTACGGCTCGGCGCCCTGCTGCCCGCGCCCGGCCCTGGCGCGCCGGTGCAGCTGACCTCCGCGGCCCGGCGCTACCTCGCCGGTTCGGCGCCGGTCGAACCCGTCGACGGGTACGCCACCGGACCGGACCAGGTGGTGACCGCGCTGGGCCGGGCGGTCGACGGCGGTGGCGTGGTCCTCGTCCGCGGGCCCGGCGCCAGGGCCGCGGCGCTGGGCGCGGTACGGAGCGTGGGCCGGGTGCCGGTCGAGCGGGCCACCGCGGCCGAGTACCGGTTCCTGGTGCGGGTCTGCGACGTGGTGCCGGTGGTCAGCGCCGAGGAACTGGTCGGCCTGGATTGGCGGCCGGAGGACGGTGGGCTGCTGGCGTACGGCGCGCCGCGGCAGAGCGTGGCCGGCGCCTACCCGGTCGACCTTCCGGTGCCCGCCGTGGCCGCGCGGCTGGCGAGCTGGCGCGCCGGGCTCGAACGCTACGGCCTGCCGTCCGGTGCGGCGCAGGCGCTGGCCGCCCGGTTCGGCTTCGACGACGCCGAGGTGGCGGACACGGTGCGGCGGGCGCTGGTGCACGCCCGGATCGAAGGGCGCCCGCCGGCCGTCGCCGATGTCTGGTACGCCGCCCGGCACCGGCCAGGACAGGAGCTGACCCGGGTCGCGACCGCGATCCGGCCGGTGTTCCAGCTCGACGACCTGGTACTGCGGCCGGACACCCGGGCCGAGTTGGACGAACTGGTCAGCCACGTCTCCCTGGCGCACCAGGTACTCGAAGACTGGGGCTTCCGGGCGCGGTTGCCGCGCGGTCAAGGCGTGGTGGCGCTGCTGTACGGCCCACCTGGTACCGGCAAGACGATGGCGGCCGAGGCGGTGGCGAACGCGCTCGGGCAGGACCTCTACCGGGTCGACCTGTCCGCGGTGATATCGAAGTACATCGGCGAGACGGAGAAGAACCTGGCGCTCGCCTTCGACGAGGCCGAGCGGGCCGGCGCGGTGCTGCTCTTCGACGAGTGCGACTCCCTGTTCGGCCGGCGCACCGAGCAGCGGGACGCGCACGACCGGTGGGCCAATCTCGAGGTGAACTACCTGCTGCAGCGGGTGGAGACCTTCACCGGGCTGGCCATCCTGGCCACCAACAAGCGCACCGCGCTGGACGAGGCGTTCCTGCGCCGGCTGCGGTTCGCGATCCGGTTCGACCCGCCCGACCCGGCGCTGCGCGAACAGCTGTGGCGCCGGGTGTTCCCGCCGCGGGTGCCGCAGGCCGGCCTCGATCCGGCCGCGCTGGCCGGTGCCGAGCTGGCCGGCGGGCACATCGTGCAGGCCGCGCTGGCGGCGGCGTTCCTGGCGGCGGCGGCCGGCGAGCCGGTCGGCCCGGATCACGTCGCGCGGGCCATGCGGCGGGAGTACGAGAAGCTTGGCAAGTCCTGGGTGGGTGGTCATGGCTGAGCCGGAAGAGCGTCCACAGTTGACTATCGAGGTGAGCGACCGCCCCGACCCGCACCGGATCCGGGCGGCGATCGAGGCGGCGCTCGCCGGTCGGGTGGCCGGTGCCGGGCCGGAAGCGGAGATCGGCCGCGCGGTCGCCGCCGAGCTGCGCGGGGGGCGGTCCTGATGTTGCTCAAAGGGATGCTGATCTCCTACTCCGACCCGCTGCTCGCGCTGATCCCGACCATCATCTTCTGCCAGTACAACCCGGCCGACGTGACCCGGACCTTCTCCGCCACCACGCCCGCGGGCGCCAGCACCGCGGCCTCCGGCGGCTCGGGCTCGTCGTCGGCGCGCACCGCGCCGATCCCGGCCGGCGAGGAGTACTCGATGAAGCTGGAGTTCGACGCCACCGACGGGCTGGCGTCGGAGGGCCCGCTCACCACGGCATTCGGCATCGCGCCGCGGCTGGCCGCGCTGGAGATGCTCATGCAGCCGGTGGGCAGTTCGCTGCTGGGTGGGCTGGTCGGCAAGCTCATCGGCGGCAAGCCGAAGGGGCACGCCATCCCGGTCGGCCGGCCACCGCTGACGCTGTTCGCCTGGGGACCAACCCGAATCACGCCGGTACACGTCAAGTCCCTGGTCATCCACGAGACCGCGTTCGACTCGCTGCTCAACCCGATCCACGCCACCGCCGACATCGGACTGACCGTGCTGCGCACCGCGGACCTGCCCAAGGACGAGAAGGTGGCGCGGCTGGCCGCGGACTACTACCGCGGGGCGCGCGAGGTGAAGGCGGTCCTTCAGCTACCGCAGATGCTCGAGTTGGGAGGCTGACATGCCGTCGCGCTACGCCGGTCTACCGACCATCGTGGTCCCCGCGCCGGAGGGCGGCACCCGGCTGCTGTCCGCGCCGCGGATCGCGCCGCCGCCCGCCGCGACCGCCGGCTCCTACACCGTGCACGCGGGCGACCGGCTCGACCTGCTGGCCCGCGCGGTGCTCGGCGACACGACCGCGTGGTGGCAGATCGCGGACGCGAACCCGGACGACGACGCGACGCAGCTGGAGACCCCTGGCCGGCGCGTCCTGCTGCCGGGAGGGTGACCCGTGGCGAACACCACCATGCTGCTGCAGATCGCGGGCGCCGAGCTGGCCGCGGACGACCTCGAACAGCTGGCCGAGATCCAGGTGGAGGAGGCGACCTGGGAGGCGGATGCCGCCACGCTCACCGCGCGGCTGGAGCCGACCGACGACGGCGAGTGGCTCAGCGTGCTCGATCCGCTGGTCACCCCGCGCACACCCGTGGTGGTCCAGGTGTCCCGCGGGGATGTGTGGTACCGGTTCGACGGGTACTCGACCGAGGCGAGCTGGCAGATCGATGCCGAGGGGGCGTCCCGGCTGACCGTCAAGGCGATCGACCGCAGCCTGGACCTGGACGCCGAGGAGAAGATCGTCGGCTGGCCGGGATCCAGCGACTCCGAGATCGCCACCGCCATCTTCGCCAGCTACGGGATGTCCTCAGTGGTCACCGACACCCCGGACGGGCCGGACCCGGACGTGCACGTGGCGTTCCAGCGCGGCACCGACTGGGCCTTCCTGCGCGCGCTGGCGGACAAGTGGGGGTACGTGACCTACCTGGACGCCGCGGAGCACGGGGTGACCGGGTTCTTCGGGCCGATCGACCCGATCAGCGATCCGCAGGCCGAGCTGGCGCTGGGCTTCGGCGGGGACGCGTACAAGGTGACGGTGGACGGCAAGCTCACCGCCGGCCACCGGGTGCAGGCGTCGCGGATACCGCCGTTGTCCGATACGCCGGCCACGGCCGAGTCGGCCGGCGACGACCAGGCGCAAGGGGCCACCACGCTGGGCGGTTCGGTGACCGTCCTGATGACACCGTCCGACATGGCGGGTGAGGTGGAGCCGCAGCAGGCGGCCGACTCGCTGGCCCGGCGGTCCGCCTACGGCATCACGCTCACCGCCGAGATCGACACCGACCGGCTGGGCGTGCTGTTCCGGGCCCGCAAACCGGTACTCGTCAAGGGTCTGGGTGGCACGCTCTCCGGCCGGTACCTGGTGGAGAAGGTGCGGCACGAGATAACCCTCGGCTCGCACAAGCAGAAGCTGACCCTGCGCCGCAACGCGCTCGGGGTCACCGGCGACGAGCCGTTCGGCGAGCTGGACGGAGGTTTGTTCTGATGGACCGGTTCCACGGCCGGTACGCCGGCACGGTGGTCGACAACGACGACCCGAAGGGGTTGTGCCGGCTGAAGGTCAGCGTGCCCGAGGTGCTCGGCGACGCGACCACCGGCTGGTGCCTGCCCTCCATGCCGTTCGCCGGCGCCGGCGTCGGGCTGGCCGCGGTGCCACCGGCCGGTGCCGTGGTGTTCGTGGAGTGGCCGGCCGGCGACACCACCCGGGTGCCGGTGTGGTCCGGCGCGGCCTGGGCCGACGGCACCGGGGTGGCCGGCGCCGCGCCGGACAAGATCCTGCTGCTGACCAGCGCCGGCAACAAGGTGGAGGTACGGGACACCGGCGGCGACGAGGCGATCGTGCTCACCGCCGCCTCCGGCGCCGAAATCACCCTCGACCCGGCCGGAGTGTCGGTGGTCTTCGGCGGCCAGTCGATGACCATCACCGACTCGTCGATCTCGTTCAACGACGGCGCATTGGAGATCCGGTGACCGCGTACCTGCTGCAGGCGACCATCACGATCTCGTGCCCGCACGGCGGCCGCGGCGTGGTCACGCCGGCGGATACCCCGGTCCTGCTGGGCGGCGTGGCCGCGCTGCTGGAGAACAGCGTGGTGACGGTGGCCGGCTGCACGTTCAACGTCAGCGGTACGCCGCAGCCGTGCACGCGGGTTCGGTGGCAGGCGCCGGCGACCCGGGTCGCCGTGGGCGGCACGAAGGTGCTGCTGTCCACATCGGTCGGCCTGTGCGTCAACGCGGCCGGGGCGCCGCAGGGAACCGCCCAGATCTCCGGGTACCAGACCAAGGTGAGCGGGCAATGAGCGCGCCCCGCCACCCGTACCGGCTCGCGTCGTCCCGCCGGCTGGCCGACGCGGATCCGGCGCGGCACATCGCCGACCTGGTCCGCCTGGTCCTGCTCACCGCCCCCGGCAGTCGGTTGCACCGGCCCGACTTCGGCGCCGGGCTCGGAGCCGACGCACTCTTCCAACCGATGGGCGCCGCGCTCGCCGGCCTGGTCGAGATGCGGGCCCGGGGAGCGCTCATCTCGGCTCTCGGGGACCGGATCGCGATCGAGTCGCTGACCGTGCAGGCCGCGGCGGAGAGCGCGGTCGAGGTGGTCCTGGTCTACCGGCTGCGGGACGGCGGCGAGCCGGCCACGGTCACGGTCCGGTCGGAGGTGCCCGCATGAGCTCCCCCGGAGTGCACCGGCCGGCGCTGCTGCTCGATCCAGCCTCCACTGTGCACGGCCTGCGCGCGGCCGGCGCCAGAATGCAGGGCGGGACCCGGGTGGTGGAGGTGTTCCTCTACCGCGATCCACCGGCGCAGCTGGCCGACCCGGCGCGCTGGACGCTGACCCCGCCGCCGGGCGTACGCGCGGTACGGATCGGCGCCGCGGCCATCGCCGGCGACCGGGTGGTGTTGACCATCGTCGGCGACCCCGATCCCGGGTGGTACCGGCTGGACGTGCTGCCGGTGCCGGCGACGCCGTTCGACCCGCTGCGCACCTGGCTGCCGGTACGGCTGCGGCCGGAGTGCGACGACGGCGCGAGCTGGCTGCCCGCGGATGAACCTCCGCCGGCACCGGTGCCGTCCCCGGTGCACGACTACCTGGCCCGCGACTGGCTCGCGCTGCGCACCGCGCTGATCGAGTTCATCCAGCGCGAGTACCCGGACGCCGATGTCTCCCCGGCCGACCCGGACATCGCCGTCGCCGAGCTGTTCGCGCACGTCGGCGACGTGTTGCACTACCGGCTGGACCGCACGGCCACCGAGGCGTACCTGGAGAGCGCTCGGCTGCGCACCTCGGTCCGCCGGCATGTCCGGCTGGTGGACTACCGGCTGGGCGAGGCGGTGTCGGCGACCACCCACGTGCTGGTGCAACCGGCGGCCGGCGGTGCCGCGGTGGTGGTGCCGACCGGCGCGGTAGCCGCCGACGCACCCGGCTCGCCGCTCGCGTTCACGGTGGAGACCGGGCTCACCGCGGTGCCGGGCAAGGGTGAGATACCGCTGTACACCTGGCTCGGCGACGTGGCCGAACTGGCCGCGGGCGCCACCGAGTGCGTGCTGGTCCGGCCCCGGCCGGCCGACCCGCTCGGTGACGGCTGGCTGGCCGCGGGCGACCTGCTGGTGTTCGAGGTGGTGGACGCCAGCGACCGGGCCCGCCAGGAGGCGTGGGCCGGGCGCGCCGAGGATTGGCCGGTCCCCGGCCCGGCGTTCCGCGAGCCGCTGCCCAGCCGAGCCGCGCACGTGGTCCGGCTGACCGCGGTCGAGCCACTGGTCGACCCGCTCGCGCCGGCGCTGCCGCTCTACACCGTGCGCTGGTCCGCGGCGCAGGCGCTGCCGCGCCGGTACCCGGTGATGGTGGACGAGAGCGCCGGCGCGCCAGAGGTGACCGTGGCCCGGGCCAACCTGGTGCCGGCCCATCACGGCCGGCTGGCCGACGGCCCGGATGTGTTGGCCCCGCAAGGCATTGGGGCGTACGCCGTGCTGGCAGCGGCCGCGGCGCCCATCGCGCGGCGCGCCGACGGCAGCGCGTACCGCCTCGACGTGGACGTCGTGCTGCCGTCGGGCAGCACGGTCCGGCCGCAGCTGGTGCCGTCCCTGGTCGAGGTCGCCGATCCGGCGCTGGCGTACGTGCTGGAGCCGGAGGACGGCCGGCCGCCGGTGCTGCGATTCGTGACCGGCGCGGTCGGCCTGCTGCCGCCGGGCGGCAGCACGGTCCGGGCCGCGGTCGAGGTAGGCGCCGGCAGCGACGGCAACGTACCGGCCAACGCCCTGCGCGTGCTGGAGCGCAATCTCGCCTCGCCCGGCCAGCCGCCACAGTGGCAGCAGCTGGCCACTGCCCGCAATCCGGTGCCCGCCACGGGAGGGGCCGATCCGGAGCCGCTCGACCAGGCCCGCCGCGACGCACCGGAGGCGTACGTGGCGACCCCGCGGCGGGCGGTCACGCCGGCCGACCACGCCTTGTTCATCGGCGGGCAGCCGGGAGTGCAGCGGGCCGCGGCGATCCGCGAGTGGTCCGGGTCCTGGCCGGTCATCCGGACCGCGGTGGACCTGCTCACCGACCCCGTGGTGAGCGATGCGCAGCGGCTCGACGCGCTGCGTGCCGCGGCCGACAACGTGCGCATGCTCGGCACCGAGGTGGCCGTCGTACCTGGTACCCCGGTCGGGCTCTTCCTCCAGCTCACCGTCTGCGCCACCCCGTCGGTGGACGCGGAGGCGCTGCGCCGGTCGATCCTGTCG